>NZ_JADWYQ010000036.1 GCF_022414575.1 Streptomyces sp. MUM 178J | reverse complement strand
GGCCGGCATGCCCGGACGCCCGGCGACCTCCGCCGCGTACACCGCCTCGCACTCCGCCCGTACCGCCCCGGTGTTCTGCTGGTGCATCGCCATACTCACACCCACGTCCGGGGGCGGAAGCGGTTCGCCCGCTCCACCATGTCCATCCGCTCCTCGCTGTGTTGAGCGAGCCGGGCGAGCACCCGGTACGAGCGTTCCAGCCCGAACCGCAGGCCGCGCTCGCTCACTTCGCTGCCCAGCAGCGGGGCCTGCGCCCGCGGCGGTCGCGTTCCGGGACTTTGGGAGAGTACCCAGTCGAGCGCCGTGCCGAGTACCTCTGTGGACAACCGCTCCCGGCGCAGCGCGTCGAGGCCGAACGCCCGGAGCGCCTCCACCTGCGCCGCGGCCGCCGCCAGATCGTCCAGCAGCGGCTCGCTCACGGCGCGTCGCCGCAGCCGCGCCCGGACCGCCGCCACCCGCGCCGCCGTGTAGTGGATCGACCCCTCCGGAACCGCCTCCAGGGTGTTCACGGCCCCGGTCCGGTCGCCCGCGGCGAGCTGCACGCGTGCCAGGCCGAACGCGGCGCCGACATGGCCCGGGTCCGTCGACCACACCAGACGGTAGTACTCCGCGGCGTCGTCCAACCGCCCCAGCACCTCGGCGCACACCCCGAGGGCCAGCTTGGGCGCCACCTCGCCGGGGAAGGCGTCGTACACCGCGTCGAAGGAGACGGCCGCGACCTCGTGTCCACCGGCCGCCAGCGAGGTGAGTCCGCGGTACCACACCACCCGCCAGTCGTCCGGCTGCCGCTGCTCCAGCTCCGCCAGAGCCCGGGCCGCGGCCGCCGCGTCCCCCAGCTCCAGCCGGGCGCGCAGCTCCCGCAGCCGGGTCTCCGCCGAGGGCGCCGCTGCCGACCGCAGCGCGGCGATCGCCTCGGCGGGGGCCAGGGCGGCCAGCCCGGCGAGGAGGCCCGCGTGCGGGTCTCCCGGGTCGACATGCGGCACGGGCAGCGCGAGCGCCGCTCCGCGCGCGTCGAGCGCCCTGAGATACGGCGCGTTCGCCCCGCCGGGAGCGCCTACCGCTTGTCTGCGCGCCCCCAGTGCCGAGACGTCGCCCGTCAGCTCCTGGAACAACTCCGTGTCCGTGAGGCGCGGTTCCGGGCCGAACAGCGGTGACAGGGAGGGCCGGGGTCGGCCCGTCTGCAGTGCGACGACCTCGCGCAGCACCCCCGTCAACTGCTCGGCCATCTCCTGCGCCGAGGCGAACCGGCGCGCAGGATCGGGATCGGTGGCCCTTACCAACAGCCGGTAGAACGACTCGTACGTGCGGAACGCCGGGATGTTGTCCGGATCGGGCAGCGAGTCGGCGAACACGTTCGCATAGCCCTGGAAGTCGAACGTCAGCACCGCCAGGGTGCGCGCGACCGTGTAGAGGTCGGAGGCCGGCGACGGGCCGGCCTCGGCCACCTCGGGGGCCTGGTAGCCCACCGTGCCGTAGATCGCGGAGTCCGCGTCGTCGACCCGGCGGACGGCGCCCATGTCGATCAGCTTGAGGCGGTCCTCCTGCTGGATGGCGTTGTCCACCTTGAAGTCGCAGTACAGCAGGTTCCTGCCGTGCAGATGCCCAAGCGCCTCCAGCGCCTCGATGCCATAGGCGCAGGCCTGCTCAACCGGCAGCGGATCCCGCCGGCCCGACGCGGTCCTGCGCTCGTTGGCGATCTCCTTCAGGGACTTGCCGCCGACGTACTCCATGACGATGTAGCCGTCCAGCGAACCCGTGCGCTGGTCGAGGTGTTCCACGAAGTTGTAGATGCGGACGATGTTGGGGTGCTCGATCTCCGCGAGAAAGCGCCGCTCCGAGATGGCCGCGGCCATCGCGTCCTGGTCGTCCGTGTCCAGCAGGCCCTTGAGCACCACCCACCGGTCGGACACGGCGCGGTCGACGGCCAGATAGATCCAGCCCAGACCGCCGTGGGCCAGACAGCCCGCCACCTCGTACTGCCCGTGCACCACGTCCCCGGCCCGCAGCTTCGGCACGAAGGAGTACGGGTGGCCGCACTTGGTGCAGAAGCCCTCCGTACGCCCCGGACGGTCGCCACGGGCCCGCCCGACCGGGGCGCCGCAGTCCGCACGCGAGCAGAACCGCTTCCGCTCGGGAACCTCCGGCTCGGCCATCACGGCCGACTGCGGGTTTGGGCGCGGCACCTCCGGCACCGAGACAAGCCCCGCCCCCAGCCGTCCCCGCCCCGAGGCGCCGGACCCGGAGCCGGAGCTGCGCACCGAGACCGAGCGGACGCCCGTGCCGCCGCGGGTCAGGGAGCGCGACAGCCGGCCGGAGACGGACCGGGGTGACGCCGACGACGCGGACGCGGACGAGCGGGGCGCCGACGAGGCCCCCGAAGGCGTCGGGACGGCCGGGGGAGTCGGGACGGCCGGGGGAGTCGAGACGGCCGGGGGAGTCGAGGAGGGCGAGCGCCCCGCCGTCACCCCTGTCGCGGACGAGGAGATCAGCCCGCCCCGCGAGACCACCGGCGCCAGCCCGCAGGTGTCGCAGTAGATCCCGCCCCCGCCCATGTCCTCGCAGCGGCCCCCGCAGCCCGGCCGCTGACAGCCGCCGCTGCCGTCGTCGCTCCCGTTCATCTCTCCCCCCTCATGGCTCCTCCGCGCGGTTCCGGTGCGCCAGCGCCTGCGCGGCCGCGCCCTGGTAGCGCAGCACCGCCTGCTCCGCGGCACGCAGATCGCAGGGCGCGCTCCACAGCATCCGGCGCGCCGTGTCGTACCGCTCGATCAGCAGCGGGTCCTCCGCCAGCCCGTGCCGGGCCACCTTGGCCCGGTAGGCGTCCAGCCGCCCGCGCAGCTCCGCACGGACCGCGAGCGGCGCGGTGACGGCCGTCAGGGACTCCCGGGCGCGCAGCAGTTCGTCCTCGGCCTCCTGCTCCAGCGACTCCAGCAGCGGGGACAGCCGGTGCCACTGGGAGTGCCTGCGGTACTCCGCCGCCGCGGCCAGCCGCTCATGGAGGGCGGTCGGCGGGCCGCTGACCGCGGGCACCTCGCTCGCCGCGATCTTCGCCAGCACCTCGCCGCGCGCCGCCCGCGCTTCGACCAGCGTGCGGTCGGCCCGTGAGAGCACATCGCGGACCCGGACGAGCCGTGACTCCGAGTCCTGCCGCACCTGCAGCACCGCCTCGATCTCCCGGCGCACGTCCTCCAGCGCCAGGGCCGCGCGGTCGTACCGTTCGGTGTCGGGCCGGCCGCCTCCGGGCGCCGAGCTGCGGCCGGAGGCCGGCCGCCAGAAGGCCAGCGGGTCGGACACCACCTGGGCGCGGAGCGCCGTCAGCTCATGGGTGATCGACTCCAGGTCGTCGCCCGAAGGGTGCTCTCCCGGCCGCACGCCGACCGAACGCGCCAGCGACCGGGTGCGCCGCAACTCGGCGGAGAGAAGGTCTATCCGGGCAGGCAGCGCGGACCACACGGAGTCCGCCGTCACCACGGTGTCGAGCGAAGCGGCGTACAACTCGTTCATCCGGGTCACCAGCTCCTCCAGCGTGAACTGCTCGGAGAGCCGGTCGGGCCCGGCGAGCTGTGGACCGTCCGGGGCCGCGGAGTTGGCGACCGTCACACTGCGGCCGCGCAGCCGCTCGGTCAGCTCTGCCAGCTCCTCACGGCCCGGCCAGCGCCGCCGGGCGCGCACCTCGCGGGCGGCGTCGAGGGCGGCCGCGTAGGCCTCGAAGTAGCCCCACAGCAGGCTGATCGACCTCTCGGCCGAGGCCCAGCGGTCCTTGGTGACGCCCGTCAGCTCCGCCCCTTCGAGGAGTCTGCGGCCCGCGTGGTCCTGGAGGGCGAGCAGCGAGGTCTCGATCGCCTCGTGCTCCGCCCCGAGGCGCCCCAGCGCACGGTCCACCTCGTCCCGGTCCATCACCGGCCCGGTGGTCCCGGCGGAGCCGGGGAATGGTCCCGCGACGCCCATCGATCACCTCTCCGCTCTCACTTGTCCGCTACCGCTACCGCTACCGCTACCGCTACCGCTGCTCCGGCCGGTACTTGGGGGCCGGAGGCCCCGTCACGCCGGGAAGATCCGCCGCCAGCCACTTGTCGTACGCCTGCTGCCACGCACCTTTGCGGTACTCGACGAGCACGTGGTTGACCCGCCGGATCAGATCGTCCTTGCCGAGCCCGGCCGCCACGCCGTAGTACTCGGCAGTGAACGGCTTCCCGCCCTTGAGCTCCACCGCCGGGTCCTGGGCGGCCTGGCCCGCCGCCAGGGCGTTGTCCGTCACCACGGCGTCCACCAGCCCGAGCTGCAGCCGTACCAGGCAGTCGAGTTGATTGGGCACCGTGAGCAGGTCCTCGTCCCTTGGGCTTCCGTCGTGCTCGTCCCGGAACGTCGCGCCGAAGCTGTTCCGCTCCAGCGCCTCGAACGCGGTCGAACCCTCCGCCGAGCACACCTTCTTGCCGGCGAGTGAGGAGTCATAGCCGGTGACGGGGGAGGACTTGGGGGCCAGGACCTGCTGTCCGGCCTCGAAGTAGGCCGTGGAGAAGGAGACCTGCTTCAGCCGGGCGCAGTTGATCGTCATCGTGCGGACCACAAGGTCCACCGTGCCCCGGTCGAGCGCGGGTATGCGCTGGTTGGTGGGGATGGCCCGGAAGATCACCGCCTTGGGGCTGCCGAGGATGTCCTCGGCGACGGCCCGCGCCAGGTCGATGTCAAAGCCTTCGAGGTCTCCGGTGGCCGGGTCGCGGTAGCCCCATCGGTAGCTGTTCTGGTCGACGCCGACGATCAGCTTGCCGCGGGCCTTGATGGCGTCGACGCTCGGCCCGTCGGCGGATGAGGGGGCGAGGGAGCGCTCAGGTTCGGTGCAGTCCTCCGCCGCGGCTGCGTTCGCCACCCCTGACGCCTTCGGCGCGGTCGCGGCGTCCGGCACGGCATCGTCGTCCGGCACGGCATCGTCGTCCGGCACGGTCGCGTCGCCCGTCGTGCCCGCGTCGCCGGGCGCGGGAGTGCCTTCTGCCGCTTTCGCCCCTCCCGGGAGGGCCCAAGCGCGGGCCGCGCCGGAGCCGTTCGCGCCGGCCGCGCCGTTCGCCGTATGGGGGAAGCCCGCCGCGTCCCCGGCCCCGCCCGGTACGCGGGCTGTCCCCGATGAGGCCGCGCTCTCCGGGCCGCGCGCGTCGTCCGGGCCGCGCGCGGCGTACGCGCGGTCCGCGGCGCCCGTCTCGACGGGGTCGTACCCGCCCCCGTACGAGGGGAGCGGCAGCAACGCGAGGGCGGCGGCCAGGCCGCAGACACCCGCCGCGGCGAGCCCGCCCCCGCCGTGCTTCCCGCCGCGGGCTCCCCTCCGCGCCCTGGTGTCCTTCTCCGCCACCCCGGCCGCCCTCGCTCCGTCCTGCCCGGCCCGGGCCGCCGCCGTGCGTGCCCTCGCTCCCGCCGTCATGGCCCGCCCCCTCATCACCCTCACCGGTACTCCAACAGTCTGCGGCCGATGCCCAGGACGGCCGCGCCCGCACCCAGCGCCGTCAGCACGCCCGCACCTGCCGGAAGCCCGGACAGCGCGCCCCGCCCGTCCTGTGCGGCCCGGGTGAACTCGCGCTCCTCGTGCGCCAGTGCCTGCTCCAGGCTTTCGTCCACCCGGTCGAACGCGGCCCCGGTGGAACCCTCGCTGCCGATGACCTTCTCCAGCGCGCCGTCGTAGTCGCCGGCCCTGTCCTTCGCACCGGCCTGCTCGTGCCGGGTCCGCCACTCGGCGGCCGAGGCGGCGGCCGACGCCACGGGATCGCGCCCCGCGGCGTCGTCCGCGAGGCGCTGCGCCTGACTCAGCCCGGACCGGAGCAGCCGCATCCCCGTCGCGTAGTCCGTCTCGTACTTGTCGCTCTTGCCGTCGTTGGTGAGCACGGCGCCCCGCGCCACCAGCGTCAGGTTCTCGTTGGCCCGCGCCTTCAGGGAGTTGATGCGCGCGTCGCTGAGCACGGTGAGCGACTCCTGGCCGTGTATCCGCGCCTCCTGGAGCTGCGTGCGGGCCACGGTGTGCCCCACGGCCAGCCACAGCAGGACCGCGGCCGTCGCCGCCGTCGCCGCCAGCAGACCGCGGTTGAACACCCTGTTCGTCCGCAGGTGCAGCCGCCGCTGCGCCCAGCCGAGCGCGGCGAGCGCCAACAGGCCGAGCGCGATCGCCGCATACGGCCGTCCGCGGGCCGCGTCCTGGTCCCGGTCGAGCCGGGCCGTCTCCGCCTCGTACAGTCGCTGCGCCGCGGGCAGCAGTTCCTTGCTCATCTGCTCGTTGGCGAACCGCAGATACGCGCCGCCAAGCGGCTTGCCCAGGCGGTTGTTGGCGCGGGCGCGTTCGATCAGGCCGTAGTAGCGCGGCAGGCCTTCGTTGAGCGTGGCTATCTGACGGTCCGACGCACTGGAGCCGTCGGTGGTCGACGCGGCCTCCACCAGCAGCCGGGCGGCGAGGGCGATGTCCTTCTCATAACGCTCGCGGACGGCGGGCGGCTCGTCGACGCCGGCCAGGAAGCCGCTTGAGGCGGCCGTGTCCGCGTCGGCCAGCGAGCGGTAGACGGCGGCGGCGTCCGAGCTGAGCGGCTGGCTGCGGCCCACCACGTCGTCCGCCGCGGACGCCCGGGCCGAGACCTCCCAGGCCGTCACCGCGCCGAACGCCACGATCACGGCCGCCAGCAAGGCCCCGATGGTCCGCAGCCGCCCCGGCTCGGTGGTCGCCGCTGTGCACAGCCGTGACCAGCCCTCGGACCAGGCTCTTCGGCCGTCGCCCGACGCGGGGGCCGCCGGCGCCGGCGGGGACACCGGGGGCGGGCCGCCGCCGTGGCCCGGGACGGCCACCGCCGTGCCGCCGGGGACGACCGCTCCGCAGGTGTGGCTCCCGGCCCCGGGCTGCCCGGGCACCCGCGACCGGACCGACCCCTGCTCCACCGGCGTGCCCCGCACATTCGGCGGCTGTGTCATGCGACCTCCCCCTCGGTCCCTGACCGCGGCCCGTCCCCGCGCGGGTCAGCGAACGGCTCCCGGCCAGCAGTATGGCCGCAGTGCCCGGCCTCCACACCAGCCTTGACCGCCCCGCGCGTTGATCGCAGCCGCTATGGGCATGCATGCCCCGTCCAGCTCAACTCCCCACCATGAATACGCCGACGACCGCACGCGAGTTCCCTTTCGTGTCACCCGTCCGAGGGATCACAAGGCTCGGAGGCACCGGGACCCTGAGGGCCCTGAGAGCGCCGGGACTTCTGAGAGCCACGAGAGCTCCGGGACTCCCGACAGCTCCCGCAACTCCGACAGCTCCCGCAACTCCGACAGCTCCGACAGCTCCGGCGACTCCGGCGACTCCGGTAACTCCGGCGACGTCAGCGGCCGCCGTACCAGGCCCGGAGCCGCGCATGGGCCTCCGGCGGCGCTCCCGTGCTGTCCAGGCCCAGCAGCGCCGCCCCCAGCACCGGCGGGGCCGTCACCACGCCCACGACCGCCTTGGGCGCACGGTCAGCCAGCAGAGCCCTGATCCGCTCGTCCAACTCCGGATGGCGGGCGGCCAGCACACCGCCCCCCAGCAGCACCGGGACCTTCTCGTCGAGCAGTTCGAGCCGCCTCAGCGCGACCGTCGCCATGGTCGCCACCTCCTCGGCCAGCCGCCCTACCAGGGCCCGGGCGACCGGGTCGCCGTCCGCTCCGACCGCAAACAGCACCGGCGTCAGCTCATGCGTACGCGCCATGGGGATCCGCCCCAGGTGCAGCGCCTCGATCAGCGCGTACATCGACGGCAGCCCGAAGTGGCCCGGCAGGGCGCGGGCGAGCGCGGTCGGCTCCCCGCGGCCGTCCTCCGCCCGCGCCGCGTGCCACAGGGCCTCCTCGGCGAGCCCCTGCCCGCCGCCCCAGTCGCCGGAGATCCTGCCGATCGCCGGGAACCGAGCCGTACGGCCGTCCGGCAGCATGCCCGCGCAGTTGATGCCCGCGCCGCACACCACGGCCACACCTCTGGCCTCAGCGCCCTGCGGCAGCCCCGCGCGCAGGACCGCGAAGGTGTCGTTGCGCACCTGGGCAGTGCGCCCCCAGCCGCGCCCCCGCACCGCTTCCGCCGACTCCGCCTCCTCTGCCGGCAGATCGGCGTTGGCGAGGCAGGCGGAGACATGTCCGGCCTGCGCCGTCCCGGCCTGGGCGAGCGCACGCCCGACCGTGTCGCCCAGCGCGTCGAGCGCCGCGGCGAGACCGGTCCTCGGCGGCTGGAAGCCGCCGCCGCGCGCCGCGCCGAGCACCTCGCCGTCCGGGCCGACGACGGCGACGTCCGTCTTGCTGTTCCCGGCGTCGACGGCGAGGACCGTGTCGGGGGCCGTGTCGGGGGCCGTTTCGGCGGGAGTCGCGTTCACGCCCACGCCAGGTGCTCCCGGTTGTGCGCGATGAGCTGGTCGGCAAGCGTGTCCGCATAGGCGGACTGCCCGATCAGCGGATGGGACAGCAGCGCCTTGAACACCCGGTCCCGGCCGCCGCGCAGCGCCGCCTCCAGCGCCAGGTCCTCGTACGCAGTGACGGCGGCGATCAGCCCCGTGTACAGCGGGTCAAGCTCGGGAACCGGCAGCGGCGCCGCCCCGCGCCGGTCCACCCGCGCCGGCGCCTCGATCACGGCGTCGTCGGGCAGGAAGGGCAGTGTGCCGTCGTTGCGGACGTTGACCACCTGGACGGGCGAGCCGCCGCCGCCCAGCAGCGCGGCCGCGAGATCCACCGCCGCCTCCGAGTAGAACGCGCCGCCCCGCGCGGCGAGCAGCTCCGGTTTCTCGTCGAGCCCCGGGTCCCCGTACATCCTCAGCAGTTCCCGCTCCATGGCGGCGACTTCCGCGGCCCTCGACGGTTTGGTCCTCAGCTCGCGCACCACCTCGTCGTGCGCGTAGAAGTAGCGGAGATAGTACGAGGGGACGACGCCGAGGCGGTCCAGCAGCGGCCGCGGCAGCCGCAGATCGTCGGCGATGGCGTCGCCGTGCTCGGCGAGCAGTTCGGGCAGCACCTCCGCCCCGTCCGGGCCGCCGAGCCGCACACTGGTCTCCCAGGTGAGGTGGTTGAGCCCCACATGCCCCAGGTGGACGTCGGACGGCGCGACGCCGAGCAGCGCCGCGAACTTCCGCTGGAAGCCGATGGCGACGTTGCAGAGCCCGACGGCCCGGTGGCCCGCCTGCAGCAGGGCGCGGGTGACGATGCCGACGGGGTTGGTGAAGTCGATGATCCAGGCGTCCGGGTTGGCCCGGCGCACCCGTTCGGCGATGTCCAGGACGACCGGCACGGTCCGCAGCGCCTTGGCGAGACCGCCCGCTCCCGTCGTCTCCTGGCCCACGCAGCCGCACTCCAGCGGCCAGGTCTCGTCCTGCTGCCGGGCCGCCTGTCCGCCGACGCGGAGCTGCAGCAGCACGGCGTCGGCGTCCGCGACGGCCGCGTCCGGATCACCCGTGGTGACGATCTTTCCGGGGTGCCCCTGCTTGGCGAAGATGCGGCGGGCGAGGCCGCCGACGAGTTCCAGACGGTCGGCCGCGGGGTCGACGAGGACCAGTTCGGTCAGCGGCAGGGTGTCGCGCAGCCGCGCGAACCCGTCGATCAGTTCGGGGGTGTAGGTGGAACCGCCACCCACTACTGCGAGTTTCATACGCGTCTCAGGCCTTTCTCACCTTGCCGACCCTTCACCCAGGTCGGGGCGTCGCCCTCGGTGAGGGCTTTCCGTGCGAAGGACATGCGGCGGGGAGCGGACGGGGGTGGTTCAGCGGGAGGTGTCGAACACGTCGTCGCGGACGGCGGTCAGGGCGCTCTCCAGCGCGCCGCGCAGCACCGGGTTCTCGTGTACGGCCCCGAGCACCAGCCGGGGCCGGGGCGCGGCCAGTTCCGCCAGCTCTGCCTGGACGCGTGAGCGCAGCGGCTCGCCCCCCGCCGCGAGCACCGCCCCGGACAGCACGACGAGCCGGGGATCGAGCACGGCGACCAGGGAGGCGAGGCCGGTGGCCAGCCCGGTGGCGTAGGCGTCCAGCAGCCGCCGGTACGGCTCCGGGTCCGCGCCGCCGCCCGGCCGTGACGGGCTGCCGGCGCCGCCCGCGCCGCGGCCCGCACCGCCGGTGTCGCAACCTGTGGCGTGACCGGTGCCGCCTATGTCGCGGCCTGCACTGCCGGTGTCGCGGCCTGCACTGCCGGTGTCGCGGCCTGCACTGCCGGTGTCGCGGCCTGTGCAGTGGCTCATGCCGCCTATGTCGCGGCCCGCACCGCCGGGGACGGCCGCGCCGGCGATGAGGCCTGCACCGTCCGTGCCGCCCGTGTCGCGGGTGCCGCCCGTGCCGCGGCCGGTATGGCGGGCATAGGCCATGCCGGCTGTACCGGCGTCGCCGATTCGCGCGGGGCCCGGGCCCTCGTCGGCGCCGCCGAGCCGCCGTGAGGTCGTACCGCCGCCGTCACGGTCCGGGGCCGGGGCCGGGGCCGGGGCGTCCGGGGCGGTGGCCCCGACGGCCCGCGGATCCCGTGCGGCGGCATGCGCATCCGCCTCCGCCGCCCGTGCCAGCAGGGCCGCGGCGGCCTCGGCGTGTGCCCCGCGGCCTTGGCCGGGGACGGCCTTCACTCCGAGGTCGCGGGCGATCCGGGGCAGTGCCTGCGCGCCCGCCAGCTCCTGGAAGCCGCCGCTGTCGGCCCTGGCGACCCGGCGTACCAGCGGGGTGCCGGGCACCGGCATGAAGCCGACCTCGCCCGCGCCGCCGGTGAAGCCGCGGTGCAGGCGTCCGCCGATGACCAGCGCGGCGCCCAGCCCCTCCTCGTTCCACAGCAGGACGAAGTCGTCATGGCCGCGCGCCGCGCCCAGGCGCTGCTCGGCTACGGCGGCGAGATTGACGTCGTTCTCGTACTCGACGGGCATCGGGAGCGCGGCGGCCAGCTCTTCGAGCAGCGTGGGGGAGTGCCATCCGGGCAGATGGGAGGCGTACCGCAGCCGCCCGGTGGACGGGTCGAAGGCGCCGGGCGTGCCGATGACGAGCCTGCGCACCTCCGCACGGGTCAGCCCCGCGGCCCGCACGGCCCCGTCGAGCGCCTCGGTGACCTCGCGTACCGCGCTCCGGGCCCGCCGCCCCGGCGTGGGCAGCTCGTACTCGCCGACGACCGCGCCCGTCAGGTCGGCGACGGCGGCGCGGATGCGGTGCGGGGTCACGTCGAGGCCGGCGGCGAAGGCGGCCCCGGCGTTGACGGCGTACAGCTGGGCGCCGGGGCCGGGGCGGCCCGCGGTGGTGCCGGTGGCGACGACGAGGCCCGCCGCCTCCAGCCGGGCGAGCAGCTGGGAGGAGGTCGGCTTGGACAGGCCGGTGAGCCTGCCGATCCGGGCGCGCGAGAGGGGGCCGTGCTCCAGCAGCAGATCGAGCGCGGCGCGGTCGTTCATGGCGCGCAGCAGGCGCGGCGTTCCCGGGGTTCCGGATCCGGCAGCCATGACGCCTCGCACTGTTAGGAAAGTTTCCTATCTTCTGGGAAGGAAGGTAGGCCACCGGTCACGGGCCCGTCAATGGCGAGCGCCCCCGGGGCGACCGAGTGGTCGCCCCGGGGGCGCGGCGGCGGGAGCGCGTGGGCGCCGCGGCTACTTCGACAGCCGCGGCTACTTCGACAGCTGCGGCGACTGCGGCAGCGGGGACGCGGCGATCGACTGCGGAGAGTTCGGGCTGGCCAGTGCGGAGGGGGCGGCCACGGTGGCGGACGGATCGCCGGAGGCCTCCTCCGCGGCGGGCGGCGGACCGCCGATGATCGCGATGCCGGCCGCATCGAAGGCCTTCTTGATCCGCCAGCGCAGCTCCCGCTCCACGCCGACCGCCTTGCCCGGCATGGTCTTGGCCGACACATGCACCGTCATCGAGTCCAGCAGCACCTCGTCCAGCCCGAGCACCTCGACCGGACCCCACAGCCGCTCGTTCCACGGCTCGTCCTTGGCCAGCGAGTCCGCGACCTCGGCGACCACGTCCCGGATGCGGTCCAGGTCCTCGCTCGGGCGCACCATCACGTCCACATGGGCGGTGGACCAGCCCTGGCTGAGGTTGCCGACCCGCTTCACCTCGCCGTTGCGCACGTACCAGATCGCTCCGTTGTCACCGCGGAGCTTGGTGACCCGCAGCCCGACCTCGATCACCTCGCCCGAGGCGACGCCGACGTCGATGGAGTCCCCGACGCCGTACTGGTCCTCAAGGATCATGAAGACGCCGGACAGGAAGTCGGTGACGAGGTTGCGCGCGCCGAAGCCCAGCGCCACGCCCGCGACGCCGGCGGAGGCCAGCAGCGGGGCCAGATTGATCTGGAACGCGCCGAGGACCATCAGCCCCGCCGTGCCCAGGATCAGAAAGGACGACACCGAGCGGAGCACGGACCCTATGGCCTCGGAGCGCTGCCGCCGCCGCTCGGTGTTGACCAGCAGCCCGCCCAGCGTGGTGCCTTCGACGGCCTGGGCGGAGCGGTTCATCCGTGCGATCAGCTTGGTGATCGTGCGGCGCACGGCGATGCGCAGCAGGATCGCGACCGCGATGATCAGCAGGATGCGCAGGCCGGTGTTGAGCCATGTGGACCAGTTCTCCTCGACCCAGCCGGCGGCGTCGCCGGCCTGCTTGGCGGCTTCGTCGAGGGAGCCGACTCCGGGTGACGGATCGGCGGCCAGTACGGCAGACCAGGACGCGGACGAGAACACAGGAGTGCCTCCCAGGCGGTGCGATGCTGACGAACCACCCTATCGGGGCACCGGGCGGGAGCCGTTGACATGTTCGAGGGTGCGCGGAGGGAGAGAGCAGGCGCACGGGGGCATGTTCGGTATGTGGCGCACCCCGGTGTGTGGCGCACCTCACGCACGGGCCGGGGCGCCGGCCCGGAAGACGCGTTCGGCGGGGTCGGCGGGGCTCCCGGAGTGCGCGGGGAGGCCGCCGGTCGGAAAATACCCTCGTCCCGTTACCTGGACATGGTGGCGCTCGGACCTGGCATAAGGAGAGACTGAGAGCAGATCGTCCCGGCGCGAGCCACGCGCCGCCGGCGTACAAGGAGGCATCCACCGTGCCGCATGTCCTGGTCCTCAACGCGTCGTACGAGCCGCTCGGCGTCGTACCGCTCCGCCGCGCGCTCGTCCTCGTCCTGGAGAACAAGGCTCTCTGCCTCGAGGAGTCCGGCGCCTTTATGCACAGCGCGACCCGCGTCATCGCCGCACCCAGTGTCGTACGGCTGAAGCGGTTCGTCCGGGTCCCCTACCGGGGGCCCGTTCCTCTGACCCGCAAAGCGCTCTTCGCCCGGGACGGCGGGCGCTGTATGTACTGCGGTGGCGTCGCAACCAGCGTCGACCACGTCATTCCGCGCAGCCGCGGCGGACAGCACGCATGGGACAACGTGGTGGCGGCCTGCCGCCGCTGCAACCACGTGAAAGCCGACCGCCACCTGCGGGAACTGGGCTGGCGCCTGCGCCACCAGCCCGCCCCGCCGAGCGGCCTGGCCTGGCGCATCATCGGCACGGGGCATAGGGACCCGCGCTGGCTGCCATATCTGCAGCCATACGGCGCGGACGACGCTATGGCCCGGATCGACGGCATCTCCGCCTGAGACCCCGGGCCATTGTCATGCCCGGACTGCCGGGGTCCGGACCCCGAGGACCGGGGTCCGGGGCTCAGCCCCGGACCCCTCTTCCTGACTGGGAACGGTCCGGGAGCGAGGGCTCCGCGGTCAGTCCGCCACCTCGTACGCCTCGACGGAGAAGAGCGAGTAGCCGAACTCCGTGCCCCGCACGTCCCCCTGGACACGCAGGAAGCGGACCGGACCGCCGGAGTCGAGGCGGACGTCCGCGCGGCCGGGGCGGCCTTCGGTGATCGCGGCCGCCGTGTGCCAGGTGACGCCGTCCGCGGAGGTCTGGACGCGGTACGACGCGGCGTAGGCGTCCTGCCAGTGCAGGACCACCCGTCCGACGCGGGCCGGGCGGGGCAGCCGGAGCCGCCACCAGGCGGCGTCCTCGGCCGGTGAGGACCACCGGGTCTCCGGGTCGCCGTCGACCGCCGCCGAGGCGGGGAAGTCGGGGGTCTCGTCACCCGACGAGGAGGCGGCAGCGCCCTCCTCGCGTGCCAGGTCCGGGCCAGTCGTCCTCGGATACGCCCGCACGGTCAGAGTGCGCTGCTGCCCGGCGAAGGACACCGGCACCCGGTACTCGCCGGGCGGCGTGTCCGCCGCGACGGACACCTCCACCGGAACCGTCGCCCGCACCCCGCGCGGCACGGTCGTCTCCTCGGGGGCCGTCACCTTGATGCCCGCCGGAGCCTTCGCCGTCAGCGAGCCGCGCACCTCGCCGGGCCCCCGGGCGGTCACCTCGACGCCGATGCGCTTCGGCGCGCCGCCGATCTCGGCGTCGGCGTGGTCCCGTACGAGATCCAGCCCGGCCGTCGGCTCGTCCGCGAACCACGGCACCAGCGACCGCACACGCGGCCCGTCCGACCCGGAACCGGGCGCGACGACTCGCAGCCCGTCCGCCTGCAGCCCCTTCGCGTCCGTCTGCGTCCAGCCGTTCGGCGACAGCGGCCCCAGCGGCCGCCAGCCCTCGCCCGGCACATGCGCCTCAAGGCGACCCGGCTCGGCCGACGGCTCGGCCATCGTCGTCACCGTCCGCAGCGGGCGCGCCCGCCCGAGCAGCACCGTGTCCCGCCCCGCGGACTCCTTCCTGTGCTCGGCGCCCGTCCACGCCGCGGACTCCTTCTCCGCCCGGTCCAGGAACGGCCCGAGGACGCCCCTGCCGACCGTCGGCCCGCCCTGGGCCTTCAACGACTCCCGCAGCGGCTCCAGTTCCAGCGACGCCCGCCACGCCGCCGCCCCGTCGCCGCGCCCCTGGGCGTGCAGCATGTCGACCGCGATCTCGCCGGCCCGCCCGTACCGCGCCAGCTTCTCCAGCCACGGCCGCACCTCCTCGTCCAGGCCCGCGACGGGTTCCGCCTCCCGCAGCCGCTGCGGCGCCTCCCGCATCTGGGTGAACGCGTCCCGCAGCGCGCCCGCGGCACGGTCCCGAGCGGCCCCGTCCCGAGACGTCCGCGACCGCCAGAACTCCTGGAGCAGCGGCCGCAGATACGCCGACTCGTCGTCCGCGTCGACGATCCACGAGGTGTGGTTGCCGGCCAGCGCCCGCAGCGCCTGCCGGGTCCGCGCATCCCCGCCCGCCAGGTCGTCCAGCGCCGCCTGCCAGGACTCCTGCGGCCGGTAACCGCGGGGGTTCCAGGCGTAGTCGGCGACCGTGAACAGCGGAATCCGGGCGGCCGACGCCTGCTCCATCGCATTGGCGAGCAGCTCCGCCGAGCCCGACGCCACCGCCGGATCGCGCCCCGTGTAGGGCCCGAGGAAGATCCTGTCCTGTGCGAAGTCGTTGACCGGGTAGTTGTCCATGGTGACCAGGGGATGGCGGAAGACATCCCGCGCGTCGGCCATCTCCCGGCCTGTGATGGTGCGCGGCACCACCCCGACGCCCGTCCACGCCACCTGCACCTCGGGCGGCAGCTCCGCGGCGAACGCCTTCCGGTAGTCCGTGGCGCCCTCCTGGTGGTACTCCGTGGGCATCACCGTCAGCGGCGCCGCCTGAGGCAGCCGCTCGCCCATGTGCCGCGCCAGCTCGCCCGCGACGCGCGCCTGCGCCTTCGCGGCGGCCTCGGGCCCGGAGCCGAACACGTCCCCGTCCGCGTCGCACTGCCACTCGCTGTAGCTGACGTCCTGGAACTGGAGCTGGAAGGCCCGCACCCCCAGCGCGTACATCGCCTCGGTCTTGCGCTTGAGCGCGGTGACGTCCGCCTCCCGCGACAGGCACATCGACTGCCCGGGCGCAACGGCCCAGGCGAGCGTCACATGGTTGCGCCGCGCCCGCTCGGCGAGCGCGCGGAACTCGGCGCGCTGCACCGCGGGGTACGGCTCGCGCCAGCGGGCCTGCCGGAAGGGGTCGTCGCCGGGCGCGTACAGATAGCGGTTCTGCTTGGTGCGGCCCATGAAGTCGAGCTGGGAAAGCCGCTGGCCGTGGCTCCACGGCTGGCCGTAGAAACCTTCCGTCACACCGCGTACGGCCGTTCCAGGCCAGTCGCGGACCGCCACTCCGGCCGCCGAACCGTCCTTCACGAGCTGCCGGAGGGTCTGGACCGCGTGGAACAGCCCGTCCTCGCCGACCCCGTCCAGCGCGATCGTGTCCCGGCCGCGGACGCTGCCGACGGCCAGCCGGTAGCCGCCGGACGGCAGATCCGTGCGCTCCGGCACCCGCAGCGCACGCAACGCCGCGTCCGCGCTCTGCGCGCCGCTCCCGCCGAGCAGCACCGCAGGCCCGCGGCCCGGCAGATCCCGGTGCACCGTGTGCACCCCGGCCTGCCGCAGCAACTCGATGAGCTGTTCGACCGCATGCGGGTCGGCGTCCTCGCCCGCCACCACGGTCGCCTCGTCGCCCAGCCGCACGGCGGCGCCCGCCGCCTTGAGCGACTGCGGCCGCGGCCACACGGACGGCACGGCCGGCCCGCCCTGCGGGTCCTGCGTGCGCGACGCGGCGGACTCCGGGTCGCCGGGCGCCCCGGGAGCCGCGGCCGCGCCCTGAGCGCCGCCGAGCAGGCCGCCGATGACGGCGACCGCCATCGCAGTCGCGGTGCCCCTCCTGCGCCCGAGCCGCACGACCGTCTCCCCTCGCTCTCCCCTGACGTTCAGGTCGGATTCGAGCCCACCACCCGCACGGTGAGGGTGTCAATGCACGTGGTCGTTGTGCGTCTTTTGCCTGCTGCAAGGCCTGGCACGCCCGCTGTCGACCGTGTTTGAGACAACTGCCGTCCGGGGTACGGAGTGTGACGCGGAACACGTCGGCTGATCGGATACGGATGTGAACGCGTCCGCTGGGTAGGGGTGCCGTATCCCATCGCCTACTGCCCGCACGCTGCTTCGACGAGGAGTCACCACCGTGGCCGCATCCGCGAACCTGCTGCTCTCCGCCCTGTCCAAACAGGTCCCGGCGCCCGCAGCGCCTGCCGACGACATCACCGCACCCTGCCCGTTCGAGGACATCGCGCCCCTCGCCCAGGCCACCCCGCTCACCAGCGAGCCCCCCCTCGCCCAGGCCACCCCGCTCACCAGCGAGCCCCCGCTCACCCAGGCCACCCCGCTCACCAGCGAGCCCCCGCTCACCGACATCGCACCCCTGACCAGCGAGCCGACCGCGTACGGCACGGCCGGAGGGGCGTCGGCGCCAGGAGTCTGACATCTGAACAGGAGTCCGCATGGGCCTTGCCCGGCTCGCCGCGCTGCACGGAGTCGCCACCGACTACGAGCCCTCCGAGGGCGTCCGCGTCGCCGTCCCTGAGGCAACGGTCATCGCGGTCCTCGCCGCGCTGGGGGTCGACGCCTCCACACCGGCCGCCATGCGCGACGCCCTGCACCGCGCGGAATCCGCCCACGCGGCCCGACTCCTGCCCCGGACGGTCGTCCTGTGGCGATCGGAGCCACTGCCACCCGCCCTGACGGGCCTCCCCGAGGGAACCTCCCTTCGGGTCGAGGCCGAGGACGGCGAACGTCCGGACCGCCTGCGGGCGGGCGAGCCGCCGAGCCGCCCGCCCGCCGCACCTCCCAGGCCGGCCGCCGCACCTCCCAGGCCGGCCGCCGTGTCGGACCCGCCTCGCGACGCAGCCCCGCGGCCGCCCGCCGCCGAGGTGACCGACTTGGCGCACCTGCCCTACGGCGTGCACCGGCTGTCCGCCGAGACCCCCGACGGCCGCACCGGCAGCTGCACCCTCATCGTCGCGCCCGCCCGCGCGCCCGAAGCCCCCGAACGGGTGCACGGCTTCCTGGTGCAGCTGTACTCGCTGCTGTCCACACGCTCCTGGGGCATGGGCGACCTCGGCGACCTCGCAGAGCTCGCCGCCTGGTCGGGGCGGTCACTCGGAGCCGGGTTCGTGCAGGTCAACCCGCTTCATGCGGCTGTTCCCGGACGGCCGACGACCGACCCCTCCCCGTACCGGCCGTCCTCGCGCCGCTTCCCCGACCCCGTGCATCTGCGCGTCGAGGAGGTGCCGGAGTACACCCTGGCGGCCGCGGGGCCGGACCGCGAACGGCTCCAGGCCCTGCGCGAGCGCGGCGCGGAGCTGCGCTCCGCCGTGCTGGACAAGGGCGCGCTGATCGACCGGGACGCGGTGTGGGCGCTCAAGCGCGAGGCGCTCGGGATCGTGCTCCGCGTCCCGCTCGGCCCCGGTCGCCGGGCCGCCTACTGCGACTTCCTCGCCGAGCAGGGCCAGGCCCTGGAGGACCATGCCACCTGGTGCGCGCTCGCCGATGTGTACGGCCCCGAGTGGCGCTCCTGGCCCGCAGCCCTGCAGGATCCGCGGTCGACGGAGACCGGCCGGGCCCGGCGCGAGCTGCTGGACCGGGTGGACTTCCACTGCCGTCTCGCCTGGCTCGCCGACCGGCAGCTCGCCGCCGCCGCCCGGGCCGCCGACGAAGCGGGCATGTCCGTCGGGGTCGTCCACGACCTCGCGGTGGGCGTGCACCCCGGCGGCGCGGACGCCTGGGCCCAGCGCGAGGTCTTCGCCGAGGGAATGTCCGTCGGCGCGCCCCCGGACGCCTTCAACGCCCGGGGCCAGGACTGGGGCCTGCCTCCGTGGCGGCCCGACGTGCTCGCCGCCTCCGGCTTCGCCCCGTACCGCGGACTGCTGCGCTCCGCCCTGCGCCATGCGGGCGCCCTGCGCATCGACCATGTGATGGGGCTCTTCCGCCTCTGGTGGGTCCCCCAGGGCCGCCCGCCCACCGAGGGCGCCTACGTCCGGTACGACGCCGAGGCGATGCTCGCCCTCCTCGTCCTGGAGGCGCACCGGGCCGGAGCCGTCGTCATAGGGGAGGACCTCGGGACCGTCGAGCCCGGCGTACGGGAGGCGCTGTCCCGGCGGGGCGTCCTCGGCACATCCGTGCTGTGGTTCGAACGCGACTGGGCCGGCACGGGCCGCCCGCTGCCCCCCGAGCGATGGCGCAGGGACTGCGTCGCCACGGCCGCCACCCACGATCTGCCGTCCACCGCCGCCCGGCTCTCCGGCGACCATCTGGCCCTGCGCCACAGGCTGGGGCTGCTCACCCGCCCCCTCGAACGGGAGCGCACCGACCAGGCAGCGGAAGTGGCCGAATGGCTCGGTCTGCTCGGCGCCCTGGAGCTGCTGCCCGAAGGCGCGGGCGACGAGGAGGGCGAGATCCGCGCGGTCTACCGCTTTCTGCGGCGCACCCCGGCCCGGATGACGGGCATCTGGCTGCCCGACGCGGCAGGCGACCGCCGCCCGCAGAACCTGCCCGGCACCTGGGACCAGTACCCGAACTGGCGGCTGCCCGTCGCCGACGCCGACGGGCATCCGCTGAGCCTGGAGGAGCTGGCCGCCTCGCCCCGGCTGCACCGGCTGCTCGCCGTCTTCCACGCCCCGCGGGCCGCCCGCACGCCCCGTACGGCACCCCCGGGCGCGCGCCCCTCATAGCCGTTCGCTACGTTGGGCACCGTGGACAAGAAGAACGCCTTGCGCGCCGGTGCCCTCGCGGCCGGCACGACGCTGATGATGCTGCTGATGTCGCCCGCTGCGTCCGCCCTCACGCGAGACGACGGCGACGACCCCGGCCCCGGCCTGAGCGTGGCCGAGACCGTCGGCCTCTTCGTCGTGCTGCCGATCGGCCTCTTCGTGCTGATCGCGGGCCTGGTGATGGTCCTCGACAAGTCCGGGAAGCCGCAGCAGAGCTGACAGACCTCTCACAGCGCTCCGGTGCGTCCATCGCGCCCCGGAGCGCTTTTGTGTGCCCGCACCCCCGCGATCATTCAGTTTCACTTCATGAATACGTCAAAAACATTCGATGGACCTGGGCAATCGGTCTCGGCCACGGTGGATCACACCCGAGCGATCCACCCCCTCACGGGGAGAGAGGCAGATCACCGCCGATGGCCCACGCCGAACAGACCCGCGTCCGCAGCACCGCCCCTGCGCCCGCCGCCGCCCCGGCCCCCGCCCGCGCCGCAGGCTCCGGCTCGGGCACCGGCTCGGGTTCCGTACGGCGGATGTCCGCCGCCGGGCTCCTCCTCGCCGCGGTCGCGACCGTCGTCTGGTCCGGCAGCTTCATCACCTCCCGCGCCCTGAACGACTCCGTGCCGCCCGTGCAGGCGGCGTTCTGGCGCTGGATCGCGGCGATCGCCGTCCTCGCCCCCTTCGCCCTGCGCGCGACCTGGCGGCAGCGCACCCTGATCCGCCGCCATCTGGGCTATGTCACCCTCGCCGCCCTCCTGGGCGTCACCCTCTACAACACACTCGTCAACCAGGCGGGCCTGACCGCCCCCGCCTCAACCATGGGCATGATCATGGCCGCCTCGCCGGTGCTGATGGCGGTGTGCGAACGGCTCGGCGGGACCCGCCTCGGCCTCCGGCGCACAACGGGCCTGGCCGTCGCCTGTCTCGGAGTGCTGCTGCTGTCCGGCGACGGAGCGCTGCCCTCCGGCTTCGCCGCGGGTGAACTGTGGATGCTCGCGGCCGCGGTGAGCTTCGCCTCGTACAGCGCCCTGCTGCGCCGCCGCCCGCCGGAGCTGGACGGCCTGCCGTTCCTCTTCGCCGCCTTCGTGCTCGGCACGCTGCTGCTGGCTCCCGCCCACGCCCTCAGCGTCGCCGTCCAGGGCGGCTTCGAGCCGACCGCGGCGACCGTCGGACCACTGCTCTACGTAGGCGTGTTCTCCTCCGCGCTCGCGTACTTCGCCTGGAACAAGGCGGTCGCGCTGATCGGCCCGGCCGGCGCGGGCGTCGTCTACCACCTCCAGCCCGTGTGCGTCGCCGCCCTCTCCTTCGTCATCCTCGGCGAGCGGACCGGCCCGGCCGGGCTGCTGTGCATGGGGCTGATCCTCGGCGGAGTCGCCCTGGCCGCCACAGGGCGCTCCCGATGAGCCGGTACCGTGGCCGCGCATGACCGAATGGGACGTCAGAAAGCTGCGGATTCTGCGCACGCTGCACGAGCGGGGAACCGTCACGGCCGCCGCCGAGGCGCTGTCGATGACCCCCTCGGCCGTCTCGCAGCAGCTGGCCAACCTCGCCCGGCAACTCGGGGTGGAACTGCTCGAAGCCCACGGCCGGCGGGTCCGGCTCACCGGCGCGGCCCATCTGGTGCTGAGGCACGCGGAGGAGGTCTTCGCCCGGCTGGAGCAGGCCGACGCCGAACTGACGGCCTATCGGCGCGGTGAGACCGGGCGGGTGCGCATCGGCGCGTTCTCGACGGCCGTGCCCGCGCTCGTCGTCCCCGCGGTGCGAAAGCTCCGCACGGCGCATCCGGACCTGGAGGTGCGGGTCCGAGAGGCGGAGGCGGCACAGGCGTACGAGCTGCTGTCGTCCGGCGACGTGGACCTCGCACTCTCCCTCGCGGCGCATGCGCCCACGGCCCGCGACGCCCGCTTCAGCAGGGCGCCGCTGCTCGCCGACCCCCTCGACGTGGCGCTGCCCGCCGGCCATCCGCTGGCCGCCGCGCCAGGGCTGCGGCTGGCGGAGCTGTCCGGCGAGCGGTGGATCTTCGGCGGCAGCGGCCCGTGGTCCCAGATCACGCTCACCGCATGCGAGGCGGCCGGGTTTGTCCCCGAACAGGCCCACTCGGCGTCCGGGTGGGCCGCGATCCTGGCGATGGTCGAGGCGGGGATGGGCGTCGCCCTCATCCCCCGTATGGCGGCCGCGGAACGCCCCGCGGGTGTGGCGATGCGCGTCCTGGCGGCGGATCAGCCCCGCCGCCATGTCATCGCCGCGGTCCGCCGCGGCGCCGAGGCGGCCCCCGGGACCGCCCGCCTGCTGACGGCCCTGCGGGACGCGGCGGCGGCCCGGGAGGAGCCCTGACGCTCCGCTCAGGCCGCTGTGCGGGGGTGGACGGTCATGGGCACGCGGTCGGGATGGGCGACCGCCGACGCCACCTCTTTCGGGGTGTGACCCGGTACCGGGCGCAGCTGCCAGCGTGCCAGCACCGTCGCCAGGGCGATCGTCGCCTCAGTCCACACGAAGGCGTCCCCGATGCACTTGCGGTTGCCCGCCCCGAAAGGGATGTACGACCTGCGGTCGATCTCCGTGCGCCGCTCGGGCAGCCAGCGGTCGGGGTCGAAACGGTCGGGTTCGGCGTACAGGCCAGGATGCCGGTGCAGCGCGTACAGACTGAAGGCGACCTCCGTGCCGACCGGGAGTGTGAAGCCGCCCAGCTCGACGGGGGCGGTGGTACGGCGCATCAGCATCGTCACGCCGTGCAGCCGGATCACCTCGTCCAGCACGCGCCGGACGGCGACCAGTTGCGGCACGTCCTCGACGGTGACCTGCCGGTCGCCGACGACTTCCTCGATCTCGTCCACGAGCTGTTGCTCCACTTCGGGGTGGCGGGCCAGCTCGTGGAAGGTCCACGCGAGAGTGGATGCGGTGGTCTCCGCCCCGGCGAACAGGATCGTGCTCAGCTCGTCCCGCACCTCCGCGTCGGACAGCGACTCGCCGGTCTCGTCGTCCTGCGCGGCCAGGACCACCGACAGCAGATCGTTGTAGCCCGTTCGTCCGGAGCGCCGGGTAGCGGCCACGACCTCGTCGATGACCGAGCGCAGCCGTGCCGCCGCGGCGTCGAAGTCGCGGTTCGGCTTGATCGGGAAGCGGTCGAGGAGCTTGGGCGAGGCCGCCCGTATGAGCATGTTCTTCAGCACGATGGGCAGGTTCTCCCGCACTGCCTCTACGGCCGGCAGCCCGATGTCGGTGGAGAACATGGTCGAGGCGAGTGTCTCGACGGCGTAGCCGGCCATGGCGGCTTCCATCTCGATGTGCTGTCCCGGCGTCCAGGAGTCCGCCAGGGCACGTGCGTTGGCGCTCATCGCGTCGGCGTACGAGGAGATCCGCTGAGGGTGGAACATCGGCTGGATCAGCCGGCGGTGCCTGCGGTGGACCTCGCCGTTGGCCGTGGCGAGCCCATTGCCCGCCAGCGGCCGCAGACGGTCGAACAACCGCCCCTTCTCGAAACTGCGGGCCTGCCTCACCGTTACCTCGTGCACCAACTCGGCCGATGTGGCGATATAGACGGGCATCGTCCCGAGGTTGACCCGGACCAGATCCCCGTACACGTGCAGCGACTTGAGGAAGCCGAGCGGATCCCGCCACAGCCTCAGGGCGTGGCCGAGCAGCGGCACAGCCCCGGGCGGGGCGGGAACCGGCCGGGAGGTCGGCCTCGACTCAACTGACACCGAAGGTTCCCTTCTTCCGATCCGGCTACGCGGCTCGCTGCACCGGCAGGTTCGGCAGGCCCGGCGAGGATGACGCCCGGGCGGGCAGCAGGTCCCACCACCAGGCGATGACGGGTATGTCCAGCGGCTCTTCGCTCTCGTCGGCAGGTGTGTCGCGGAAGGACGACGGCACCGGGGCGGGATGGTCCGGCGTGGTGTATCGCACCGAGCTGATGCCCCAGTCCTGCGCGCCCCGAATGAAACAGGCCAGGCTGTGCAGATACTGGCGAAGCTGCGGGCTGCCCTGCTCCGCCAGATGCTCGCTCAGACGCAGGAAGAGACGCATCACCCGGTCGCGCTGGGAGACGGCGAGATCGAGCGCCTGGCTGGGGGTGAGGCCGTCGTGCTCCGTCAGTACGCGCAGGACGTTGAGGTAGTAGCGTGTGCCGGCCGCTTCCTTGTGGTACGAGAGGATGTCGTTGTCCCAGGTGATGACGAACGACGCCATCTCGGCGGCGGCGCGCACCGCGGTGTGGTCGCGCTCATGCGGCTGGAGCTCATACCCGTACCCCATCTCCAGGAGCGGCAGGACCACTGATGTGGCGCCGTCGTAGAGCCGCATCAGCGTGTAGTCGCTCAGATCGGGCACGGTTCCGTCCCGGCGGTGGGCGGCCTCCCACACCACGGAGAAGAAGTACTCGCGCAGTGCGTCCACCCAGCGGGCCCGCTGCCCCGGAGTGCCGTAGCGGTCGACCCGTCGGCGCAGATCCCGCAGGCCTGCGGCGAGCGGGTCGCCCCTGAGCATCGGGGACTCCGGGTTCTGAGCGACGCGCAGCAGCTGGTGCAGCAGGCCCGTCAGTTCGCCCGGGCGCCGGCCGAGTTCGCCCTCCTCGCAGTGGCCGTCGTCCACGCCGAACAGCCACAGCACGAAGTCCGAGAGGAGGGAGACGACCTCCTGGCGGCCCTCCGGGAGTATCCGGGCGGAGAACGTTCCGATGTCATGTCGGACGAGTCGGCCGCGAAGCTCCTCGGAGCCGATGCGAAACGTTTCCGCCCAGGCCATGGTCTGGATGTTTATTTCCGCATGGCGGGGGTGGATCGCCGGCGGTATGGGGGAGTAGAGCGGCGGAACTATCAGATCGGGCGGCACGCGGCCTTCCTCTCGCTCTGGAGCGGCGATATGCCCCGGCGGCTCAGCCGTCGCACACACCGCTTACGCCACACAGTGATCAACTATGGCGCATAGTAGCCACTCGTCACTCTGTTTCCAATGGGTCGTTTCCCCGCTGAATCCCCATGAAGGGTGCTGTTCAGCCCCGTATTCGGAACAGGGATCTCCACCACGGGTTCCGGGATGGTCCGGGATCCGCCCCTTCCCGCGATCCCGACGCAGTCCCGTAAGCCGCGTGAACCGGGCGCACTGAGGCCGGCGGGGTCGTCGAGGCGAAGTCCGCCTCCGCGCCGGGAGCGGCCACTTCGCCGGTCGTGGCCGGGGACGGCGGGGTGAACCGTACGGGCAGCGACTGGAGCCGCCTGGAGAGCCAGGCCGAGTTCGACCGCAACTCGCCCTCCTCGACGGCGAGTCGTACGTCGGGGAGCTTGGCCAGCAAGGTGTCGATCCCGGTGTCCGCGATGGCCCTGCCGATGTCCTGGCCCGGACACTCGTGCGGGCCGCTGCTGAACGCCAGATGCGCCCGGTTGCCCAGCAGGGGCATGGATGGATCGGGCCGGATCTCCGGGTCGACGTTTCCGGCGGCGAGCCCGAGGAGCAGCATGTCACCGGCCTTGATCTGCTGTCCGCCCAGGAGCGTGTCACCGGTCGCCCAACGGCCTGTGATCGCCGACAGCGGGGGATCGTCCCACAGCACCTGTTCCAGCGCATCGGGCAGGGTCATATGCCCGCCGGCCAGGTTCGCGCGGAACCGGCGATCGGTCAGCACCAGTCGCAGTGTGTTGGCGATCAGATTGACCGTGGTTTCGTTCGCGGCGATCAGGACCAGCCGCAGATGCTCCAGCACCTCGTCGTCCGTGAGATCGGCGGGATGCCCCATGAGCCACGTGACGAAGTCGTGCCCGGGGTCGGCCTTCTTCCGCTCCGCGAGCGTCCGCAGCGTCCTGACCACGAACTCGTTGCTGGCCAGTGCCGTCTCGCTGCCCTTCATCAGATCCAGCGCCGCACTGACCAGCTGCGGACCGTACTCCTCGGGCATGCCCAGCAGCTGCGTCATCACCAGCATCGGCAACTGCTCGGCGAAGTCCCGGATCAGGTCCGCCTGTCCGTCCGCGGCGATCGCGTCGACCAGTTGGTCGGTGTACCGGATGACATAGCGGCGGATGCCCCGGCGGTCGAACCGCTCCAGGCTCTCCCGGACGGCGGAGCGCAGCCGCTCATGATCCGACCCGTCGGCGAAGACGCAGATCGGCTGCCACTGCACCATCGGGCGCAGCGCAGAGTTCTCGGTGACCCTTCCTTCCCGGAACATCCGCCACCGGCGTGAGTCGTTGGAGAACCGCGAAGGCGAGCGCATCACCTCGAGGTTCTCGCGATGGCCCAGCACCAGCCACGCCGGCAGATCCCCGTGCAGCAGCACCGGCGCGACCGGCCCGTGCTCCTTGCGGAGCACCTCGTACAGGCCCTGCGGGTCCGCTTCGGCCTCCGGGCCGTACAGGCGGCGCAGCTGGTCCGGGCCGGCTGCATGGGCGGGGCAGCCGGGCGGAGGCATGGCGGGAGAGCCATGGGCGGGAAGGGGTCCGTGGGTGGGTTCGGCGGGGGTCATGACGCCTCCTGCGTCGTGGCGAGGGTCTGGAGGTAGCGCATCAGCGTCATCAGCACATCGCGGCTGGACGCGCGGTCACGCGCGTCGCATGGCACGATCGGCACCGCCTCTGGCAGGTCGAGCGCGCCCCGCAGTTCGGCGACCGGATACCGGGGGGCGTCCGGGAAGGAGTTGACGGCGACCACGAAGGGCACGCCGCGCTCCTCCAGCCGGCCCAGCACATCGAAGGAGACCTCCAGGCGGCGGGTGTCGACCAGTACCACCGCGCCCAGGGCTCCCTCGAAGAGGCCCCGCCACAGGAACCAGAAGCGCTCCTGACCAGGGGTGCCGAACAGATAGAGGACCAGTTCCTCGTTGATGCTGATCCGGCCGAAGTCCATGGCCACGGTCGTGGAGGTCTTGCTGGCGACGCCCGCGGTGTCGTCCACGCCGACCCCGGCCTGGGTCATCGTCTCCTCGGTGGTCAGCGGCCGGATCTCGCTGACCGAGCCCACCAGCGTGGTCTTGCCGACGCCGAAGCCGCCCACGATCACCACCTTCACGGCGGCGGTGGCGGTCTCCGGCAGCACATCCTCGCTCCGCGGGCCGCGCTCAAGGGCGGCAGCCTGTTCAGAGCCGTTGAAGTCCATCGATCACTGCCTCAATCAAAGCGCGGTCGGGGAGTCGGGCGGGTGGCACGGGGGCGCGGGCGAACACCCGGTCCTGGTCGAGGAGATCGCCGAGCAGTACCGTCACGACGCTCACCGGGAGCCGTAAGTACGCGGAGATCTCCGCCACCGACAGCGGCGCCTGGCAGATCCGCACGATGGCCGTGTGCTCCGGCTGCATGCCGGGCTTCGGCCCGGACCTGGCCACGATCAGCGTGACCAGGTCCAGTTCGGCCGGAGCGGAGGCTCCGCTGCGGCCACCGGTGATGACGTAGAGCCGCTCGGGACTGGTCTCCTCCCAGTCGCTCACCTGGCTCCGTCCTGACGCGGCGGGCTGCTGAGATGTTCCCCGATCCGCAGGACCAGGTCCCGCATCTGCTGGCCCATCAGCCCGGCGTCGACGCCCTCGTCGGCGAGGACGGCGAGAAACGCTCCGGCGCCCGCGGCCATGAGATAGAAGAAGCCGCCGTCCATCTCGATCACGACGAGTCTCATCCGGCCGTCGCTGTGCGGGAGTTCCGCGGCGACCGCGCTCGCGAGGGACTGCAGCCCGGCGCAGGCGGCCGCCAGCCGGTCGGCGGTGTCGTCGTCGGCGCCGTGCTGGGCCATGCGCAGACCGTCGGCCGAGAGCACCACGACATGCCTGGTCTGCGGCACGCCTTCGGCGAGGTCCTTGAGCATCCAGTCCATGTTGGCCTGCTGCTGAATCATGGCTGTGTGTTCCCCTTGCTCGCTTCGGTGGTCTCCCCGGACACGCCGTTCTGGAAGGCGGCCAGCCACATGCCGGGCTGCACCTGCGGCGGTGCGGGTCTGTTCTCGGCCCCGGACCGGTGATCGGACGGCTGCCCTGAGCCGTGGCCGGGCTCATGTCCCCCTGCCGGACCGGGCCCCTGTCCGGCGCCCGGCCATGACCCGGCGGCGTCGGCCGCGGCCCCGGGGCGTCGGCCGGCCGCCATCGCCCCCTCGCCGGCCGCCCTCTCGTCCGCAGCCGCGGTGACGCGCTGCTTGCGGCGGCGCTGCGGCAGTCCGTTCGCCGTGCGCTCGGTCACCAGGGGGGCCGGGCCCTCGGCCGCCGTCGGGCCGCCGACCGGCCGGGCCGTGGCCACGGCCGTGGCCGGGGTCTGGACGGGAGCGGGCGCGGCGCCCGGTGTGGCCGTCGCCCGCGGCCCGGAGGACGCGCCGATGCCGTGTGCGAGGCCGGTCGCGGACGCGGCGGCGGTGATCAGGCCCTGCGGCACCACCAGGACGGCGCGCACACCCCCGTATGCGGAGGAGCGCAGCGAGACCTGGAAGCCGTACGCCTGCGCCAGCCGTCCCACCACCGCCAGGCCCAGGCGCGGGGTCTCCCCCAGGTCGGTGAGGTCGAGACCCTGCTGGGCCTGGCGCAGCGTCCGCTCGGCCCGCCTGCGGGCCTCCTCGCTCATGGAGACGCCGCCGTCCTCGATCTCGATCGCGATGCCCGACTGCACCTCGACGGCGGTGAGATGGACCTTGGCCTGCGGCGGCGAGTAGCGGGTGGCGTTGTCCAGCAGCTCGGCGAGCGCGTGGATCAGCGGTTCGACGGCGGAGCCGACGACGGCCACCTCGGAGACGGAGTGCAGCTCGACCCGCTGGTAGTCGATGATCCGAGACATGGCGCCGCGCAGCACGCTGTAGAGCGGTACGGCCCTGCTCCACTGGCGGCCCGGCCGCGCGCCGCCGAGCACGGCGATGGAGTCGGCGAGCCGGCCGATCAGGGCGGTGCCGTGGTCGATGCGCAGCAGGTCGCCGAAGACCTCGGGCGACTTGCCGTGCCGGTCCTCCATCTCCCGCAGTTCCTGGGCCTGCTGGTGGACGATGGCCTGCACACGGCGGGCGATGTTGACGAAGGCGCGCTGTGCCGAGTCGCGCAGATCCTCTTCGGCGACGACGGCGTCGACGACCGTGCGCACGACCGCCTGGTGGGCGTCGGGGGCGGGCAGTGCGTTGAGCACGTCTTCGGGGAAGTCCCCCTTGCGGAGCCGTTCCACGGCCTCCGGCAGCAGGTTTCCGGCGAGATGAGCGGTCTCGGCGTCCCGTTCGGACAGTAACGCCTCCCGCTCGGCTATTCGACGGCGGAGCCCGTCGATGGCCCGGCCGCGCCGGGCGGCTTCGGCGCCGATGGCGGCGACTGCGACGGTCGCGATTCCTCCGACGACCGCGACGGGCACACGTGCCGCGTCCGCGGCCAGAGCCGTGGTGACGGCCGTGGCGACGGCGGTCAGCACAGCGGGCAGCAGCCACCCGAAGGTTGCCGGGGCGGAGGCGGACCCGCGGCTTCCATTTCCAGGCGACGATTCCTCACGGGCCATCAGCACCCTCAAACGATCGAACGAAAAGGATCATCGGACAACGCTGAGCGAGCATAGTCGTTCATTTGGACGGGGGTTGACGCCGGGTCATAAAAACGGAACGGTCCCTGCCTGCTGCAAGCCGCCCGCAAACGGGCATTTGGTGATACCGCAACGCCGAGGGCGCGGAGGGCCGTCCGGCCCTCCGCGCCCCTGAAGCGACGGCAGCGTTCGAGGTCAGGCGGCGGCCGCGTCCGCAGCCTGCGCCTTCAGCGCACGCTCCACGCCCGACCGCGACTCCAGGACGAGCCGCCGCAGGGCCGCGCTCGGTTCGGCTGAATCCAGCCAGGCGTCGGTTGCGTCCAGAGTGTCCTGTGTGATTTGGAGCGTCGGGTACAGACCGACCGCGATCTGCTGGGCGATCTCATGGCTGCGCGTCTCCCACACGCCCTTGACCGCCGCGAAGTACTTCTCGCTGTACAGGGCGAGCAGCTCGCGCTGGTCGCTCTGGAGGAACCCGGAGATCACCGCCTCCTGCATGGCGTTCGGCAGCGTGTCGGACTCCACGACCGACGCCCACGCCTCCGCCTTCGCCTCCTGGGTCGGCCGCGCCGCCCGGGCGGTGGCCGCATGGCGCTCACCGGCGGCCGTCCTGTCCCGCTCGTACTCCGCCGCGATGTGCTCCTCCTCGAAGTCGCCCACCGCTGCCAGCCGCTCCACGAACGCCCAGCGCAGCTCGGCGTCCACTGCCAGGCCCTCGATCGTCTCGGCGCCGTCCAGCAGCGCGCGCAGCAGCTCGGTCTGCTGCGGGGTGCGGGCGGTGGCGGCGAAGGCCCGCGCCCAGGCGAGCTGGTGGTCGCTGCCCGGCTCAGCCGTGCGCAGATGCGCCAGCGTCGCCTCAGTCCACTGCGTCAGCCCCGCCTCGCGCCACTCCGGCGCCGCGTACAGATCGATCGCCAGCTTCACCTGCCGGTGCAGGGACTGCACCACGCCGATGTCCGACTCCTTGACGATGCCCGACAGCACCAGCGCCAGATAGTCGCGCGCGGCCAGCTCGCCGTCGCGGGTCATGTCCCAGGCGGAGGCCCAGCACAGCGCCCGCGGCAGCGACTCGGTGAAGTCGCCCAGATGCTCGGTGACCGTCTTCAGCGAGACCTCGTCCAGCCGCACCTTGGCGTACGACAGATCGTCGTCGTTGAGCAGGACGACGGCCGGACGCCTGCGGCCGGTCAGCTCGGCCACGGGGGTCAGCTCGCCGTCCACGTCCAGCTCGATCCGGTGGGTGCGCACCAGCCGGCCGGCCTCGTCCAGGTCGTAGCATCCGATCGCGATCCGGTGCGGCCGCAGCAGGGGCTCGCCCTTGGCCCCCGCCGGCAGCGCCGGGGCCTCCTGGCGCACCGCGAAGGACGTGATCACGCCGTCCGGGCCTGCTGTGTCCACTTCGATCTCGGGCCGCAGGATGTTGATCCCCGCAGTCTCCAGCCACGCCTTCGACCACGCCTTCAGATCACGGCCGCTGGTCTCCTCCAGCGCGCCGAGCAGATCGGACAGCCGGGTGTTGCCGAAGGCGTGGCGCTTGAAGTAGGCCTGCACGCCCCGGAAGAACTCTTCCATCCCCACATACGCCACCAGCTGCTTGAGCACGGATGCGCCCTTGGCGTAGGTGATGCCGTCAAAGTTGACCAGCACATCGTCCAGGTCGCGGATCTCGGCCATGATCGGGTGCGTGGACGGCAGCTGGTCCTGCCGGTACGCCCAGGTCTTCATCGAGTTCGCGAAGGTCGTCCAGGCGTGCGGCCACTTGGAGCCCGGCGCGTATGCCTGGCAGGCGATCGAGGTGAAGGTGGCGAACGACTCGTTCAGCCAGAGGTCGTTCCACCACTCCATGGTGACCAGATCGCCGAACCACATATGGGCCAGCTCGTGCAGGATGGCCTCCGCCCGCACCTCGTACGCCGCGTCCGTCACCTTCGAGCGGAAGACGTACTGGTCGCGGATGGTCACCGCGCCCGCGTTCTCCATCGCGCCCGCGTTGAACTCCGGCACGAAGAGCTGGTCGTACTTGGCGAACGGGTACGGGTAGTCGAACTTCTCCTGGAACCAGTCGAAGCCCTGCCGGGTGACCTCGAAGATCGCCTCCGCGTCCAGGAACTCGGCCAGCGACGGCCGGCAGTACACCCCGAGCGGCACGACCCGGCCGTCCTTCTCGTAGGTGCTGTGCACCGAGTGGTACGGCCCCACGATGAGTGCCGTGACATAGGTCGACATCCGGGGCGTGGGCTCAAACCGCCACTCATTGTCCTCGGGCTTGGGCGTCGGGGAGTTCGAGATCACCGTCCAGCCCTCCGGGGCCTTCACGGTGAACTGGAACGTCGCCTTCAGATCCGGCTGCTCGAAGCTGGCGAACACCCGGCGCGCGTCCGGCACCTCGAACTGCGTGTACAGATACGCCTGCTCGTCCACCGGGTCGACGAATCGGTGCAGGCCTTCACCGGTGTTGGTGTACGCGCAGTCGGCGACGACCTTCAGCTCGTTGCGGCCCTCGCGCAGATGCTTCAGCGCGATCCGGGAGTCCCGGAAGACGGCGGCCACATCCAGCGCCTTGCCGTTCAGCTCCACCTGGTGCACGGCCGGGGCCACCAGATCGATGAAGGTCTCCGCACCGTCCTCGGCGCAGTCGAAGCGCACCCGGGTCACGGACCGGTAGGCGCCTTCCCCTTGCTCCGCCGGGGAGTCCCCGCTCCCCTGCGCGCCGCTGAGGTCCAGGTCGATCTCGTACGAGTCGACGGTGAGCAGCTCCGCCCGCCGCTGAGCCTCTTCACGGGTCAGATTTGTGCCAGGCACCCGGTCATCTCCTCGTTCTGTGACGTTTGGGTCATCCTTCCACGGCGCGGTTCCGCGACGCGCGCGGGATTTGCGGGACCGGGACGCCGTCGGCCGCCTCCGGAGGATCCGGAGGCGGCCGACGCGGGGAGTGAGGCCGTCAGGGCAGGCCCAGGCCTACAGCAGACGGCGCCCGATCTGCCCATGGGCGATGCGAGCCTCAGAAATCAGGCCAGCTCCTGTGCGACGAGCTCCGCGATCTGGACCGCGTTCAGCGCTGCGCCCTTGCGGAGGTTGTCGTTGGAGAGGAACAGCGCAAGGCCGTTCTCCACCGTCTCGTCCACCCGGATGCGGCCCACGTACGACGCGTCCCTGCCGGCCGCCTGCAGCGGGGTGGGGATCTCCGAGAGTTCCACGCCGTCGGCGACCTTCAGCAGCTCATGGGCGCGCTCGACGCTGATCGGACGCTCGAAGCGGGCGTTGACCTGGAGTGAGTGGCCGGAGAAGACCGGGACGCGGACACAGGTGCCGGAGACCTTGAGGTCCGGGATCTCCAGGATCTTGCGGGACTCGTGGCGGAGCTTCTGCTCCTCGTCCGTCTCGAAGGAGCCGTCGTCGACGACGCTGCCCGCGAGCGGCAGCACATTGAAGGCGATGGGGCGCTTGTAGACGCTGGGCTCCGGGAAGGAGACCGCCTCGCCGTCGAAGGTCAGCCGGTCCGCCTCGGCGATGACCTCCGACGCCTGCTTGTGCAGCTCGGCGACGCCCGCCAGGCCGGAGCCGGACACGGCCTGGTAGGTGGTGGCGACCATGGCGGTCAGCCCGGCCTCGGCGTGCAGCGGCCGCAGCACGGGCATCGCGGCCATCGTGGTGCAGTTCGGGTTGGCGATGATCCCCTTGGGGCGCTCCTTGACCGCGTGCGGGTTGACCTCGGAGACCACGAGGGGGACCTCGGGGTGGCGCCGCCAGGCGGAGGAGTTGTCGATCACGACCGCGCCCTGGGCGGCGACCTTCTCGGCGAGCGCCCTGGAGGTCGCGCCGCCGGCCGAGAACAGCACGATGTCCAGACCCGTGTAGTCGGCAGCGGTCGCGTCCTCGACGGTGATCTGCTGTCCCTGCCAGTCGAGGGCGGTGCCGGCCGACCGGGCGGAGGCGAACAGCCGCAGCTCCTCGACCGGGAACTTCCGCTCGGCGAGGATGCTCCGCATGACTCCGCCCACCTGACCGGTGGCTCCGACGATTCCGACCCTCACGGACGACTCCTTAGTGCTGGTTCCGGCGCTGATCCACTGCCGCTGCGCCTGCCCGGACGTTGTTCCATGATGCGTATGTCCTGACCCGGCTTGTCCAATCCATTGTCCGAGGGGCGGGACGTGTGAGACATCCCATGCGGTTCCGGCACGGGAGGGCCGCGCGTCCGACACGGAAAGGGCCGGGCGCTGCGGCAGCGCCCGGCCCTCTATGTGAGCTGCGTCACTTCTACGAGGTGATGACCTTCTCGATCACCACGCTGCCCGCGCCCGCGACCGTGCCGCGGCCGTTCAGCAGCTTCACCTCACCGAAGAACTGCCGCCCCTCGGGAGCCTCGCCGACCACCAGCACCTCGGCGCCGACCTGCGCCGAGCCGCCGCTGGCGAGCTTGACGGGGACGCTGGAGTCGACCAGGACGTCGCCGAGCGCCGACGAGAAGAACACATCGCGGTAGTCGTACTCGGTGGTCCCGGCCGGAACCGAGTAGCCGTCGATCACGATGGTGTATGTGCCCGCGGCGGGGTTGGTCAGGCTGACCGACTCCTCCGAGTCGCCGTCGGCGGACTGGCCGACGCGCACCCCGTCCTTGTAGACCGTGAGGTCCAGGTCCGCGCCGTTGTCCGAGGGCGAGCCGATGGCCACGTCCAGGCGCTCCACGCCCTCGCCGACGGTGACCGTGGACTCCTTGGACTCGCCGTCCGCGATCGTGGGCCGCTCCACCTTCGCCGAGCCCAGCGAGCCGCCCGCCAGCCTCCCGTCGATCGCGGCGAAGCCGTTGGTCACCTCCCACTCGACGGCGGCCGGGGTGCCGAGCCTCACCTCGGGCAGGGTCTTGACCGCCGGGTCGAAGTCCGCACCGAGGACGGTGACGTCCAGCTCGTACGGGTTGTTCAGCAGCGGGGAGGTACGGCGCGACTCGACCTCGATCTCCCAGACGCCCGGCAGCGGCTCACTGTAGGAGCGCAGGTCGGGGCGGCACTCGTTGGCCGGGTGCTGGTAGTTCGGATAGCAGAAGATCGTCGAGCTGTCGTCGACCGGCAGACCGTAGGGGTGGATGCCGATGAACCGGGTCTGAGAGCCCTTGGCGAGCCCGCCCAGCGCGACCTCGAGGTTCTTCGCGCCCTCGGGCACGGTCACGAAGTACGACCGGGTGCTGTTGCGCTGCACGGCGCCGGAGGCGGAGAAGGAGTAGTCCGGCTTCGCCAGCTCGTGTGCGACGACGACGGTGGCCAGGATCTGCTTGTCCACGCCCTGGGTGCGGCGGTCGTCGACCTCCAGGATGGCGCTGTGCACGCCGGCCGTCTTGGGCCGGGCCTGCACGGTCACGGTGACCGGCTGGTTCAGCGGCAGCGTGACCTTGCCGCCGCCCGGCAGCCGGAAGGCGCCGTCGTTGTTCTTCCACTTCAGCCTGTGCGCCACGGCCCCGTCGGGGCCGCTGGTGCGGGTGACCGTGATGTCGTACGTACGGCTCTGGCCGGCCTTCAGCCCGCCCTCGCGGTCGTACAGGCCCGTGCCAAAGCCCGGGGTCTCGAGCGCGAAGTCGATCGAGGTGTCCACCGGGGCCTTGACGGTGTACGCGTGGGCGTCCGCGTTCTTCTCGGCGGTCTTTTTGATGACCTTCCACGCGCCCACGATGTTGATCAGGCCCGCGCCCTGCTCATGGGCCTGCACACCGGGGATGTGCTTGGCGGTGCTGGTCAGCGCGGTGCGCAGTCGCGCCGGGGTCAGCTCGATGTTCCTCTGCTCGGCGGCCGACAGCAGCAGCGCGCTCGCGCCCGCGGCCTGCGGAGAGGACATCGAGGTGCCCTGGAGCATCGAGTAGCCGGGCGGGAGCTCATAGCCCGCCTCCTTGACCGGGCCCCCGGGGGTCCAGGTCTGGGTGGTGTTGATCGCCGCGCCGGGCGCGGTCAGCGTCGGGGTGAAGCCGCCGTCCTCGCGCGGCCCGCGGGAGGAGAAGGGCAGCATGGCGTACTTCTTCTGCACCCCGGAGCCGTAGTTGGCAGCCCAGGTCTCCTTGGAGATGGACGCGCCGACCGAGATCACCTTGTCGGCGACCGCCGGGTCGCCGATGGTGTTGAGCCCAGGGCCCTCGTTGCCCGCGGAGATCACCAGCTGGACGCCGTAGACGTCGATGAGCCGGTTGTAGAGCTCGGCGCGGGCGTTGTTGCCGTCGTTGAGCGGGGGGAGTCCGCCGATGGACATGTTGACGATGTCCACGCCGCGGTCGATGACCAGATCGGCCATGCCCTCGGTGAGGGCGACATTGGTGCAGCCGCCGCTCCAGGTGCAGGCGCGCGAGGAGACGATCTTCGCTCCGGGGGCCGCGCCGTTCATCCTGCCGCCGAAGAGGCCGTTGGCCGCGGCGATGCCCGCCACATGTGTGCCGTGCGAGCCCTCGATGACGCCGATGCTGACATAGTCGGCCGTCGCGCCCTCCGCGTTGTAGACGACGTCCTTGCGGACCTCGATGACGAACGGGATGCGTTCGGCGACCGCGGTGCCCGGGTCGTCCTCGCCGAAGTAGCCGACCTGGAAGCCGTTCTTGTACGGCTTCATGACGGCGTCGTCGGTGAAGTCCGCGTTGCCGTTGAGGTCCACGCGGACGGTGCGGGTGCCCGGGTCGTACAGCAGGCCCCACACGTCCGTGGTGTCGCCGTCGCGGTTGAGGTCGCCCGCCATGTCGCCGCCCTTGGTGGCGGCCTCGGCGAAGAGGTTGAACTTGTACTGCCCCGCGGGGGCCCGGTACGTACGCCCGTTCACGCTGAACGTCGGCCCGCTGACATCGCGGCGCATCTGCCGCCAGGTGCCGTCCCCGTCGGTCACGGGGTCGGTCGCGGTCACCCAGTCGACGATCTTCCGCTCGCCCGTCGTCGTCTTCTGCAGCGCCGGGTGGCCCAGGTCCACGCCCGAGTCCAGGATGCCGATGGTCACGCCGCGGCCGTCGGCCTTCGGGTTCTTCTTGACGAAGTCCACCGCACCGGTCTCGAACGACGGGTTGTACGGGTTCTTCGCCGGCGTCTTCTTGCCCGGCGCCGGGTACTTCCCGCCCTGCGCCTCGGCCGTGCCCACGCCCTTGGCCGTGTCCGCCGCGGGCGTGGGGTCGTCCAGCCGGATCTCGTGCTTGAGGTCGATCCCGTGGACGCTGGAGAGCTTGGCGGCGGCCTTGAGCGCCGCATCGGCCTTCTCCGTCGGCAGTGTGGCCCGCACATAGCCGAGCTTGTCGTACGTCCTGCCGACCGAAGCGCCCGTGACGGCGTCGAGCTGCTCGGCGACCTGCTCCGTCTGCCCTGGGGCGGTGGCCACCATCACGGTGACGCTCTTCTCGCCCTTGGCCTCGGCCTGCGCCAGCAGTTCCTCATCGGCCGAGCCGAGTTTCTCCTTGGCCGACGCGGCCGGTTTGGCGGCCTTCGCGCCGCCGTTCCCCACGGGATCGTCCGCGACCCCTGCGGCGAACGCGGGCCCGCCGCCCGCGGCGACCAACGCGGTCACCACGGCCGCGGCACCCGCGATCCGGGCCGCACGTCTGCGGCCGCGGCGTCTCTGGCCTGGTATGGAACGCTCCGACGGGGAGCTCTGGGATTGGGGGGTGGTCATCTGCATCCCTGTTTTGTGAGGTCTTACAGAGCTGGAGTCCGGATTCCGGTGCCGGACGACCGCTCAGCCTTTCGCAAGTGACAGGGGTTTGTGGAGGGTTGACGGAGATGCCGGGGCGCCATTGGCGTACATCCGCCACCGCGGACGATGCGCCACACGGAACAAAACGGAACGACCGGAGCCGGGTTGTCGGCCCGTACTTCTAACCTCGGCCCATGAAGGTCACCAGGAAGACGCTGCGCGTCGCCGCCTATGCCGTGTGCGTGCGCGACGAGGAGATACTGCTCGCCCGATGGGTGGCGCGGGACGGGAGCAGGCGGTGGACGCTGCCCGGCGGCGGGATGGACGCGGGGGAGGATCCACTGGACACGGTCGTACGCGAGGTGGGGGAGGAGACCGGCTACCGGGCAGAGATGACCGCGCTGCTGGGCGTGCACACCAATCTCGTCCGTCACCGCCGGCGCTTCGGGCGGCACAGGGACTTCCAGGCGCTGCGCCTGGTGTACGAGGGGAGGGTTGCCGGCGGCGAGCTACGCCCGGAGACGGGCGGGTCCACCGATCTCGCCGCCTGGCATCCGCTGGCCCGGGTGCCGGAGCTGGCGCGGGTCGAGGTGGTGGACGTCGGGCTGGAGCTGTGGCGCTCCCGGCCGCCGACGGGCCGGGTCTGAGGCGCGGTCAGCGGGGGAGCACCACCACATACGAGGCCGGGTCGCGGTCGCAGGAGGCCATCAGCGCCGTACGCACCACGGTCGCCTGCTGCTCCGGCGACTCGCGCAGCTTCTTCGGGGTGATGTGGACGACGGTGATGCCGAGCCGCTCCAGATGTTCCCGCCTGCGGGCGTACTCCGACCACATCGTGTCCTCGTCGTGCCGGGGCGCACGGGTGTCCAGTTCGACGGCGACCGCGTGTTCCGGCCAGTAGGCGTCCACGCCGCCCAGACGCGGGCCGCCCGGCAGCCGGAGGTCCACGTTCCACACCGGGTCGGGAAGGCGCTGGGACCGCACCATCTCGTACAGGCGGTCCTCGGCCAGCGCCCGCCCCTCGGCGAGCAGCGAGTCGACGGCGTCCACCACATGGGGGCGGGTGAGCAGCCGGGCCCGGGTCAGCTCCTTGACCACGGCGGCCGGTTCGCAGCGACCGCCGCGCACCGCCTCGGTGAGCAGCCGGCGCACCGAGTCGCCGTCGGCGAGCTGCGCCACCGCGTCCGCCAGCGCACGCGGCACCGGCGCCACCGGCACGCCGGTGATCTCCTGTGGTCTGGGCAGCGAATGCGCCCGCACCAGCCGGGCGCAGCCGGCCGACCGCAGCCGCCGCGTCCGCGGCACCAGCACATCGACCCGGTCCAGCGACAGCAGCGGCGGCGCCGCCGAGAACCGGTGCAGCGCCAGTGCGGCCAGCCCCGTGATCATCGCCTCGCGGTAGCGGCCGGCGCCCTCCTGCGGCCGCGCCGCGTACAGCAGTGCTCCGTGCAGCCGCTCGTCACTGGTCGGAGGCCCGGAGTGCAGCAGATACACGCCGGGCAGCAACTGCTGCCACGGCCCGCCGTCGCGGCACTGTGCGGCGGCCCGGGCGGCGGAGACACCATGCTCCCGCAGCTGCGCGGCCGACAGCACGCGCCGCTGTACATCGGAGAGATGGCTCAAGGGGAGCGGGGAGAGAGGGGTGTAGTGGTTCATGCGTCGGGGATTCCCGCGTGGGACCGCCGGGCTAACCGCTGTTACACACCCGTCGACATTTAGGGACAACACCGCCCTAAAGTACGTGCGTTCGAGTGCCGATCACCCACACCGCCGAACGGGTGACCGTCTCACTGGAAGCGCGTCGGCCCTCGGGGGTCGGGGGTCGCAGCGCCGGGTGGCCGGCTGCATGGCTCGTCCGTCGGCGGGGGCTGCCCTCACTTCCCTGGCCCGAGCCGGTTCAGCCGTGCGCGCCCGCACACGATGGACGACCGAGCCCGCCTGCAGGGCGTCAGGCGGCCATCCGGGACGCCTCCTCGTCGCACGTCTGGGCCAGGCGTGCACGGGCCAGGTCGTCCCGTGCCTCCAGGACCAGACGGCGCAGGGCCGGTGGGGCCGAGGCATGGGCCGTCAGCCAGGCGTCCGTCGCCGTGAGCGTCGCCTCGTCGTCCTGCAGGCCCGGATACAGCCCGCGCACCACGTCCATCCCGATCTGGATGGACCGCTCCGCCCACACCCGTTCGATCGCCTCGAAGTACTTCGATGCGAAGGCGGCGAGGAGTTCCCGCTGCCCGGTCTGCACAAAGCCCGAAATCGTGGCCTCCACCAGGGCGTTGGAGAGCTTGTCGGACTCCACGACCTGCGCCCAGGCCTGCTCCTTGACGGCCGCGGACGGGCGGGCGGCCAGACAGCGGACCTGGTGCCGCTTGCCCGAGGCCGTGTCGTCACGGGCCAGCTCCGCGGCGATCGCCTCCTCGGCGGCGACGCCGTGCGCGGCCAGCGGCTCCAGGAAGGACCAGCGCAGTTCCTGGTCCACATCCAGCCCGTCGATCTTCGCCGTGCCCTCCAGAAGCTCCTGGAGCAGCTGCAGATCCGCCGGCGACTCGGCGGCCGAGGCGAAGAACCGCGCCCAGGCGAGCTGGTGCTGGCTGCCCGGCTCGGCGGTCCGCAGCTCCCGCAGTGCGCCCTCGGCGAGCAGCCGGCCGCCCTTCTCACGCCAGGCGGGCGCGGCGTAGTGGTGCAGCGCGGTCCGCGCCCATGCGTGCAGCATCTGCAGGACGCCGATGTCCGACTCCCGCCCCGCGAACCGCAGCACCATCTCGATGAAGTCCCGCGCGGGCATCAGTGCGTCACGGGTCAGATTCCACAGCGCCGACCAGCACAGTGCCCGCGCCAGGGGGTCCGTGAGGTCGCCCAGACGCTCCCGCAGCGCTGCCAGCGACCCCTTGTCGAAGCGGATCTTGCAGTAGGTCAGATCGTCGTCGTTGACGAGGATCAGCGAGGGCCGATCGATCCCTGCCAGCTCGCCGATCACCGTGCGGGCGCCGGTGACATCCGCCTCGGCGCGCGCGTACCGCACCAGCTTCGAGCCCTCTGTCCGGTACAGCCCGACGGCGACCCGGTGCGGCCGCAGCTCTTCGCCGTCCTGGTGGACGGCCAGCTCGGCGATCCGGCCGTCCTCGTCATAGGTGACGGACGGCGTCAGGGAGTTGACGCCGGAGGTCTCCAGCCAGGACCGTGACCAGGCCTTCATATCGCGCCCGGAGGTCTCCTCCAGCACGGAGAGCAGATCGCCCAACCGGGTGTTGCCGTAAGCGTGCCGCTTGAAGTAGCGCCGTGCGCCCTCCAGGAAGGCGTCCCGCCCCGCGTACGCCACGAGCTGCTTGAGCACTGATGCGCCCTTGGCGTAGGTGATCCCGTCGAAGTTCAGCTTGGCGTCTTCCAGATCGCGGATGTCGGCCGTGATCGGATGTGTGGACGGCAGCTGGTCGGCGCGGTACGCCCATGCCTTGCGGTTGTTGGCGAAGGTCACCCATGCATTGCCGAAGCGGGTGGCCTCCGCCAGCGAGAACGAGCCCATGAAGTCCGCGAAAGACTCCTTCAGCCACAGGTCGTCCCACCACTGCATGGTGACCAGGTCGCCGAACCACATATGCGCCATCTCGTGCAGGATGACGTTGGCCCGTCGCTCGTAGGACGCCTGTGTCACCTTGCCCCGGAAGACGAACTCCTCCCGGAAGGTCACACAGCCCGGGTTCTCCATCGCGCCGAGGTTGTACTCGGGTACGAACGCCTGGTCGTACTTGCCGAAGGGGTACGGGTAGTCGAAGTGGTCGTGGAAGAAGTCCAGGCCCTGCTTGGTGATCAGGAAGACGTCGTCCGCGTCGAAGTGCCGGGCCAGGCCCTTGCGGCACATCGCACCCAGCGGGATCTCCAGTGTGGAGCCGTCGCCCAGCTCGCGCCGGTAGACATCCGTCTCATAGTGGTACGGACCGGCCACGACCGCCGTGATGTAGGTGGAGATCGGCTCTGTCTCGGCGAACCGCCGGGTCAGGCCGTCGCGCGCCTCCTCTGCGCCGTTGCTCCACACCGTCCATCCGTCCGGCGCGGTCACCTGGAAGCGGAAGGGGGCCTTCAGATCCGGCTGCTCGAAGTTGGCGAACACCCGGCGGGCATCGGCCGGCTCGTACTGCGTATAGAGGTAGACCTCGCCGTCCTCCGGGTCCACAAAGCGGTGCAGCCCCTCGCCCGTCCTGCTGTACGCGCACTGAGCGTCCACGACCAGCACGTTCTCCTCGGCGAGGCCCTCCAGGGCGATCCGGGCGCCGTCGAAGGCCTTGGCCGGGTCGAGCTCGCGGCCGTTCAGCGTCACCGAGGTGACGGAGGGGGCGAGCAGGTCAACGAAGGTGGCCGCGCCCGGCCGGGCGGACCGGAACCGGATCGTCGTCACCGAGCGGAACGTGCGCGGCCCGGTGCCCTGGGGCGACGCCTCCCCGACCGCCGACCGCACGTCGAGAGCCACCTCGTACCCCTCGACGGACAGCAGCTCGGCCCGCTCGCGGGCTTCGTCGCGGGACAGATTCTCACCGGGCACGGGCACTCCTTCGCAGCACGTCGTGAACAGCACCGATCCTCCCATGCGGTCCTGGCAGGCGGTATCGGGGAATCCCCTGGCGCCCCCCTGACGTTCCCCTGCACGACGACGTCCGAAGAGGCCCCTAGGGTCCTGAAGAGGAGAGACATGTCCGACAACGCCGCACCCGGCAAGACTCCGGTCGACTTCTGGTTCGACCCCCTGTGCCCCTGGGCCTGGATGACCTCGCGCTGGATGCTGGAAGTGGAGAAGGTCCGGGACGTCGAGGTCCGCTGGCATGTGATGAGCCTCGCGGTCCTGAACGAGAACAAGCTCGACGAGCTCCCCGAGGAGTACCGCGAGATGCTCGCCACCCAGGCGTGGGGCCCGGTGCGCGTGGTGACGGCCGCCTGGCAGAAGTACGGAGACGAGGTGCTCGGCCGCCTCTACACCGCGATGGGCGCCCGCTTCCACGACCGCGGCGAGGGGGCGACACGCGAGGCGACCGTCGCCGCCCTCGAGGACGCGGGCCTGCCGGCCGAGCTGATCGAGTACGCGGACTCCGACGCGTACGACGCCGAACTGCGCGCCTCCCACAAGGAGGGCATCGACAAGGTCGGCCAGGACGTCGGCACCCCGGTCATCGCGGTCCCCGGCCCGGACGGCGGGCAGATCGCCTTCTTCGGCCCCGTCGTCACCCCCGCTCCCAAGGGCGAGGAGGCGGCCAGGCTCTGGGACGGCACGCTGATGGTCGCCTCGATCCCCGGCTTCTACGAGATCAAGCGCACCCGCACGGCTCCCCCGATCTTCGACTGAACCGCCCGACGCCCCGCACACCCCGCACACCCCGCACACTCTGCGCACCCCGCGCACCCCGCACGTAGAAGGACCCTCGCGAGTCCTGTCCTCGCGAGGGTCCTTCGTCATTCCGCCTGCCGCGTGAAGGGTGAGAAGACGATCACGAGCAGGGCGGCTGTGCCGCGCCCCGAGGGGGCGCGCCGGTCACGGGGCGATCAGCGGGGTGCGCTCCTTGGCCCGGGCGTGGCGCTCGGCGACGTCCTGCCAGTTGACGACCTGCCACATGGCCTCGATGAAGTCCACTTTCTGGTTCTTGTACTGCAGGTAGAAGGCGTGCTCCCAGGCGTCGAAGACCAGGATCGGCACCGAGCCCTGGCCGACGTTGCCCTGGTGGTCGTAGACCTGCTCGACGATCAACCGGCCGCTGACCGGCTCATAGGCCAGCACGCCCCAGCCCGAGCCCTGCGTGGTGGCCGACGCCTTGGTCAGCTGGGCCTTGAACTTGGCGAAGGAGCCGAACGACTCGGCGATCGCGCCGGCCAGCTCGCCCACGCCGTCCTTCTCCAGCGGCTCGCCGCCGCCGTCGCCCGCCATGTTGTTCCAGTAGATGGAGTGGAGGATGTGGCCGGAGAGGTGGAACGCAAGGTTCTTCTCAAGACCGTTGATCGCCCCCCAGGCCTCCTTGTCGCGGGCCTCCTCGAGCTGCTCAAGGGTGTCGTTGGCGCCTTTGACATAGGCGGCGTGGTGCTTGTCGTGGTGCAGCTCGACGATCTGGGGGTCGATGACCGGCTCCAGCGCCGTGTAGTCGTACGGAAGTTCAGGAAGCGTGTAAACAGCCATCTCGTCGGCCCCTCCGGCTTCTGCGCGCAACCGCTTATTGCAAGTTATGTGCAGATGCACGTTAGCAGCAGCAAGAGTCCGTGTTGATCAGGCGTTGGCCCTGGATCCCGCGTCCGGCGTGGTGCGGGCAGGGGTGCGGACAGAGCCACGGGCATGCGAAACCCCCCGGGCCGCTCGGCCCGGGGGGTGTCCGGTGGCGCTCTGAGGTCGGCTCAGTCCGTCTGTGTGCCGACCGCGACGGTCTCCCGCTCCGGCTGCCGGGACTCACGCGCCTTCTGCCACGCATAGCCCGCGATCGCCAGCGCCAGCGTCAGCCCGCCGGTCCCCAGCAGCTGCGTCCGGGTGTCGGCCTCGCGCGCCATCAGGACGAACACCACGGCCATGCCGATCAGCGCCAGCACGGTGACATAGGGGTAGGCCCACATCTTCACGACCAGCTTCTCCGGGGCCTCCCGTTCCACCCTGCGGCGCAGCACCAGCTGCGAGACGGCGATGAAGATCCAGACGACCAGGATCACCGCGCCGATCATGTTGAGCAGCCAGCGGAAGACGTCGTCGGGACGCCAGTAGCTCAGCAGCACACAGCCGAAGCCGAAGACGGAGGAGAACAGCACTGCGGTACGGGGCACACCGCCCGAGACCCTGCCCAGTGCCTGCGGCCCCTGACCGCGGGCGACCAGGGAGCAGGCCATCCGCGATGCGCCGTAGACATTGGCGTTCATTGCGGACAGCAGCGCGATCAGCACCACCACGTTCATGATCTGGCCGGCGGCCGGGATGCCCAGATGGTCGAGCGCGGCGACGTAGGGGCCCTTCTCGACGATCGCGGGATCGTTCCACGGCACGAGCGTGACGATCACTGCCATGGACCCGATGTAGAACACGGCAATGCGCCACATGGCCGTACGCACCGCCTTGGCCACGCCCTGGACCGGGTGCTCGGACTCCGCCGCGGCGATGGTGACCGTCTCCAGGCCTCCATAGGCGAAGATGGAGGCGAGCAGACCGACGATCAAGCCCTCCGAGCCGTTCGGAAGGAAGCCGCCCGTACCGCTCAGGTTGGCCGCGCCGGGGGCGTCCGTCCCCGGCAGCACGCCGACGATCGCCAGCGCGCCGATGCCGAGGAACAGGGTGATCGCGCCGACCTTGAGGGCCGCGAACCAGAACTCGAACTCGCCGAAGTTCTTCACCGCGGCCAGATTCGTACCGCAGAACACCAGCATGAACAGCGCCACCCAGGCCCACTCCGGGGTGCCCGGCAGCCACGCTGTCATGATCTTGGCGGCGCCGATGCCCTCCAGGCCCACGGCCACACAGAGCAGAAACCAGAACGCCCAGCCTGAGGTGAACCCCGCCCATGGGCCGATCGCCCGCTCGGCGTGCACCGAGAAGGAGCCGGAGGCCGGATTCGCCGCGGACATCTCGCCGAGCATGCGCATCACCAGCATGACCAGCAGGCCGGAGAGCGCGTAGGCGATGACGATGGACGGCCCTGCGGCGGCGATGCCCGCGCCGGAGCCGACGAAGAGGCCCGCGCCGATGACGCCGCCGAGGGCGATCATCGACAGATGGCGTTGTTTGAGTCCGTGCGAGAGCGTGGCGTCGGCCTGCGGCTTCTTCTGCCGCTGGTCGACGGACGCGGGCGCAGGGGGCAAAGACATGGACGTGCCCTGTTCAGTAGCTGAGAAGGGGGAGCGGACCAGTCTGAGCACCTGCCCCGCTCACAGGGGGAGCATGTCCGCTATGCGGGCAAGATGCTTACACAAGGTGAAGCGATCCGTACAGTCCTTACTTTCAGCCACCGTCGTGGACCTCCCGGATCGCCGCGACCGGTAGCGCTGTCGCCCCGCCCAGGGGGGCGCGGCACAGAGTGCATGGTGTTCACACGTCACTGATCATTGGGGAGAACCTACAGTTTCCCCGAGTCGGGTGAGATTCGCCAAAACGGCCGGCATGCCCCCTCACCTCAGTGACGAGCATCACTCGGGGTGCGGGCTTGGAGTGATGGCTTTGTATGAAGTCCATCAAGCGCACAACAGGCGCTTTGTCGGCGGCTGATGGTGTTCGAGTGAATCCGGGTGGGCTACGGTCACCGGGTTCCACCCCTTCCTGCCACCCTCAACCCCCCGCGGAGTCCTCCCGATGAGCGCTGCTGTCGCCGCCGTTCCCGTCCGACCCGGAGCCGTCCTGGCCGACCTGCTGCCGGCGTCCCGCGTCCGGGACGCCGCCCTCGTCGTCGGCGGCGCGGCGCTGACCGGCCTCGCGGCCCAGCTCTCCGTCCAGCCTCCGGGCTTCGCGGTGCCGATCACCGGGCAGACGTTCGCGGCCCTGCTGGTCGGCACAGCGCTCGGCGCCCGACGCGGCTTCCTCTCCCTGGGGCTGTATCTGCTGGCCGGCGTCGCCGGAGCGCCGTGGTTCGCGGGCGGGGCATCCGGCTTCGCCATCCCGTCCCTCGGCTATGTGGTCGGCATGGCCCTCGCGGCCGCGGCGGTCGGCGCGCTCGCCCGCCGCGGCGCGGACCGCTCGGTGCTGCGCACCGCGGGCGCGATGGCGCTGGGCTCCGCGATCATCTACGGGGTCGGCGTCCCATATCTGGCGCTGGCCACGGGGATGTCGCTCACCGAGGCGGTTGCCGCGGGCATGATCCCCTTCCTCGTCGGCGACGCGGTCAAGGCGGGGCTTGCGATGGGGGTGCTTCCTGCGGCCTGGAAACTGCTGGGCCGCCGGGGCTGACCCCTGGGGCTCCGCCCCAGACCCCCTTTCCGGGGGCTCCGCCCCAGACCCCCTTTCCGGGGGCTCCGCCCCCGGACCCCCTGCGCCTCAATCGCCGGCGGGGCTTGTTTGTGCGGGCTTCCGCGCGTCGAATGTCGGCGGGGCTTGTTTGTGCGGACCCCTGCGCGTCGAATGTCGGCGGGGCTTGTTTGTGCGGGCTTCCGCGCCTCAATCGCCGGCAGGGTGTGATTGTGCAGCCCCCGCGCATCGAACGCCGGCGGAGGTGAGGACCGCGACTTCGGGCGGTTGTGATCGCCATTGGTACGGACCTTGCCGGAGGGGGTGGTCCGTGCTCCGGCCGAACTCCGTGCCACACTCGGATCATGCGCGTGTACCTCGGCTCGGACCATGCCGGCTTTGAACTCAAGAACCACCTCGTCGAGTGGCTCAAGGCCCATGGCCACGAGCCCATCGACTGCGGCCCCCACATCTACGACGCCCAGGACGACTACCCGCCGTTCTGCCTGCGTGCCGCGGAGAAGACCGCCGCGGACCCGGAGAGCCTCGGCATCGTGATCGGCGGCTCCGGAAACGGCGAGCAGATCGCCGCGAACAAGGTCAAGGGAGTGCGTGCGGCGCTCGCCTGGAGCGAGCAGACCGCCGCGCTCGGCCGCGAGCACAACAACGCCAACGTCGTCGCCGTCGGCGCCCGGATGCACTCGCTCGACGGGTCCGTCAAGTTCGTGGAGACGTTCCTCAACACCCCGTACTCGGGCGAGGAGCGCCACACCCGGCGCATCGAGATGCTCTCCGCGTACGAGACCAAGGGCGAGCTGCCCCCGATCCCCGCGCACCACCCCCAGCAGCCCTGATGCCCGAAGGGCACACCATCCACCGGCTGGCCGCCGACTACCGGGAACGGTTCGGCGGCCGTCCTGTGCGGGCGAGCAGTCCCCAGGGGAAGTTCGCCGACGCCGCGGCACTGCTCGACGGGGCGGTCCTGACGGACACCGAAGCCCACGGCAAACATCTGTTCCTCGGTTTCGGCGGCGAATGGGTGCACATCCATCTGGGCCTGTTCGGCAAGGTGAACTTCGGCGACGCGCCGGCCCCGCCGCCCGCCGACACGGTGCGGCTCCGGCTCGCCGACCCGCGGTCGTACGTCGACCTGCGCGGGCCCACCTCCTGCGCGCTGCTCACCGACGGTGAGAAGCAGGCGATACACGACCGCCTCGGACCCGACCCGCTGCGCCCCGGCGACGACCCGGACTCCGCCTGGAAGCGGATCTCCCGCTCCCGTACCACCGTCGCCGCCCTGCTCCTGGACCAGAAGGTCGTCGCGGGCGTCGGCAACGTCTACCGCGCCGAAGTCCTCTTCCGGCACGGCATCGACCCCTATCGCGCGGGCAGGGACGTCACCCGCGCCGAGTGGACGGCGATCTGGACGGACCTCGTGGCGCTGATGCGCGAGGGCGTGCGCGAGAACCGCATCGACACGGTGCGCCCCGAGCACACCCCGGAGGCGATGGGCCGCCCGCCCCGAGTCGACGACCACGGCGGCGAGGTCTACGTCTACCGCCGCGCGAACCTCCCCTGCCATATCTGCACCACCCCGGTCCGCACGGCCGAACTGGCCGCCCGCAACCTCTTCTGGTGCCCGTCCTGCCAAAGCCGCTGACGCGGGCGGGGTCCGCTCCGCGACAGCCGCCGCCAGGGGCGGCCGGGCAGTTCGTGCGCCGAACCGCCGGCGAGTCGTCTGCGAGGCCGACAGTCGCCCCGCGGGTCCGCGGCGGCCGGAGCAGCTCGGCGGGCGGCTGCCGCAGGCCGGGCCCGCCCGCCGGGAGGCCCGCCGTCACCGGCGGGTCGGCGGCGGGCGTCAGAAGCCGTGCGGCAGCCAGGGCGCCACCTCGCTGCCGAACGCCGAAGACGCCTCCGCCAGTGCCCCCTTCCGCAGCTCCCGCACCCGGCCCGCGGCCGCCAGCGACGTCAGCGGAACCCCGCCCAGATACGCCGCGCCCAGCTCACGCACCGTCAGGGACAACTCGGCGGGATCCTCGGTGCGTTCACATGACGCGCCCTTCGCGTCGCCGGTCAGCCGCCAACGCCCCGCGTTCCACGGGCAGAAGTCGTCCGCCACCTCGAACACCGCATCCACCGGCGTGCGGTATGTCCGCGCGGTCAGCGCCGCGCCCACCTCCACCAGCCGCAGATGCAGCGAGTCCCTCACCCGCACCTGGCAGCGCCGGATGTCCGACACCAGATGCTGCCAGGCGTCGTCCACCGGACGGTTGCCGACACGGACCGTCGACGTGAGGTCGATCTCGCACAGGAACTGCCACAGAGCGGCGTACGCGGCCGGGTCCAGCGCCCCCAGATGCTCCAGTACCACCGTGCCGTCGGGACCGGCGGCATCGGAGGACGGCTTGATGCGGAACAGCGCGTACCCGGCCGTCCGACCGTCGCGGCGTGCCAGGACGCACTGCAGCGGAGAGGCCCCGTCGCGGTCCTGAGGAGGGTCCAGGAAGGGCAGCCGCTCCCAGCCCGGCCGGCGGGCCGGCATGCCCGGACGCCCGGCGACCTCCGCCGCGTACACCGCCTCGCACTCCGCCCGTACCGCCGCGTCCGTCGGCTGCGCCAGCCGCAGCCGCAGCTCCCCGCTCCCGGGCGCCCCCGCCAGCCGCACCCGGTCAGTGTCGATCTCCGCGGACAGCTGCCAGGTCGCGATCCCGTACCCGAACCGCCCGTAGATCGCCGGCTCCGAGGCCGTCAGCACGGCCAGCGGCTCGCCCCACGCCCGCACGTCGTCGAGCTGCCGCCGCATCATCGAGGTCAGCACGCCGCGTCGGCGGTGGGTCGACGCCACACTCACCATCGTCACGCCGGCGGCCGGGACCAGCGACCCGCCGGGCACCGACAGCCGGAACGAGAACGCCCCTGCCGTCCCGATGCAGTCGTCCCCCTCCCACACCCCCAGCGAGCGCTCATGCTCCGTGAGCGCCTGCCACAGTTCGCGCTCCGCGGGCACCGCGGGCACCCCGCCGAACGCCAGCTCCAGCACGCCGAACCACCGGTCCCACTCGGCCGGGCGCAGTACCCGCAGGTCTCCAGTCATATGCCATGGCTACCAGTCCCTCCGTCCCGACGCGACCCGATTTCGAACGCATTGTCATAGGGGTCCCCCTGCACGTGAGCCGGGCGGGTGGATAGGGTCCACGTCAATGGCACGTGGCCCCGCAGCAGACTCATACACGGCCCGGACGCGCAGAGCAGTGCACCGGGCCCGCATCGCGCTGCGCAAATCCGGAGTCGACTACTTCAGGGGAGACGGCTCGGACTGGATAGCACTTGCGGGGCTGCTCCTTACCATCCCCGTCCTCACCTGGGCGACCGTCGAGGCGCCGGTCTGGTGGTCCCCGGCGGCGCTGGTCCTGCCCATCGTGGCGGGCGGGCTGCTGCTGCGCCCGGCCAGCCTGCTGGGCCTGTACGCGGCCGCCGCGGCCGCGCTGATCGTGGAGTCCGCGATCCTCGGGCCATACACGGAAGGCCCGGCGCGGGTCACTCCGGGCACCGTCCTGGTGGTTGCGGCCTGCGGCTTCTTCGGGCTGCTCATCGCCCAGTTCCGGGCCAGGGTCGGCGTGCCCTGGCGGCGCGGCGGCACCATGCTCTTCGACCTGCGCGAACGCATCCGGGTCCAGAGCGCCCTGCCCCGGCTGCCCAGAGGCTGGCACCGCGAGATGGCGCTGCGGCCGGCCGGCGGCCAGTCCTTCTCCGGCGACTTCGTGGTGGCCGCCCGCACCAACGGCGGCCGCACCCTGGAGGTCGTCCTCACCGACGTCTCCGGCAAGGGCATGGACGCCGCCTCCCGCGCCCTGCTGCTGTCCGGCGCGTTCGGCGGACTGCTCGGCTCGCTGCCGCCGCACGGCTTCCTGCCCGCCGCCAACGGCTACCTGCTGCGCCAGGACTGGGACGAGGGCTTCGCGACCTCCGTCCACCTCGTCCTCGACCTCGACTCCGGAGACTACGAGCTGCTTTCGGCCGGCCATCTGCCCGCGCTCCAGCTGCACGCCGGCAGTGGGCGCTGGGAGGAGAAGACCGCGGAGGGCCCGCTGCTCGGCGTCTACGACGGCGCCCAGTTCGACCCGGTCAAGGGCTCCCTGCGCTCCGGCGATGTGCTGATGCTCTTCACCGACGGCCTGGTGGAGGCGAACGACCGCGACATCAGCGAGGGCATGGACCGTCTCACCGGAGAGGCGGACCGCTATGTGGCCGCCAGCTTCCAGGGCGCGGCCTGGCATCTGATCGAGGCGGTGGCCAAGGACGTCAACGACGACCGTGCGCTGCTGCTGATCTGCCGTGAGGGGTGAGCCGGGGGACTCCCCGGCGGGGGCGGCCGTCAGGAGTGGTGCGGGCCACGCGTCGATGGCACCTCAGCGGGCAGCATGTACGGGGCCGTTGATGGCACGATGGTCCCGGCGGGGGTGTGCTGGGCCGTATGCCCCCAGGCCGGAAGCGGACCGACCGAGGGTGTGATCAGTTGTGGCCATTTCGTTCTCTGTGGTGCTGCTGTTGGCGATCGTCCTCGTGGTGTTGATCCGCGGCGGCTCGCTCAAGGCCGGACCTGCCGTCGTCGCGGCCCTCTTCGGCTTCTTCCTCGCCTCGACGGGCATGGCCCCGTCCATCCAGCGGTTCCTCGACTCGATAGCGGCCACGATCAACGGCATCAGCTTCTGAAAAGGCTCTGCCCGGATCCGCGACCGCGGACCCGGGCAGAGCCTCATGAGAGCGGGCGACGGGAATCGAACCCGCGTAGCTAGTTTGGAAGACTAGGGCTCTACCATTGAGCTACGCCCGCATAGCCGCACCACGGCACGGGTCGCGTGAGGTCACGCGGGCCGCGGCGAGCAAGAGCATCGTAGCGGGTCCCGGGCCGTGGGCGCACACCCCGTTAAACGAGCAGGACAACCGCCGTCGGGCATGTACCCTACGTTCGCACCAACGGGGTGTGGCGCAGCTTGGTAGCGCGTCCGCTTTGGGAGCGGAAGGCCGTGGGTTCAAATCCCGCCACCCCGACCACTCGCCTCAGGCGCTGACCAAGATCACGTTGTGGGGGCCGTCCTGCTTGCGGTTACTATGCAAGCTGCGTGCCCGTGTGTCTCATAAGGTCTCTCAGACCGGGTGTACCGGGCCGACCGGCTGGACCGCCGACCAAGCGGAACCAGCGGAATCTCAGAGAATCAGCCACCAAGGAGACCGAACCGTGAAGAGCGCCGTGGAGACCCTGAACCCGACTCGGGTTCGGCTCACTGTCGAGGTGCCCTTCGAGGAGCTCAAGGCCAGCCTCGACGCGGCGTACAAGAAGATCAACCAGCAGGTCACGGTCAAGGGCTTCCGCAAGGGCAAGGTCCCGGCCCGTGTGATCGACCAGCGGTTCGGACGCGGTGCCGTCCTGGAAGAGGCCGTCAACGACGCGCTGCCGAAGTTCTACACCGAGGCGGTCAACGAGGCCGAGGTGAACCCGCTCGGCCAGCCCGAGGTCGACATCACCGAGCTGAAGGACGGCGAGCTGCTGGCCTTCACCGCCGAGGTCGACATCCGCCCGGTCATCGAGATCCCGGACTACTCCGGCATCGAGGTCACCGTGGACGCCGTCGAGGTCACCGACGAGGACGTCGAGAAGTCCGTCGAGCAGCTGCGTGAGCGCTTTGCCTCCACCAACCCGGTCGAGCGCGCCGCCGCCGAGGGCGACGTCGTCACCGTCGACCTCGAGGCCAAGGTCGACGGCGAGGTCCTCGCCGACGGCAAGGCCGACGGCGTGCAGTACACCATCGGCTCCGGCGAGCTGCTCGACGGCATCGACGAGGCCGTGACCGGCCTGGAGGCCGGCGGCGAGGCCACCTTCACCTCCACCCTCAAGGGCGGCTCCGCCGAGGGCAAGGAGGCGGAGGTCACCGTCAAGGTCACCGCCGTCGCCGCGCGTGAGCTGCCCGAGCTGGACGACGACTTCGCCCAGATGGCGAGCGAGTTCGACACCCTCGAGGAGCTCAAGGCCGACAGCCGCAAGCGCCTGGCGAACATGAAGCAGTACGACCAGGCCACCCAGGCCCAGGAGCGCGTCCTGGACGAGCTGCTGAAGCTGGCCGAGGTGCCGATCCCCGAGAAGCTCCTCGAGGACGAGGTGCGCACCCGCAAGCACAACCTGGAGCACCACCAGCTCGGCCAGATGGGCCTCGACCTCGCCAAGTACCTGGAGATCCAGGGCAAGAGCGAGGAGGAGTTCGACGCCGAGACCCGCGAGCAGGCGGTCAAGGGCATCAAGACCCAGTTCATCCTCGACGAGCTGGTCTCCACGGAGAAGCTGAACGTCAACCAGGAGGAGCTCACCGAGCACCTCATGCGGCGTGCTGCCTCCTCCGGCATGAGCCCCGACCAGTTCGCCCAGGCCGTCGTGGAGAACAACCAGGTGCCGGTGCTCGTCGGCGAGGTCGCCCGGGGCAAGGCGCTGGCCGTGGTGGTCGAGGCCGCCAAGGTCCTCGACACCAACGGCGAGGTCGTCGACCTCGAGGACGAGGAGGAGACCGAGGCCGCCGCCGAGACGGTCGAGGCCGTCGTCGAGGGCGAGGGCGAGGGCGCCGACGCCGAGCAGGCCGAGGAGAAGCAGGCCGAGAAGGCCGACAAGCCCGAGGCCTGATCCCCCCGGGCCCTTCCCGGGCCCTGTGTGGACCCTTGTGCGGGCCCCGGACGCGTCGCGTCCGGGGCCCGCGGGCATCCGGACACCATGCGCATCTCGTATCCCGCACGCACCACGGTTTCCGCACGTACCTTGCGCTCCGAGCGAACAGTTCGGGAACCGGGATGGCGTTGTCCTACCTGCGCGTTAGGGTCCATGAATACGAGGGCAGGTCAGTAGCCGCCCCCAGTGCCAAGACGCGTGAGACGGCCGGAGCCGTCAGAGACGAGCAGGTGGATACGTGACGAATCTGATGCCTTACGCCGCGGGTGAGCCGTCCATCGGTGGCGGCCTCGGCGACCATGTGTACAACCGGCTGCTCGGCGAGCGGATCATCTTCCTCGGCCAGCAGGTCGACGACGAGATCGCCAACAAGATCACCGCTCAGATGCTGCTCCTTGCCGCCGACCCGGACAAGGACATCTACCTCTACATCAACAGCCCCGGCGGCTCGGTGACCGCGGGCATGGCGATCTACGACACCATGCAGTACATCCCGAACGACGTGGTGACCATCGGCATGGGCATGGCCGCCTCCATGGGCCAGTTCCTGCTGACGGGCGGCGCCGCGGGCAAGCGCTTCGCGCTGCCCAACACCGACATCCTGATGCACCAGGGCTCCGCCGGAATCGGCGGCACCGCCTCCGACATCAAGATCCAGGCCGAGTACCTGCTGCGCACCAAGAAGCGCATGGCCGAGATCACCGCCCACCACTCCGGCCAGAGCGTGGAGACGATCATCCGCGACGGCGACCGGGACCGCTGGTTCACGTCCGATGAGGCCAAGGACTACGGCCTCATCGATGAGATCATTTCCGCCGCGTCGGGCGTTCCGGGCGGCGGCGGCACGGGCGCCTGAGTCCGACGGACGGCCCAGCGTTTCCGCCCCTCCTCCGAGCCCCACCAGGATGGTGAACACCCACATGACTGACTTCTCCGCGAGCGGCCTCTACACCGGCCCGCAGGTGGACAACCGCTATGTCGTCCCGCGCTTCGTCGAGCGCACCTCGCAGGGCGTGCGCGAGTACGACCCGTACGCCAAGCTCTTCGAGGAGCGCGTGATCTTCCTCGGCGTGCAGATCGACGACGCCTCCGCCAACGACGTCATGGCGCAGCTGCTGTGCCTGGAGTCGATGGACCCGGACCGCGACATCTCCGTCTACATCAACAGCCCCGGCGGCTCGTTCACGGCGCTGACCGCGATCTACGACACGATGCAGTTCGTGAAGCCGGACATCCAGACGGTCTGCATGGGCCAGGCGGCCTCCGCCGCGGCCGTGCTGCTGGCCGCCGGCACGCCCGGCAAGCGCATGGCCCTGCCGCACGCACGCGTGCTGATCCACCAGCCGTCCTCGCAGACCGGCCGGGAGCAGCTCTCCGACCTGGAGATCGCCGCCAACGAGATCCTGCGGATGCGCACCCAGCTCGAGGAGATGCTGGCCAAGCACTCCTCCACCGCGCTGGAGAAGATCCGCGACGACATCGAGCGTGACAAGATCCTCACCGCTGAGGACGCGCTCGAGTACGGCCTGATCGACCAGATCGTCTCCACCCGCAAGAGCGCGGCGGCAGCGGCCGCCTGACGAAACCCGCACCCTTGGCGCGGTACACGACAATGTGAACCGCGCCAAGGGGGGCCCGAACGGGGGGCCCGGCAAGGTACCGTCGGATATGAGGCACCAGGAGCCGGCTGCACCAGCCCGCTCCCAGGCGAAGGGGAAGCACCTCGTGGCACGCATCGGTGATGGCGGCGATCTGCTCAAGTGCTCGTTCTGCGGGAAGAGCCAGAAGCAGGTGAAGAAGCTCATCGCAGGTCCCGGTGTGTACATCTGCGACGAGTGCATCGACCTCTGCAATGAGATCATCGAGGAGGAGCTCGCCGAGACCTCCGAAGTGCGCTGGGAGGAACTCCCCAAGCCGCGTGAGATCTACGAGTTCCTCGAGGGGTACGTCGTCGGGCAGGAGCCCGCCAAGAAGGCCCTCTCGGTCGCGGTCTACAACCACTACAAGCGTGTCCAGGCCGGTGAGAACGGCGGCCCGCAGGGCCGGGACGACGGCATCGAACTCGCCAAATCCAACATCCTGCTGCTCGGCCCCACGGGCTCCGGCAAGACGCTCCTCGCGCAGACCCTGGCCCGCATGCTGAACGTCCCCTTCGCCATCGCGGACGCCACCGCGCTCACCGAGGCGGGCTATGTCGGCGAGGATGTTGAGAACATCCTGCTGAAGCTGATCCAGGCCGCCGACTACGACGTCAAGAAGGCCGAGACGGGGATCATCTACATCGACGAGATCGACAAGGTCGCCCGTAAGAGCGAAAATCCGTCGATCACCCGGGATGTCTCCGGCGAGGGCGTCCAACAGGCCCTGCTGAAGATCCTGGAGGGCACCACCGCCTCCGTGCCTCCGCAGGGCGGGCGCAAGCACCCGCACCAGGAGTTCATCCAGATCGACACGACGAACGTCCTGTTCATCGTGGGCGGCGCGTTCGCCGGCCTGGAGAAGATCATCGAATCCCGTGCGGGCGCCAAGGGCATCGGCTTCGGCGCGACGATCCGCTCCAAGCGCGAGATCGAGGCCAGCGACCAGTTCCAGGAGGTCATGCCGGAGGACCTGGTCAAGTTCGGCATGATTCCGGAGTTCATCGGCCGCCTCCCGGTCATCACCTCCGTCCACAACCTCGACCGCGAGGCCCTTCTCAAGATCCTCGTCGAGCCGCGCAACGCGCTGGTCAAGCAGTACCAGCGCCTCTTCGAACTCGACGGCGTGGAACTCGACTTCGACCGCCCCGCCCTCGAAGCCATCGCCGACCAGGCCATCCTCCGCGGCACGGGCGCGCGCGGCCTGCGCGCCATCATGGAAGAGGTCCTGATGTCGGTGATGTACGAGGTGCCGTCCCGCAAGGACGTCGCACGGGTGGTCATCACGGCGGATGTGGTCCACAACAACGTGAACCCGACGCTGGTCCCACGGATCGTCAAGAACGACGGCCGCCACGAGAAGAGCGCATAGCGCAGCCCCGCTTTTCGCATGCGAAGGGCGCCCGGTCACCCCAGACGACCGGGCGCCCTTCGCATGCGGGCAGGTCACTGCTCGACGCGGATCTCCTTGCGGAGGCCGACCGTCACCTTGACCGCCGTGTCCTTGTCGACGTCCTTGGTGCGATCACCGGGGGAGACCATCGCGATGGTGCTGTAGTCGGCCCAGGCACAGAACCAGTCCGTCTTGTCGTTTCCGGTGATCTGGTCCTTGCCCTGGGCCGCCTGGCACTTCATCAGGCCGTTGTCGAAGCCGTCGGGCGACACCGCGACCGGCTCCCCGACCAGCTTGGAGCCGTTCTTGCCGGCGGCCGCGTCCTTGCTGAGCCCGGCGAAGAAGGCGTCGAGCGCCTTCCCGGGGTCGGCGATCTTGCCGTAGGCGCCCAGGAAGGTGATGCCCTTGGACGTCGCAAGGTCGGCGGGGGCGCTGCTGGGGTCCGAGGGGTCAAAGCCGGCCAGGTCCACAGTCGAGTACGCCCCGATGACCGAGGTGCCGTCCTGGATGCCGTTCTTGGCCATGTCATTGGCGGCGCTGCCGTCGTTCGCGCCCGCGCCGTCGTCGGTGATGCGCTTGTACTCGCCGCCGAGGACCTTCTCCGGCGTCGCCAGCTTGTGCGGGCCGTCATCCGAGACGGACGAACTGCCGCCACCCCCGCTCATGAAGTAGTACGCCGCTCCGCCGATCACCGCGAGCGCCACCACTGCCGAGGCGACGATCAGGCCGGTCCTCCTCTTCGGGGCCGGCGGGGGCGGGACCGGGGCGCCGGGGTAGCCGGGCTGCTGCGGGAAGGGCGGCTGCTGCCCGTACTGCGGCTGGGCGTACGGGCCCGGCTGCTGCTGGGGGTGTCCGTAACCCGGCTGGGGCGGTCCGGCCGGGGGCTGCTGGGGGTAGCCGTAGCCGGGCTGCGGCGGCTGCTGGCCGTACGGCCCGGGCTGCTGCGGGGGCTGGCCGCCGTACGGGCCCGGCTGGTTGTAGCTCATGGTCTGGGTTCCCCTCCAGATGCTTGCGTGGTGCGAACATCCTGGCGGAAGCCGCGGTCCCGCGCTTCGGCGGGGCCCACTCCGTTACCGAACATTCCCGTTTCAGTACGAGCCCGTGACACCTCTAAACTGTGCCCGTGACCGAGAACTCATCGCAGCAGCCGCCAGCATCCGCCCCCGAACTGCCGACCCAGTACGCGCCGGCCGAGGTAGAGGGAGAGCTGTACGAGCGCTGGGTAGAGCGCGGTTACTTTGAGGCGGAGGCCAAGAGCGACAAGCCCCCGTACACCATCGTCATCCCGCCGCCGAACGTCACCGGCAGCCTCCACCTGGGGCATGCCTTCGAGCACACGCTGATCGACGCCCTCACCCGCCGGAAGCGGATGCAGGGCTACGAGGCGCTGTGGCAGCCCGGCATGGACCACGCCGGCATCGCCACGCAGAACGTCGTCGAGCGGGAGCTGGCCAAGGAGGGCAAGTCCCGGCACGACCTCGGCCGGGAGGCGTTCATCGAGCGCGTCTGGCAGTGGAAGGCGGAGTCCGGCGGGCAGATCTCCGGGCAGATGAAGCGCCTGGGCGACGGCGTCGCCTGGTCGCGTGAGCGCTTCACCATGGACGAGGGCCTGTCCAAGGCCGTCCAGACGATCTTCAAGAGGCTCTACGACGACGAGCTGATCTACCGCGCCGAGCGGATCATCAACTGGTGCCCGCGCTGTCTGACGGCCATCTCGGACATCGAGGTGGAGTACCAGGACGACGACGGCGAGCTGGTCTCGATCCGGTACGGCGAGGGCGAGGACTCCATCGTCGTCGCCACGACCCGCGCCGAGACGATGCTCGGCGACACGGCCGTCGCCGTCCATCCGGACGACGAGCGCTACCGGCATCTCGTCGGCAAGGAGATCGAACTGCCGCTCACCGGCCGCCGCATCCCCGTCGTCGCCGACGCCCATGTCGACCCCGAGTTCGGCACCGGCGCGGTCAAGGTCACCCCCGCCCACGACCCGAACGACTTCGAGATCGGCCAGCGCCACGGCCTGCCGAACCTCGCGGTCATGGACGAGCACGCGATCATCACGGTCCACGGCCCGTTCCAGGGTCTGGACCGGCTGGAGGCCCGCAGCGCCATCGTCGGCGCCCTGCGCGCCGAGGGCCGGATCGTCGCCGAGAAGCGGCCGTACACCCACTCCGTCGGCCACTGCTCCCGCTGCAAGACCACCATCGAGCCGCGGCTGTCCATGCAGTGGTGGGTCAAGGTCGGCCCGCTCGCTCGGGCCGCCGGCGACGCCGTGCGCGACGGTCAGGTCAAGATCCATCCGCAGGAGATGGAGAAGCGGTACTTTGACTGGGTCGACAATCTCCACGACTGGTGCATCTCCCGCCAGCTGTGGTGGGGCCACCGCATCCCCGTCTGGTACGGACCGGACGGCGAGGTCGTCTGCGTCGGACCGGACGAGGAGCCCCCGTCCGGCGACGGCTGGACCCAGGAGACCGACGTCCTGGACACCTGGTTCTCCTCCGGCCTGTGGCCGTTCTCCACGCTCGGCTGGCCCGAGCAGACCGAGAGCCTGGCGAAGTTCTACCCGAACTCCGTCCTGGTCACCGGCTACGACATCCTCTTCTTCTGGGTCGCCCGGATGATGATGTTCGGCCTGTACGCGATGGACGGCACCCCGCCGTTCCACACCATCGCCCTGCACGGCATGGTCCGCGACCAGTTCGGCAAGAAGATGTCGAAGTCCTTCGGCAACGCGGTCAATCCGCTGGACTGGATGGACAAGTACGGCTCCGACGCGCTGCGCTTCACCCTCGCCCGCGGCGCCAACCCCGGCGTCGACGTCCCCATCGGCGAGGACTGGGTCCAGGGCTCCCGCAACTTCGCCAACAAGATCTGGAACGCCACCCGCTTCGCGCTGATGAACGGCGCGACCGTCGAGGGTCCGCTGCCCGGCCCGGAGCAGATGTCCGCCACGGACCGGTGGATCCTCTCCCGGCTCAACTCGGTCGTCGCCGAAGTGGACGCGTACTACGAGGACTACCAGTTCGCCAAGTTGTCCGAGACCCTGTTCCACTTCGCCTGGGACGAGGTCTTCGACTGGTACGTCGAGCTGTCCAAGACCACCTTCTTCGAGGGCGGCGAGCCGGCCCGGGTCTCCGGCCGGGTCCTCGGCGAGGTCCTGGACGTGATGCTGCGGCTGCTCCACCCGGTCGTCCCCTTCGTCACCGAGACGCTGTGGACCACGCTCACCGGGCAGGAGTCGGTCGTCATCGCCGACTGGCCGAGCGACGGCGGCTTCCGGGACCAGGCCGCCGAGCGCGAGATCGAGAACCTCCAGCAGGTGATCACCGAGGTCCGCCGCTTCCGCTCCGACCAGGGGCTGCAGCCCGGCCAGAAGGTCCCGGCCCGCCTCGATCTGTCCGGCACCGAGCTGGCAGCGCACGAGCCCGCCATCCGGCAGCTGCTGCGTCTCCAGCCCGAGGGCGAGGGCTTCCACGCCACGGCGACCCTGCCGGTCGCCGGCGCGGTCGTCGCGCTCGACCTCTCCGGGGCGATCGACGTCGCGGCGGAGCGCAAGCGGCTGACGAAGGACCTCGGCGCTGCCCAGAAGGAGAAGGCGCAGGCGCAGGCGAAGCTCGGCAACGAAGCCTTCCTGGCCAAGGCCCCGGACCAGGTCGTCGACAAGATCCGCACCCGGCTGGCCAAGGCCGAGGAGGACATCGAGCGCATCACCGCGCAGCTGGCGGCGCTGCCGCAGGCGTAGGGCGCACCGATGAGGAGGCCCCGGGGCAACCCGGGGCCTCCTCAGCAGTGCACCTGCCCCCTGTGGATGAACTCCTTCCCGTAACTGGGGGCAAGCCCCCAGACCCCTGGTACGGCCTTGGGCCGTGTCCTCAAGCGCCGGACGGGCTGGATTCTCGGTACCCACACGACCGCCCGGGTGCGCGGTCTGCGGCCGGGCCCGCCGCCTTGGTCGAACGTCCCGAAACGGACAGGGTGAACATCCTGTCGGCGGCGCCGCCGGCGGCCCTCCGTAGACTGACCCTGTGAGTGAGCAGCCGGACCCCTTCGACGAGATCGTCGACGCCGAGACAGACCGTGACCCCGACCTGGCGGTGATCGAGGCCGGCAGTCGCACCCTGCGCGCCCAGGCCGGTCCGCCGCAGGGTGACCCCGTTCCCGCGCGCCCCGCCGACCCGGAGGTGGACAAGGCCCTGCGCGAGGTCGAGGCCGAGCTGGCCACCCGCTGGGGCGAGACCAAGCTGGAGCCCTCGGTCACCCGGATCAAGGCCCTGATGGATGTGCTGGGCGAGCCCCAGCGCGCGTATCCGTCGATCCACATCACCGGGACGAACGGCAAGACGTCCACGGCCCGGATGATCGAGGCGCTGCTGGGCGCGTTCGAGCTGCGCACCGGCCGCTACACCTCGCCGCACGTCCAGTCGATCACCGAGCGGATCAGTCTGGACGGCGCGACGGTCGACGCCGAGCGTTTCATCGAGACCTACCACGACATCAAGCCGTATGTGGAGATGGTCGACTCCTCCCAGGACTACCGGCTCTCCTTCTTCGAAGTCCTCACCGGAATGGCGTACGCGGCCTTCGCCGACGCGCCCGTCGACGCGGCGGTCGTCGAGGTCGGCATGGGCGGCAGCTGGGACGCCACCAACGTGATCGACGCGGCGGTCGCGGTCGTCACGCCCATCGACCTGGATCACACCGACCGGCTGGGCGACACGCCGTCCGAGATCGCCGGCGAGAAGGCGGGCGTCATCAAGGAGGGTGCGACGGTCATCCTGGCGCAGCAGCCGGTGGACGCCGCGCAGGTGCTGCTGAAGAAGGCCGTGGAGGCGGACGCGACCGTGGCCCGCGAGGGCATGGAGTTCGGTGTGCTCTCCCGTGAGGTCGCCGTCGGCGGGCAACTGCTGACGCTGCGCGGGCTCGGCGGGGAGTACTCGGACGTCTTCCTGCCGCTGTACGGGGCGCACCAGGCGCACAACGCGGCGGTGGCGCTGGCCGCGGTCGAGGCGTTCTTCGGCATCGGCGCGGGCCAGGCGCGGGCGCTGGACGTGGACGTCATCCGGCGGGCGTTCGCCTCGGTGGCCTCGCCCGGGCGGCTCGAGGTCGTCCGACGCAGCCCGACCGTGGTCCTGGACGCGGCGCACAACCCGGCGGGGGCGCGGGCGGCCGCAGAGGGCATCCAGGAGTCGTTCGACTTCTCCCGGCTGATCGGCGTCGTGGGCACCAGCGGCGACAAGGATGTGAAGGGGCTGCTCGAAGCATTTGAGCCGATTCTCGCGGAGGTCGTCATCACACAGAACTCCACCCATCGCGCGATGGACGCGGACGCGCTGGCGGCGATCGCGGTGGAGGTCTTCGGAGACGAGCGGGTCGTCGTCGAACCGCGGCTGGACGACGCGCTGGAGGCGGCGATCACCCTGGCGGAGGAGGAGTCGGAGTTCGCCGGCGCGGGCGTCCTGGTGACCGGCTCGGTGATCACGGTCGGCGAGGCGCGGCTGCTGCTGGGGAAGGGCTGAGATCCGGTGCGTACGCTCTGTGCATCCACGTTGATCGGCGAGTTCTTTGTGATCGGGTTCGCCGGTCTGGTGGCGATGAAGTCCGACGACCTGACGATGACCGCTGTGTGGACGGTCTGCGGCGTCGGGATGCTGTTCTCGCTGCTCCTGTGCGGCATGATCACTCGCCCGGGTGGGGTCCAGCTGGGCTGGGCCCTGCAGATCGCGCTTATCGTCAGCGGCTTCCTCATCCCCGCGATGTTCTTCCTCGGGGCGGTCTTCGCGGGCCTGTGGTGGGCGTCGATCCACTACGGCCGGCAGATCGACGCGGCCAAGGCCCGCTGGGCGTCGCAGCAGCCCGAGGGGTCGCACAACTGAGCCTCGCCGGCGATTGAGGCGCGGGGGTCCGGGGGCGGCCCCGCGCACGGGGCCGGTGCGGAGACCCAGTCCGGGATATGGGGTCCCCCCCGGCACCCCAGGGCCTCGCGGGGAGGGGTGAGGGAAGGCGCCCCCGCCACCCCCTGTAACCTCAGGACACCGCACACGCACGCCTGCTAGGAGCCGTACATGACCCAGCGCACCCTCGTCCTCCTCAAGCCCGACGCCGTGCGGCGCAGGCTCATCGGTGAGATCATCGGGCGTATCGAGGCCAAGGCGGGCTGGGCTGTCACCGCGCTTGAGATGCGTGAGTTGGACCAGGAGACGCTGGAGCTGCACTACGGCGAGCACAAGGGCAAGCCCTTCTACGAGCCGCTCGTCGAGTTCATGTCCTCCGGCCCCGTCGTGGCGCTCGTCGTCGAGGGCGAGCGGGTCATCGAGGGGCTGCGCCGGCTCGCCGGGCCCACCGATCCGATCGCCGCCGAGCCCGGCTCCATCCGCGGCGACTTCGGCACCATCGTCCGGGAGAACCTGATCCATGCCTCGGACTCCGAGGAGTCCGCCATTCGTGAGCTGAAAATTTTCTTCCCCGGCCTTTCCTGATCAGCCGTCAGCCATACAGCGCTCAGATCCTGGGGCGACCGAAGGAATTCGGTCGCCCCCTGGCATATGAAACGCAATTTCGGGAACGGTTCGCCAAGACACCTCGTCACCTATACAGAGGTGGACCACCGAGCCGTGTCCGTGCAGGCGGCACTACGATGTAAGCCTCACGCCACAGCACCCACCTCGCCGTCCTAAAAAGCCATCAACGCTCGATTTGGGAAGGCCAGACGCATCCTCATGGGGAACAACATGTCGTTCATCGGCCGTGACATGGCTGTCGACCTCGGGACCGCCAACACGCTGGTGTACGTCAGGGGCCGGGGGATCGTCCTCAACGAGCCGTCCGTCGTCGCCATCAACACCAACACGGGCGGCATCCTCGCGGTCGGCGCCGAGGCGAAGAAGATGATCGGCCGGACACCGGGCAACATCGTTGCCGTCCGGCCGTTGAAGGACGGCGTCATCGCCGACTTCGAGATCACCGAGCGGATGCTCCGCTACTTCATCCTGAAGATCCACAAGCGCCGGTACCTCGCCCGGCCGCGTGTCGTCGTCTGTGTGCCCTCCGGCATCACCGGCGTCGAGCGCCGCGCGGTCATCGAGGCGTCGACGCAGGCGGGCGCCAGACAGGTGCACATCATCGAGGAGCCGATGGCGGCCGCCATCGGCTCCGGACTCCCGGTCCATGAGGCCACCGGCAATATGGTCGTCGACATCGGCGGCGGCACCACGGAAGTCGCCGTCATCTCGCTCGGCGGAATCGTCACAGCACAGTCCATCCGCGTCGCCGGCGATGAGCTGGACAACGCGATCATCCAGCACATCAAGAAGGAGTACTCCCTCCTGCTCGGCGAGCGGACGGCCGAGAGCATCAAGATCACCATCGGCTCCGCCTATGACATGGACCAGGACGAACACACCGAGATCCGCGGCAGGGACCTGGTCTCCGGGCTCCCCAAGACCGTCGTCATCTCGGCAGCCGAGGTCCGCAAGGCCATCGAGGAACCGGTCAACGCGATCGTCGACGCCGTGAAGACCACCCTCGACAAGTGCCCGCCGGAACTCTCCGGCGACGTCATGGACCGCGGCATCGTGCTCACCGGCGGCGGTGCGCTGCTGCGCGGACTGGACGAACGGCTCCGCCGGGAGACCGGGATGCCCATCCACATCGCCGAGGACCCGCTCGACTCCGTGGCCCTCGGCTCGGGCAAGTGCGTCGAGGAGTTCGAAGCGCTGCAGCAGGTGCTGGACGCCCAGCCCCGCCGCTGACCGTCCCCCGAACGGCCGCATAAGGTTCCCCCTGGGTCTCAAGGACCCGGGGGGACCCCCCGTATGGGGGCCTGCCAACCCACACGGCCCATCGTTGACACAGAGACACCGATATTCCTACGAGGAAGGCACGGCCGCCGCACGTGAGGGACACACGAGAGAGCCGGCTGCTCCTGGTTCTGCTGGTCGCCACCGCGTTCGCACTGATCACGGTGGACATCCGCGGCGGCGAGGAGTCACCCGTCGACGGCGCCCGGCAGGCCGCCGCCGCGGTCTTCGGCCCGGTGGAGAAGGGCGTCGCGGCCGCCGTCGGCCCCGTCGGCAACGCCATCGGGGCCGTACGGGACTCCGGTGAGCGGCACGACCGCATCAGCGAACTGGAGCGGGAGAACATCCTGCTGAGACAGAAGCTCGGCAGTGACGAGCGCACCAAGAGCAGGGTGCAGCAGCTCGACAAGCTCCTCAGGACGGCCGGAGCCGGCCAGTACGGCATCAAGGGCGCCGAAGTCATCGCCATAGGAGCAGCCCAGGGCTTCTCCTGGACCGTCACGATCGACGCCGGCTCACGCGACGGCATCGAGCGCGACATGACCGTGCTCAACGGCGACGGGCTCGTCGGCCGGGTCACCACCGTCGGCCCCGACACCGCCACCGTGCTGCTCGCCAGCGACCCGGACTTCACCGTCGGCACCCGGATGGAGAGCACCGACGAACTCGGCTTCGCCACCGGCCAGGGCGACCGCCCCCTCTCCGTCCAACTCCTCAACGGCAAGGCCAAGGTCAAGAAGGGCGACCGGCTTGTCACCTTCGGCTCCCAGGCGGGCAAGCCGTTTGTGCCGGGAGTGCCGGTGGGCGAGGTCGTCCGCGTCGATCCTTCCGGCGGAGCCCTCACCCGAAACATCTACGTCCGCCCATTCGCCGCCTTCACCAAGCTCGACGTCGTCGGCGTCGTGGTCAAGGCGCCGCGCAGCGACCCGCGGGACACGGTCCTGCCGCCCAAGCCCGCCAAGCCCAAGCCGACGCCCACCGTCACGGTCACCGTCACAGCCGACCCGGACGCCGTGGACGGCCAAGCCCAGGGCGACGGCCAAGCCCAGGGCGACGGTCAGGCCGACGGCGCACTCGACGGCCAGTTCGAAGGCCGCCGCGACGGCCAGTTCGACGACACGCAGCAGTAGGAGCTGATCCGCCATGCGCTTCAACCGGATGCTGCTCTCCACGACCCTTGTCGTGGTCGCCCTCGTCATCCAGGTCTCGATCCTCGCCCGCCTCCAGCTTCCCGGCGCGGTCCCCGACCTGCTGCTGCTGACCGTCCTCGGACTCGCCTTCGTCTACGGCCATCTGGCGGGCGCGTTCATCGGCTTCGGCGCCGGGCTGCTCGCCGACCTCGCCCCGCCCGCAGACCACGCCGCCGGCCGCTACGCGCTCGTGCTGTGCGTCATCGGCTATCTCGCGGGGCTGGTACGACCCGAGAACGGTCAGCTCAAGTCGGCCGCCGCGCCCATGGCCGCCGTCGTCGCCGCCGCGCTCGGCTCCACCCTCCTCTACTCCGGCGTCGGCGCGCTCGTCGGCGACACCGCGGCCCGCCATGTCGGCCTGGGCAGCCTGCTGCTCAGCGCCGCGATCTACGATCTGCTGCTCGCTCCGTTCACCGTGCCGTTGATCATGGCCCTCGCCAGACGCGCGGACAACGACCCGCTCGCCGAGTCCCAGAGCGGCGTCCAGGACGTCTCCAAGGGCTGGCTCTCCTCCGGCACCGGGCTGCGCATCGGCGGCCAGCGGGGCGGACTGCGAGTCAAGACGGCCCGTACGCGCGCCACCCGCGCCGGGCGCATCAAGGGAGTCAAGCGGCTGTGACCACGCAAGCCGACACGACCGTGGCCGAGCGGACACGAACACGGATGCCAGCGCGAGGGCGGATCGGAACGGGAACATGACAGAGGGGGCAACGTGAGCAACATCCCCGAGACCGGGCGGACCCCCCGAGTCCAGATCCGGCTCGTCATCATCCAGGTACTCGTCTTCTCCCTCCTCTTCACCCTCGGCGGCAGGCTCTGGTACCTCCAGATCCGCAACGGCGACGAGTTCACGGACGAGGCGAAGAGCAACCACGTCCAGCGGGTCGTGCAGCCGGCCGTCCGCGGCTCCATCCTCGACTCCCGCGGCGTGCCCCTCGCCGACAACGAGACCCGGCTCGTCGTCTCGGCCTCCCGCACCGAGCTGATGAAGATGAAGGACGACGGCAAGGCCGTCCTCACCCGGCTGGCCGGAGTCCTCGGGATGACGCCGAAAGAGGTCATGGACAAGGTCCGCCTCTGCAACAACGAGACCCCGCAGCCCTGCTGGAACGGCTCGCCGTACCAGCCCATCCCGGTCACCGACGAGGCCACCACCCAGCAGGCCCTGCAGATCCGCGAACGCGCCGAGGACTTCCCCGGCATCACCGCGGAACCCACCGCCGTACGCCGCTACCCCGCGCCCGTCAAGGCCAACACCGCACAGGTCCTCGGCTATCTCTCCCCCGTCACCGACGAGGAGATCGAGAAGGCCAAGGACGGCGACTCGCCCTTCCTCCGCTCCGACCAGGTCGGCCGCTCCGGCCTGGAGCGCACCTACGACCAGGAGCTGCGCGGCAAGGCCGGAGTGACCTCGTACGAGGTCGACAAGCTCGGCCGCGTCATGGGGCAGACCCAGGCCGAACCGGCCAGGCCCGGCTCCAACGTCATCACCAGCATCGACGCCCAGGTGCAGCGGGTGGCCGAGTACGAGCTGAACGAGGCGATGAAGACCGCCCGCAAGGAGACCGACAAGGTCACCGGCCGCAAGTACGAGGCCGACTCGGGCGCCGTCGTCGTGCTCGAATCCAAGACCGGCCGGGTCGTCGCCATGGCCTCCAACCCCACCTACGACCCCAACGCCTGGGTCGGCGGCATCTCCGGCAAGGACTACGCCAAGCTCACCGGCGACGGCTCCAACTACCCGCTGCTCAACCGCGCCATCCAGGGACAGGCGGCCCCCGGCTCCATCTTCAAGGTGGTGTCCGCGAGCGCCGCAGTCCGGGCCGGCTACGACTTCGACGGCAGCTACAACTGCTCCAGCTCCTACAGCCTCGGCGGCCAGGTCTTCCGGAACTTCGAATCCCGCGGCTACGGGCCCATCAGCCTCGGCCGGGCGCTGGAAGTCTCCTGCAACACCGTCTTCTACGCGCTGGGCCACAAGGAGTGGCAGCGCGACGGGGGCAACAAGCCCAAGAAGAACCCCGGAGACTGGTTCTACAAGACCGCCCACGACTTCGGCCTCGGCGCCAAGACCGGCGTCGACCTGCCCAACGAGGTCAGCGGCCGGATCCCGGACCGCCAGTGGAAGAAGGACTTCTGGAAGGCCAACAAGGACATCTGGTGCAAGACGGGGAAGAAGGACGGCAGCTACGCCGAGAAGATCGCCTATGAGAACTGCCTCGAAGGCAACCGGCTGAAGGCGGGCGACAGCATCAACTACGCCATCGGCCAGGGAGACATCCTCGTCACCCCCCTCCAGATGGCCGTCATCTACTCGTCCATCAGCAACGGCGGCACCCTCTACGACCCCACCGTCGGCAAGGCCGTCATCAGCGCCGACGGCAAGCACATCAAGGAGATCAAGCCCAAGTCCCACGGAAAGCTGCCGATAGACGCAGAGACCGTCGGCAAGCTGGACAAGGCGCTCCGCTCCGTCGTGGAGAGCGGCACCGCCTCCTGGCGCTTCCAGGGCTGGCCGCAGGACAAGATCCCGATGCACGCCAAGACCGGCACCGCCCAGGTCTACGGCAAGCAGACCACCTCGTGGTTCGCCACCTACACCGACGACTACACCATCGTGATGACGATCTCCCAGGGCGGCACCGGCTCCGGCGCGTCAGGACCGGCCGTGCGCAATATCTACGAGGCGATGTACGGCCTCGACGATGAAGGCAACCAGGACCTGAGCAAGGCCCTGCTGCCCAAGCCCCGGACGGCCCTGCCCAAGATCCAGCCCGATGGGACGATCGACGCCCCGAAGGTCAGGCCGTACGAGCCCGAGAAGGCCGAGAACGCCGAACAGCCCGAGGACGCCGAACAGCCCGAGGACGCGGACGGCGAGGAACAACAGCCCGACGCCCCCGACGCCGAGCCCGACACAGGTGAACAGGATCCGGGCGACGACCTGCTGGCCGGCCCGCCGGGACGGAGGCAGCCCTGATGCCTACCGGCGCCAAGAGCTTCTCCGTCTCCGGCTACGGACCCGACCGGGCCGGAATGTGGCACCGCATCACCGCCCGCGACTCGGTGATGCGCCGCCTCGACTGGCCGCTGCTGCTCTCCTCGCTCATGCTGTCGTTCATCGGCGCCCTGCTGGTCTGGTCCGCGACCCGCAACCGCACGGAGCTCAATCAGGGAGACCCCTACTACTTCCTCTTCCGGCACGCCCTCAACAGCGGCATCGGCGTGGCGCTGATGATCGCCACCGTCTGGCTGGGGCACCGCACGCTGCGCGGCGCCGTCCCCGTGCTGTACGGGATCTCCGTCGTCCTCGTCCTGCTGGTCCTCACCCCCCTGGGCGCCACGATCAACGGCGCCCACGCATGGATCGTCATCAGCGGAGGCTTCTCCCTCCAGCCGTCCGAATTCGTCAAGATCACCATCATTCTGGGGATGGCGATGCTGCTGGCCGCCCGTGTGGACGCGGGCGACCACCCCTACCCCGACCACCGTGTGGTCGCCAAGTCCCTGGGCCTGGCGGCCATCCCGATGGCCATCGTGATGCTGATGCCCGACCTCGGCTCCGTGATGGTGATGGCCGTGATCGTCCTCGGGGTGCTGCTGGCCTCCGGGGCTTCCAACCGCTGGGTCCTCGGCCTGTTGGGCGCGGGAGTCCTCGGAGCCGTACTCGTCGCCGTGCTCGGCCTGCTCGACGAGTACCAGATCAACCGCTTCGCGGCCTTCGCCAACCCCGAACTCGACCCCGCGGGCGTCGGCTACAACACCAACCAGGCGCGGATCGCCATCGGCTCCGGCGGGCTGCTGGGCACCGGACTGTTCAAGGGCTCCCAGACCACCGGACAGTTCGTGCCGGAGCAGCAGACCGACTTCGTGTTCACCGTGGCGGGCGAGGAGCTCGGTTTTGTCGGGGCGGGCTTCATCCTGTTCCTGCTCGGTGTGGTGCTGTGGCGCGCCTGCCGCATCGCCCGCGAGACGACCGAGCTGTACGGCACGATCGTCGCCGCCGGGATCATCGCCTGGTTCGCGTTCCAGTCGTTCGAGAACATCGGAATGACGCTGGGGATCATGCCGGTGGCCGGGCTGCCGCTGCCGTTCGTGTCCTACGGGGGCTCGTCGATGTTCGCCGTCTGGGTGGCGATCGGACTCCTCCAGTCGATCAGAGTGCAGAAACCGATAACGGCATAGCCCGGTTCCGACGCCAGGTGGCGCGGAACTGCCCCTGCCGCGATCCGCCCGGGAGAACTAGATTCGGTTCATGGCGGACACGAAGCGCGAGATCGAGCGGAAGTACGAGGCCACCCCCCGGACGGCACTGCCCGACCTGACGAAGGTCGGCGGCGTCGCGCAGGTCGTCGACAAGGGCGTCGCCGAGCTGGACGCCGTCTACTACGACACCCGGGACCTGCGGCTCGCCGCCGCCTCCATCACGCTGCGCCGCAGAACCGGCGGCGACGACGCCGGCTGGCACCTCAAGCTGCCCGTCGCCCCCGGCATACGGGACGAGGTCACCGCCCCCCTGTCGGACTCCCTTCCCAGAAGTCTCGCCGCCCTCGTCCGCGCCCGTGTCAGGGGCGCCGCCACCGTGCCGGTGATGCGGCTGCTCTCCCGGCGCGAGCTGCGGCATCTGGCCGACGCCGACGGCGCCCTGCTCGCCGAGCTGAGCCGGGACTCGGTGCGCGCGGAGCGCCTCACCGACGGCGGACGCGTGGCCGAGTGGGACGAGATCGAGGTCGAGCTCGCCGACGGCACGGAGACCGCCTTCCTCGCCGCCGTCGACAAGAAGCTCCGCAAGGCCGGGATCGAGCCGGCCGCATCGCCGTCGAAACTGGCACGAGCGCTCGCCGAGACCGCGCCGGAGGGCGAGCGGCCCCCGGCGCCGCAGCGGCCGCCACGGCCGCGGACCGCCGGCGACCACGTCCTCGCCTATCTGCGCGAACAGGTCGACGCGATCCTCGTCCACGACCCCGCCGTACGCCGGGACCTGCCCGACTCCGTCCACCAGATGCGGGTCGCCAGCCGCCGGCTGCGCAGCGCCTTCCGGACCTACCGGAAGATCGTCGACCGGTCGGTCACCGACCCCATGGGGGACGAGCTGCGCTGGCTCGCCGCGGAGCTCGGCTTCGCCCGCGACCAGGAGGTCCTCGCCGAGCGGCTGCGCTCCCGCATCGACGAGCTGCCCCGGACGCTGGTCCTCGGGCCGGTCCGCGGCCGGCTGCGCATCTGGGCGGCCGCCCGCGGCTCCGGCACCCGCCGCCGGGCCGTGGCCGTCCTCGACAGCAAGCGCTACCTCGCACTGCTGGACTCCCTCGAGGCGCTGCTCGCCGATCCGCCGCTGCTGAAGGCCGCGGACGGTCCGGCGGAGAAGGCGCTGCCCAAGGCGGTCCTCAAGGACTACGACCGCCTCGCCCAGCGCGTCGAGACCGCCCTCTCCCTGCCCGCGGGCGAAGAGCGCGACCTCGCCCTGCACGACGCCCGCAAGGCCGCCAAGCGCGCCCGGTACGCGGGGGAGGCCGCCACGACGGCGCTCGGCAAACCGGCCAAACGGTTCGCCAAGCGTATGAAGGCCGTCCAGACGGTCCTCGGCGACCACCAGGACAGCGTCGTCGCCCGCGAGGCCCTGCGGAACCTGGCGATCCAGGCCCATGCGGCGGGGGAGTCGGCCTTCACCTGGGGCCTGCTCTACGGGCACGAGGAGTCGGCTGCGGCCGCACGGGAGCGGGAGCTGCCTCAGGTGTGGGCGAAGGCGGCGGACCCGCGGGTGAGGGAGGCGCTGGGGGCGTGACCGAACGGGTGGGAACTCGTTGGAACTGATGTACTGCTTCCCCGTGAAGGCGGGGGCGGTCCCGGGCTGAAGGCCGCCGGTTCCGCTGAGGTTGGTCAGTCCCCGCAGGAGCGGGGTGCGCGTTTGCCGTGCCGAGGGGCGACTCCGAGGGGGTTACGCTAGAGAGTCGCCCCTGTCAGACGATGAAGGTTTTCCTCCACATGCCTGCCGAATCGGTCTTCCCGCAGCTCGAAGCTCTGCTCCCGCACGTGCAGAAGCCGATCCAGTACGTCGGCGGAGAGCTCAACTCCACGGTGAAGCCGTGGGAGAGCTGCGACGTCCGCTGGGCGCTCATGTACCCGGACGCCTACGAGGTCGGGCTGCCCAACCAGGGCGTCATGATCCTCTACGAGGTGCTGAACGAACGCGAGGGTGTTCTGGCCGAGCGTACGTACAGCGTGTGGCCGGACCTGGAGGCGCTGATGCGGGAGCACGGCGTCCCGCAGTTCACGGTCGACAGCCACCGCCCGGTCAAGGCCTTCGACGTCCTGGGCCTCAGCTTCTCCACCGAGCTGGGCTACACCAACATGCTCACGGCCCTGGACCTCGCGGGCATCCCGCTGGAGGCGAAGGACCGCGGCACGGACGACCCGATCGTGCTCGCCGGCGGTCACGCCGCCTTCAACCCCGAGCCCATCGCGGACTTCATCGACTGCGCGGTCATCGGCGACGGCGAGCAGGCCGTGCTGGAGATCACCGAGATCATCCGCGCCTGGAAGGCGGACGGCCGCCCCGGCGGCCGCGAGGAGCTGCTCTTCCGGCTGGCCCGCACCGGCGGGGTGTACGTCCCCGGCTTCTACGACGTCGAGTACCTCCCCGACGGCCGCATCGGCCGCGTCGTGCCCAACCGCTCCGGCGTCCCGTGGCGGGTGTCCAAGCACACCGTCATGGACCTGGACGAGTGGCCGTACCCCAAGCAGCCGCTCGTCCCGCTCGCGGAGACCGTCCATGAGCGGATGTCCGTGGAGATCTTCCGCGGCTGCACCCGCGGCTGCCGCTTCTGCCAGGCCGGCATGATCACCCGCCCCGTGCGGGAACGCAGCATCACCGGCATCGGCGAGATGGTGGACCGAGGTCTGAAGGCGACCGGCTTCGAGGAGGTCGGGCTGCTCTCGCTGTCGTCGGCGGACCACTCCGAGATCGGGGACGTCGCCAAGGGCCTCGCGGACCGGTACGAGGAGGACAAGATCGGCCTGTCCCTCCCGTCCACCCGTGTCGACGCCTTCAACATCGACCTGGCCAACGAGCTGACCCGCAACGGCCGCCGGTCCGGGCTGACCTTCGCCCCCGAAGGCGGCTCGGAGCGCATCCGCAAGGTCATCAACAAGATGGTCTCGGAAGAGGACCTGATCAGGACCGTGGCCACCGCCTACGGCAACGGCTGGCGCCAGGTGAAGCTGTACTTCATGTGCGGTCTGCCCACCGAGACCGACGAGGACGTGCTCCAGATCGCCGACATGGCGACCAGGGTCATCGCCAAGGGCCGCGAGGTCTCCGGCTCCAACGACATCCGCTGCACCGTCTCCATCGGCGGCTTTGTGCCCAAGCCGCACACCCCCTTCCAGTGGGCCCCGCAGCTCGGCTCCGAGGAGACCGACGCCCGGCTGGAGAAGCTCCGCGACAAGATCCGCGGCGACAAGAAGTACGGCCGCTCCATCGGCTTCCGCTACCACGACGGCAAGCCCGGCATCGTCGAAGGCCTCCTCTCGCGCGGCGACCGCCGCATCGGCGCGGTCATCCGCGCCGTGTACGAGGACGGCGGCCGCTTCGACGGCTGGCGCGAGCACTTCTCGTACGACCGGTGGATGGCCTGCGCCGACAAGGCCCTGCCGGAGTTCGGCGTCGACGTCGCCTGGTACACCACGCGCGAGCGCACCTACGAGGAGGTGCTGCCCTGGGACCACCTGGACTCCGGCCTCGACAAGGACTGGCTCTGGGAGGACTGGCAGGACGCGCTGGACGAGACCGAGGTCGAGGACTGCCGCTGGACGCCGTGCTTCGACTGCGGGGTGTGCCCGCAGATGGACACGGCCATCCAGATCGGCCCGACCGGCAAGAAGCTGCTGCCGCTCAGCGTGGTGAAGTAGCGGTGCCGTAGTCCGCATCGCTCAACAGCTCGGGGAGAGGGCCCGGCCACTCGGGGACGCAGGTGGCCGGGCCTTCGCATGTCCTCCGCCGGGCGGCCGCACCCGGCGGTGAGTCGAGGCGCGATGAGCAACGCGTACTCTGGGTAGAAGAGCCATCGTTCCCGGCGCGGCGGCCGGGCCCGAGATCTCCCCGCGAAACCGGGGGTGAGCCGGGCGGCCCCCAGGGAACACCCCGCACATCCAAGGGCGGCGCCGTACCGCGCACGCCCAGCACCGAGGAGAAGAACCACTGGGCAAGCGACAGCCCGAAGGCCCGCCGCCCGCACCGGCAGTGCAGCGCATCCGACTGCGCTACACCAAGCGCGGCCGCCTCCGGTTCACCAGCCACCGAGACTTCCAGCGCGCCTTCGAGCGGGCGCTCCGGCGCGCCGAAGTGCCGATGGCGTACTCGGCGGGATTCACCCCGCACCCCAAGGTGTCGTACGCCAATGCCGCACCCACCGGCACGGGCAGCGAGGCCGAGTATCTGGAAATCGCCCTCACCGAGCACCGCGACCCGGAAAGGCTGCGCAAGCTGCTGGACGAGTCGCTGCCCGAGGGGCTTGACATCACCGACGCCGTGGAAGCACGGGCCTCCGGTCTGGCCGATCGGCTCACCGCCTCCGTGTGGGAGCTGCGGCTCGAGGGGGTCGGGTCGGACGCCGCCGAGCGGGCCGTCTCCGCCTTCCTCGCAGCCGGGGCCGTCGAGGTGCAGCGCAGGACGAAGAACGGCATGCGCACCTTCGACGCCCGCGCGGCCGTCGCCGCCCTGGAGGCGGTCGACGGGGCGGGCGATAGGCCGGGGCAGGAGCCCTGTGCGATACTGCGGCTGGTTGTGCGGCACGTGACACCTGCCGTACGGCCCGACGACGTCCTGTCCGGTCTCCGAGCTGTGGCCGACCTGGCGCCGCCGGTCCCCGCTGCGGTGACCAGGCTGGCGCAGGGGCTCTTCGACGAGGAGTCCGGCATGGTGACCGACCCGCTCGCGCCTGACCGCGACGCAGCCCCGGCCGCTTCACACACGGCCGCCGGGACCGCCGACGCGACGGTGCCGGAAGGTGCCGGTTCCGTTTAGGACGGTCGCCGGAGCGCAGCCCTGGCACTCGGGAGCCACCTGGGTCGGGCCGCGCGCAGACCAGAAGACTTTCGCCAGGCCGTGCGTATCACGCGTACGGAACCGGCGAGCCATACATCAGCTCCCGTGCGGCGCCCGCGCCCCGGACGGCGGGGCCGCGCACATCACGTGGCCGCGGCCCGGACCGGAACCAGACGCGGCGCCCGGGAGCGCGACGGGAGAACCGCCCGCATGCACGAGCCGAACGGACCCGGTACCACCGGGAACCACGACAACGACATCGAAGAGAACAACAGCCCGAGCGACACGCTGCCGCCGCGCCGCAAGCGTCGGGTGGCCTCGCGTCCGGCCGGGCCGCCGAGCGGGGCCGCGGAGGCGACGGAGATCGTCCAGGCTGTCGAAGCCGCAGAGGACGTCGGCGCCGTCGACGTCACCGCGCCGGAGCCTGCGGAGGCGCAGGCCGTGGAGCCCGAGCCGGCGGAGGCGCAGGCCCCCGCTCCTCGTGCCCGCCGCCGGGCCACCCGCAAGGCGACTGCTGCGGCGGGGACGCCGAAGACGGCCGAAGCGGCCGCCGGCGCCGACGCCGAGCCCGCCGCTGAGCCCGAGCC
>NZ_JADWYQ010000035.1 GCF_022414575.1 Streptomyces sp. MUM 178J | reverse complement strand
GCCGAGGCCGCACCGGACGGCGGCACGCTGTCCGGGGAGCCGCACGGCCCGGCCGATCCGGACGCAGGGGAGTCACCGGGCCGGCTGCCCCGACGAGCCCGCACTCGACCCGCGGCGCGGGGCGACAACGCAGAAAGCGACGCAGGGCCCGCGGCTCCCGCGCATGGCCGCCGGGCAGAGGCACCGGCGGCCGGCCGCGGCGACGGGTCCGCCCGACCCGGTGACGGAGAGCTTCCGCTGCGCGTACGGGCGGGGGCTCGCCCGGCGGCGGTTGCCGGTGCCGATGTGGTCGGCGACGGCTCCGTCGAGCCGGCACACGGCCCGGCGGAGTGTGTGGAATCCGCATCCGCCCCGCACGAGGGTGCGCCGCCGGCCGCCGACGGTTCCGGGTCCGCCCGGCGGGGCACCGGCACTCCGCCCGCACCCGTGCGCGGTGAGTCCGGGCCGACGGAGCCGACGGCCGCGCCGCCGCCGCGGGAGCCCCGCCCCGGGGATGCGGCAGCACGCGGTGACGGACTGTCCGGAGCCGTGCCCGCGGAGTCCCCGGCCGCGTTGCGGCAGTGGACGCGACGAGACCCCCGCCCCGGGGATGCGGCGGCGCACGACGGCGCGCGCGGGGCATCCCGGGGCCCGGGTACGGCAAGCCGCGCCGCGGCTGACGGCGGCGGGCTCTTCGAGCAGGCGCGTGCCGCCGAGGATCCGGACGCCACGCGGCCGTCCGCCGCACTGCCGCGGCGGGTGCGGCAGGCGTCGCTCGCTGAGCCGTTGCGCGCTGCGCCGCCCGCCCGGCGCGAGGGCGGGGAGCGAGAGGTCACACCCGAGCAGATGCGTTCGATCTTCGGGTCCTTCCAGCGCGGCCTTGACCGCGGCCGCACCGGCGAGGCCCGCACCACCGACGAAGGGACAGAGCATGACGGCTGAGGCAACCACCGGCGGCGAACAGGCGGACCTCGGCTGGCTGTTGGACGATCTGCTGGCCAGGACCGACCATGTCCGCCAAGCCGTGCTGCTGACCGCCGACGGCATCGCCATCTGCTCCTCCGAGGGCATGGCCACCAAGGACGTCGAGCATCTGTCCGCCGTCTGCGCAGGCTTCCACAGCCTTGCCAAGGAGACCGGCGCCCGCTTCAAGGCCGGGGACGTCCGCCAGACCATGGTGATGCTCGACGACGCCTTCCTGTTCGTCACCCCGGCCGGGGACGGCAGCCGCCTCGCCGTGCTGTCCGGCGTCGAGACCGATGTCGGACAGCTCGCCCACGAGATGGCCCTGCTGGTCAGGCGGGTGGGCCGCCATATGGCCGTGTCCGCCCGCGCCGCGGACGGGAAGGGCGACGTCTAGGCCGTCGTGAGCGAGACCTGGTACGAGGACGAGACCGGGCCGATGGTGCGGCCGTACACGGTCACCCGCGGCAGGACCCGCCCTGCCGCCGCGCACAGCCTCGATCTGATGTCGCGGCTCGCAGCCGTCGCCGTGGAGGACCTTCCTCCCGGCGTCGAGCCGCGGCTCGACCATGCCCGCAGCTCGCTGCTGGCACAGGTGCGCGGCGGCCCGTGCACCGTGGCGGAGGCCGCCGCCGACGCGGATCTGCCACTGACCGTGGTGCGCGTCCTGCTCGCCGATCTCGTCGAGGCGGGGCTGGTCACGGCCGCGCCCCCGGCGTCCGGCGAGGCGGCCCGGCACGATCCGGAGCTGCTGCGCGAGATCGTCGACCGGCTGCGGGCGCTGTAGGCCGGGCGTTCGGCGGCGCGTTCGGCGGGCCGTTCGGAGCAGTGTCAACGGACCGTCGGCGGTGCGCGGTGATCCCCCGTGCCGAGTGCACCGCGCAATGATCATCCGCGGGAGCGGTCCAACCCCGCATTACCCGTGCGGCGAGGGGCTCATAGGTTCACCGGAGTCGTCTTCGCTGCCTGGATCGCCGCCGGGCTCATGTTCTACTTCCTGTACGGCATGCGCCGCTCCCGACTGGCCACCGCAGAGAAGTGATCCACCCTCCGTGCGACTGAACGACCTCGACGAACGCATCGTCCACGCCCTGGCCGAGGACGCGCGACGCTCCTACGCGGACATCGGCGCGACGGTCGGCCTGTCCGCGCCCGCCGTGAAGCGGCGTGTGGACCGGCTGCGCGCCGAGGGCGCGATCACCGGCTTCACCGTACGGGTGGACCCGGCCGCGCTCGGCTGGGAGACCGAGGGCTTCATCGAGATCTACTGCCGCAGCAACACCTCTCCCGAGGCGATCGAGCGCGGCCTCAAGCGCTACCCGGAGATCGCGTCCGCTTCCACCATCACCGGTGAGGCGGATGCGATCGTCCAGGTCTTCGCCTCCGACATGCGCCACTTCGAGCGGGTGCTGGAGCGCATCGCGGGCGAGCCGTTCGTGGAGCGCACCAAGTCGGTCCTGGTGCTCTCACCGCTGCTGCGGCGCTTCTCCTCCGGCTCGCCCGCGTAGCGTCCCCGCCTGCGGCGGCGCGGGCCGCGACCCCCGTGCGCGGCCCGCGGGCAGCAGCCTCGCCCAGCGGGCCCCCGCGCCGCATCATTCGGCAGGAGGCACTTCGCTCCCCCCGAGGAAGCAGAGCCCCGCCGCGGCCTGCGACCCCAGAGGGATCCGCCTCCCCCAAGAGGGGGAACCCGCGCGGCCACCGCCCCGCCCGACCAGCGGAAACCCCGAGCGCGCAATGAATCGCCGGGACCGCCCCGCAATGCGCAACAGATCGCCGGTCCCTGCGCAACGGTCGAGCCTTGTCCCGGACGATCAGCGGACCGTACCTTCGATGCGTCCCCCGAACACCCCCTTCGCGAGGTATGCCCATGCCGCCGCTGCGCACCGCCCTGCTCCAGAGCTCCGGCATTCCCGGCGACGTGGCGAAGAACCTCGAGATCCTCGACGCCTATGCGGCCCAGGCCGCCGACGCGGGGGCCGGGCTGCTCGTCTGCCCCGAGATGTTCCTGACCGGGTACGCCGTCGGCGACGACGTCCCCCGACTCGCCGAACCGGCCGACGGAGCTTCTTCCCGCGCCGTCGGCGACATCGCCCGCCGCCGCGGCCTGGCAGTCCTCTACGGCTACCCCGAGCGCAACGGCGACTTCGTCCACAACGCGGCGCAGCTCGTCGGCCCGGACGGCAGCCGTCTCGCCGACTACCGCAAGACGCATCTCTTCGGCCCCTTCGAGCAGCGGCACTTCACACCCGGCGACGATCCGGTCGTCCAGGCGGAGCTCGGCGGACTGCGGATCGGCATCACCATCTGCTACGACGTGGAGTTCCCGGAGAACGTCCGCGCCCACGCGCTGGCCGGCACCGACCTCCTCGCGGTGCCCACCGCCCTGATGCACCCCTTCGCGTTCGTCGCCGAGAAGCTGGTGCCGGTGCGCGCCTTCGAGAACCAGATGTATGTCGCGTACGCCAACAGGACCGGTCGGGAAGGCGAGTTCGACTTCACCGGGCTCAGCTGCCTCGCCTCCCCCGACGGGGCGGTGCGCGCCCGCGCCGGACGAGGCGAAGAGCTGATCACCGGCGAGGCGGATCCCGCGCTGCTGGCCGCCTCCCGCGCCGAGAACACCTATCTGCGCGACCGCCGTCCCGGCCTCTACGGCTCCCTCACCTGAGCCGCCCGCCCGCCCGCCCGAACCGGAGCCGGACCCGCCCGACCTGCCGACCCCCGCCTGCCCGCCTCTTCCCCGGCGGCCCGCACGACCAGGAGTCCCCGCCCCATGACGTCCACGGTGCCCAACGCCGTCCAGCACACCGACGCGCAGCAGCCGCCGATCACCATGTTCGGCCCGGACTTCCCCTACGCCTACGACGACTTCCTCGCCCACCCGGCGGGCCTCGGCCAGATACCCGCGACCGAGCACGGCGCCGAGGTCGCGGTGATCGGCGGAGGACTCTCCGGGATCGTCGCCGCGTACGAGCTGATGAAGATGGGCCTCAAGCCCGTCGTGTACGAGGCGGACCGGATCGGCGGCCGGCTGCGCACGGTCGGCTTCGAGGGCTGCGACCCCTCGCTGTCCGCCGAGATGGGCGCGATGCGCTTCCCGCCGTCGTCTACCGCACTGCAGCACTACATCGACCTGGTGGGGCTGACCACCAAGGCGTTCCCCAACCCGCTGGCCGAGGCGACGCCGTCGACCGTGGTCGACCTCAAGGGCGAGTCGCACTACGCCGAGACCATCGACGACCTGCCGCAGGTCTACCGGGATGTGGCCCAGGCGTGGAACGCCTGTCTGGAGGAGGGCGCGGACTTCTCCGACATGAACCGCGCCCTGCGCGAGCGCGATGTGCCGCGCATCCGGGAGATCTGGGCGCGGCTCGTCGAGAAGCTGGACAACCAGACCTTCTACGGCTTCCTGTGCGAGTCCGAGGCCTTTGCATCGTTCCGCCACCGCGAGATCTTCGGGCAGGTCGGCTTCGGCACCGGTGGCTGGGACACCGACTTCCCCAACTCGATCCTGGAGATCCTCCGCGTCGTCTACACCGAGGCGGACGACCACCACCGTGGCATCGTGGGCGGCTCGCAGCAGCTCCCGCTGCGGCTGTGGGAGCGTGAGCCCGCGAAGATCGTGCACTGGGCGCAGGGCACCTCGCTGAAGTCCCTGCACGACGGCGATCCGCGCCCGGCCGTGACGCGGCTGCACCGCACCGCGGGCAACCGCATCACCGTCACCGACGCCGCCGGCGACATCCGCACCTACCGGGCGGCGATCTTCACCGCGCAGTCCTGGATGCTGCTGTCCAAGATCGAGTGTGATGACTCGCTCTTCCCCATCGACCACTGGACGGCGATCGAGCGCACGCACTACATGGAGTCGTCGAAGCTCTTCGTGCCCGTGGACCGGCCCTTCTGGCTGGACAAGGACGAGGCCACGGGGCGCGACACCATGTCGATGACGCTCACCGACCGGATGACCCGCGGCACGTATCTGCTGGATGACGGCCCGGACAAGCCGGCCGTCATCTGCCTCTCGTACACCTGGTGCGACGACAGCCTGAAGTGGCTGCCGCTGTCCGCGAACGAGCGGATGGAGGTCATGCTCAAGTCGCTGGGGGAGATCTATCCCCATGTCGACATCCGCAAGCACATCATCGGCAACCCGGTGACCGTGTCCTGGGAGAACGAGCCGTACTTCATGGGTGCGTTCAAGGCGAACCTGCCCGGCCACTACCGCTACCAGCGGCGGCTGTTCACCCACTTCATGCAGGACCGGCTGCCCGAGGACAAGCGCGGGATCTTCCTCGCGGGCGACGACATCTCCTGGACGGCCGGCTGGGCCGAAGGGGCCGTGCAGACCGCGCTGAACGCCGTGTGGGGCGTCATGCACCAGTTCGGCGGGGCCGCCGACCCGTCCAACCCGGGTCCCGGCGATCTATACGACGAGATCGCCCCGGTCGAACTGCCGGAGGACTGACCGGGACGCAGCCCGGTCCCCTGGACCCGCCCTGGGGCGGCCGCGATCCGGCCGCCCCAGGGTGCGGCCACGCCCGGGCTCCTCCCTGTCCGCCGGGCAGCCCGGGCGGCACTTCCCTGGCAGCCCGGGCCGGGCGTCTCCCTCACGGCAGGCCGTGCGCCCGCACCGCCGCGACCGTGCCGCCGTGTGCCCGACGGACCTTGGAGCCCGGCCCGGCCGCACTCAGCGCGCCCGCGGCAGGGGCGTCAGCAGACACCGGCCGACCAGTCCGACACCGGTGTCCAGCCGCTCGGTGAACTCCTCTGCCAGACCGTCCATCTCCCGCATGCCCCACAGCAGCCGCGCCGCCGACCAGGCGGCGCCCCGGGCGCGCTCCAGGCTCCAGGAGCCCAGCAGATGGGTCAGCGGATCGGCGACCTCCAGCAGGTCGGGCCCCGGCATCAACTCCTCGCGGATGTGCTCCTCCAGGAGGACGAGGATGTCGCCGACGCGCTCGAACTCGTCCTCCAGATCGCCGGGTACGCAGCCGAGAGCGCGGCATGCGTCCACCACGGCGAGCGCCAGATCGTGCCCGATGTGCGCGTTGATCCCGGAGAGCGCGAACTGCACGGGCCGCAGCCCGGGGTGGCGGCGGTACTGGAACAGCGGCCGCCAGCAGGCGGGGGGCCGGCCGCCCGCCTCCGCCGTGTCGACGGCCGACAGAAAGCGGTCCGCGAACAGGACGTCCAGGGTGACGGCCGCCGCCCGGTCGGGGAACTCGCCCCGCTCGATGCGCCGGCCGACCTCCTCGGTGACCGACAGATAGACGCGGTTGAAGACCGCGACCCCGTCCGAGGCGGGCAGGCCGCCGCGTAGCAGCCGCATCCGCTCCACGACGCCGTCCATCGAGAGTGCTGTGAAGTGCTCCGTCCGCGCCATGCAGGCAGCGTCCCAGGGTACGGCGGAAGCGGCCATACGCTGTCGGCGTCATGCCCGGAACGGGGGAACGGCGGGACATCCGGCACCGCACCGAAATCCCCGTGCGCCTCAGCTCCTCATCTCACCCGCCGGCTCCTGCGTCGCGGTGGACCGCACTGCCTCCCGCCCCGCGGAGCGCAGCACACCGGCGCCTGCCGTCAGCCCCAGAGCCAGCGCGGTCACCAGCGCGAAGGACACCACGAGGCTCGTCGCATCGGCGACCGCGCCGATCGCCGAGGGGGCGATCAGCCCGGAGGTGTAGGTGATGGTGGCGACTCCGGCGATGGCCTGGCTGGGGTTGGGGCCGCTGCGCCCCGCCGCCGCGAAGGCGAGCGGCACGACGACCGAGACCCCGAGGCCGATCAGCCCGAACCCGGCCATGACCGCCGCCGCGTGCGGGCCCGCCACCACCAGCAGACCGCCCGCCGTGGCCAGCACGCCGCCCGTACGCACGGTGCGCACCGTGCCGAACCGGTCCACCACACGGTCGCCGGCCAGCCGCGCTGCCGCCATGGTCAGCGCGAACGCGGTGGTGGAGGCGGCGGCGAGCCCCGCCGACGCGTCCATCACATCGCGGAGATAGACCGCGGACCAGTCCAGGCTGGCGCCTTCGGCGAACACCGCGCAGAAGCCCACCGCGCCGATGAGCACCGCTGACCTCGGCGGCAGCGCGAACCGCGGCGGAGGGTCGTCCTCCGGCGCGCTGCGCAGATCCGGCACCCCCTGACAGGCAATCAGTCCGCACACGGTGAGGGCGGCGGCCGCGAGCGCGTGGTGCAGCCGGGCGTCGCCGCCCAGATGGGCGGCGAGCGTGCCGCCCGCGGAGCCGAGGAGCGCGCCCGTACTCCACATGCCGTGCAGGGAGGACATGATGGAACGGCCCATCCGGTTCTCCACCTCGACGCCGAGGGCGTTCATCGTGACGTCGGCCATGCCGGCTGTGGCGCCGAACACGAACAGCGCCCCGCAGAGGGACGGCAGATCGGCGGCGAGGGCGGGCAGCGTCAGGGACAGCGTCCACAGGGCGAGCAGTCCGCGCAGCGCCGCGCGCGCGCCGAAGCGATGGCCGACCGCGGCGGCCAGCGGCATCGCCAGCGAAGCGCCGACGGCCGGGAAGGCCAGGGCGAGTCCGAGCTGCCCCGCGCTCACCCCGGTGTGGTCCTGGATCCACGGGATGCGGGTGGCGAAGCTGCCGGTGACCGCCCCGTGTACGCAGAAGACCACGGCGACGGCGTGTCTCGCCCTTTTCAGCCGGGCCGGCGCTGAGGCCGTCTCGATCGTCATGCGGGTGGTCCTCCCCCGGAAGTGTCGCAGCAGTCATTAAACGGCTGCGTGGTCCTCGGCGGCGAGATCGGACATGCGGGCGGCGAGCCCCTGGCCCGCCGCGTCGAGGACCGGCTCGCCCGGCTCCCCCGCTCCGCACGGAGATCCGCCCGGCGTCCCCCGGCGGCGCGGTCATCCTCGCCGGCGCGCTCCTCGCCGCCCGCGACGCGGCCCAGGAGGACCTGTTCACGCCGGGAGCCTGAGAACCTGACGGTGCGGCGTGCCGCCCGGCGCGTGTCCTTCCTCGCAGCCCTTCGGGCATGGGCGGGCGCTCTCAAGCGCAGGACGGCGGTCCTTGACGGGCCGGCCGACGGCGCCGATCACGGCACGTCCTCGGCGCTGCGCGTCCTCGGCGTGACGTGCCCCCCCCGGCGTGCGTGCCCCAGGCGTGGCGTGCCCGGCGGCGCCGGGTGCGCGTACGCGTCAGTCCGGCGTGGACCGGGTGCGCCGGGCGTAGGCGCGAGCCGCGCGGGCGCGGTCGCCGCAGCGGGTCGAGCACCAGTGGCGGCGGCCGTGGCGCAGCAGATAGCGGTTGCAGGGGGCGGAGCCGCAGGCGGTGAGACGTTCGGCGTCGGGGCCGGTGAGCAGGTCGGCCGCGTCGGCGGCGAGGGCGGCCAGGGCGTGGTCGAGGATCTCGGTGGTCGGGTGCGGCGCCGCGCGATAGGGGCCGGTCTTCTCGTCCCACTGCAGCAACGCGGCCGTGGGAACCCTGGTCAGCGCGTCATTGACGGCGGACAGCGCCGCGGGCAGCGCGGGAAGGCCGGCGACGCGGGAGGCCAGCAGTGCCCGGACCTGTTCGCGCAGCGACCGCAGCTGCGCCGTGCACATCTCCCGCAGCCCGGCGTCGGCCGGGGCCAGCCCGTGTTCGGACAGCCACCGGTTCGCCGACGCGGGCGTGCCGAGGAGGTCGCTGAACTGGCCGCCGGGCAGGGCGACCGCGCTGTTGGCGAAGTCGAGAGCGGGGTACTGCTCCGCACCCGGCGCGGGGGACAGGGCGGGCTCTGCGGTCACGGTCTCCTCCATGGATCTCATGGTACGGCTTGCCTGCATCCGTGAGTAGCCCGTACTGTCTTCTCACGGCTAGTCCATCCTTCATCCGTGAGGAGCTCCTTTTCCATGGCCTCCACCGGCACCGTGACCGCACAGTTCCCCGTCCGCGTCTTCGGCGGCCCGACCGCCCTCTTCGAGTACGGCGGCCTGCGCTTCCTGACCGACCCGACATTCGACGCGCCAGGCGACTACCAGAAGCCGGGCCGACCGCTCCTGACCAAGACCGCGCCCTCCGCCGGCAGCCCCGCCGACCTCGGGCGCGTCGATGTGGTCCTGCTCTCGCACGACGAGCACGCCGACAATCTCGACAACTCCGGCCGGGCCCTGCTCGCTGACGTCCCGCTCACTCTCACCACGCCCGGCGGCGGGCGGCGCCTGGGGGGCGGAGCCAGGGGCCTGGCCGACTGGGAGGCGATCGACCTCGAACGGCCCGGCGGCGGCACGGTCACCGTGACCGGCGTGCCCGCTGTCCACGGGCCCGGCGCGCGCGAGGAGGTCGAGGCGATAGCCGGCCAGGTCGTCGGTTTCGTCCTGACCGGGGACGGTCTGCCCACCGTCTACGTCAGCGGGGACAACGCCTCCCTCGACGCGGTCAAGGAGATCGCCGACCGCTTCGGACCGGTCGACACCGCCCTGCTGTTCGCCGGGGCTCCCCGCATCCCCGTCGTCTTCGACGGCGCGTGCCTCGTCCTCGACAGCGCCCAGGCCGCCGAGGCGGCGGCGATCCTCGGCGCCCGCCGGGTCGTCGCCGTCCACTACGACAGCTGGGCCCACTTCACCGAAGGCCGTGACGAGTTGGCGGCCGCGTTCACCGCCGCGGGCCTCGCCGACCGCCTGGACCTCGGCGTTCCGGGCTGACCGGACCGGCCGGGACCCACGGGCGCCGCGCCGCGAGGAAGTCCTTGAACCGCACCGTCCCCACCGCCCGTTCCGGCGTGAGGCGGCCGCCCGCGCGGAAGGCCGCGTACGCCTTGCCGGCGAGGGGGACGGAGAGGGCAGGCTCGTCGCGGGCGTCGAGCAGATCGACCGCGTACGGCCGCGCATGCCGGCTCGGCGCCCGCACCTCGTGGCCGTGTTCGCTCAACAGGCCGGTCACCCGGCGCCCCAGGGTGCCCGTGCCGCCGGTCACCAGCGTCGACGTCATGCGGGCAGGATGGCAGGGGCCCGGCGGCGGCAAGGGCCGGGACGCGCCGCCGGGCCGGTCAGTCAGGGTGTCAGCAGATCCCGAGGTCCTGCCAGACGCCCCACTCGCCCGTGGTGCCGGGTTCCTCTGCGCGGGTCCACCACGTGGACTTCCAGTTGCGCCCGTCGTGGGAGACGGTCGTGTCGCCGACGTACGCGGTCGAGGCGTCCCACGCGGGGGCGGCGCACTCACCTGACGTCGGGCCGGACGTCGGGGTCGAACAGTGAGGCGTTCGGGCCGACGTACAGCAGCCCGGTCAGCGCGGCCGCGGATGCGAGCAGCGCGGATCTCGCGCGGCCGAGGCGTGCGAGCGGGGTGGGGGAGTGCACGGTCAGCCTCCTGGGGAGGGATCGGCGGAACACAACTGGCGGTAAAGGTGGGTCGTGTTGGGCCCGGGCGTGCGCACGCCGACGGGCCGCCTCCTCGGAGGTGACGCAGAGATTAAGAGGACTAGACCAGTCAGTCAATAGGTCTGGGCCGGCACTCTGGAGTTGTCGTTCGCGGCCGTATCGCCGGACGGGTGTGTGAGTCAGGCCACAGCCGTTCTCAAGCATGGCTGCGGATCAGGCATGGCACACTTGCCCTGTATCAGCAGCAGCGCACTCCGGGGTCGGTGCAATTCCGAACCGGCGGTTACAGTCCGCGACCCGTCCGCAGCCAGCGGCCGGTTGACCAGGTGAAATTCCTGGACCGACGGTGAAAGTCCGGATGGGAGGCAGTGCGCGGCGGGCGAGTCGGCACGATTCGCCGGCCGTACGCGCCGTTCGCCGTATGCAGGCGGGCGGGCGTTTCGGGTCCGGCGTCCTCGTGTGCCGAGCCGTTTCCGCTCTCTGTCGTTCACCGATCGACAGGCCCCGGAGTCCGTGCCCGACAGGCAGGAGGACCCGGTGGCCACCGCAGCCGACATCGACGCCATGCGCCGAGCCATTGCGCTCGCCGCCCGCGGACTCGGCGCGACCAGCCCCAACCCCGTCGTCGGATGTGTCATCGCAGACCCCGACGGCGCCGTCGTCGGCGAGGGCTTCCATCAGCGCGCGGGCGGACCGCACGCCGAGGTCCACGCCCTGCGTGCCGCGGGCGAGCGCGCCCGCGGCGGCACCGCGTACGTCACCCTCGAACCCTGCAACCACACCGGCCGCACCGGCCCCTGCGCCCAGGCGCTGATCGACGCCGGAGTCCGCCGAGTCTTCTATGCGGTCGGAGACCCGAACCGGCAGGCGGCGGGCGGCGCGGACACCCTGCGCGCCGCCGGGGTCCAGGTCGCCTCCGGCCTCCTCGAAGACGAGGCCGCGGCCGGCAACGCCGCCTGGCTCACTGCCGTACGCCTCGGCCGCCCCCATGTGACATGGAAGTACGCCGCGAGCCTCGACGGCCGCATCGCGGCACAGGACGGCACCAGCCGCTGGATCACCTCCGCCGAGTCCCGCGCCGACGTCCACCGGCTGCGCGCCCTCGCCGACGCCGTGATCGTCGGCTCCGGCACCGCCCGCGCGGACGACCCGCACCTGGCCGTGCGCGCCGACGCCGACGCCGACGCCGACGCCGGCGCCGGCGCCGGCGCAGCGGCCGTCCAGCCGCTTCGCGTCGTCGTCGACAGCGAGGCCACGGCCGTCAAGCCCGGCGCGCGCATCCTCGACGACGCGGCGCCCACTCTGATCGCGGTCGCCGAGGACGCCGCCGGCGAACCGCCCGGCGGCGTAGACGTCGTACGGCTGCCGAGGGCGGACCGCGGTCTGTCCGTCCCCGCGCTGCTGCGCGCCCTGTACGAGCGTGACGTCCGCTCCGTGCTCCTCGAAGGCGGAGCGACGCTCGCCGGAGGTTTCCTCGCTGCGGGAGCCGTCGACAGGGTCGTCGGCTATCTCGCCCCCGTACTCCTCGGCGCGGGCCCCGCCGCCCTCGCCGACGCCTCCATCGCCACGATCGCCGAGGCCGCACGGCTCGACATCACCGAGACGGTCCGCATCGGCCCCGATCTCCGCATCACTGCCACCCCCAAGGAGCGCTGAGCGTGTTCACCGGAATCGTCGAAGAGCTGGGCGAGGTCACCGCCGTCGAGAAGCTCGGCGACGCGTGCCGCTTCCGACTGCGCGGACCCGTCGTCACCGACGGTGCGAAGCACGGCGACTCCATCGCCGTCAACGGCGTCTGCCTCACCGTCGTGGACACCGCGGACGGCGAGTTCACCGCCGATGTGATGGCCGAGACCCTGAACCGCTCCAGCCTCGGCGCACTGGACGCCGGGTCCCGCGTCAACCTGGAGCGGCCCACGGCGGTCGGCGACCGCCTCGGCGGGCACATCGTCCAGGGACACGTCGATTCCGTCGGCGAAGTCCTGGAGCGCAAGCCCTCCGAGAACTGGGAGATCGTCAAGATCTCCCTCCCCGCGGACCTCGCCCGGTACGTCGTGGAGAAGGGCTCGATCACCGTCGACGGCGTCAGCCTCACCGTCGTCGACGCCGGCCCCGACTACTTCACCGTCAGCCTCATCCCCACCACGCTCGCCCTGACCACCCTTGGCGTCAAAGGCCCCGGCGACCCGGTCAACCTCGAAGTCGACATCATCGCCAAGTACGTCGAGCGGATGCTCGGCCACCGCGCCCCGGACGACCGCACGGCCGAAGGGACCGCCCGGTGAGCGCGCTGTCCTGGCTGAACACCGAGGCCTTCACGGCCTTCGGCCAGCAGATCAAATGGTCCGACATGATCGGCAACGTGATCGGGCTGGCCGCCCTGGCGCTCGGCTGGCGGCGCTCCGTCCTCACCTGGCCCGCCCAACTGCTCTCCGGCGTCATCCTCGTCGGCGCCTACGCCTCCGCCCAGCTCTCCGGCGGCGTCGGCAAGCAACTGCTGGTCATCGGCGTCGCGGTGTGGGGCTGGCGGCAGTGGACCCGCGGCCGGCGCCAGGCCCAGGACGGCTCCGTCGCCGTCCGCTTCGCCACCTGGCGCGAGCGCGCCGGGCTGGCCGCCGCCGCGGTCCTCGGCACCCTCGCCGTCGGCGGGCTGTTCACCCTGTACCCCTCGCTGTCCTGGAGCCCCTGGGCGGACGCCTACATCTTCGTCGGCACGCTCGTCGCGATGGTCGCCCAGGCCCGCGGACTCGTCGAATTCTGGTTCGCCTGGCTGCTCGTCGACATCGTCGGCGTACCGCTGGCGTTCCGCAGCGACCTCGCGTTCTCCGGCATCGTCTATGTGATCTACTTCGCGCTCGTCCTATGGGGCATGCGCGACTGGTGGCTCCGCTCCCGCGGGAGCGCCAAGCCCGTCCTGGAAGGAGCGGCGGCATGACAAGCGCACTGCCCACCTGGTACCCCACCGACGACGAGGACCTCTCCCTCGACCCGGTCGAGCAGGCCATCCGCGACATCGCCCTCGGGCGGCCCGTCGTGGTCGTCGACGACGAGGACCGCGAGAACGAAGGCGACCTCGTCATCGCCGCCGAGAAGGCCACCCCCGAGATCGTCGCCTTCATGATGAGCGAGTGCCGCGGGCTGATCTGCGCCCCCATGGAGGGCGACGAGCTGGAACGCCTCCAGCTGCCGCAGATGGTGGAGCACAACACCGAGTCCATGAAGACCGCCTTCACGGTCTCCGTCGACGCGGGCCCCGCCCACGGCGTCACGACCGGCATCTCCGCCGCCGACCGCGCTGCCACCCTGCAGCTCCTGGCGAGCGGGATCGCCCAGCCGTCCGACTTCGTACGGCCCGGCCATATCTTCCCGCTGCGCGCCAAGCCCGGCGGAGTGCTGGTGCGCAACGGCCACACCGAAGCCGCCGTCGACCTCGCCCGGCTCGCCGGGCTGCGCCCCGCCGGCGCGATCGTCGAGATCGCCGGCGAGGACGGGGTCATGCTGCGCCTGCCCGAACTGGTGCCCTTCGCCCGCAAGCACGGACTGACGATCATCTCCATCGAGGACCTGATCGCCTACCGCCGCTCCAGCGAGCCTGCCGTACGGCGCGAGGCCGAGGTCGACCTGCCGACCGCCCACGGCCGGTTCACCGCCTACGGTTACCGCTCCACGGTCGACGGCGTCGAGCATGTCGCCCTCGTCCACGGCGACCTCGGCGACGGCGAGGACCTGCTCGTCCGCGTCCACTCCGAGTGCCTGACCGGCGATGTGTTCCACTCCCTGCGCTGCGACTGCGGCCCCCAACTGCACGCGTCCATGCGGCATATCACCGAGACCGGGCGCGGCGTGGTCGTCTATCTGCGCGGTCACGAGGGACGCGGCATCGGCCTGCTGTCCAAGCTGCGCGCATACGAGCTCCAGGAGCGAGGCCGCGACACCCTGGACGCCAATCTCGAGCTGGGCCTGCCCGCCGACGCCCGCGACTACGCGGCCGGGGCGCAGATCCTCGCCGACCTCGGCGTACGCAGCCTGCGGCTGATGACCAACAACCCCGAGAAGATCTCCGCACTCACCCGCCACGGGCTGACCGTCCTCGGCCGTGAGCCGATGCCCGCCCAGGTCGGCGAGCACAATCTGCGGTACCTGCGCACCAAGCGGGACCGCATGGGTCATGACCTGCCCTGGCTCGACGCCGCCCCGGCGGCCGCCTGCGGCAACCAGTAAGAACCGGCAGAGACAGACCATCCAGAGCACCACCAGATCACCCGGATCACCCGGATCACCCGGATCACCAGATCACAAGGAGCAAGAGCAACGTGAGCGGCAAGGGCGCACCCGAACTGTCCGTACGCAACTGCGGCGACCTGCGGGTCGCGGTGATCGCGGCGCAGTGGCACGAGAAAGTGATGGACGGACTGGTCGACGGCGCCCTGCGCGCCCTGCACGAGCTGGGCATCGACGAGCCCACGCTGCTGCGCGTTCCGGGCAGCTTCGAGCTGCCCGTCGTCGCCAAGGTGCTGGCCGGCCGCGGCTATGACGCGATCGTGGCGCTCGGCGTCGTCATCCGCGGCGGCACCCCGCACTTCGACTATGTGTGCCAGGGCGTTGCCCAGGGGCTCACCCAGGTCAGCGTGGACACCGGCGTCCCCGTCGGCTTCGGCGTACTGACCTGCGACACCGAGGAGCAGGCGCTGGACCGTGCGGGCATCGAGGGCTCCAGCGAGGACAAGGGCCACGAGGCGGTGACCGCCGCCGTCGCCACCGCGGCAACCCTGCGCTCAGTATCTGAACCCTGGCGCTGAGGAGCGGACGGTTCCGCGTAGGGTGGGAGCACCATGTCCAAGAAGACGTTCGAGGAGCTCTTCACCGAGCTCCAGCACAAGGCCGCCCACGGCGACCCCGCCACCTCCCGCACCGCCGAGCTGGTCGACAAGGGCGTCCATGCCATCGGCAAGAAGGTCGTAGAGGAGGCCGCCGAAGTGTGGATGGCCGCCGAGTACGAGGGCAAGGAGGCCGCGGCCGAGGAGATCTCCCAGCTCCTCTACCACGTTCAGGTGATGATGGTCGCCCGCGGGATCTCCCTCGACGACGTCTACGCCCACCTCTGAAACGCCCGCCCTCACATCCCGCATCACCTCACCGAAGAGCAAAGGAAGCCCGTCTCATGTTGCGCATCGCCGTCCCCAACAAGGGTTCACTGTCCGGACCTGCGTCGGCGATGCTCCATGAGGCGGGCTATCAGCAGCGCAAGGAGTCCAAGGAACTCGTCCTGGTCGACCCGGAGAACGAGGTCGAGTTCTTCTACCTCCGTCCCCGCGACATCGCGATCTACGTCAGCTCCGGCAAGCTCGACATCGGCATCACCGGCCGGGATCTGCTGCTGGACTCCGGCGCCAACGCGGAGGAGATCCTTCAGCTCGGCTTCGCCCGCTCCACGTTCCGCTATGCCGCCAAGCCCGGCACGGCCGACGGCCCGGCGGACTTCGGCGGGATGACGATCGCCACCTCCTACGAGGGGGTCGTCGCCAAACACCTCGCCGACCAGGGCATCGAGGCCTCTGTCGTGCACCTCGACGGAGCGGTCGAGACCGCCATCGAGCTGGGCGTCGCCCAGGTCATCGCGGACGTCGTGGAGACCGGCACCAGCCTGCGCAACGCGGGCCTGGAGATCGTCGGCGAGCCGATCCTCACCTCCGAGGCGGTGGTCATCCGGCGCACCGGCGCCGATGCCGAGAACCACCAGGTGCAGCAGTTCCTCCGTAGGCTCCAGGGCGTCCTGGTGGCCCGCAGCTACGTGATGATGGACTACGACTGCCGGGTCGAGCACCTGGAGAAGGCCGTCGCCCTCACCCCCGGCCTGGAGTCCCCGACCATCTCCCCGCTCCACCACGAGGGCTGGGTCGCGGTGCGCTCCATGGTCGAGGCGAAGGAAGCACAGCGGATCATGGACGATCTGTATGCGCTGGGCGCCCGGGCCATCCTCACCACGGCCATCCACGCCTGCCGCCTCTGAACCGACCGCCCCCGGTCCCGGCGGCCGTCCCACGGCGGCTGCCGGGCCGCTCACTCCAGGATGCTCCCGACGCCATGACCGCCGCCTTTGACCCTCGCACACCCGCGCTCCCGGTCACCTTCCGGCCGACCCGCACCCGCGTCGTCCTGCTCTCCGTGGGCACGGTGATGTTCGCGGTGATCACCGCCGTGGCCGTGACACTGGAGCGCCTCAACCCGGGGGAACGGGTCAGCTTCGTCGTCACCGCGCTGCTCTTCTTCGGCGTGCTGGCGCTGCTCAGCCGGCCCAAGGTCGTCGCCGACGAGACGGGCGTCACCGTCGTCAACCTCACCCGCACACGCCGTCTCGACTGGGCGGAGATCCTCCGGGTCAATCTGCGGCCCGGCGACCCCTGGGTCTTCCTCGACCTCAGCGACGGCACCAGCCTGCCCGCCCTCGGCATCCAGCCCGGCATCGCCAAGGAGCACGCCATCCGCGACGCCCGCGCGCTGCGGGCCCTGGCAGAGGAACGCGGCACGAGCAAGCAGAGCTGACTCGTCCTCGCGGACAGGAATGAGCCCCGCCGGCGCTTGACGCGCACATCCAGCCCCGCCGGCGTTTGAGGCGCGGAGGTCCGGGGCGGAGCCCTGGTAAACGGGGTCCGGGGGCGGAGCCCCCGCGGTTACGGATCCCGCGGGCCCCGGCCCGACAGGACCTCGCCATACGCCTGCATCAGATCCGGCAGCCGCAGCGTCGCCAGGTCCTCCCGTGTGGGCGTGCCCGCGTACCCGGACAGCCGCAGATCCCGATAGGCGCAGCTCTTCTCGTACAGGGTGCGCAGAAAGCGGCCGTTGCCCAGTTCGTCGATCCAGCCCTGGTCGACCACATGGCCGCTGATGGAACGCAGCTCGTCGACCGCCTCCTCGTCCCACACATCGCCGCTGTCGGCCGCCAGCACCCGGCCGATCGCGGTCAGTTCGAGCGGGCGGTACGAAGGGAAGTCCACGCGGGTCGTGAAGCGGGACGACAGCCCCGGATTGGCGGCCAGCAGCCGGTCCATGCCCTCCGGATAGCCGGCCAGGATGACCACCAGATGGTCGCGGTTGTCCTCGGCCCGCTTGAGAAGGACCTGGAGCGCCTCGTCGCCGTAGGCGTCGCCCTTGCCGTAGCCGGAGTTGGACAGGCTGTACGCCTCGTCCACGAACAGCACCCCGCCCAGCGCCGAGTCGATCAGTTCGTTCGCCTTCACCGCCGTCTGGCCGAGGAACTCGCCCACCAGATCGGCCCGCTGGGCTTCCACCAGATGGTCGCCGTGCAGCAGCCCGAGGGCGTAGAACACCCGGCCGAGAATCCGCGCTACCGTGGTCTTGCCGGTGCCCGAGGGACCGGAGAAGACAAAGTGACGTTTCGGCGGCTGGACGGGAAGTCCCTGCCCCGCTCGCAGCCGCGCCATCCTCAACTGCGCCGACAACGCCTTGACCTGGCGCTTCACCGGCTCCAGACCGACCATCCGCTCCAGCTCCGCCAGCGCCTGCTCCAGCGCCGACGGGTCGGTGGGCCCGGCCGGGAAGGGCGGGGGAGCCGGCTGCTGAGGCACGCTCGCCCTGCGGTGTAAACCCCCGGAGGGGGTGGGCGCGGGCGCCCCCGGCAGCGGCGGCTGGACGTCGGGCCCAGGCCTGGCCTCGGCCGGGAACGACTCGCCCTCCGACTGCGTATCCGGCGCCTCCGGGCCGATCCCCGCCAGCGAAACGCTCGCCAGCCCGGCGGGCCCGGCGAAGGCGTCGGCCCCCTCGAACCCGTCGATGCCGGCGTCGTACTCCGCGATCGCGGCGAGCCTGGCGGAGGTGTCCATGAACGCCGGATCGATCTTGTGCACGGCCCGGTACAGCGGCAGCGCCGCCGCGCTGCGGCCCGTGCCCTCGTGCGCCCGCGCCAGCCAGTACCGCAGCTCCTTGCGCTGCGGCTGCTCGCTGCGACAGCGCATCAGCGCGGCCGAGAGCAGCGGTTCCGCCTGCCCGTACATCTCCAGCCTGACCCGTGCCATGCCGCCGAACAGCCCGGCCTCGATCCCCAGCACGGGATCGTCGACCAGCGGCTCCGTATGGTGTACGAGCTGCTCCCAGTCCTTGACCAGATAGGCCCGGCAGGCGTGCAGAAAGCGCACCTGGGGGTCGGCGTCGACCGGAGGGAGCGCGGCGAGCGCACGGTCCAGCTCCGGGACATGGCGGCCGTCGAGCCAGTGTGAGGCATGGGCGAGCAGCAGATCGCGGGGGCTCTCCAACACCGGCTGCACCCACCACCCCAGCCAGTACCAGGAGTTCAGGGTGCGGCGGTGGCGGGCGCGCTGCTCGCCGAAGCGGTCACGTGCGGCGTACATGCGCAGCAGCGCGGTGGAGGTGTCGACGCGCAGGGCGTGCAGTCCGAGCCAGCCGTCCGCCATCTGGGGATCCAGCCGCACGGCGGTCCGGAACTCCTCCTCGGCCTGCGGATAGGCGCCCATCGTGTACGCGTCGACGCCACGCACCCAGGCGAGGTCGGCGGGGGCGTGCACGCCTTGAGTGCCGCTGTCCATAGGGCTGCCCATATCCCCCCACAAACTGTGCACCGGATCTCGTCCCGCCGGGCGGGGCCCGCCGGCCGAGTGCTGAACCACCCTGCCGTGGACGGGACTTCACCCCGCCGAGGTGCATCGTACCTGCGCAAAGGACGCGCTACGAAGACCGCCGCGACCGATCCGGTGAAGGTCACCCTGGGTGAACGGATCGGGTGAGCGGAGTGCGGGGCAGTGAAGGGAGGCCGGTGTGAGGGCAGAACGAAGCCCCCGATCACGGGGGAACAACCGGGGGCTTCGTGTATGCGGCGGCTTCGGAAAGCCGCACATTGAGAACGTAAGACCTCCGCGCCCTCTCGGTCAAGCAGGGTTGAGGCACACTCGAGCCGTCGTTTCTGGCCGCTCAGCCCGCGCGACGGCATTCATCACCCAATGTGACGGCATGGTTCGATCGTGCTGACGTCGCAGGTCCCGGAAGCCACTCGTATCCCTCCCGGCGCTCACGCACCAGTGCATCGGCGAAAGGACGCGAGGGATCCGCTGCGAAATGGCGGGTCTCCGCCACGGTCCACTCGTCCCAGAAGGCGGAAAGTCCGATTCCGTCGCGCTGCCGACCGCGCTCCCAGGACCTCTCCGGCCCGTGCTCCATCCACAGCAGCCGTGCGAGGTACGGGCGCAGCGCGCGTCTTCCCGCGCCCACACCTTCGACGATCACGACGGGCGCGGCGGGCAGCGGCCGCGGTGCGCCGAAGCTCCGCCGGATCCAGTCGTACGGGGCGTAGTGCGCGCACTCCCCGCGGGAGAGCGGGCCGATCACCTGGTCCCGCAGCCGCTCGGTCCAGGAGAACAGCTCCTCGTGGGTGGCGAGGTCGTCCAGGTGCAGCACCGGCGCCGGGCCCGCAAAGTCCTCGCCGACCGCGCCGAGGGCCGTGGCCAGATGCGCGGCGAAAGTGCTCTTGCCCGATCCGGCGTGCCCGTCCACGGCGATCAGCCGCACCGGGCCGCAGGAGGGGGCAAGGCGGTGCAGCTCCGCCGCGTGCCCGGGGGTCTCGTCCATGCCGCCAGCCTAAGCGGGGGACGAAAACGCGACGCGTCGCGCCGCTTCTGGCAGAAGTGCGTCCACAGCCCGGATAGTTGTGTCACTGACGTGCACCTGACCTCTGCACCCGCTTCCTGGGGGAGCCATGAACCGACATGCGACCCGCCGCACCCTGCTCGGAGCCGCTGCCGCCGCGGCAGGAGCCGGAGCCCTGCCGCTGACCTCGGCGGAGACCGCGACCGCGGCTACCGGGACCGGCGCCCGCGGGACCGGCGCCCGCGGGACCGGCGCGCGCGGGCGACGGTCGCCGTACGCCGCGCCGCTGGTCGACAACCGCTTCTGGACCTCGTACACCGACTGGCGCTGCGGTGAGCGGGCCGGCACCCGTCCGGTCGGCGGCCGCCGACCCGGGCTCGTCATCGCCGCTCCCGCGGGCCGCACGGAGTACACCGACCCGCACACCGGGCGGACCTCCGCGTGGGAGTACGCCACCTGGACCTCCCCGGTCCACCGCTCCAGCGTCCCCGCGACCGAGGCGATCGCCTCGTGGAACGCCGACACCCCGGCCGGCACCTGGATCGAGACCGAACTGCGCGGCCGCTACTCCGACGGCGCCCTGACGCCCTGGTTCACCATGGGCCGTTGGGCCGCCGGCGACGGAGACATCCGCCGCACCTCGACGGACGGCCAGAGCGACGGCAGGGCGACCGTCTGGACGGACACCCTCGCCGTCGACGACCCGGCGAGCGGGCTGCGCCTGGAGTCGTACCGGCTCCGGATCAGGCTCTTCCGCACCCCGGGCACCCGGCTGACGCCCACCGTTCGGCGGCTGGGCGCGATGGCATCAGACATCCCGGACCGCTTCGGCGTCCCGGAGTCCCTGCCCAGCGTCTCCCGGGAGCTGCAGGTTCCCCGGTACTCGCAGAACACGCACATCGGCCGGTACCCGGAGTACGACAACGGCGGCGAGGCCTGGTGCAGCCCCACCTCCTCCCAGATGATCATCGAGTACTGGGGCCGCAGGCCCACAGCCGAGGATCTCGCCTGGGTGAACCCGGAATTCGACGACCCCCAGGTCTGCCACGCCGCCCGGTTCACCTACGACTACCAGTACGAAGGCTGCGGCAACTGGCCCTTCAACGCCGCCTATGCCGCCTCCTACCGGGACATGAGCGCCGTCGTCACCCGGCTGCACACGCTGTCCGACGTCGAGACCCTGATCCGCGCCGGCATCCCGGTGATCACTTCCCAGTCCTTCCTGGAGGAGGAGCTGACCGGCGCGGGCTACGGCACGGCCGGGCACCTGATGACGGTCATCGGCTTCACCAAGACGGGCGACGTGATCGCCAATGACCCGGCATCGCCGGGCAACGACGCCGTGCGGCGGGTCTACCGGCGCGCCGAGTGGGAACAGATCTGGCTGCGCACCAAGCGCTACGACGCAAACGGCAAGGTCAGAAGCGGTACGGGCGGTGTCTGCTACGTCTTCTGGCCGGCCTTTCCCAGCCCCGCCCAGCGCCATGCCCTGGCGACCGTCGGCATCCGCTGAGCGACCTTTGGCCAGCGGCCGGCGGCCCGCAGCACCCGGCCGGAGCAGCGGCCAGCGGCCAGCAGCCAGCGCCGCCCGGCCGTGCCCGTCCACGGCCGGGGCTGCCATACTTCCGGCCATCCGTGGCAGCCGTTGGACCGAGGGCCGGATGTGAACAGCAGCCAGCAGCGGGGCACGACCGGGCGATCCAAGGCGCGTCGCCTTGAACTCATCGCCATCGGGAGGAAGTTGTTCGCCGACACCTCCTATGACGCGCTGTCGATGGACGACATCGCCCGGCACGCGGGAGTCGCCAAGGGGCTGATCTACTACTACTTCGAGAGCAAGCGGGGCTACTACCTGGCGATCATCGAGGACGCCGTGGCGGAGCTCGTCGCACGCGCCGCCGGCGACACGGGGCTGCCCCGCGCCGAGCGGGTGCACCGCACGGTCGACGGATACCTCCGCTACGCACAGTCCCACCAGGCCGCCTACCGCACCATCGTCACCGGCGGCGTCGGCTTCGACCCCCAGGTGCAGTCGATACGCGACGCGGTGCGCGAGGAACTGATCGCCGCCCTCGCGCACGGCGCCTACGGACGGCGCGAGATCCCGCTGCTCGCCCGGCTCGCCCTCCTCGGCTGGCTGAGCGGCGTGGAGGGGGTCACCCTGGAGTGGCTGGACCACCCCGAACTGCCGCGCGCCTCCGTCTGCGCCCTGCTCATCCGGCAGCTGCGGGCCACTTTGCACACGATCGAGGAGTTCGCCCCCGAGTGCCCCGCGCCGCCGCCCGAGCCGTACCCGGGGCCGCACCCCGGTGTGGCGCCCACCGCCGTCCACAGCCCGTGACGGAAGTCCGCTGATCGGGCATACTCAACGCGCCACAGCCGCCGCCGAGACCCTTCCGCGACCCGGAAGGGCAGCATCGGCCTGGCAGAGAGACCCGGCGGCGCGCCCTCACCCTCAGTGCGCGTCGCCGCCGCGCCCGACAGGGAGGAGAGCGCCGCAATGTCCGACCGCGTCCCGCAGCCGGTGGAACGTCAGCTGCCCACCGAGGAGTCCAGGGATCTGATCGCCCTGGTGCGCGACATCGTCCAGCGGGAGATCGCTCCCCGGGCCGCCGAGGAGGAGGACGCGGGCCGCTTCCCGCGCGAGATCTTCTCCCTGCTGTCCGAGTCCGGGCTGCTCGGTCTTCCGTACGACTCCGAATACGGAGGCGGCGACCAGCCGTACGAGGTCTATCTCCAGGTGCTCGAAGAGCTGGCCGCCGCCCGCCTCACCGTGGGCCTCGGCGTCAGCGTCCACTCCCTGTCCTGCCACGCCCTGGCCGGATACGGCGCCAAGGAGCAGCAGAGCGAGCATCTGCCCGCCATGCTCGGCGGCGGGCTGCTCGGCGCGTACTGCCTCTCCGAGCCCGCGTCCGGTTCCGACGCCGCCTCGCTGCGCACCAAGGCCGTGCGCGACGGCGACGACTGGGTCGTCAACGGCACCAAGGCATGGATCACCCACGGCGGTGTGGCCGACTTCTACACGGTGATGGCCCGCACCGGCCAGGAGGGCGCCCGCGGCATCACTGCCTTCCTCGTGCCGGGCGATGCTCCGGGCCTGAGCGCAGGGGCCCCGGAGAAGAAGATGGGCATGAAGGGCTCGCCCACCGCTGTGGTCAACTTCGACGGGGTCCGCATCCCCGACACCCGGCGGATCGGCGAGGAGGGGCAGGGCTTCTCCATCGCGCTCTCCGCCCTCGACTCGGGCCGCCTGGGCATCGCAGCCTGCGCCGTCGGCGTGGCCCAGGCCGCGCTCGACGAAGCCGTCTCCTACGCCACCGGCCGGCAGCAGTTCGGCCGGCCGATCGCGGACTTCCAGGGGCTGCGCTTCATGCTCGCCGACATGGCCACCCGCATCGAGGCGGGCCGCGCCCTGTACCTGGCCGCCGCCCGGCGGCGCGACGCCGGACTGCCCTTCTCCCAGCAGGCCGCGATGGCCAAGCTGTTCTGCACGGACGCCGCCATGAGCGTCACCACCGATGCGGTCCAGGTGCTCGGCGGCTACGGCTACACGCAGGACTTCCCGGTCGAGCGACTGATGCGCGAGGCCAAGGTGCTGCAGATCGTCGAGGGCACCAACCAGATCCAGCGCATGGTCATCGCCCGCCATCTGGCGGGGCCTGAGAGCCGCTGATCCGTCCTCTCCGCTGTGGGGGCGTCGCAAGCCTGCTCCATTCGGGGTCGCGACGCCCCGGCAGGGTTCTGCCCTGGCTCGCCCACAGCCGCAGCAGCTCGGCATAGATGGGCGGATCAGGCGGCCGCGGATGGGCGGCGGCCGAGTGACGAAGCGATTCTTCGGCGGGCGCGTGATGCGACGCGGCGGGTGCGGCTCCCGCCGGTGTGGCGCTGGTGTAACCGGTCGTGGAGTAGAGCAGGGTCATGTCCGGCCAACGCCCGGCATCCCGGGCGGGTTACCGGAGGTGCGAACCGAGTGCCAGTTCGCACCTTACCCAGTGCCGTCGGACCGCCCGCGCGTCCGCGCCGCGGCGAAGAGGGCCCAGGGCCGGGCTAGGCCGCGCGGCGCTGCCGCGGCGTCACCGGGGCCTTGAGCGGGCGGGAGCCGGGCCCGCCCACATGGGAGAAGGGTTGTGTCCGCCAGTCGAGCCCCTGAGGCAGCGTCAGCAGCAGGGCCGCGTCCTGCTCCTGGGCCCGGCGCGTGTCGTCGGCGGGGCGGGCCGCGGCCGCCGCGCGGCCGGTGCCCGCGCACACCGTCAACCCGAACGGGTTCCACGGAGTGGGGCACAGCGCATGCTCCGGAAGCACGTCCTCGTCCGCCAGCAGTGCGATCGGCTGGGCGCAGTCCGGGCAGATCACCCGGTACATCTCGTAGGTGTCGTAGGCGTCCGGCTCGTCCTGGTCGAGCTGTTCATGCGGATCGACGCGATCGAGAGGACCGGCCGGATCAACAGGCTCCGGTTCGGTGCGTCCGGTGTTCTTGGTGCTTTGCATGGAGAATCTCCCCCTCACGTGGGCCGATCGGGCACATGCGGCCTCGGCCACAGCAAGCAATTCCCCTTGAGCCAGGCAGGTAACCGCCGGGTCACGATCCACTCGACGGGCGCGCTGTGGCATTCGTCACATGCCCGGCGCAGGTGCCGCAGCAGCAGCCGTGCGGGCCGGGACTGCCGCCCCTTGAGGCGTTCCACGGGCGCCTTCGACGCGTTCCGACTGTGCCGGAACGCGCCCGGGGCAATAGGTTGATCCGCATGGAGGAGCTGGATCGCCAGATCGTTGAGTTGCTCGTGAAAGACGGGCGTATGAGCTACACGGACCTGGGCAAGGCCACCGGCCTGTCCACCTCGGCCGTGCACCAGCGCGTACGCCGCCTCGAGCAGCGCGGAGTCATCCGCGGCTATGCCGCCGTCGTCGACCCCGAGGCCGTGGGACTGCCGCTGACCGCGTTCATCTCGGTCAAACCCTTCGACCCCAGCGCCCCGGACGACATCGCTGACCGGCTTGCCGACGTCCCGGAGATCGAGGCCTGCCACAGCGTGGCCGGGGACGAGAACTACATCCTCAAGGTGAGGGTGTCGACCCCGCACGAGCTGGAGAACCTCCTGACCCGCATCCGCTCGCTCTCCGGAGTCTCCACCCGCACCACGGTCGTGCTGTCCACGCCGTACGAGGCGCGACCGCCCCGGATTTAGCGCCGGGCCGCCGGGCCCGGCACGCTTCGCACTGTCGCGGCGCCAGGCGAGGCCCGCCCCGTGGGAGGGCTGAGCCGGCCCGTCTCTAGGCTGGGCCCATGACCACCGAAAGTCCCGCCTCCGCCCCCGAAGGCGACGAGCGCGCGCACCGCACCGTGCTGCTGCGCCGCGGAGAAGTCCACAGCCCCGCCGATCCCTTCGCCACCGCGATGGTCGTCGAGAAGGGGCATATCGCCTGGGTGGGTTCCGAAGGCGCCGCCGACGCCTTCGCCTCCGGAGTCGACGAGGTGGTCGACCTCGAAGGGGCCCTGGTCACTCCGGCGTTCACCGATGCGCATGTGCACACCACGAGCACCGGTCTTGCGCTGACCGGGCTCGATCTGTCCGCCGCCGGCAGCCTGAGCGAGGCGCTGGCCCTGCTGCGGGCGCACAGCGCCGCCCACCCGGGGCACCGGGTCCTCCTCGGCCACGGCTGGGACGCTTCGCGCTGGCCCGAGCAGCGGCCTCCCTCCCGCCTGGAGCTCGACCAGGCCGCCGGCGGAAGGCCCGCCTACCTTCCCCGCGTGGACGTCCACTCGGCGGTCGTCACAAGCGCACTGCTGGACCTCGTCCCCGACGTCACCGACCTCGACGGTTACCACCCCGAGGGTCCGCTGACCCGCGCCGCCCACCACGCCGTGCGGGCCGCCGCCCACGGCGCGGTCACCCCGGCGCAGCGCGCCGCCGCCCAGCGGGCGGCCCTCGCCCGCGCGGCCTCCCTCGGCATCGGCGCCGTCCATGAGTGCGCGGGCCCGGCCATCAGCGACGAGGACGACTTCACCGCCCTGCTGAACCTCGCGGCGGCGGAGCCCGGCCCGCGCGTCCTCGGCTACTGGGCCCAGGAGGTCGCATCCGCGGAGGACGCCCGGCGCATTCGCGAACTCGGTGCGATCGGCGCGGCCGGAGACCTCTTCGTCGACGGCGCCCTCGGCTCCCACACGGCCTGGCTGCACGAGCCGTACGCCGACGCCCCGCACACCGGCGCCGCATACCTCGACGCGGCGGCCGTGGCCGCGCATGTGACGGCCTGCACCGAGGCCGGGCTGCAGGCCGGCTTCCACGCCATCGGCGACGCCGCGCTCAGCGCCGTCGTCGAGGGAGTGCGGACCGCGTCCGAGCGGCTGGGCCTCGCCCGAGTCCGCGCCGCCAGGCACCGCGTCGAGCACGCGGAGGCACTCACCCCCGAGACCGTCGCCGCCTTCGCGGAGCTCGGTCTCACCGCCTCCGTTCAGCCCGCCTTCGACGCGGCCTGGGGCGGTGACTCCGGCATGTACGTTCAGCGCCTGGGCGTGGAGCGGGCCCGCACCCTCAACCCGTACGCGGCGCTGCTGCGTGCCGGAGTCCCGCTCGCCTTCGGCTCCGACAGCCCGGTCACGCCGCTGGATCCGTGGGGTACCGTCCGCGCCGCGGCGTTCCACCGCACCCCGGAGCACCGGATCTCCGTGCGTGCCGCGTTCACCGCCCATACGCGCGGCGGCTGGCGGGCCGTCGGCCGGGACGACGCCGGCGTCCTGGTCCCCGGAGCCCCTGCCGACTACGCGGTCTGGCGCACCGCGGAACTCGTGGTTCAGGCCCCCGACGACCGCGTGGCCCGCTGGTCGACCGATCCCCGCTCGGGCACCCCGGGGCTGCCCGATCTCAGCCCCGGCGCCGACCTCCCCGTCTGCCTGCGCACCGTTGTCTTCGGACAAACGGTCTTCGACCGGCCGAATGAGTGACGTGCGGACATTTCGCACGGTCGCCGGCTGGGGGCCCACGCTCGCCCCGCGACCTGCGGATCTTCGTCGCTGACCTGGTGGCGAGGTGCAACACCGCAGGTCGGGGGAGTGTTGACAGCCAGCGCCCACCGGCGGGTAGGTTCGGCCGAGTCCACCACGGGACGTCCGGCCGGCAGACCCCCACGCAGTCGTCGAACGCCGCTGGGCCATGGGGCAGCGCACCGCACCGGGCACTGCCGCTGGGAGCCAGGTTCAGCGACCGCGCCTCGGGGGCGAGGGAAGGTTTCAGCCGGTCGGCAGGTGTGACTCGGGTGGGGCCCGGCGTTCAGTAGACAACGGCTCTCGGTCGATCCGCAGCCAGCGGGTACCAGGTCGGCCCGAAGGACGCCGGGTCCTGGTCCGCAGGCCGGGCGCAGGTGCTCGCTATGGTTGGTCTCTGCGTACGAAACAAAGGGGCAGCAGTGACAAACGGTGGTGGGGTTCCCGGGGGAGAAGCCCAGGTAAGGCGGTATGCGCCGGTCGGCAAGGCCTTGGTGATCATCCCGACCTACAATGAGGCGGAGAACATCGGGCCGATCGTCGCCCGGGTGCGCGCCGCAGTGCCCGACGCGGACGTCCTCGTCGCCGACGACAACAGCCCCGACGGCACCGGCAAGTTCGCCGATGAGCTCTCCGCCGAGGACGAGCATGTGCATGTGCTGCACCGCAAGGGCAAGGAAGGGCTCGGCGCGGCGTACCTCGCCGGGTTCGCGTGGGGCATCGAGCACGGCTACGACGTGCTGGTCGAGATGGACGCGGACGGCTCCCACCAGCCCGAGGAACTGCCCCGGCTGCTCACCGCTCTCAAGGGGGCGGACCTGGTCCTCGGGTCGCGCTGGGTGCCGGGCGGACGGGTCGTCAACTGGCCCAAGTACCGGGAGTTCCTCTCCCGCGGCGGCAGCACCTACTCGCGGCTGCTGCTCGGGGTTCCGATCCGGGACGTCACGGGCGGATTCCGGGCCTTCCGCGCCGACACCCTGAAGGGGCTCGGTCTCGGTGACGTGGCCTCCCAGGGCTACTGCTTCCAGGTCGATCTCGCCCGGCGGGCCGTCGCGGCGGGTTACCACGTGGTGGAGGTCCCGATCACCTTCGTCGAGCGCGAGCTCGGCGACTCCAAGATGAGCCGGGACATCGTCGTCGAGGCGCTGTGGCGGGTCACCGCGTGGGGTGTGGCGGGTCGGGCGAATCGTCTCCTCGGCCGCGGCAGGGGCTGATCGCCGCTTCACCCCGCTCCCAGGCACACTGGGAGCATGACGACCGGCGCACCGACACCGACGGCCCAGAAGCGTTCCCGCCCCCGCTCCCTGCTTCCTCTCGCCATCGCCGCCTGGCTGGTGCTGGAGATCTGGCTGCTGATGGTCGTCGGCCGGGTGGCCGGCGGGCTCACGGTGCTCCTGCTGCTGGTCGGCGGGGCGGTGCTGGGCGCGGCGGTCATGAAGCGGGCGGGCCGCAGGGCGTTCACGGCGCTGACTCAGACGCTGCAGTCCCCGTCTTCGGCGGTGGCGCCGCAGCCCGGCGGCAACCCGGGCAACGGCTTTCTGATGCTCGCCGGGCTGCTGCTGATGCTGCCCGGGCTGATCTCCGACGCGGCGGGGCTGCTGCTGCTGATCCCGCCGCTTCGGAAGAGCCTGAGCCGGCGTGTGCGGCGGGCGGCCGTGCCGGGCCCGCTCGGTGACGCGTACGAGCAGGCCCGGATGCGCCGACCGGACGGCAAGGTCGTCCAAGGCGAGGTCATCCGCGACGACCCGCCCCGGAGCGAGGACGAGGACCCTCCCCGCCCGCCCCTGACGAAGTGACGCCCCGCACACCTGCCCGAGCACGGCAAAGCCGCGGGGGCGGACCACCTGATGTGGTCCGCCCCCGCGGCTCGCGGTGACTCGAAGCTACGCGATCACACGATCACGCGGACTTCCGGCTGTCCCGCGGATGCACCGCGATGTTCATCGCCCCCGACCGCAGGACCGCCAGCCTCTCGGCCAGCACCTCCTCCAGTTCTTCACGGGTGCGCCTCTCCATGAGCATGTCCCAGTGCGTACGCGCCGGCTTGCCCTTCTTCTCCTCGGGGCCGTCCCCGTCCACCAGGAGTGCCTGGGCGCCGCACGCCTTGCACTCCCACTCCGGCGGAATCTCCGCCTCAACCGAGAACGGCATCTCGAAACGATGTCCGTTCTGGCATGCGTACTCCACGGCCTGGCGCGGGGCCAGATCGATGCCGCGGTCCGTCTCGTAGCTGGTAACCACGAGCCGCGTGCCGCGGAGAGCTCGCTCACTCATGAATCGTGCCTCCCGGGCTTGTCGCCCACAGGACAGGTGTCGCTGTCGTCGTCATCCGGTCAACGTCCGGTCGGCGGTAAAGATTCCCGTTCCGGGTCATGCGTCGCCCGTCGTGCCGCTGCTTTCCCAATGTATGGGGGTACCCACCAGTGCCCGGTTTGTCACATCTGACAGAAAGTGTCACCCCGTGATTTCACTTCTTCCGCGCGCAGTAACGGTCCGCCTGGCAGGCCAAAGGCGTACACTACCGCCCTTTCACTTCAACGTCTAAATCCGGTCGGGCACCGGATTGCCCGCGGCGGCCGCCGCCTCCCGTACCGGCACCCGCGCCAGCAGCAGGAACCCGAGGGCGAAGAACGCCACCAGGGAGATGATCGCGTCCCGGTAGCTGCCGGTCAGCTGGTACGCCAGGCCAAAGACCAGAGGCCCCAGCCAGCTCAGTCCGCGATCGCTCATCTCGTACGCGGAGAAGTACTCCGCCTCCTTGCCTCGCGGCACCAGATGCGAGAAGAGCGAACGCGACAGCGCCTGGCTGCCGCCGAGGACGAGCCCGATCGCACCGGCGAGGACGAAGAACCACATCGGCCGTCCCGCGGGCAGGAAGTAGCCGACGGCGAGGATCAGCGTCCACACCCCCAGAGACCCCAGGATCGTGTGCTTCGCCCCGTAGCTCCGGGCCAGCCGTCCCATCGCCAGCGCGCCCGCCACCGCCAGCACCTGCACCAGCAGCACCGCGGTGATCAGCGTGGTCTGGTCGAGCCCCAGCTCCTCGGAGCCGTAGATCGACGCCTGGGAGATCACCGTCTGGACCCCGTCGTTGTAGACGAGATACGCCAGCAGGAAGGAGAGGGTGAGCGGATGGCGCCGCATGTCCCGGAGCGTCGCCAGGAGCTGCCGCCAGCCGGAGCCCACCGCCCCCTCGCCGTCCGGCGCGGCCCGCCGGTCACGCAGTCGGCGCAGCGGCACCAGGGTGAACGCCCCCCACCACAGACCGGCCGACGCCAGACAGATCCGCACCGCCTCGGCCTCCGACAGGCCGAAGGAGTCATGCCCTGTGTAGAGGGCGAGATTGAGCAGGAGCACCAGCGCGCCCGACGTATAGCCGAACGCCCAGCCCCGCGACGAGACCGCGTCCCGCTCGTCGGGCTTCGCGATCTGCGGCAGATACGCGTTGTAGAGGACCATCGACACCGCGAGGGAGGCGTTGGCGACGATCAGCAGCAGCGCGCCCAGCAGATAGCGGTCGCCGTCCAGGAAGAACATGCCCGTGGTCGCCGCCGCCCCGAGGTACGCGGCAGCCGCCAGCAGAGGCTTCTTTCGCCCCGAACGGTCGGCCGCCGCACCCGCCAGTGGCATCACCAGCACTGCCAGCACCACGGACACCGACACCGCGTACGGGAACACCGCCCCGGCCCGCACCGGGACGCCCAGCGGGTGGACAAACCCCTCGGCGTCCGCCGCGGCCTTGGCCACGGACGTCAGATACGGCCCGAGGAAGACGGTGAGCACGCTCGTCGAGTAGACCGAGCAGGCGAAGTCGTAGAAGTACCAGCCCCGCTGCTCGCGTATCCGGTCTTCCGGATGGCCTGGACCGTCCGGGCCGGCCGCCCGGTCCGCGGTGTCCGCAGTCACGCCGCGCCCTCTCGCTCGTCCGCCGTCAGACGTGCGGGGCGGAAGGGCCGGGGGTCAGATCCAGACTCCCCGGTCGGTCAGCACCGTGCGCAGCGTCTCCAGATGATCGGTCATGATGCCATCCACCCCGAGGTCCAGCAGCGCCGCCATCCGATCCGCGTCGTTCACCGTCCAGACGTGCACCTGAAGCCCGCGGGCATGCGCCTCGCGGACGAAGCGGCGGTCCACCACAGGGATGCCGTTCTGGGACTGCGGGACCTGCGCGCACACCGCGCCCATCCGCACCGCCGCCGGAATGCCCAGCGAGCGCATCCGCAGCCCCAGCACCCCGCGTACGCCGTACGACGTCGCCAGCCGCGGCCCGGCGAGACGGGCGGCCCTGGCCACCCTCCCCTCCGAGAAGGAGCCCACGCAGACGCGGTCCCAGGCGCCGGTCCCCCGGATCAGATCGACCAGCGGCGCCAGTGCCGACTCCGCCTTTATGTCGACGTTCCAGCGCGCCTCCGGGAACTCCTCCAGCAGTTCCTCGAAGAGAGGCAGCGGCTCCCGGCCCGCCACCCGCGCCCGGCGCACCTCGCTCCAGGGGAGGTCGGCGATCCGGCCGCGCGTGTCCGTGACCCGGTCCAGCGTCGTGTCGTGGAAGGCGACGAGCCTGCCGTCGGCGGTGGTGTGCACGTCCGTCTCGAAGTAGCGGTAGCCGGCCTCGGCGGCGCGGCGGAAGGCGGCGGCGGTGTTCTCGAGCCCGTCGGCCGCCCCGCCCCGGTGCGCGAAGGCGAGCGTGGCCGGATGGTCCAGATAAGGATGGCGTACGCGTGTCACCTCGGCAGTATCACCCGCCCCGGTGTCCGCCCGGCGACCGCCGTACTGCATTCGCCTGGTCCACAGATGGCGAAGACGCGCAGGAACAGCTGTGCGAGCGGGCCGATCGCCAGCGCGTACGCCACCGTGCCGACGCCCAGCGACCCGCCGAGCAGGAATCCCGTGGCCACCACCGCCACCTCTATCAGGGTGCGCATCAGCCGGATCGAACGGCCGGTCCGCCGGTGCAGTCCGGTCATCAGGCCGTCGCGCGGCCCCGGTCCGAATCGGGCCGCGATGTACAGTCCGGTCGCCGCGCCGTTCAGCACGATCCCCGTGGTCATCACGAGGATCTGCACGGGGAGCGTGCGGGCGTCCGGCACGACCGCCAGCGTCGCGTCCATGGCGAGGCCGACGACGAAGACATTGGAGACCGTGCCGAGCCCCGGGCGCTGCCGCAGCGGAATCCAGGCCAGCAGCACCGCGGCGCCCACGATGATCGACACCACGCCGATGGTCAGGCCGGTCAGCTCCGCAAGACCCTGATGGAGCACGTTCCAGGGCTCCAGCCCGAGCCCCGCACGCACCAGCAGCGCCGAACTCGCCCCGTACAGCGTCAAACCGGCGTACAGCTGCAGCAGCCGGCGCGGCAGATGGACAGAGGCAGAAGACACGTGTGACCCCCCAGGGTGTCGTCGTGGACTGATGCATGACACCCTGTGGCCATGGAATGAATGCCAACCATGGCCAATTTCCGGAAGGTGGACTGACTTCCATGACGCAGTGGACCTCGGCGGTGGGGGCGGCGCAACTCGCCCGTCAGCTCGGCGCCCAGACGCCGCGGCCGGGTGGACCGGGAGCGCGCAAGCTCCCCGCGTACCGTGCGCTGGCCGACGGGATCAGACTGCTCGTCCTCGAAGGCAGGGTGCCCGTCGCCGCCCGCCTGCCCGCCGAGCGGGAGCTGGCGCTGGCCCTCTCGGTGAGCCGCACGACGGTCGCCGCCGCATACGAGGCACTGCGTGGCGAGGGCTTCCTCGAGTCGAGGAGGGGCGCCGGAAGCTGGACGGCCGTCCCCGCCGGCAACCCGCTGCCCGCCCGCGGCCTGGAGCCGCTGCCGCCGGAGTCCCTCGGCTCGATGATCGACCTGGGCTGTGCGGCGCTGCCCGCGCCCGAGCCATGGCTGACCCGCGCCATCCAGGGGGCGTTGGAGGAGCTTCCCCCGTATGCGCACACCCACGGCGACTATCCGGCGGGACTGCCCGCCCTGCGGCGGATGCTGGCGGACCGTTACACCGAGCGGGGCATCCCGACCATGCCCGAGCAGATCATGGTCACCACGGGCGCCATGGGGGCGATCGACGCGATCTGTCATCTGTTCGCCGGGCGCGGCGAGCGCATCGCCGTCGAGTCGCCCTCCTACGCCAACATCCTCCAGCTGATGCGCGAGGCCGGGGCCAGGCTGGTGCCGGTCGCCATGGCCGACGGACTGGCGGGCTGGGATCTGCCGCGCTGGCGGCAGGTGCTGCGGGAGGCGGCCCCGCGGCTGGCGTATGTGGTCGCCGACTTCCACAACCCCACGGGTGCGCTGGCCGACGAGGACCAGCGGCGGGCGATGGTGGACGCGGCACGTTCGGCGGGGACGGTGCTCGTCGTCGACGAGACCATGTCGGAGCTCCATCTCGACGATGACATCGACATGCCCCGGCCGGTCTGCGCGTTCGACCCGGCGGGCAGCACGGTCCTCACGGTGGGGTCGGCCAGCAAGGCGTTCTGGGCGGGCATGCGGATCGGCTGGGTCCGGGCCGCGCCCGACGTGATCCGCTCCCTGGTGGCGGCCCGTGCCTACGCGGACCTCGGCACGCCCGTGCTGGAGCAGCTCGGCGTCAACTGGCTGATGCGGACGGGCGGCTGGGAGCAGGCGGTCGCGGTGCGCCGGACCCAGGCACGGGAGAACCGCGACGCGCTGGTCGCCGCGGTGCGCAGGGAGCTGCCGGGCTGGGAGTTCCGGGTGCCCCGGGGCGGGCTGACCCTCTGGGTCCGCACCGGGGGACTCTCCGGCTCCCGCCTCGCCGAGGCCGGGGAACGCGTGGGCGTCCGCGTCCCCTCGGGACCGCGCTTCGGAGTCGACGGCGCGTTCGAGGGGTACGTCCGCCTCCCCTTCACCGTCGGCGGCCCCGTCGCCGACGAGGCGGCCACCCGTCTTGCCGCCGCGGCCCGCCTGGTCGAGACGGGCGCGACGACGGGTGCGGAGTCGCCGCGCACCTTCGTCGCCTGAGCCGCCGGGCGCGCCGTCCGTGCCCTCGCGGTCCAGCGGGTCGGGCGAGCGCCCGGGCGGACGGCCTGCTGGACAGCTGCCGTCCGCCTCCGGCGGCTACCCGGCGAGGGGGTCGGGGGCAAGCCCAGATTCGGGAGGAGACGGGGAGGGGGAGAGCCGTCGGCCGCACACGTCAGCCGTCCGCCTTGACCGCGTCCCGCACCGTGTCCGTCGCCCCGTCGTCCTCCCGCACCGTGTCCGTCGCCCTGTCGTCCTCCCGCACCGTGTCCGTCGCCCCGTGGTCCTCCCGCTCCGGCAGCAGCGCCAGCACCGCCCGCCGGTGGGATTCGGCCGTGGCGTCGTCGTACGGGTCCGGCGTCGAGGGCACCTGAAGCCGGACCACAGGCGCCGCACCCAGCCGGGCGTACCCCCGGCCGGGCGGCACTGCCGGGACCGGTGTCGTGTGCGGCGGGACGCCGAGCACGGACGTTGCCTGCTCGCAGGAGACCGGCCCGAGGACCACCCGCGCCCGCGTATGCGTGCGCACCGACTCGGCCAGCGACTCCAGCCCGTCGAACTGCTCCGCCACGGCCACCGTCACCTGCGCCGCCCTGCCGTGCCGCAGCGGCACGGAGAGCAGTCGCTGCGGGTCGGTGCGCCCCTCGGCCGCCGCGAGATGACCGAGGACGCTCGGTCGGTCGAGCAGGATCCACAGCGGGCGGCGAACATCCTCGGGCGTGGGATGCCCCGCCTGCCGTGAACGGTTCGCCGCGATCAGCCGGCGCTCCGTCTCATGTGCCGCCCACTCCAGGCCGGCCAGCGCGCCGGCCAGCCCGCACTCCACCGCCAGCACGCCCTTGCGCCCGGTCAGACACGCGTACTCGCCGGTGCCTCCGCCCTCGATGATGAGTACGTCCCCGTGCTGGAGGGCCTGCAGCGCGATGGACCGGAGCAGTGTGGAGGTGCCGCTGCCGGGCGTCCCGACGGCCAGCAGATGCGGCTCGGTCGACCGCGCCCCCGTGCGCCAGACGACCGGCGGCGCGTCCCGTGTCGCCCCCTCGGCATCGGTCACCGGCACCGTGCGCTGTACCGCGTCCGGATCGGTGAAGCCGAGGACGGTCTCCCCGGGGACGGTGACGAACCGCTGTGCGGAGATCGTGGCCGGCAGCGCGGGAAGCGCGGTCATCAGCATTTCATTGGCCTCCTCCTCCCAGGTGAAGAGGTGCTCGCGGCCGCGTCCCGACTTGGCGTGCAGCAGTTGCTCGATACGGGCGCGGGCCTGCGGCTCGCCGTCTGTGAAGTACGCGGGGTAGTTCACCCGCAGCCTGGTCAGCCGCCCGTCCGCGTCAAAGGCGCACTCGCTGAACGCGGCGCCCCACTCCCCGCCGTGCCGGAACAGCGGAGCGGGGTCCTCGGCCGCCGAGAAGTACGGCACCAGGGCCTCGTACAACGCCTGCAGCCTGCGGCTCTCAGCGGGGTCGGGGCCGCTCGGCGCCGCAGTGCGCTCCCGGCCCTGCCATGCGGCCGCGCCCATCACCGAGACCAGCGCGAGCAGCGGCCCGTACGGGACGAGCGCGATCAGCAGCAGGCTGCCGGCGGCCAGGAAGAGTGCGGGACCACGCCGCTCCGTCGGGGTGTCGGCCCACCGCCGGCGCGCCGTCCCGGCCAGCCGGCGCAGCCCGCGACTGATCGTGATCAGCGGGTGGAGCACATCCGCCGCGCCGTCCGCGGCAGTGCGCGCGATCTCCCGGCTGCGGGCGATCTGCGCACTGCCGCCGCTGACGATGCGGCTGCCGAGGATCCGGTTGCCGGGGAACCGAAAGCCAAGGGCGCGGGAGAGCGTTCGACGTGCCACGTCAGAACTGGATTCCGCCCAGCAGGCTGGCCAGACTCGCGCCGCCCGCCGTGATGCTCGGGGCGATCGCGGTGCCCGCCAGATAGAAGCCGAAGAGCGCGCAGACCAGGGCGTGGGACGCCTTGAGCCCGTCCTTTCGGAAGAACAGGAAGACGATGATGCCGAGCAGCACGACACCGGAGATCGACAGAATCATGAGTGTTCTCCTGGTTGTGGGGACAGTCACCATGAGTTGTTCCAGGCTCACAGCAAGTATCTATGCGACAAAAGGTGCGAATGGGTGAAAAATCATGTGTTTCACTCGGCTGGCAGACGGTCGGCTCGTTGATCGTCAAGCCGGCGCGCGGGCAGTACCCTGTCGGTTCACTCCAGTCGGCATGTGAAGTGGTTGAAAGGCGGTCCCCTGATGAGCGAAGCACCCGACCCCGAGGTGATCGAGCTCGCGGCCAAGGTCTTCGACCTGGCGCGCAGGGGGGAGGCGGAGGCGCTCGCCGCCTACGTCGACGCGGGTGTCCCGGCGAACCTCGCCAACGACAAGGGGGACACGCTCGTCATGCTCGCCGCCTACCACGGGCACGCCGACGCCGTGCGGTCCCTCCTCGAGCGCGGCGCCGAGCCGGACCGGCCCAACGACCGGGGCCAGACCCCGCTCGCCGGGGCCGTCTTCAAGGGCGAGGACGCGGTGATCCACGCCCTGCTGGCCGGCGGCGCGGATCCGGAGGCAGGCACTCCGTCCGCGATGGATACGGCGCGGATGTTTGGGAAGACAGACCTTCTGGAACTGTTCGGCAATCGCTGAACGGCAGTTGGGACGCCGTGCGGCAGTTTCCGGGAAAGTCCACGTCACCGCGGCGAGGGGGTTGCCGTAAATGTGGTCGCGGTGGCGATATGGGTGGGTCATCATGACGTCGGGCCCTACCCCGGACTTCATCCGGGCGTCCCCCTGGGGCCACCGACGAGAGGCAGGAAGATGGTCTACACCAAGCGGAAGACGACGGGCGGCCCAGCATGTTGCCGCGCGGCCTAGCGGCTAGTGCCCCCTTGGCATCCCCACCCCCGGTCGCGTCGACAGCTTGATGTGAGGCTCTTTCCATGTTCGATCCAGTCATAGCGCCGAGCGGCACGCTCCTCGGCCTGCTGCAGAGAGGGCGCGGCGACGGCACCCTGCACGCGCTCGCCGCCCCACGCGCCGAAGCGCTCGCCGCCCTCAACCACTGCGTGCTCCACGACCCCCGCCACGACTGGCAGGTCGAGAACCGCTCCCTCTACTACGCACGCCTCTATCTGGATCTCCACGGCAGCCTCGAGGAGATCGAGCGCCACCTGTGCGACGCCGACGACCTCCTCGACACCGACGAGGCCAGGACCGGCCTCGCGCTCGCGGTGCTCGGCCACCTCGCCTCCTACGGCAGGGGCGACGCCCTCGCCCTGCTGCGCCGCTACGCGGCCGCCGGGTCGAACTGGGCCTGGGCCCTGGACGAGCTGGCCCTGCGCGACACCGACGCCGGGCTGCGCTCGCTCGCCGCCCCCGTCCTCGCCCGCTTCCCCGCCACCTCGGAGGGCGACGCCGAACTCGCCCTCGCCATGCGCAACGCCTTTGAGCCCCGCCCCTGGCGGCTGTGGGCCGAGGACCAGCGCCACGCCATCGGCGCACGGGTCCGCGCCGCCCGGGAAGCCGGCTCGTTCGACCGCTGGCAGCGCCAGCTGCGCCCCTCCGGGCCGCGCCCCGGATGGAGCGTGCAGGCCGTCTTCGACTGGGCCGAGCGGGGCCTCCAGCGCGGCAGTGTCCTCCATGTGCCCGCCGCCCGCTGCCTCACGGCCGTCGCCGGGCCCGAGGACCGCCCAGCCATCGTCGAGGCCGCGCGCTCCGGCCCGGACGGCGCACGCTGCGCGGCCCTCCACTATCTCGCCGAATCCCGCGACCCCGTCGTCCTCGACCTCGTCGAGGCGGCCGCGCTCAGCCCCTCCCGCACGGTCGCCGAAGCCGCCGTCTCCGCCTTCGAGCGGATGTGCGGCGACGACGCGGTGGAGCGCGCCCGCCGCTGGGTCCACCGCCCCGACGCCCTCGGTGCGTCCGCCGCCGGAGTCCTCGCCTGCCGAGGTGAGGCCCGCGACGCCGGCCTGGTCCTCGGCGCGCTCCGCGAGACCGTGCGCGCCGAAGGCCCCGACGCACCCCTGCTGTGGTCACTCGTCGACGGCGCGGGCCGCCTCGGCATCGAATGCGCCGCGCCCGTGCTGCGCCACGTGTACCGGGAGACCGCCTCCTCGCAGCTGCGCGGCCGGGCAGCCCGCGCCCTGGCCGCCACCGATCCCTCGTTCCCCACGGGGTTCGCCGTGGAGTGCCTGTGGGACTGCGAGGAGACGACACGCGAGGTCGCCGCGCTGCACGCCGAGACCGGCGATGTGCGCGTCGCCGAACGTCTGCGCAGACTCGCCGCCGACCCCGTCGAGGAGGTCGAGGTGCAGACCGCCGTACGGAGCAGAATCGGCCCCGACACACCGGCCCTCTGACGCGCCTGCGATCTTCGTGTCCCTTGTGGCGGTTGTGACTCGGGTGACCGCTGTGTGGCCATTCGTCTTGAGATGGGCCCGCAGCGGCGACAAACGCTCATGGGACGTTTCACGGGCGGAAAGATCCACGTAGGCACAGCCACCCCGGGCGCGACGAGAACACGGATATGCGTGTCGTCATCGTCACCGAATCCTTCCCGCCTGACGTCAATGGTGTGGCGCACTGCGCCCTGCAGACCGCCCGGCACCTGGCCGTACGCGGTCATGAACCGCTCGTCATAGCGCCGACCGCGACTGCGGCAGACGACTGCGACCGGACCGCGCCGTGTCCCGTCGTACGCGTCCCCTCCCTTCCGCTGCCCGGATATCCGCAGGTCCGGGTGGCTCTGCCGAGCCGCCGGGTCGCGGCGGCCATCACCGCCCACCGGGCCGACCTGGTCCACCTCGCCAGCCCCTTCGTGCTGGGTGTGCGCGGCATGGCGGCGGCGGCCCGGCTCGGACTGCCGGCCGTCGCCGTCTACCAGACGGATCTGGCCGGATACGCCCGCACATACGTGGGCGCGGGCGAGGGGGCGGCCTGGCGGCGCATCCGGGCGGTGCACAGCGCCGCGGACCGCACGCTCGCCCCCTCCACCGCCGCCGTGCACGACCTGGAGCAGCACGGCGTGGAGCGGGTGCGGCTGTGGCCGCGCGGCGTCGACACGGCCCGCTTCCGCCCCGACCTGCGCGACGAGGCGCTGCGGCGCGAGCTCGCCCCCGGCGGCGAAGTGATCGTCGGCTACGTCGGACGGCTCGCCCCCGAGAAGCATGTGGAACTGCTGTCCGGCGTCTGCGGGCTCCCCGGTGTACGGGTCGTGGTCGTCGGCGACGGGCCCAGCGAGGCGGCCCTGCGCACGGCGCTGCCCAAGGCCGCGTTCCTGGGACGCAGAACGGGCGTCGACCTCGCCCGTGTCTTCGCATCGCTGGACGTGTTCGCCCACACCGGCCCGTATGAGACGTTCTGCCAGACAGTGCAGGAGGCCATGGCCGGCGGAGTGCCGGTCGTCGCGCCCGCCGCGGGCGGCCCCCTCGACCTGGTCGACCACGGGCGCACCGGGCTGCTCGTCCCTCCGGGCGACGCGGACGCGGTGCGTGACGCGGTGCGCGGGCTCGCCGCCGACCCGGCTCTGAGGGCCGCGTACGGACGGGCCGCGCGGACCGCCGTCGAGGGCAGGACCTGGGCCGTCATCGGAGATCTGCTGATCGACCACTACTCCGAGGTGCTGGGCGCGCGCACGACGGCGGTGGCGGCATGACCGGCGCGCACGACGACCGGAGCCTGCGCATCGTACGGCTGGCGAACTTCGTCACGCCGTCCTCCGGCGGACTCCGCACGGCGCTGCGCGAGCTCGGCGCGGGATACCTGGCAGCGGGCCATGAACCCGTGCTCATCGTCCCCGGCGACCTGGAAAGCGACCGGCAGACCCCGCAGGGGCGGATCATCACTCTGCCCGGACCCGAGATCCCCGGCACCGGCGGCTACCGGGTGCTCGCCGCGCGGCGTCGGCTGCGGGAGGTGCTGGAGAGCCTCGATCCCGACCGGCTCGAGGTGTCCGACCGCACCACGCTGCGCTGGACCGGCGAGTGGGCGCGCCGCCGCCGCATTCCGTCGATCATGGTCTCGCACGAGACGGCGGACGGAGTGCTGCGGACCTGGGGGGTGCCCGCGAAGGCCGCGGAGCGCGCCGCCGACCGACTCAACCGGCGCAGCGCCTGGTCGTATTCGCGCATCGTGTGCACCACCGAGTGGGCCGAGCGCGAGTTCGTCCGGATCGGCGCGCGCAATGTGGTGCGCGCGCCGCTCGGGGTCGATCTGGAGCGCTGCCGTCCGGGCCGGCGCAGCACGGTGCTGCGTGCCAAGCACGCCGCGGGCGCGCGGGTGCTGCTGCTGATGTGCTCCCGGCTCTCCGTGGAGAAGCGGCCCGGCATGGCACTGGACGCACTCGCCGAGCTCCGGGAGCGGGGGGTGAGGGCCGCGCTCGTCGTCGCGGGCGAAGGTCCGCTCAAGCTCTCGCTGATCCGCCGGGCGCATGCGGAGCGGCTGCCGGTGGAGTTCCTCGGCCATGTCTCCGACCGCGAGACGGTGGCCGACCTCCAGGCCGCGGCGGATCTGTGTCTCGCGCCGGGGCCCGCGGAGACGTTCGGCCTGTCCGCCCTGGAGGCGCTCGCCTGCGGCACACCCGTCGTCGCCAGTGCCTCCTCGGCCCTGCCCGAGATCATCGGCGACGCGGGCGCGGCCGCTGCCGACACCGCCGAGGACTTCGCAGACGCCGTGCAGGGCCTACTCGCCCGGCCGGAGCGGACGCGGCGCGCGGCGGCGCGGGCGCGGGCCGAACTCTTCGACTGGCAGCATTCGGTGGCCGCGTTCCTCGCCGCCCACGACGCCCCGCCGGTCCGCCCCGCCGAGCCGCGCTCCGCCGGGGCTCGCCTGGCTCAGCCCCGTCGCGCGGATGCTGCTGCGGTCACGGCCGGGTCTGCCGAGGCCTGCCCGGTTGAGGCCTGCCGGGTGGACGCCGGCCCGGTTGAGGCCAGCCGGGTTGAGGCCTGCCTGGCTGATGCCTGCCCGGTTGATGCCTGCCCGGCTGGGGTCCGCCCCGCCCAGGCTCACCTCGCCCAGGTCCATCTCGTCCAGGCCCGGCGGGCCGAAACCCGTGCCGACGCGTCCCGGCCCGGAGCCGGGAGGCCGCCGGCCGGGGCGCCTCCCGCTGAAGCACGGCCTGCCGGGCGCCGGCCCGCTGCGACGTCTCCCTCGGAGGTGACGACATGACCTGCGCGCCGGGTAGAGGACGCGGGAACGCAGCCGGGGCCGACGGCAGACGTACTCCCGAGCCGCGCGGCCCTGGCCACGGCGCGGACTGTCCGATGCGCACGGGAGCCCCCGACGCACCCGGCCCAGGGACCGCACCGGCCGTGTCGTCGGCCGCAGCCGCTCGACCGGAGGCGGCGCAAGAGGTGTGGGGCAGCGTCCCGGAGGCCCGGCGTCAGCCGGACCGCACCGCTGAGGCAGCCGCCGGCCGCGCAGCCGCTGTTCACCCGCACCGACAGAGCCACGGCCGCTGCGGGGCCGCCACCGCCGGCGGCGCACACCACCGGCTCGGCCGGCGCCCCGGCGAACCCGAACCGCACCGCCGCCCGCTGCGGTTCGTCGCGCTCGGCGACTCGCTCACCGAAGGCGTCGGCGATCGCGTCGGCGACGGCTGGCGCGGCTGGGCCGCGCTGCTCGCCGAAGGCCTGGGCCGGTCCGGCGCACCCGCCGACTTCCGGAACCTCGCCGTCAGCGGGGCGCTCAGCGGGGACGTCGCCGAGCACCAGACCCCCGAGGCCCTCGCCTGCCGCCCCGATGTCGCCTCCGTACTCGTCGGAGTCAACGACACACTCCGCCGGACCTTCGACATCGCGGCGTTGACCCGCCGGCTCGACGCCGTATGCGAGCAGCTCACGGCGGCCGGCGCCGTCGTCCTCACCGCCTGCCTCCCCGACCCCGGCAGCATGCTGGCGCTCCCCGCGCCGCTCGCCCGCCCCCTGGCGAGACGTCAGCGGGCCGTCAACGCCGTCGTGCACGCGGTCTCCGCGCGTTACGGGGCGGTCCATCTGCACGCCGCCGACGCCGCGTGGGCAGCCGACCGCGCCATGTGGAGCGCCGACCGGCTGCACCCCTCGGAGCGCGGGCACCGGACGATCGCGCTGCGCTTCCATGAACTGCTCGCCCAGCGCGGACTGGCCCACGGGCCCGCCCCCTCCCTGACGCCGGACCAGCCCGCCCCCACCCGCGCCGACACCGCCCTGTGGCTCGCCACCGCGGGCACCGGCTGGGTCGCCCGCCGCTGCACCGATCTGCTGCCGCAGCTGCTGCGGCTGGCCGGATCCGAGGTACGCCACTGGGCGCGGGGCACCAGCCCCCGCCTGGACCGCAGCGCCGAACACGCGCTGTCCGCCGCCCTCGCCGCCGTGTCCCTGGACGCTCCTCTTGCCAGAATGGGGGAATGAGCGGGCGCTGGGAGTTCTGGATCGACCGTGGCGGCACCTTCACCGACATCGTGGGCCGCAGGCCCGACGGACGGCTCGCCACCCGCAAACTGCTGTCCCACAACCCCGACCGGTACCGGGACGCCGCCGTGGCCGGCATCCGGCTGCTGCTCGGCCTCGGTCCGGACGAGCCGGTGCCCGCGCAGCGCGTCGCCTGCGTCAAGATGGGCACCACCGTCGCCACCAACGCCCTGCTGGAGCGGCGCGGCGAGCCGACCGTCCTCGTCATCACCGAAGGCTTCCGCGACGCCCTGCGCATCGCCTACCAGAACCGGCCCCGGATCTTCGACCGCCGCATCGTCCTGCCCGAAGCGGTGTACGACCGCGTCATCGAGGTCCCCGAGCGGATCGGCGCGCGCGGCGAGACGGTGCGCCCCCTGGAATCCGACGCCGTGGCGGAGCAGTTGCAGGCGGCGTACGAGGACGGCTTCCGCAGCGCCGCCGTGGTGCTGATGCACGGCTACCGCCATCCCGACCACGAGAAGGCCGTCGCCGAGGCCGCCCGCAGTGCCGGATTCACGCAAGTGAGCTGTTCGCACGAGGTCAGCCCCCTGATCAAACTCGTGCCCCGCGGCGACACCACCGTCGTGGACGCCTACCTCTCGCCGATCCTGCGCCGCTACGTGGAGGAGGTGGCCGGCGAACTCGACGGCATCCGGCTGATGTTCATGCAGTCCAACGGCGGACTGCGCGAGGCCGCCCACTTCCGCGGCAAGGACGCCGTCCTGTCCGGGCCCGCGGGCGGCGTCGTCGGCATGGCCCGCACCTCCGAACAGGCCGGCCACGACCGGGTCATCGGCTTCGACATGGGCGGCACCTCCACCGACGTCTCCCACTACGCGGGAGAGTTCGAGCGGGAACTGGGCACCCAGGTCGCGGGCGTGCGCATGCGCGCCCCCATGATGAACATCCACACCGTCGCGGCCGGCGGCGGCTCCGTCCTCCACTTCGACGGCCGCCGCTACCGGGTGGGACCCGACTCCGCGGGCGCCGAACCCGGGCCCGCCTGCTACCGCGGCGGCGGCCCCCTGACGGTCACCGACGCCAATGTGATGCTCGGCCGCATCCAGCCCGACTGGTTCCCGGCCGTCTTCGGGCCCGGCGGCGACCAGCCGCTGGACGCCCGTACCGTCGCCGACCGCTTCGCGGAGCTGGCCGAACGCGTCCGCGTGGAGAGCGGAGTCGACCGCACACCCGAACAGGTCGCGGCCGGCTTCCTGGAGATCGCCGTCCTCAACATGGCCAACGCCGTGAAGAAGATCTCCGTACAGCGCGGACACGACGTCACCCGCTACGCTCTCACCTCGTTCGGCGGCGCGGGCGGACAGCACGCCTGCGCCGTCGCCGACGCCCTCGGCGTCGACACGGTGATCGTGCCGCCGCTGGCCGGAGTGCTCTCCGCGTACGGCATCGGGCTTGCCGACGCCACCGCCATGCGGGAGCAGTCCGTCGAGGCGGAGCTGAACGAGACCACGGGGCGGCGGGTCCACGAGCTGTGCGCCGACCTCGCCGCCCGCACCCGCGCCGAGCTGCGCGCCGACGCAGTGCCGGACGACGCGATCACCACCCATGCCCGGGTGCTGCTGCGCTACGCGGGAACCGACGCGAGCCTTGCGGTCCCGCTGGACGGCGTTGCCGCGATGCGGAAGGCCTTCGAGTCGGCCCATCGCGCACGCTACGCCTTCACCATGGACAAGCCGGTCGTCGCGGAGGCGGTCTCGGTGGAGGCGGTGGGCCGGGCGGGTCCCCTCGGCCCGGTCATCGCCGACGACGCCGCCCCCGGCAGCACGGCCCGGAGCGCGGGCGCCCGACTGACCCCCCGTGCCGTCGTGCAGATGTTCGTGGACGGGGAGCGGCGGGACACCCCGCTGCACCACCGCGGCGACCTGCGGCCGGGGGACACCGTCGAAGGCCCCGCCGTCATCGCCGAGGCCGACGCGACCACCGTCGTCGACCCCGGCTGGAGCGCGGCGGCCGGCGACGGCCGGCATCTGCTGCTGACACGGGTACGGCCCCGACCGAGCCGCATCGCCGTCGGCACCGATGTCGACCCCGTCCTGCTGGAGGTCTTCAACAACCTCTTCATGTCCATCGCCGAGCAGATGGGCGTCCGGCTGGAGAACACCGCCCACTCCGTCAACATCAAGGAGCGGCTCGACTTCTCCTGCGCCCTGTTCGACTCCACGGGCAACCTCATCGCCAACGCGCCCCACATCCCCGTCCACCTCGGCTCCATGGGCGAATCGATCAAGGAGGTGCTGCGCCGCAACGAAGGCAGGATGCGCCCGGGCGACGTCTACGCGGTCAACGACCCGTACCACGGCGGCACCCATCTGCCGGACGTGACGGTGGTGACCCCCGTCTACGAGGGAGGGGAACTGCGCTTCCTGGTCGCCTCCCGCGGCCACCACGCCGAGATCGGCGGGATCACCCCGGGCTCCATGCCGGCCTTCAGCAGGACGATCGACGAGGAGGGCGTCCTCTTCGACAACTGGCTTCTGGTGCGCGACGGCCGGCTGCGGGAGAAGGAGACCCGCGAACTGCTCACTGCCGCCCGCCACCCCTCCAGGGCCCCCGACGTCAACATCGCCGACCTGCGCGCCCAGATCGCCGCCAATGAGAAGGGCATCGCCGAACTGGCCCGGATGACCGACCAGTTCGGACTGGACGTCGTACAGGCCTATATGGGCCACGTCCGGGACAACGCGGAGGAGTCGGTCCGCCGCATCCTCGCCGAACTCCACGACGGCGACTGCCGCTACGAGACCGACGCCGGGGCCGTGATCCAGGTCGCGCTGCGGGTGAACCGCGAGGCCCGCAGCGCCGTACTGGACTTCAGCGGCACCTCGCCGCAGCAGCCGGGGAACTTCAACGCCCCCAAGTCCGTCGTCATGGCCGCCGTCCTCTACGTCTTCCGGACGCTCGTCGCCGACGACATCCCGCTCAACAGCGGCTGCCTCGAACCCCTCGACGTGCGAGTGCCGGACGGCTCGATGCTCGCGCCCGTGTATCCCGCGGCCACGGTCGCCGGCAATGTGGAGACCTCGCAGGCCGTCACCGGCGCCCTGTACTCGGCCCTGGGCGTGCAGGCGGAGGGCTCCGGCACGATGAACAACGTCACCTTCGGCAACGACCGCGTCCAGTACTACGAGACCGTCGCCAGCGGCTCGGGCGCGGGCGACGGCTTCGACGGAGCGGATGCCGTGCAGACCCATATGACCAACTCCCGCCTCACCGACCCCGAAGTGCTCGAGTGGCGCTACCCGGTGCGCGTGGACGCCTTCGCGATCCGGGAAGGCAGCGGCGGGCGCGGCCGCTGGCACGGCGGCTGCGGCGTCGTCCGCCGCATCCGATTCCTGGAGCCGATGACGGTTGCCCTGCTCACCGGACACCGTCGCATCCCGCCGTACGGCATGGCGGGCGGCGCGGCCGGCGCACTCGGCGGCAACCGCGTGGAGCGCGCCGACGGCGCCGTCGACGAACTGCTCGGTGTCGACGCGGCGGAGGTCGGCACGGGAGACGTCCTGGTCATCACCACCCCGGGCGGCGGGGGTTACGGCACTTGGCAGCCGTAGTCGGGCCGGAGCCCTGACCCGGCCGCCCCGCCGGCGCAAACCGCACCGGGGTGCCGGGCAGCGCCTGGGCCGCTGCCGGGAGGTCGCGCTCGTCGACCACCGCCACGACCGGATAGCCTCCGGTCGTGGGATGGTCGGCCAGAAACACCGCCGGCCGGCCGTCCGGCGGCACCTGCACCGCCCCCAGCACCATCCCCTCGCTGGGCAGCTCCGCCGTGACCGCCCGCCGCAGCGGGGGGCCTTCGAGGCGCAGCCCGATGCGGTTGCTCGCCGACGAGACGCGGTACGCCCCTGAGGCGAGCGTCGCCGGGGCTTCGGGCGTGAACCAGTCGTCGCGCGGCCCGAATCGGATCCGCAGCACCAGCTCGGCCGGCGGTCGCGGCCAGGGGGCTGCGGCCGGCTGCGCGGGCAGCGGGCCCTGCGGCCTGCCGAGCGGCAGCACAGTGCCCTCGGTCAGCGGCGGCGGCCCGAGCCCTGACAGCAGATCGGCCGAGCGGCTGCCCAGCACCGCGTCGACCGCGATCCCCCCGGCGAAGCCCAGATAGCTCCGCAGGCCGCTGACGGCGGGCCCCGCCTCCAGCACCGAACCCGCGGGGACGTGCACCGGCGCGCCCCAGGCCGCCGGCCGTCCGTCGACGGTCACGGCACAGGGCGCGCCGCCCACGACCGCCGTCACCGCGCAACGGGGCCGCACCGCACACCCGCTGAGCGTGGTTTCCAGCACGGCCGTGCCGTCCGCGTTGCCCACGAGGCGGTTGACGAGACGGGCCGCCGACGGGTCCAGAGCGCCGGAACGCGGCACTCCGAGGTGTGCGTGGCCGGGCCGCCCCAGGTCCTGCACGGTGGTCAGCGCCCCTGCCCGTACGACGGCGAGGGCCCGGTCGGTCATCGGCGGCGCTCCGCCGTGAACCGCACCCGGGCGCCGGGCGTGAGCAGTGCGGCAGGCTCCCGCGCCGCGTCCCACAGCACCGTGTCCGTCGTCCCGATCAACTGCCAGCCGCCGGGGGAGGAGCGCGGATACAGCCCTGTGTACGGACCGGCGAGGGCCAGTGAGCCCTGCGGGACGGAAGTGCGCGGGGTGGCGCGGCGCTCGACGGCGAACTGCTCGGGCAGCCCGGTCAGATAGCCAAAGCCCGGCGCGAATCCACAGAACGCGACCCGGTACTCGGCGGCCGTGTGGATGCGCACCGCCTCCTCCTCGGACGTCCGCCAGTGCGCCGCGACCTCGGCCAGATCCGGCCCGTCGTAGCGGACGGGGATCTCGATCACGTCCCGGGCGCGTGGCGGAAGCGGCGGAACAGTCCACTGGGGGAGCTGCCGCGCCAGCGCGGCGGGGGCGTCGAGACCGTCGAGCAGGACGGTCCGCGCCGCTGGCACGATCTCGCGCACGGGAGGCAGCGATCCGGCGGCCCGCCGGCGCAGCAGCTCGGCGTGGAGGGCCTGAGCCTCCGGGGCGTCCGCCAACTCGACGAGCAGAGCCCGGTCCCCCACGGGCAGCACCTTCATGCGAACGCCTCCACCCGCACGCCCGCGCCCTCCAGCCGGGCCCGTATACGCCGGGCGAGTCCGACCGCGCCCGGGGTGTCGCCGTGGAGGCACAGCGAGCGTGCCCGGACCGCGACCGGCCGGCCGCAGCGGGAGGTGAGGACCCCGGAGCGGGCCAGCGAGACGGAGCGCTCCACGACCTCCGCCGGGTCGTGGATGACCGCACCGTCCGATGCCCTGGGGACGAGCGTGCCCTCGGCCGTGTAGGCGCGGTCGGTGAACGCCTCGGCGACGACGGGAAGACCGGCCTTCTCCGCCAGGGCGTGCAGCGCCGATCCGGGCAGACAGAGCAGCGGCAGCCGCAGACCGGTCAGTTCGACCCCCTCGACGACGGCAGCGGCCTGCTGCTCGTCATGGACGACGCGGTTGTAGAGCGCGCCATGCGGTTTGACGTAGGAGACGGCGGACCCGGCGGCCCGCGCGAACACCTCCAGCGCCCCTATCTGATAGGCGACTTCGGCGGCCAGCTCGTCCCGCGGCACATCCATCGCGCGCCGGCCGAAGCCGGCCAGGTCCCGGTACGCCACCTGGGCGCCGATCCGCACCCCCCGCTCGGCTGCGGCGCCGCAGACCCGGCGCATGGTGGCCGCGTCCCCGGCGTGGAAGCCGCACGCCACATTGGCGCTGGTGACGACCGACAGCAGCTGGTCGTCATCGGTCAGCCGCCAGCGGCCGAAGCCTTCGCCGAGGTCGGCGTTGAGATCGATGGAGACCGGTGTCACAGCAGCTCCCTGCCACGTGTCTCGGGCAGCCCGGACAGAGCCGCCGCCGCAAGTCCGTACCCCGCCGCTCCGAAGACCAGCGCTCCGCCCACCCCCCAGCTGTCGGAGAGGAACCCCACGAGCGTCGGCAGGAAAGCGCCGACCGCGCGTCCGCTGTTGTAGGTGAATCCCTGGCCCGTCCCGCGCACCGCGGCCGGGTAGAGCTCGCTGAGGAAGGAGCCGAACCCGCTGAAGATGGCCGACATGCAGAAACCGAGTGGGAAGCCGAGGACCAGCAGCAACCCGTTCGACCCCTCCGGGATGTTGGTGTACGCCAGGATTCCGGCCGCCGACAGCGCCGCGAAGAGCGAGATGTTCCGCTTTCGGCCTATTCGGTCCGTGAGATAGCCGCCCGTGAGATATCCGATGAACGCGCCCGAGATCAGGAAGGCGAGGTAGCCGCCCGTGCCGACGACGGTCAGGCCGCGCTCGGTCTTCAGATAGGTCGGCACCCAGGTCGCCAGGGTGTAGTAGCCGCCCTGCACTCCGGTGGAGAGCAGTGTGGCGAAGACGGTGACGCGCAGCAGTTCGCCCCGGAAGATCATGGAGAAGGAGCCCCGTTCGCCGCTGGAGGCGCGGCGCTTCTCCGCCTCGGGTGCGTCGCTGACGTTCCGCCGGACGTAGACGATCAGCAGGGCGGGCAGCGCGCCCGTCCAGAACATCACACGCCAGGCGGTGTCCGGGTCCAGGAAGTGGAACACCACGGTGTAGACGATGACGGCGAGCGCCCAGCCGGCCGCCCAGGAACTCTGCACCGCTCCGAGAGTCCGGCCGCGGTGCTTGGCGGTGGCGTACTCGGCGACCAGGATCGCGCCCACCGCCCACTCGCCGCCGAAGCCGAGTCCCTGGAGGGCGCGGAAGACCAGCAGGGTCTCGTAGTTGGGGGCGAATCCGCACGCGACGGTGAACACCGCATAGGTGGTCACCGTGACCATCAGGGCTTTCACCCGGCCGATGCGGTCGGCCAGGATCCCGGCGAGCGCGCCGCCGATGGCGGAGACGACCAGCGTGACGGTGGTCAGCAGGCCCGTCTGGCCGTTGTCCAGGCTGAAATACGCCGAGATCGCCACCATGCTCAGCGGCAGGGTGAAGTAGTCGTAGGAGTCGAGGGCGAATCCGCCGAACGCCCCCGCGAAGGCGCGCCGCCCTCGCGGTCCGAGGGCCCGCAGCCACGCGAACGCGCCTGTGTCGTCCGGCAGTCGGCCGTGGTCGGCCTGGGTCCGGGTCGTACTCATCTGCACCTCGCAGTCGAAGGGGAGGGGTGCCGCTGAGACCGTGCGGATTCGCCAAGGTAGAGGATTGTTGAACGATCCGACAAGGGTTGTGGAAAGTCGTTCCGCGCGTCTGCTCGTCGGCGGCTTCTAGGATTCCTGCCGAGTACCTGCACATGTCGGCAGCGGCCGACGAGGGAGAGAGGGCGCTGTGGGGGCGACAGAGTCGGGTATCGGCGGGCTGGCGGACGACCGGCCGCTGCTGGGCCGCACCAGCACCGCGGAACGCGTCGCGGACATCCTGCGCACACGCATCGCCGAGGGCTACTTCCCGCCCGGCGAGCGGCTGTCCGAGGACGCCATCGGCAAGGCCCTCGGCGTCTCGCGCAACACCCTGCGCGAGGCGTTCCGCCTGCTCACCCACGAGCGGCTGCTGGTGCACGAACTCAACCGCGGCGTGTTCGTCCGCATGCTCGCGGTCCAGGACGTGGAGGACATCTACCGGACGAGGCGTCTTGTCGAGTGCGCCGTCGTCCAGGGCCTCGGCGAACCTCCGTACGTGCTGGACGAACTCGACGCGGCCGTCGCGGACGGCGAGCGGTCCGCGCGGGAGCGCGACTGGAAAGGCGTCTCGACCGCCAATATCCACTTCCACCGCGAACTGGTCGCGCTGGCCGGGAGCGCCCGCACCGACGAGCTGATGCGCGGGGTCCTCGCGGAACTGCGGCTCGCCTTCCACGTCGTGGACGATCCCCGCCGACTGCACCAGCCTTTTCTGGTTCGAAACAGGGCAATCCTGGAGGCTCTGCGCGCCGGTGAGCCCACAGCCGCGGAACGTCTGCTGATCGAGTATCTCGACGACTCCCGCGAGCGGCTCGTCGAGGCATACGGCGACATCGTGGCCCACGACGAGACCTGAACCGCCGGCGGCCCCGGCCGCGGCCCGGCCCTGCGGCGCGGACGGCGGCAACGGCCCGGCCGCGCTCGGAGGCGGCGGCCTGCGGCGTGGCCGCCGACCGTCCCGCCCGGGTCGGGCACCGGGACCCGCGCGCTCCGCGCAGTCAGGACGACACCGGTCCTGCCCTCCCGCACGCGCCGTTGCGGGCGCGCAGTTCGGCCTTCGCCGCGTCGCCCGCCCCGGGGCCGCAGCCCGTGGCCCCGGACACCGGAAGAACCGCCCCGCACGCCGGACCCGCGTCGGCGACTCCGCACCCCAGGCGCCGCGCCGCGCACAGAGCGGTCGGCGTGCCGGGCCCGTCCGCCGACGGCAGGGCCGGCATGCGCCGCCGGGGATGGTGAGGGTGACCGCACCGCGAGGTTTCTGCGCCGTTTAGACCGGTGTCAGTGCAAGGACCTAACCTGTGCACCGTGACTTCGCCTGCCTCGACGGACTTCGTTCCGCCCCAGTTCAGCGCGGGGCCGCGGCCCGCTCAGGGCCCGGCCGCCGACGAAGGGCTGGCGCGGCGGCTGCGCGCGCTCGCCTGCACCGCGCCGCTGCACGACCTCGACGTGCGCAAGGCCAATCTGGCCGGCGAGTACTCGGTCTACTCCATGGCCGAGGTCGCCCTCGCCGCGATCGACCTCGTCACCCTCACCATGGACTTCGACACCGGAGCCGACCACGACCAGATAGTGGCCCGGCTGATGCCGCGCGTCGCCGCCCAGACCTCCCACCGCCCCGCCGCCGAGCACGAGCGCGTGGCCCGCTGGGTGCTGGAGAACCTGATCAACGTCGGCAGCGTGGACCGCGGATTCCGCGCCGTGTACGGCACCTTCGGTCCCGACGGCGTCTACACCCGCCGCGACTACGACTTCAAGCTCATCGAGGAAGTCCCCGGCTACGGCGGCGCCGTCTACCTCCGCACCACCGACGAAGCCGTCAACGTCCTGGTCGGCGCGCTCGACACGGACGTCACCAGCGCCCAGATCGCCGCCGAGGTCAAACTCGAGGTCCTCATCAGCCGCGGTCGCCTCGCCGACGCCCAGCTCGCCGCCGAGCAGGCCCGCTACCGCACCGTCCAGTACGCGGAGACCCTGCGCCGCACGCTGGAGGCCACCCGCCGCAATGTGCGCGCCGTCGACTGGCTCGAGACCGTCCCCGACATGATCGCCGAGGCGCTCGACCACGTAGCCGACCGCTACCGCCACGAGAACGCCATCCTGATGAACATCCGCAAGGCACGCGACGAGGCCACCGACCCCGAACACAAGAGGCGCGCCGCCGAGCTGGTCGACATCGTCAAGGACTGCATCCGCCGCCACACCCAGCTCCAGTCCAGGCTCCTGGAGGCCGGCCCCCTGTTCCGCGCCGAACAGGACCGCCAGGCATTCGCCCCGCCTGCCGCCCGCGCCGGCCTCGATCTGTACGGGCAACTCCTCGCGCCCCTGCTGCCCCTCCCCGTCGAGCAGGCCACACGCGTCACGGAGGCGTACTTCGCCCGCGGCGCCGGACTGCGCACCCCCGCCTCGGTGCGCCTCGGCGACCTCGTCGACCTCCTGCTCACCCCGCCCGTCGAGCGTGAACACCTGGGCGCGGAGATGCCCGAGCCGGACCTGATCGCCACCCCCGACGACAGCCGCTTCAGCGAAGAGCAGCTCGCCGGAGCCATGGAACTTCTCGATCTCGAACACGACGCGCCGCGCCGTCTCTCCGGGCTGCTCGCGGAAGCCCGCAAGCGCGACCCCGAACTGCCCTATCTGGTCGCCCTGCTGGCCGTCCACGCGGCCAGCCCGCCCGTCGGCACCGCCTACCGCCAGGGCGAACAGCGCCTGCTCTTCGCGGTCGACGACGGCACGGAACTGGACGACCCGGAGTTCGGCGGCGCAGACCTCATCGTCGGCACGGCACTGCTGGACGCAGCGGGCATGGCCGCGGACCGCAAGGACTCCGCATGAGCGCGCCGCCCGCCCCAGCCCCCCGCCGCACCGCCGACCGCACCACCCCCGACAAGGAGCCCCAGCCGTGAGCGACCACCCCTCCCACACCGCGGAGCGCAGCGACGCGTGGCGTGAGGCGGACGCACCCGAGGCGGCGCCCCCCGCCACAGGAGGGGCCGTCACACCCGCGGACGCTGCCGACGCCGCGCGGCTCGTCTCCTTCGGACTCCAGCCCAAGCTGCTCCCCGCCCGCGACGCCGAGTACACGGATCTGCTCCGCCGCTACCGGGAGGACGGCGCCTTCGCCCGGCTCGCCGACGCCGTGGCCACCGGCCTCGGGCTCGTCGTCCTCGAGGTCTCCCCGCGCGCCGGGATGGCCGTCACCGCAGGAGAGGACTCGGTCTTCGCCGTCCGCATGAGCGACTACGCCCGCCGTGCCGCCGCCGACTCCGCCGACCGGTTTCTGCACGGTCTCGCGCACCTCGCCGTCGCCGCCCTCGCCTTTCCCCGCCCCGAAGACCTCGCCGACGACGGCTATATCGGCCGCATCACCGTCAACGGCGTCGACGCCTTCGTCCGCCAGGCCTGCCGCCGCCTGGAGGAACGGGCCGAGCAGCAGGGGGAGAACACCGACCCCGCCAGCGACGCCCCCGGGCTCGAAGCCGCCTGGCGGATCTATGCGCGTCGCAGCGCCACCGGGGCCACCAAGGACGCCCGCCGCCTCGCCGGCTCCACCACAGGCATCATCGGCAAGGCAGTCGGCTTCCTCGCCGACTCCGGCTTCCTCCAGCGGACCGGAGACGACGCGGGCGGTTCGTACCGCACCACCGCCCGCTACCAGCTCCAGGTGCGCGACATGGCGGGCGGCGCCGCCATGGCCGAACTGCTGGACCTCGGCGTCGTCCCGGTGTCCGACGGCTCCGCCACCCTCCTGCCCCCGCCCGAAGGCGACGACCTGGAGCTGGCCCCCGGCGCCGGCCTGCCCTTCCACACGTGAGCCGGGCGCCCGCCCCGCCACACCCGCCAGCCTCCGACCGAGAAGACGACTGAGAGTCCGACCGCCATGTACGAGTTGTCCCGGGTACGCCTCTACTCCATCGGGCCGGCCGGTGCGCGCTACGCCGACACCGTGCTCGACCTGCGCGGAGTCGGCGAACCCGTGCCCAACCCCGCCCCGGCCCAGGGCGAGTTCTTCGAGGAGGAGCCGGCCGGCCCGCCGCGCCGCCCCGCGCCGGCCGGCGTGCTCTTCCTGGAGAACGGCGGAGGCAAGTCCGTCCTCCTCAAGCTGATCTTCTCGGTGATGCTGCCGGGCCACCGCAACACCCTGGGCGGCGCCAGCTCCGGCGTGCTGCGCAAGTTCCTCCTCGCGGACGACTGCGGGCATGTCGCCCTGGAGTGGCAGCACACGCTCACCGGCGAACTGATCGTCGTCGGCAAGGTCAGCGAGTGGCGCGGCCGCCAGATCTCCAACGACCCGCGCAAGTTCGCCGAGGCCTGGTACTCCTTCCGGCCCGGCCCCGGACTCAGCCTGGACAACCTCCCCGTCGCCGAATCCACCGCCGTCCGCCCGCCCGTCGAAGGGGCGTCCGGCGCGCAGGGCCGCCGCCGCACCATGAAGGGCTTCAGGGACGCCCTCACCGAGGCGGGCAAGGCCTACCCGCACCTGGAGGTGTACTGGGAGGAGATCCACGACCGCTGGAAGGAACACCTCCAAGACCTCGGCCTCGACCCCGAACTCTTCCGCTACCAGCGCGAGATGAACGCCGACGAGGGTGAGGCGGCCGGGCTCTTCGCGGTCAAGAAGGATTCGGACTTCACCGATCTGCTGCTGCGGGCCGTCACCGACACGCGGGACACCGACGGACTCGCCGACCTCGTCGGCAACTTCGGCAACAAGGTGGGCCGCCGCGCCGAACTCACCGCGGAGCGCGACTTCACCGCCGGCTCGGTGGAACTGCTCGGCAGGATCGTGGAGGCCGCAAAGACCCGCACCCGCACCCGGGAGATCCACGCCAGCGCCGAGCGCCGCACCCGTACGCTCAACCGCGAGCTGTCCGCCCGCGCCGCCGGGGAACGCGGGCGCGCCGCGGACCTCGCACAGCAGGTCACATCCGCTGCCGACCGGGTGACGGAGGCGGAAGAGACCCGTAGCCGCGCCTCCCTCGTCGCCGCGGAACTGGCCTACCGCCACGCCTCGCTGGCACTCGCCGCGGCGGAGAAGAGCGCCGCCGCCCAGCGCCGTGAGCTGAACGACGCACGCACCCTCCACTCCGCCTGGCAGGCGGCCGAAGCCGTGCTGCGCCACCGAGCCGCGGCCGACCGCTCGGCACGCGTCGCCGCGGCGATCCGCGAGGCCGAGCGTGACGCAGCCCCGGCCCTCGCCGCCCGCGCCAGAGCAGCGACGGAGCTCGTCCGCGCCCTGCACCGGGCGGCCGGGGACGGCGAGCGCGTGGCCGACGAGCAGGAGGCGCGCTCCGCCGCGCTCCAGGAGGCCGGCGAGGTCGCCCACCGCGACGCCACGGCCGCGGCCACCGAAGCACAGCGCGCCCGCAGCGAGATCGGACATCTGCGGCAGCGGCTCGCCGAGGTCGAGCAGGAGACCGCCGAGGCGGTACGGGCCGGCTGGCTCGACGACAGCGCCCCGGATGCCGACCCGGCGCGCGCCGCGCTCGCCGCCAGCGACGCGGAGAAGACGGCCGTGGCCGCCTGGAACGCCGCCCGTGAGACCGCACGCGGCACGGCCGACCGCGCGAAGGAGGCGGCCGCCGCCGAGTCCCGCGCCGAACTCACCGCGGCCCGGGCCGCGGACGCGGCCCAGGCCGCGGAACGCGCCTACGACGCCGAGCGCCGCGCGGCCCGGTCCATCGCCGAGGACGACCGTCTGGCGGAACTGCTCAGCCTGCCCAGGGCGGCCCTGCGGCCCGAGCCCGCGACCGCCCCGGCCCCGCCCGCCGCGGGGCCGGCCGGGGACACGGCGCCGGTCGCCGACGGCCGTGGGGACGCCGCGCACGGCGTCCCCACGGCCGAGCCAGGTGTGGCGAACAGCGCGGAGGCGGCAGCCCCCCCGGCTGCCGACGCCTCCGCCCGTCCCGCAGGTGCGGCGACGTACGCGGCCGAGGCCCGGGCGGGTTCCGGTCGTGCCGTCAGCGCCGCTGTCGGCCCATCCGGCGAGGCAGGACAGGACCCGTCTGGTGACGAGGGCGCAGGGCAGGGCGACGGCGCATCCGCCGCCGCGCCCGACACCGGTACGACAGCGGGTCCCGCCGGGCATGCGTCGGGTGTCGGTGAGGCTGGGCGGGCCGCTCCGGGCCATATGACGGGCCCCGCTCCGGCCGCCTCGGCCAACCCCGGGCGCGCAACCGGCACCGAACACACCGTGCACACCGCGCACGGCCACGTGCCCGGTTCCACGGGGGCCGCACCGGCTGAGGCCGCGACCGGTCCCGGCGGTACGGCCCCGGACTCCGCCAAGCCCGGAACCCCCACGGCTCACGCCGAGCGGACTGCGCACGGTCAGACGCCCGGCGGCCGCGCCGGGGCGGCGCAGCCCGAGGCCGCGGGTGGTCGCGGCGCGCAGGGCGGGGCCCGGACTCCCCGCCGTACCGCGGAAGGGCCGCTGACAGCCGAGGAACTCGACCGGTACGCGGACGAGCTGCGGGAACTGCTCGACGCCTCGATCGCCTCCGCCGAACGGCAGCTGTTCGAGCTGCGGACTGCGGCCGCCGACGACGCGCGGATCCTGGGCGCGCTGGGCGACGGGGGGCTGCTGCCGCCGAGCCCCGACGTGCTGGCAGCCGTGGAGTTCCTCGGCGAGCACGCGATCCCCGCCCTGCCGGGCTGGCGCTATCTCGCGCAGGCCGTCGACCCCGCCGACCACGCGGCCGTGCTCGCCGCGCGGCCCGAACTGGTCGACGGCGTCGTCATCACGGACCCCGCCTCGCACGCCCGCGCACGCGATGTGCTCGCGGGCGCGGCGCTGCTGCCGCGCTCCGCCGTGGCGGTCGGCACCGCGGCCGCCCTGCTGGCCCCCGTCCCGGGCCCCGGCGCCGGCGACGCGGACGTCTTCCTCGTGCCGCCGAACCCCGCCATGCACGACGAGCACGCCGCCGACGAGGAACGGCAGGCGCTGCGCGCACGTGCCGCCGCGCGGGACGAGGAGATCCGCGCACTGGCGGCACGGCTCGCCGGGGACCGCTCGCTCGCGGCCCGCCTCGGCTCGTGGCGGGCGGACTGCCCCGCGGGCATGCTCGCCGAACTGGCAGAGGCCGCACAGTCGGCCCGCGAGGCAACCGCAGAGGCCGAGCGGACCCTGGCCGAGGCGCGAGCCGTGCGCACCGAGTCGGAAGAGGCGGCGGCCGACGCCGCACGGGTCCGCGACGAGCGTCAGGAGGCTGCCCAGCGTGCCCGCCGCTCCGCCGACGCCCTCGCAGGTCTCGCCTTCCGGCTGCGTGAACGCGCAGGCTGGCAGGTCAAACTGCGCGAACTGGCCGATGACGCAGCCGAGGCCGAGGCCCGCGCCACCGCTTGCCTGGAGCGGGCCAAGGCCGCGGACGAGGACCGCAGGGCCGCCCAGCGCGCTGCCGACGACGCGCACCGCACGGCCCGCGCCCTGCGTGCCGAACGCGCCGAGATCGCGGGCGCCCCCGAGAACGCCCCCGAGAACGCCCCCGATGACGCCCGCGCCGACGGCGCCGCACACGACGGCGCCGAAGTCGGCCCCGACGCGCACCGCCCGTCCCTGCCCGCCCTTCGGGAGTCCTATCGGGCGGCGTCCCAGCTGTACGAGAAGGTGGGCGTCGGCGCGGACCTCCGCGCCGAACAGGCCCGCGCCGAAAGCGACGAGAGCGCCGCCCTCGCCGAACTGGACCGCCTCACCAACAGGGTCCGCACCCGCGCCGCACAGCTCCTGGAGAGCATGGACGGCGCCGACGGCCCCTCCCGTCAGGCGGCCGCCGCCCGCGCCGAGTCCCACGTCCAGCTGCTGGAGCAGCGGGCCTCGGAGGCGAGCGAGAAGCTCGGCCGGCTCCGAGGCGAGGCGGAGCGCCTCGCCCCCGCCGACGGAGAGGCGCACACCGGGCTCCCCGACGAGCTGACCCCCGCGGACGCCGACCACGCCCAGGCCCTGCTGCGCACCGCCAACGCCGAACTGGCCTCCCGCGCCGACGAGCTGGAGGCGTCGCGCGCCGCGCACAGCGGCCTCCTCCAAGCACACCGCACCGCCGAGGACGCGGCGAGCGGCTTCGAAGAGACCGCCGCGCTCCTGCGTGACCTGCTCCGCGACCACCAGCCGGAGGACGAGCCGGCCGAGGTGTCTGAACCGTACGCCTCAGGCCTGGAGGAGGCACGCCGCGCCGCCGCCGAGGCCCGGCGCTCGCTGCGCGGCTGTGCGACCGATCTGTCAGCCGCAGAGGCGGCCGTGCGCGAGGCGTCCGACGTGCTCGTACGGCATGCCAACTCCACCCGCTACGAGCAGGTGCGCACCCCGGCCCGCCAGCAGATCCGGGAGCTCCCGGCCGCCGCCCTGCCCGAACACGCCGCCAAGTGGGCGGAGGCGTTCGCTCCGCGGCTGCGGGTGCTCACCGACGAACTGGCGCAGCTGGAGCGCAATCGCGACACCATCGTGGACCGGCTGCGCGGCCTGGTCGAGACCGCGCTGGCCACGCTCCGTTCGGCGCAGCGGCTGTCCCGGCTCCCCGAGGGCCTGGGCGAGTGGTCGGGACAGGAGTTCCTGCGGATCCGGTTCGAGGAACCGGACCAGGCCACCCTCGCGGAACGGCTCGGCGAAGTCATCGACGAGGCCACCCGCGCCGCCGTGAAGAAGAGCCCTTCCGGCGTGTACGGGGACGGCCGCAGGGACGGAATGTCGCTGCTGCTGCGAGGCGTTCAGGCGGCGCTGCAGCCCAAGGGCGTGGCGGTGGAGATCCTGAAGCCGGACGCCGTGCTCCGCGCCGAGCGGGTCCCGGTCGGGCAGATGGGCGACGTCTTCTCCGGCGGCCAGCTCCTCACCGCTGCCATCGCCCTGTACTGCACGATGGCAGCGCTCCGCAGCAACGACCGCGGACGCGACCGGCACCGGCACGCCGGCACGTTGTTCCTCGACAATCCGATCGGCCGCGCCAACGCCACCTATCTGCTGGAGCTCCAGCGCGCCGTCTCCGACGCGCTCGGTGTGCAGCTGCTCTATACGACGGGTCTGTTCGACACCACGGCGCTCGCGGAGTTCCCGCTGGTCATCCGGTTGCGCAACGACGCGGATCTGCGGGCGGGGCTGAAGTACATCAGCGTGGAGGAGCATCTGCGGCCCGGGTTGCCGCAGATCGACCCGGCAGGGGAGACCGTGCACGGGGAGATCACCGCCACGCGTATGTTCCGGCGCGCCGCGGACCGTGTGCCGGAGCCCGCGACCGGGCATGCCCCCGAGGGGATCGCGGTTCCGGCCGGCGGCGCAGAGGAGGCCGACGCCGCGCCCGTGCCGTAGTCAGCCGACCGTCCCGACAGCCCCCGGATAGCCGTCCCGACAGGCCCGGCAGCCGGTCGGGCAGCCGGTCGGGCAGCCCCGGGCAGCCGTCCCGACAGGCCTGGGCAGCCCCGTGCCGCCGGCCGTTGGTCGACCGTCCGGTCAACCGGCTGCGGGGGTGCGCCCGGGGTCGCTCGTTCAGACTGCTCCGGACAGTGTGCCCGCGCCCCGCGTCGCCGTGTGCGGCAGCCGTGACCCCGCACTTCCGGGGCTCCCGGCAGCCTCGGGAGCCCCACCCGTCTTGGCCGTTGCGGCCGCTGCGGCGGGGTCGGCTATCCGGGCGGTCCGGGCGCTCTTCCCGCCGCCCTCCCGTGCCGCCGCCCGGGCGGCCTTCCTCGCCCGGCGGCGCTCACGCCGTAGCCGCCGCGCCGTGCTGCTGGGCTCGGACACCACCCCGTGGCGCTGGTTCCACACCTGGCGGGTCACCCAGACGTCGAGCACCGCCCAGGTCGCCACCACTGTGCCGGCCACACTGGAGAGCACCATCGGAAACGCCAGCCACGACCCGGCGACCGTGCAGAAGAACGCCACCATGGCCTGGATCAGCGTCACGGCCGCGATCAGCACCGCACGCACGGCGGCCGTGCGCACCGGCTCGGCCATGCGCCGCCTCGCCGTAGGCTCCTCCACCCACAGCTGCCGACGCTCTTCCGTACTCATGGACCCTGTCACTCCCCACCTATATCCGATATGAGGAGGGATGCCCGGATTAAATGCACTGAATCCCTCGTCCTCATGGTGAATCCCCCCGTACACAAGGACGATTGACCAGCCTGGAAGATTCCCCCGGAAAGCGTCTCGGACAGAAGGATTCCAGCCAACTGCGCCCCTGTGGGGGGCGACGAACCGTCAGGCGGCAGGCACGCACCCGGGAATGTGAACTCCCCGGATGCCCCGCACCCCCGACGCCCTGGGCATCCAGGTCGGCCGCAGCCGTCCGAAAATCGTCCGGACGCGCCTTCGAGCCCTTCTTGCGGCAGTAGTAGGCTCGCGCCGTTTGTTGACGGAACACCGCCATCACCGGCCGGTCCGAGCAGGGGGAGGGCATGCGCTTTCGCGGGAAGTCGATCCGCCGGAAGATCGTGACGTTGCTGCTCATCCCCCTCGTCTCCCTCACCGCCCTGTGGGGGTTCGCCACCGTGCTCACCGGCCGCGAAGTGGGCAGACTGCTGGCCGTCGGCTCGGTCGCCCGCGAGGTCGGCCGCCCCGTCGAGGACATCGCCCACGTCATCCAGGAAGAACGCCGCCAGACGCTCGTCTATCTCGCCGACCCCAGAGCGGCCGAAGCGCTGCCGGCGCTTCACCGGCAGCGCCAGGCCACCGACCGCGCAGTCGCGAAGGTCAGGGAGAACGCCGACCGCTCCGGCGTCCGCGAGGACATGCGTCCTGAGAGCGCCCGGAAGCTGGACTCCCTGCTGGACGCGCTGGACGGACTGGACGCCCTGCGCCGCTCCGTTGAAGCGGGCGAGATCTCCCGCCGACAGGCCCTGGAGTTCTACAACCGCGTCGTCGACCCCTGCCACAGCTTCCTGAGCACCCTCCTCGTGCTGGACGACGTCACGACGGAGCGCCAAGGCCGCGCCCTGGTCAGCCTGATGCGTGCCCGAGAGACGCTCGCCCGCGAAGACGCACTGATCGCCTCCGCCCTCACCACCCGTAAGATCACCGGCCCGGAGATCCGCGCGCTGACCGACCTCGTGGCGCAGCGCACAATCCACTACGACGTCGGGTACGAGCACCTGGCCGCCCGCGACCGCGAGATCCATCGGCAGATCTGGCGCAGCCCCCGGACCGCGCCCCTGCGCGAGGCCGAGGAACGCCTCATCTCCCAGGGCCCGGCCACAGGCCTCGGCGCGGCGGAGGCGGAGCGCTGGCGGCAGGCCGCCCGCCCCGTCCTCGACGACCTCGCCCGCGAGGGCGCCGCAGCGGGCGACCGCTTCCAGGACCGCGTGGAACCCGCCGTCCGCGAGGTCTTCGTGAAGGCGGGCATCGCCGGCGTTCTCGGCTTCCTCGCCCTTCTGCTCTCCGTCATCGTCTCCGTCCGCGTGGGACGTGACCTCGTCCGCTCGCTCACCCGGCTGCGCAGAGAAGCCCACGAGGTCTCCGGCGTACGGCTGCCCAGCGTCATGCGCCGTCTCGCCGCGGGCGAACAGGTGGACGTCGAGACCGAAGCCCCACGCCTGGAATACGACGAGGACGAGGTGGGCCGGGCGGGGCAGGCCCTCAACACCCTCCAGCGGGCGGCGGTCGAGGCGGCCGTGCGCCAGGCCGAGATGCGCCGCGGGGTCTCCGAGGTCTTCGTCAACCTCGCCCGCCGCAACCAGGTGCTCCTGCACCGTCAGCTCACGCTCCTCGACGCCATGGAGAGGCGCACCGAGGACGCCGAGGAACTCGCCGACCTGTTCCGCCTCGACCACCTCACGACCCGGATGCGCCGCCACGCCGAGGGGCTGGTGATCCTCTCCGGGGCCGCTCCCTCCCGCCAGTGGCGCAAGCCGATCCAGCTGATGGACGTCGTCCGGGCGGCCGTCGCCGAGGTCGAGGACTACGAACGCATCGAGGTGCGCAGACTGCCCCGGCTGGGCGTCGGCGGCCCCGCCGTCGCCGATCTCACCCACCTCATCGCCGAACTCCTCGAGAACGCCACCGTGTTCTCGCCCCCGCACACCGCCGTGCATGTGCACGGCGAGCAGGTCGCCAACGGCTTCACGCTGGAGATCCACGACCGCGGTCTCGGCATGGCTCCGGACGCCCTGCTCGACGCCAACCTCCGACTGGCCGAGACACCTGAGTTTGAACTGTCCGACACAGACCGGCTCGGTCTGTTCGTCGTCAGCCGGCTCGCCCGGCGCCAGGGGGTACGGGTCTCCCTCCAGCCCTCCCCGTACGGCGGCACCACCGCGGTCGTCTTCATCCCGGCCGCCCTGCTCACCGAGGCCCCCGAGACCCAGGGAGCCGGCTTCCGGCTGGACCGCAAGAGCGAGAGTCCCGCCGGGCGGCGGAGCGGCGGCCGGCGGCAGCGCGGCGACGGCATGTTCAGTGCGCTCTCGGCGCGGCCGTCGGCTCTGCCCGACGGTCCGGTGGAGCTCGAACCCCCGGTCGGACCACCGGATTTCAGCGTCACCGTGGACTTGGCAGACGGCGCTGTCGACCGGGACGCGCGCTGCGACGTCGACGACCCGTCCGGCGACGAGTTCTTCCTGGCCGGCACCCGCGGGCGACGCCGTTCCGTGCCGGACGAATGGCATCATCGGCAGTCGCAGTCGCAGTCGCAGTCGCAGTCGCAGTCGCAGTCGCAGCCGCAGCCGCAGCCGCGGCACGGCGGACCGACGCCGCTGCCGCGCCGCAAGCCCCCGACCCTCGTTCCCGTACCCGATCCGCCGGATCCGCCACCGCCTCCCGTGGGCGGCGCCCCGCAGCCGCCCGGTCCGGCCGGCGGTCTGCCCCGCCGGGTGAGACAGGCCAGCCTCGCCCGCGGGCTCCGACGTGAAGCGGAACCCGAGACGACCCGGCTCGGTCTCCGGCCGGACACCGAGCGGGACCCGGAGGAGGTCCGCGACCGCATGTCAGCGATGCAGCGCGGCTGGCAGCGCGGCCGCCGCGAGAACCACTCCGGCGACATGCACGGCGACATGCGCGACCGGATCGACACACGCAACGACACACGCAACGACACACGCAACGACGGAACCGCAAGAACAACCAGAACCACAACGGAGGGGGACGGTCGATGACCGCACCGTACGCCGCAGCATCCAACGCCGCCGACGCCGATGCGCCCGCCCGCAGCACAGCGCGGGGCTCCGGCGAACTCGGCTGGCTCCTCGACGAACTGGTCGACCGCGTCGACAGCATCCACAAGGCCCTGGTGCTCTCCCGCGACGGCCTTGCCACCGGTGCGTCCCGCGATCTCACCCGTGAGGACGGCGAGCACCTCGCCGCCGTCGCCTCCGGGTTCCACAGCCTCGCCAAGGGCGTGGGCCGGCACTTCGACGCCGGACAGGTCCGCCAGACCGTCGTCGAACTGGACGAGGCGTTCCTCTTCGTCACGGCCGCCGGCGACGGCAGTTGCCTGGCGGTGCTCGCCGACGCCGACTCCGACGTCGGCCTCGTCGCCTACGAGATGGCGCTGATGGTCAAGCGGGTCGGAGCACACCTCGGCACCGTGCCACGGACCGGCCTGGCCGCCGACGGCTGAGCGGGGGCGTGGACGGCATGAGCGACCCGGCCCAGCACGGTCAGCCGACTCCGCCCGGCCCCGCGTCCTATCCGAGACCGCCGTCGCCGCCGCACCAGTGGTTCGACGCCGACGCGGGGCCGGTGGTGCGCCCGTATGCGATGACGCGCGGGCGAACCAGCAGCACCGCCACCCACCGGCTCGACCTGATCGCCCTGGTCCTGCCGGACGCCGCGGCCGACGATCCCGGCCGCGACCAGACGCTCTCGCCCGAGCATGTGGAGATCGTCGAACGCTGCGGTGAGATCCCGCAGTCGATCGCCGAGCTCGCCGCAGGTCTCGACCTCCCCGTAGGGGTGGTCCGCGTCCTCGTCGGAGATCTCGTCGTGGACCGGATCGTCCAGGTAACCCGTCCCATCCCCCCGGCCGAGCTGCCGGATGTGAGCATTCTCCGCGAGGTGATCAATGGTCTTCGGGCGCTCTAGCCGCCGGACGGCCCCGCCGGCCGAGCCGGTCACGCTGAAGCTGCTGGTGGCAGGCGGTTTCGGAGTGGGCAAGACGACGCTGGTCGGCGCGGTCAGCGAGATCAGACCGCTGCGTACCGAGGAGTCGCTGACCGAGGCGGGCCGCCCGGTCGACGACACCGAGGGCGTCGAGTCCAAGGCGACCACCACTGTCGCCATGGACTTCGGACGGATCACGCTCCGCGACGACCTGGCGCTGTACCTCTTCGGCACGCCGGGCCAGGACCGCTTCTGGTTCCTGTGGGACGAGCTTGCCCAGGGCGCCCTGGGGGCGGTCGTCCTGGCCGACACCCGGCGGCTGGACGACTCGTTCGCGGCCATCGACTACTTCGAGCGCCGGGGCCTTCCCTTCACGGTGGCCGTCAACTGCTTCGAGGGCGCGGCCCGCTTTCCGGCCGGGACGGTGCGCGCCGCGCTTGATCTCGACGCCGATGTTCCCCTGCTGATGTGCGATGCGCGCGTGCGCGAATCCGTCAAGGACGTGCTGGTCGCCGTGGTGGAGCATGCGCTGACGCACGTCGACCGGGACCGCCGGCCGGCGGCGACCTGACCCCGTGCCGCCTGTGCCGGGGGACACGGCCCGTACCCCCGCCGACAGGGGTACGAGCCGTGAGCTCGCTCATGCCCCGGCGTCGGCGCCGCCCTCCTGAGGGACCTCCTCCCAGCCGAAGCTCCGCTCGACCGCCTTGCGCCAGTTGGCGTACTCGCGCTCCCGCACCCCCGCCTCCATGCGCGGCGTCCACTCCGCGTCCGGCTGCCACTGCGTCTTCAGCTCGTCGAGTCCCGACCAGACGCCCGTGGCGAGCCCCGCGGCATAGGCGGCCCCCAGACAGGTCGTCTCGGACACCCTGGGCCGGATCACCGGCACGCCCAGCACATCGGCCTGATGCTGCATGAGCAGTTTGTTCGCCGTCATGCCGCCGTCCACCTTCAGGGTGCTGATGGGCACGCCCGAGTCCTGGTACATCGCCTCCACGACCTCGCGGGTCTGCCAGCTGGTGGCCTCCAGCACGGCACGGGCGAGATGCGCCTTGGTGACGTATCCGGTGAGCCCGGTGATGACGCCACGTGCGTCGGAGCGCCAGTACGGGGCGAACAGACCGGAGAACGCGGGCACGATGTACGCGCCGCCGTTGTCCTCCACGCCGGCCGCCAGCGACTCGATCTCGTCGGCGCTGCGGATGATGCCGAGCTGGTCACGGAACCACTGCACCAGGGCCCCGGTGATCGCGATGGAGCCCTCCAGGCAGTACACCGGCGGCGCGTCGCCGATCTTGTACCCCACCGTGGTGATCAGTCCGCTCTTGGACGGCACGGGCCTGGAACCGGTGTTGAGCAGCAGGAAGCTGCCCGTGCCGTAGGTGTTCTTGGCCGTGCCCGCGTCGTAACAGGCTTGCCCGAAGACCGCCGCCTGCTGGTCGCCCAGGGCGGATGCGACCGGCACCCCCGCCAGCGGGCCCACGGCCGTCCCGTACACCTCGGCGGAGGACCGGATCTCCGGAAGGATCGCCTCCGGGATGTTCATGGCCTGGAGGATCTCCGGGTCCCACTGCAAAGTGGAGAGGTTCATCAGCATCGTGCGCGAGGCGTTGGTGACGTCGGTGACATGCACGCCGCCCTCCACGCCTCCGGTGAGGTTCCAGATCAGCCAGGAGTCCATGGTGCCGAAGGCGATCTCACCGCGTTCGGCCCGGCCGCGCAGCCCCGGCACGCTGTCCAGCAGCCAAGCGACCTTGGGTCCGGAGAAGTAGCTGGCCAGCGGCAGCCCCGTCGCATCGCGGAAGCGGTCCTGGCCGACCTCGCCGCCCAGCCGACGGCATATCGCCGCGGTGCGGGTGTCCTGCCAGACGATGGCGTTGTGCACCGGCGCGCCCGTGGCCCGGTCCCACAGGAGCGTCGTCTCACGCTGGTTGGTGATGCCCAGCGCGCTCAGCGCCCCCGCCTGCAACCCTGCCCGGGCGAGCGCCCCGGCGACCACGGCCTGCACCGTGGTCCATATCTCGCTGGCGTCGTGCTCCACCCACCCCGGTTTGGGGAAGATCTGCCGGTGCTCGCGCTGGTCGACGGCGACGATCGCGCCGTCCTGACTGAAGATGATGCACCGGCTGGAAGTGGTGCCCTGGTCGATGGCCGCGACGAATCGGTCCGTCCGCACCGTGCTGTCCGTCGACATCTGTGTCGTCCGCTCCCCTCAGAAGGCTGCGTTGAAGATGAGCCCGGCCAGGAGTCCGCCGACGGCAGGGCCGGCGACGGGAATCCATGCGTAGCTCCAGTCGGACGTCCCTTTGCGGGGGATCGGCAGGAGTGCGTGCGCGATCCGCGGCCCGAGGTCGCGCGCCGGGTTGATGGCATAGCCGGTCGGCCCGCCGAGCGACAGGCCGATGCCCACCACCAGCAGAGCCACCAGCAGGATCGAGATGCCCGAGCCGTAGATCCCGGCCTGCTGGCCGGGGATCTGGCCGACGCCGATGCCCGCGTTCCTGCCGAAGGCGAGGATCGGCAGCACCAGCGCGACCGTGGCGATGACCTCGGTCAGCACATTGGCGGCGGGGCTGCGGACCTCCGGACCCGTTGCGAAGATCCCCAGCGTCGGCTGTGCATGTTCCTCGTCGGCGTTGGCCCGGAACTGTGCGAAGTACACCAGATAGGCCAGTACGGCGCCGAGGACCGCACCCGTCAGCTGTGCGGCGACATAGAGCGGTACCTTGCCCCACTCCCCGGTGTCCACGGCGAGGCCGAGCGTCACCGCCGGATTGAGGTGCCCTCCCGAAAGAGGCGCGGCCGTGTACGCGCCCGCCATCACCCCCAGCCCCCAGCCGAAGGCGATGGCGACCCAGCCGGCCGCCCTGGCCTTGGAGCGGTGGAGGGTGACGGCGGCGCAGACGCCAGCGCCGAACAGGATCAGCAGACCGGTGCCGATGACCTCGCCGACGAAGATGTCCCCGTTGCTCATGGCGGCTCCTAGGCTCTCGCCCGAGGCTCGGCCCGGGCCGTCGTCCGTGCAGGAGATGCTTGCTCATGGCGCTTCGGTGTTACCGACGAACAGGCAGTGTTCACCGGTGGCCATGGGGCGTCAAGGACGCCTGCGACAAACGCAGTTCAGGCGGCGGCCGGGTCGTGCCGGCGGCAAGCCCAAGATCCTCCGGGCGATGCGCCGGGTGTGCGCCCGGAGAGCGTGTCAGCGGAGTGCCACGACGGCCGAGCCATGTCCGAAGAGCCCCTGGTTCGCGGTGATCCCCACACGCGCCCCGGCCACCTGCCGCCGTCCCGCCGCGCCGCGCAGCTGCCAGGTCAGCTCACAGACCTGGGCGATGGCCTGTGCGGGCACCGCCTCGCCGAACGAGGCGAGGCCGCCGCTCGGGTTGACGGGCACGCGTCCGCCGAGCGCGGTCGCGCCCTCGCGCACCAGCGAGGCGCCTTCGCCCTCCTCGCACAGGCCGATGTCCTCGTACCACTGGAGTTCAAGCGCGGTGGAGAGGTCGTATACCTCGGCGAGAGACAGGTCCTCGGGGCCGATGCCCGCCTCCTCGTAGGCGGCGCGGGCGATCGAGGCCCGGAACGAATCGACGGCGGGCGGCGTCTTTGCCGCTACGGCCGGGCGGTCGACGGCCGGGCGGTCGGCAGCCGAGGCGGTGGCAACGCCCGAGTCGGTGGCGACGTCCGAGTCGGTGGCGACGTCCGGCAGGTCGAGCACCGTCTTCGGATAGACCGGGGTGACCGTGGATACCGCCCGGATGCGCACCGGGTCCGCGGCCCCGTGCCGACGGGCGAAGTCCATGCCGGACAGCACCAGCGCCGCCCCTCCGTCGGAGGTGGCGCAGATGTCGAGCAGCCGCAGCGGATCGGCGACGACCGCGGAGGCGGCCACCTCCTCGGCGGAGACGGCCCTGCGGTAGCGGGCGTTGGGGTTGAGCGCCCCGGCGGCCGCGTTTTTGACCTTCACGCGCGCGTAGTCGTCCGGGCTGTCGCCGTAGCACGCCATGCGGCGGCGCGCATACAGCCCGAAGTAGGCCGGGTTGGTCGCACCGAGGACCCGGAAGCGCAGCCAGTCGGGATCGTCGGGCCGTTCGCCGCCGGCCGGCGCGAAGAAGCCCTTGGGGGCGGCGTCGGCGCCCACCACCAGCACCACGTCGGCCAGCCCGGCCAGGATCTGGGCGCGTGCCGCGGCGATCGCCTGGGCGCCGGAGGCGCATGCCGCGTATACGCTCGCCACGCGCGCGCCCTGCCAGCCCAGCGCCTGGGCGAACGTCGCTCCCGCCACGTACCCCGGGTAGCCGCACCGCACCGTGTCCGCGCCGATGATCGACCGCACCTGCCGCCACTCCAGCCCGGAGTCCGCGAGAGCGTCCCGGGCCGCGGCGACTCCGTACCGGACGAAGCTGCGCCCCCACTTGCCCCAGGGGTGCATCCCCACCCCCAGGACGGCGATGTCCCCACTCATGACCCGGCCTCCGGGGCGGGTACTCCGCCGTACAGGGGACGCCAGTGCCACGTCGTCCACACCGTGTCTTTGTCCTCGTGGAGGACGCCGGGGACGACCTCGACCTCCATCCCCACCTCCAGGGCTTCGACCCCGACGCCCGGGGCGGCCTGCCCGAGGACCACCATCCGCTCCGCCGCGAGCTCGACGGCGACGAGCGTGTACGGCTCCCACTCGGCGGCCGGGTCCGAGAGGTACGGCGCGGGGGGCCGGTAGCGGCTGTCCGTGTACGACCACACCCGCCCCCGCTTCGACAGCGGGACCCGCACCAGTCCGCCCCCCGCACAGGCGGGATTGCGACAGAAGGACTCCTCCGGGGGGAAGAACACCGCCGCGCAGGCGGTGCAGCGCGTGCCGAGCAGCCGGAAGTCCGGATCCGCCCCCTCTGGGCACGCCTGCGAGAACCAACCGTCGACGACGGGCGTGCGCCTCACGGGCCCTCCCCGGACAGTCGTAACTGACGAAGTGTCAGAAGTGTGCCATGCGCGCGTGCTCCACGACGAGACCGCGGAGCGACCCCCATGCGACCGGGAAGTCGAAATACGTGTCCGGGAACGGCTCCTGCCGATAGGTGAAGTGCCACCACTCCTCGGGGAGGTTGACGAAACCCTCCCTTTCCAGAACGGCCTTCAGCAGTGTTCGACGGGCACGCTGCCCGCCCGTGATCCTGGGATCGGCGGTGTGCGAGAGCGTGTCGAAGCAGTCGAATCCCGTACCCATGTCGACGGAGTTGTCAGGGAAGCGTTCGGACCGCGGCGCGTAGCAGGGGACGAGCGGCTCTCCCGGCACATACGGGCGCGTAGGCAGCGCGGGCAGCTCGACGAGTGTCGCATCCACGGTGCTGCCCCTGCTGTGCCCCGACTTCGCGGCGATGTAGCCGTCCGCGAACAGGCGCGACTTGTCGACACGCGGATAGAACTCCGCCTTCATGCCCTCGTCGTCGAGGTCTTCGGCCCATCTCACGAAATGGTCGACGGCCCGCTGCGGCCGGTAGCAGTCGTACACCTTGAGCGAGAGCCCCCGGCGCAGCAGAGCCCGCTGCGCCCTGGCCAGTGCCTGTGCGGCGGGCCGGGTGAGGATGCACACGGGCTGCCGGTAACCGTCCACCCGCACGCCCGTGAAGTTGTGCACGGTCGTGTACCGCATCTCCTGGATGATCGTCGGGGCCACCGTGCGCAGTGCCGTGAACTGCTCGGGGGCGCGGGGCTCATGACGAGCCGAACGCTCCACTCGGACCTGGGGTCCCGGAACGGCCGGCACAGGCGGGGCCGCGGCCACGGTCGCCAGCAGCGCGGCCGACACCACGGCGGCCGCGACCGCGGTGCGCCGGCGTGACGGCGCACCGCGGAACCGAGGGAACCGAAGGAACCGAGGGAGGCGAAGGAAGGCAGTGGAGCGAGGGAAACCGGGGCCGGAGCGTCGTGTCATGTGCACCGTCTACCCATCGGCCGCGCCGCCCGCCCCCGGCTCGTCGAGTCCCCGCACCCGCACCGGCCGGCGGGGCTCCGTCCGTCCGCCCGAAGTGACGCGGTCGACGACGACCCGTCCGTCCACCCGGCGGGTCGCATAACGCTCCGCGACGGCGCGGACCCACCCGTCGCCGGTGTCGGGCACCACCACACCACCCCCCGTGCGCCCCGCCGCCGGGGCCCACACCTCCAGCTCCAGCCGCTCCTCGCCCCCGTCACCCACCCCGTAGACCGGGATCACCGCCCCCGCCCGCGCCAGCACCGGAATCCGGGAGAGCGGCGCCGGAACGAGCACCTGCCCGGGACCCTCGTAGGCCCTCCCGGTCGCCGTGTCGTACCAGCGCCCCCGCGGCAGCCGCACCGCCCGCCGGTCCGCACCGGGCTCCAGCACCGGAGCCACCAGCAGTGCCTCCCCGAGCAGAAAAGCGTCCTCACAGTCCCGCAGCACCCGGTCCTCCGGACTGTCCCACCACACCGGCCGCGCATACGGCGCCCCCGTCATCCGCGCCAGATGCGCCAGCGTGACGAAGTACGGACGCAGCCGCTCCCGCTCGGCCAGAGCAGCCCGCGCATGCTCAAGGACCTCGTCGCCGAACTCCCACGGCTCCCTGCGGCCCGCGTCGATCGCCGCATGGGTGCGGAACAGCGGCAGATACGCCCCCAGCTGGAACCAGCGCAGATACAGTTCGGGCGACGGCCGCCCGTCAAAACCACCCACGTCAGGCCCCGAGTAAGGCACCCCGCACAGCCCGAGCCCCAGCGCCAGCGACAGCGACGCACGCAGCCCCGGCCAGCCCGTGGCCACATCGCCCGACCAGGTGCCCCCGTACCGCTGCAACCCCGCCCAGCCGGACCGCGAGAACAGAAACGGCCGCTCGTTCGGGCGCAGCCGGCGCAGCGCCTCGTATCCGGCACGTGCCATCGCCAGGGCGTACACATTGTGGGCCTCCCGATGGTCGCCGCCGCGCCCCTCCAGCACATGCCGCGCCGACCGCGGCAGCGTCATGTCCCCGAACGGCGTGAAAGACACCGGCTCGTTCATGTCGTGCCACACACCGCTGAACCCCTGCGCCAGCCGCTCCTCGTACAGCCCACCCCACCACCTGCGCGCGCCTGGATCGGTGAAATCCGGATAGACGCAGTCGCCCGGCCACACCACGCCGCGCACCTCTCGCCCGCGCCCGTCCCGTACGAACGCGTCCTCCGCCACCCCGCTGTCGTACACGGCATTGCCCGGCTCCGCCTTGACCGCCGGGTCCACGATCGACACCAGCTTCACCCCGGCCTCCCCGAGCTCCTTCGCCAGCCCCGGGAGGTCGGGAAACCGCTCCCGGTCCACCGTGAAGACGCGATGGCCGTCATAGTGGTCGATGTCCAGATGGACCGCAGACAGCGGCAGGCCCCGCTCCCGGTAGCCCGCGACGATCCGCCGCACCTCCCGCTCGCTGCCGAAGCCCCACCGCGCGTGCTGCGGCCCCAGCGCCCAGGACGGCGGCACGGCGGGCCTGCCCGTGAGCTGCGTCCAGCCGGCCAGCACGCGCGCGGGGGTGCCAACGATCACCCAGCAGCGCAGCGGACCGCCGTCCATCCGCACCTCCGCCGAACCCGGCCGGTCATGCCCGGACCCCGCGCCCTCCTCGCCCTCGCGGAGCGTGACCCGCCCCTCCCAGGAGTTGTCGTGGAACGCCAGATGCGTGCCCGCGTCGGCCACGGTGAACTGCACCGGCATGGTGAGGTACAGCGGATCGTCCGCCGGCCGGAAGGCCTTCTTCGGGTCGGTGTTCCACAGGCGGTACACGCCGTCGCGCAGCCGGGGTCCCGACGCCCGCCCGCCGAGCCCGAAGAACCGCGCGTCCGCAGGCGTCTCGCTCCGCTGCAGCCAGCGCGCCGGACCGCCCCGCACCGGCTCCCACCAGCGCGGCGGCAGATCGCGGCGCAGCACGATCCCGCCGGGTGTGAGGACCTCCACCGCGCCGTGCCGGAAGACCCGGACCGTGAACCGCTCCGAGACCAGCCGCCAGCCGTCGTCCGTGTCCGGCTCCAGCTCCACTCGGGGGTCGGGGGCCGGAGGGACGCCGTCCAGCGCGTACGACGGCTCAGGGGCCGCGCCGTCCCACCCCCAGAAGACCATGCCGCCCTCCGCCACCTGGATGCGCAGCTCCGAACGGGCGAACCGGATGACGCCGCCCCCGGGGAGCGGCTCCGCCCCCTGCACCGCCCCGGGCACGCGCGCCCGCTCCGGGCCGCGGGCCGGCAGCCCCTCCGCGTCCGTTCTGCGCTGCCGCCACGCAGACCGCGCCGCACGCAGGCCCCGCACCGTCCCCATGGCCCTCACCGAACGCACCAGATCACGACCGTCCACGCCGCCCACCACCGTCCACTGCCGTCCACCCAGCTCACCCTGCCATCAGGCCGAGTCCACGCGGGGATTGTTCAACTCCCGTTCACCCGTGGCGAGACCACTTCTTCCCCGGGCGACCCCCTCCGAGCCCCCCCTCCGGGACTTCGCCGGGACTTCGCCGGGGACCGGCCGGCACCCCGCCCGGGCCCTCGCCCTGCCCTGCCCGGAACCGGGCCTCACCCCGCCCGGGAAGCCCTGGTGCGAAGGACGATCACATGGCATCGTCCTGTCAGCCGCGCCCGCGCACACCCCGCACGTGCGCGAGCCGGACGCACACACCGCGTACAGCCAGCAAGCCATCCGGGAGCCGCCCCATGACCTCAGCGACACCAGCGACCTCAGACGCGAATCCTGCCCCTCTGTGGCAGCCGGGCGCCGAGCGGATCGCCTCCGCCCGGATCACCCGGTTCCAGGCCTGGGCCGCCGAGCGCCACGGCGCGCCGGCCGAGGGCGGCTACCCCGCGCTGCACCGCTGGTCCGTCGAGGACCTCGAATCCTTCTGGCGCGCGGTCGCCGACTGGTTCGAGGTGCGGTTCTCCAGCCCGTACGAGACCGTCCTCGCCGACCGCGAGATGCCCGGGGCCCGCTGGTTCCCCGGGGCTGCCCTGAACTACGCCGAGCACGCCCTGCGCACCGCCGAGGACCCGGCGCGCGCCCAGGAGCCGGCCCTGCTGCACGTGGACGAGACACACCAGCCGGCACCGGTGAGCTGGGCCGAGCTGCGCCGTCAGGTCGGCGCGCTCGCCGCGCGGCTGCGCGCCCTCGGAGTACGCCCCGGGGACCGGGTCAGCGGCTACCTTCCGAACATCCCGCAGGCGGTCACCGCGCTGCTCGCCACCGCCGCCGTCGGGGCCGTATGGACCTCCTGCGCGCCGGACTTCGGCGCCCGCAGCGTCCTCGACCGCTTCCAGCAGGTCGAACCCGTCGTGCTGTTCACCGTCGACGGTTACCGCTACGGCGGCAAAGAACACGACCGCACCGGGACCGTCGCAGAACTCCGCCGCGAACTGCCCTCCCTGCGCGCAGTGATCCATGTCCCGCTGCTGGGCGCCGCGGCCCCGGAGGGCGCCCTGGAATGGTCCGACGTCACCGCGGGGGACGCCGAACCGGTCTTCGAGCAGGTCCCCTTCGACCACCCGCTGTGGGTGCTGTACTCATCCGGCACCACCGGCCTGCCCAAGGCCATCGTCCAGTCCCAGGGCGGCATCCTGCTCGAGCACTTCAAGCAGCTCGGGCTCCACAACGACCTCGGCCCCGGGGACCGGCTCTTCTGGTACACCTCCACCGGCTGGATGATGTGGAACTTCCTCGTCTCCGGCCTGCTGACCGGCACCACGGTGGTCCTCTACGACGGCAGCCCCGGCCACCCCGACACCGGTGCGCAGTGGCGCGTCGCCGCGGACACGAAGGCCACCGTCTTCGGCACCTCCGCCGCCTATGTCATGGCCTGCCGCAAAGCGGACGTCCACCCGGCGGCCGACTACGACCTGTCGCGGGTGACCTGCGTCGCCACCACCGGCTCGCCGCTGCCGCCCGATGGATTCCGCTGGCTGCACGACGAGTTCGCGGACGCCGGCCAGGACCTCTGGATCGCCTCGGTCAGCGGCGGCACGGACGTCTGCAGCTGCTTCGCCGGCGCGGTGCCCACCCTGCCCGTGCACATCGGCGAGCTCCAGGCCGCGTGCCTCGGTACCGATCTGCAGTCCTGGGATCCTCAGGGCAAGCCGCTGATCGGCGAGGTCGGCGAACTCGTCGTCGCCAACCCCATGCCCTCCATGCCGATCCGCTTCTGGAACGACCCGGACGGCAGCCGCTACCGCGACAGCTACTTCGAGATGTTCCCCGGCGTCTGGCGGCACGGCGACTGGATCACCGTCACCGAACGCGGCTCCGTCGTCATCCACGGCCGCTCCGACTCCACCCTGAACCGGCAGGGCGTCCGCATGGGCAGCGCCGACATCTACGAAGCGGTGGAACGCCTCCCGGAGATCAAGGAGTCGCTCGTCATCGGCCTGGAGGAGGCGGACGGCGGGTACTGGATGCCGCTCTTCGTCCACCTCGCACCCGGCGCGACGCTCGACGACGCGCTGCGCGCACGGATCAAGCAGACGATCCGCGAGCAGCTCTCACCGCGCCATGTGCCCGACGACGTCATCGAGGCGCCCGGCATTCCGCACACGCTCACCGGCAAGCGCATCGAGGTCCCGGTCAAGCGTCTGCTGCAGGGGACGCCCGTCGACAAGGCCGTCAACCCCGGCTCCGTCGACAACCTCGAACTGCTGCGGTTCTACGAGGACCTGGCCCGCACCCGCCGAAGCCGGAACCACGGATAGGCTCTCCAACGCCCTGCCGCCCGCCGCCGCGCAAGGCGCCTACCCAGGAGTCCGCGGACCGGGCGGACCCGCGTTGTCAGTGCCGGCCGCTACGGTGAGTCACACCAGATCGACCAAGAGCAGCGGGGGAGACCGTCATGGCGCACACCAGGAACACCGGCCCGGCGAAAAGGGCGGAAGCATCCGGGTCCAGGGCGGAAAGGAGGCGCGGCCTGCGCCGTGAAGTCCCCGGCATCGTCGCCGTCCTGGCCGACGAGCAGGACTTCAGCGCGATGCGCCAGTACCGCACCTTCGCCTTCGACGACCACACCGACTACCTCAAAGAAGCCGACGACCTTCTGCGCAGCCTCGCCCGGCGACAACAGCACACCGCCGTAGCCCTGTTCGACCCGGAGGACTTCGCCGACTACTGCGACGCAACCGGCCTCGACCCCGACTCACCCGTCAGCCGCAGTCGCTTCACGGCCGACGTCGCAGGCCACACCGTCTCCATCCGCTACACCGGAGAGCCGCTCACCGCACTGCTGCCCGTACTGATCGACACAGCAGTGCGCCAGGCCACACAGGAGTACGCGACCGAACTGCTCGCCGGCCTCGGCGCGTGCGCCGACTGCGGCCAGGACATCGGCCGAGCCGCCATCCAGCGCGCCTCCCACACCCTCATGCGCCTGCTCGACCGGGCCGACGCAGGCAGCCACCACCTCGTATGCAGCGTTCCCGCACCGGACGAACAGCTCCTCGCCGTGCTCCACGCCGACACGTCCGCCGCCTCCCCGGCCGCTCCCGCACCCGACGGCGAACGGGCGGCGGCCGCAGTCGACCCGGCGGAGGCCGCCGAGTTCGCCGCCGTCCTCGCCGTCGGCATCGCCCTGGAAACCACCGGCGGAATCGTCCTGCGCACCAGCAACGCCGACACCCCCGACCGGCTCCACGGCTGGCGGCTCCGCCAGGGCACGCTGATCCCCCTGACCGCGGGCGAGGTCTTCAGCGCCTACTGCACCGACGCGGCCACCGGCGAACCGCTCTCCCCGGAGCCGGGAGTCGAATACTGCCCCGGCTTCCCCGTCACCTCACCGGATGACCCCGATCCCCACCGGTGAAGCCCGAAGGGGCTCCCCGCGCGGGCGGGAAGCCCCTTCCGAACTCCTGGCTCAGCGTGGTCAGAGCCCGTGCCGTTCGGCTACTCGCCGGACAGCACGGCCTGGGCCGCCGCACGGGCGCCCTCCGCCGTGTCCGCGGCCCGCGCGGCCGCGGCAGCGCGCTCGCACTGAGCGAGCGTGTACTTGGCGAGCGTCGCCCGCACATAGGGAATCGACGCGGCGCCCATCGACAGCGACGTCACACCGAGCCCTGTAAGCACACACGCCAGCAGCGGATCGGAGGCCGCCTCACCGCACACACCACAGCTCTTGCCCTCGGCCTTGGCGGCCTCGGCCGACAGCGCCACGAGATCCAGGAGCGCCGGCTGCCACGGATCCTGCAGCCGCGACACCGCACCCACCTGACGGTCGGCGGCGAACGTGTACTGCGCGAGGTCGTTCGTCCCCAGCGACAGGAACTCCACCTCCTGCAGAATGGCGCGCGCCCGCAGTGCGGCGGACGGAATCTCCACCATCGCCCCGAACTTCGCGTCCAGGCCCGCGGCCCGGCACGCGTCCGCGAACGCCTTGGCGTCCCTACGGTCCGCGACCATCGGCGCCATGACCTCGAGGTACACGGGCAGTCCCTCGGCGGCCTTGGCCAGCGCCGTCAGCTGGGTCCGCAGCACCTCGGGGTGGTCCAGCAGCGTGCGCAGCCCGCGCACGCCCAGCGCCGGGTTCGGTTCGTCCGCCGGCGTCAGGAAGTCCAGCGGCTTGTCCGCGCCCGCGTCCAGCACCCGCACGACCACCCGGCCCTCGGGGAACGCCTCCAGCACCTTCCGGTAGGCGTCGACCTGCTTCTCCTCGGACGGCGCCTGCTTGCTGTCGTCCAGGAACAGGAACTCCGTGCGGAACAGGCCCACGCCTTCCGCGCCGGCCTCCACCGCGGCCGCCACATCGCCGGGACCGCCCACATTGGCCAGCAGCGGCACCTTGTGCCCGTCCGACGTCGCGCCAGGGCCGGTGGCGGCGGCGAGCGCCGCCTTCCGCTCCTCCGCGGCCTTCGCCAGTTCCGCCCGCTTCTCGGCGCTCGGGTCGACATGGACGTCGCCGGTGCTGCCGTCCACCGCGACCACGGTGCCCTCGCTCAGCTCACCGGCGCCCGGAAGCGCGACCACGGCGGGGACGCCCAGCGCACGCGCCAGGATCGCGCTGTGGCTGGTCGGCCCGCCCTCCTCGGTGACAAAGCCCAGCACCAGCGCCGGGTCCAGCAGCGCGGTGTCCGCCGGAGCGAGGTCCCGTGCGATCAGCACATACGGCTCGTCGCTGTCCGGTACCCCGGGCATCGGCACGCCCAGCAGCCGAGCCACGATCCGGTTCCGCACATCGTCGAGGTCGGCCACGCGCCCGGCCATGTACTCGCCCGCGCCCGCCAGCATCTCGCGGTAGGTGGCGAACGCGTCGTACACGCCCCGCTCGGCTGTGCTGCCGACCGCGATGCGCCTTTCCACATCGGCCAGGAGCTCCGGGTCCTGCGCCATCATGGCCTGTGCCTCGAGCACCGCCTGTGCCTCGCCGCCGGCGAGATTGCCCCGGGCGATCAAATCGGCGGCAACGGCCTCGACGGCCTTGCGGGCACGCCCCTGTTCGCGCTCCGCGTCCTCCGCCGGAATCTGCTTCGCCGGTGGCTCCAGCACCGCCGTGCCCATGTGCCGCACCTCGCCGATCGCCACACCGTGGCTCACGCCGACGCCTCGCAGCGTTGTCTCCATTTCACCGTCTCCGATTGAGGGGCGGCCCCGGGCCGCCGCGATGGATGTCCCACTCGCCGCACTCTCGCGGCAGCGACGTCAGCTCCAGCCGAAGAGCTCGTCGCCCGCCTTCACATCGCCGTCCTCACGGAGGCCGGAGAGGGAGTCGGCCGTGGCCTCAAGAGCCACGACGGGGCAGATGGCCGACTTGCCGGCGGCCTCGACTGCCGCCGGGTCCCAGCGCACGACGGCCTGTCCGCGCTGCACGGTGTCGCCCTTGTTGACGAGCAGCTCGAAGCCCTCGCCGTTCAGCTGGACGGTGTCGATGCCCAGGTGCGTCAGCACACCGTGCCCCTGGCCGTCGACCACTACATACGCATGCGGATGCAGGGAGACGACGATGCCGTCCACCGGGGCGACGGCCTCCGAGGGCTCGCGCACCGGGTCGATTGCGGTGCCGGGGCCGACCATCGCACCGGAGAAGACGGGATCGGGCACAGCCGCGAGTCCGATGGCGCGTCCGGCGATCGGGGACGTCACTGTGGTCATGGAGCCTCCCACGGGCGGAGAATCGTACGGTGTCGTCACGCCTGTCCTGCGACGACACACTGTTCAGAAGGGTAGGTCATAGGAAGTCCCAGTTCCGCGCAGTTGGTACTGGTTGGCGGCTCTTGGGACGCACCGGAAACGATTTGCCTCGTGTCTCGGCGGCATGTACTGTCGTACCCCTGCCTGACCCCAACGCGACATTGAGTCGAAGGTCGGCGGCAACTATCGAGTGCAGATCCTACTCCTGGATTCCATTTCCGCATGCCTGCGGGTTGATGGTCAGAGAGGCCGGAAAAGCCTGATAGAGTACGGAAACACCGAAGGGAAGCGCCCGGAGGAAAGCCTGGACCGGTTGGTCGGGGTGAGTACGAAGGAAGC
>NZ_JADWYQ010000034.1 GCF_022414575.1 Streptomyces sp. MUM 178J | reverse complement strand
CCCCAGGGCCGTCGAGGGTCAGGCCGCCGAGCCGGAGCCCGAAGCCGTGACGGACGACGCGGCCGCCGGCACTGACGCCGAGCCCGCCGTCGAGGCGGAGCCCGAGGCCCCCGCCGAGACCCCCGCACCGCGTACCCGTACGCGCCGCAGGGCATCCGCGCCCGCCGGCGCCCCCAAGACGGCCGCCGAGGCCGAAGCCGAAGCCGCGGAGGCTCCGGAAGCCGCTGAGCCCGCCGAGGCCGCGCCGAAGCGGACCCGTCGCCGCGCCGCTCGCAAGGCCGCCGCACCCGCCGGTGCGCCCCAGGGCGCCGGAGCCGGCGAGGAGGAGACCGAGGCCGAGGTGGGCGAGAGCCTGCCGCAGGGCGCGGTCACTCAGATCACCGCTCACGGGGACGAGGTCGCCGCCGCTGAGAAGGCGGCCACCCGCGGCCGTGCGCGCCGCCGTGCCGCCTCGTCCGTCGCCCCGGAGTTCACCGCGCAGGAGCAGTCCGCGGAGGGCGAGGCCCCCGCTTCCGCCCGCCGTGCCGCGCGGCCCGCGGTCCCGGTCTTCCAGCCCCCGGTCTTCACCGAGCCGATGTTCCAGACCCCGGAGACGGCCGCCGCTGCCGCCGCTGCCGCTGTGCATGAGACCGAGGCGGCAAAGGAGACCGGAGCGGAGGCCGAGCAGGCGGCAGACGAGGCCGCGCGTTCCGGCCGTCGCCGTCGTCGCCGCCGCGGTGAGCAGACTGCCGAGCAGGTCGAGGCGGCCGAGGCCGCGGAGCCGGTCGAGGCGGAGGCAGTGGCCGAGCAGGCCGACGAGGGCGAGGAGCAGGACGAGTTCGAGGAGCGTCCCTCCCGGCGTCGCCGTCGCGGCGGCCGCCGTCGTCGCCGCGGCGAGGCCGCGGAGGCGGAGGAGTCCGCCGAGGAGCCCGCGGAGCAGGCCGAGGCCGCCGCGGAAGACGAGGAGTCCGAGGAGGAGGGGGAGCAGGCCGAGGCCGCCACTCCGTCCGCCGCCGGGACCAGCAGCAGCCGTCGCCGCCGCCGTCGTCGCCGCCGCAGCGGTGACGGCGCGGACGTCGCGGGCGAGGACGAGCCGGAGCGCACGGTCGTCAAGGTCCGCGAGCCGCGCCCGCGCAAGGCCGAGGAGCCCTCCGACGAGGTGCAGTCCATCAAGGGCTCGACCCGTCTGGAGGCCAAGAAGCAGCGCCGCCGCGAGGGCCGTGAGCAGGGCCGCCGCCGGGTGCCGATCATCACCGAGGCGGAGTTCCTGGCGCGCCGCGAGGCCGTCGAGCGGGTCATGGTCGTCCGCCAGAGCGGCGAGCGCACCCAGATCGGCGTGCTCGAGGACAACGTGCTCGTCGAGCACTACGTCAACAAGGAGCAGGCCACCTCGTACGTCGGCAATGTGTACCTGGGCAAGGTCCAGAACGTCCTGCCGTCCATGGAGGCCGCCTTCGTCGACATCGGCAAGGGCCGCAACGCCGTCCTGTACGCAGGCGAGGTGAACTTCGAGGCGCTGGGCATGGCCAACGGCCCGCGCCGCATCGAGACCGCGCTCAAGTCCGGCCAGTCGGTGCTCGTCCAGGTGACGAAGGACCCGATCGGTCACAAGGGTGCACGGCTGACCAGCCAGGTCTCCCTCCCGGGCCGCTACCTCGTGTACGTCCCCGAGGGCTCGATGACCGGCATCAGCCGCAAGCTGCCCGACACCGAGCGCGCACGGCTGAAGACCATCCTCAAGAAGATCGTCCCCGAGGACGCCGGCGTCATCGTGCGCACGGCGGCCGAGGGCGCGAGCGAGGAAGAGCTGCGCCGTGACGTCGAGCGGCTGCAGGCGCAGTGGGAGGAGATCCAGAAGAAGTCGAAGAACGGCTCCAGCGCGCCCGCGCTGCTGTACGGCGAGCCGGACATGACCGTCCGGGTCGTCCGCGACATCTTCAACGAGGACTTCTCGAAGGTCATCATCAGCGGCGACGAGGCGTGGGAGACCATCCACGGCTATGTCTCGCATGTTGCGCCCGACCTGGCCGACCGGCTCCAGCGGTGGACCAGCGAGGTCGACGTCTTCGCCACCTACCGGATCGACGAGCAGTTGATGAAGGCGCTGGACCGCAAGGTCTGGCTGCCGAGCGGCGGCTCGCTGGTGATCGACAAGACCGAGGCCATGATCGTGGTCGACGTCAACACCGGCAAGTTCACCGGCCAGGGCGGCAACCTGGAGGAGACCGTCACCAGGAACAACCTGGAGGCGGCCGAGGAGATCGTGCGCCAGCTGCGGCTGCGCGACCTCGGCGGCATCGTCGTCGTCGACTTCATCGACATGGTCCTGGAGTCCAACCGGGACCTGGTCATGCGACGGCTGCTGGAGTGCCTGGGCCGGGACCGGACCAAGCACCAGGTGGCCGAGGTCACCTCGCTGGGCCTGGTGCAGATGACCCGCAAGCGGGTCGGTCAGGGGCTGCTGGAGTCGTTCTCCGAGTCCTGCGTCCACTGCAACGGCCGTGGGCTGATCGTGCACATGGAGCAGCCGGCCGCCGCGGGCGGCGGTGGCGGGAAGCGCTCGAAGAAGCGCGGCCGCGGCGCTGCGGCGGCCGAGCCGCCCGCCGCGCCCGCGGCCGAGGCCGTCACCGAGGCGCCGGCGGAGACCGAGGCCGAGGTCGCGGCGGAGGCCGCTGCCCCGGTGGCGCTGCCCGAGCCCGCTGTCGCACCCGACGAGGAGCTGTACAGCAGTGCCGCGGAGGCGGAGGCCGCCGCGATGCGTGGCGGCCGTGGCCGCCGTCGGGCGACGCGCAAGGCGACGGCCCCGGCGGGTGCGCCGAAGACGGCCGAGCCCGTCGAGGCCCCTGTCGCCGAGCCTGCGACCGGGGAGGCTGAGAAGCCGGTGGAGCCGGTGGAGCCGGTGGAGCAGCCGGTGGAGGCGGCCGCGCCTGCTCCCGCGGGCCGTACCCGCCGCCGCGCCGTCCGCAAGGCGGCCTCTCCGGCGGGCCCCCCGGCCGCCGCCGTGCAGGAGCCTCAGCCGGAGCCCGAGCCGGTGCGACCGTCCGCCGAGGCCGCGGTCGAGGCCCCGGCCGAACCGGCCCCGCCCCGCGCCCGCCGCCGGGTGACCCGCAAGGTCACCGCTCCCGCAGGCTCCCCCGCGGGGGGCGAGGACACCGCGGTCGTCGTGGTCGCCTCCACCCCGTCACAGCCGGCGTCCGCCGAGGCCGGAGCACCGGCCCCGGAGGCTGCCGAGGCCCCCGAGGCCGAGGCCGCGGCCCCGGCCAAGAAGGCGGCCCGCAAGACCGCGAAGAAGGCCACGGCGAAGAAGGCCGCCGCCAAGAAGACGACGGCGAAGAAGACGGTCGCGAAGAAGACCGCGGCGAAGAAGACGACGGCGAAGAAGACGACCGCCAAGAAGGCGGCGAAGAAGACCGCGGCTGCGGAGCAGTCACCCCATTCTGGAGTGACTGCGTCCGCGGAAAGCTGACGGCACGGTGGCAGACGGTGGCGACCGCGGTCGCCACCGTCTGCCGGCTCAAGGGGGTGTCGGTCTGCCGATTCCCTGTCGCTCACGTCGGTTTGACCGGCTCAGCAGGCGCTCATAGCCTGTGCGCCGACATTGCCAGGCGTGCGAACGGGCTGCCGCCCATGGGCGAGGCCGCACTGTCAGATGCTCACTTCCGTTCAGACTGAGAGTTCCCCAACCGCATGAGTGCGATACAGAAGGCTGTCATCCCTGCCGCGGGTCTCGGCACCCGGTTCCTGCCCGCCACCAAAGCCACCCCGAAGGAGATGCTGCCTGTCGTCGACAAGCCGGCGATCCAGTACGTGGTCGAGGAGGCGGTGGCGGCGGGCCTCTCCGACGTACTGATGGTCACCGGTCGCAACAAGCGGCCCCTCGAGGACCACTTCGACCGCAACTACGAGCTGGAGGAGGCGCTCGCCCGCAAGGGCGACGCCGACCGGCTGGCGAAGGTGCAGGAGTCCAGCGACCTGGCCACCATGCACTATGTGCGCCAGGGCGATCCGCGCGGCCTCGGCCACGCCGTGCTGTGCGCCGCCCCGCACGTCGGCGACCAGCCCTTCGCCGTCCTCCTCGGCGACGACCTGATCGATCCCCGGGACCCGCTGCTGAAGCGGATGGCCGAGATCCAGGCGCAGGAGGGCGGCAGCGTCATCGCGCTGATGGAGGTCGACCCCGCGCAGATCCACATGTACGGCTGCGCCGCCGTGGCACCCACGGGCGACAGCGATGTCGTTCGGGTCACCGGTCTGGTGGAGAAGCCGGACCCGTCGGAGGCCCCGAGCAATCTTGCGATCATCGGCCGCTATGTTCTGGACCCGGCCGTCTTCGAGGTCCTGCGCAAGACCGAGCCCGGCCGGGGCAACGAGATCCAGCTCACCGACGCCCTGCAGAAGCTCGCGGAGGACGAGTCGCTGGGCGGCCCGGTCCACGGTGTCGTCTTCAAGGGCCGCCGGTACGACACCGGCGACCGCGGCGACTACCTCAGGGCCATCGTCCGTCTTGCGGCCGAGCGTGAAGACCTCGGGCCTGACTTCAAGAAGTGGCTGCGTGACTACGTCGAGGAGGAGTGCCCGTGAGGAGGGTCCTGGCGAGGCACCTGGTTTGACCCCTTGACCGGCCGCCCGTAACCTTGACCCTCGGCGTGTTTCCATATGCGCCCGTCCCTGAGCACCTCCCTCCCGGCTGAGCCGGGAGAGGCCGCTCGTCCAATCGGATCACTCCGGGCTCCGGCCCGTGTGAGCGGCTGGCATCAGGGACTCCGTTTCGAGCGAGAGAGAGATCCGCGTGTACGCCATCGTGCGCAGCGGTGGTCGCCAGCACAAGGTTGCGGTCGGCGACATCGTTGAGGTTGACAAGATTTCCACTGCCAAGGTCGGCGACACGGTAGAGCTCTCTACCCTGCTCGTCGTCGACGGCGACGCCGTCACCAGCGACCCGTGGGTGCTGGCCGGCATCAAGGTCCAGGCCGAGGTCGTGGACCACCACAAGGGCGCCAAGATCGACATCCTGCGCTACAAGAACAAGACCGGCTACCGCCGTCGTCAGGGCCACCGCCAGCAGTACACGGCGATCAAGGTCACGGCGATCCCCGCCGCCGCGAAGTAAGGGACTGAGGAGACATGGCACACAAGAAGGGCGCATCGTCCACCCGGAACGGTCGCGACTCCAACGCCCAGCGGCTCGGCGTGAAGCGCTTCGGCGGTCAGGTCGTCAACGCCGGTGAGATCCTGGTCCGCCAGCGCGGCACCCACTTCCACCCGGGCGCGGGTGTGGGCCGCGGCGGCGACGACACGCTGTTCGCGCTGCAGGCCGGCGCGGTGGAGTTCGGCACCCACCGCGGCCGCAAGGTCGTGAACATCGTTCCGGTCGCCTGACCGGACTCTTGGCGAGGGCGGACCTCACTTCCCTTCCGGGAAGCGGGTCCGCCTTTCGCGTGTTAGATCAAGAGACATCCCGCACGTCCTTTAACGCATCGGTACTGGAGGCAGACCACCATGACCACCTTCGTGGACCGCGTCGAACTGCATGTCGCCGCGGGTAACGGAGGCCACGGCTGCGCCTCCGTGCACCGGGAGAAGTTCAAGCCCCTCGGCGGGCCCGACGGCGGCAACGGCGGACGCGGCGGCGATGTCATCCTCGTCGTCGACCAGTCGGTCACCACGCTGCTGGACTACCACCACAGCCCGCACCGCAAGGCGACCAACGGAAAGCCAGGCGAAGGCGGCAACCGCTCCGGAAAGGACGGCCAGGACCTGGTGCTGCCCGTCCCGGACGGCACTGTCGTCCTCGACAGGCGGGGCAATGTCCTCGCGGACCTGGTGGGCCAGGGCACGCGGTACGTGGCGGCCGAGGGCGGCCGTGGGGGACTGGGCAACGCGGCCCTGGCCTCCGCCCGCCGCAAGGCCCCCGGCTTCGCCCTGCTGGGCGAGCCCGGCCGGGTGGACGACATCGTCCTGGAACTCAAGACGGTCGCCGATGTGGCGCTGGTCGGCTACCCGAGCGCCGGCAAGTCCTCGCTGATCTCCGTGCTGTCGGCCGCCAAGCCCAAGATCGCGGACTATCCGTTCACCACGCTGGTGCCGAACCTGGGCGTCGTCACGGCCGGCGCGACGGTCTACACGATTGCGGATGTGCCGGGTCTGATCCCCGGGGCCAGCCAGGGGCGGGGCCTCGGCCTGGAGTTTCTGCGCCATGTCGAGCGCTGCTCGGTGCTGGTGCACGTACTGGACACGGCGACGCTGGAGTCGGACCGCGACCCGGTGACCGACCTCGATGTGATCGAGGAGGAGCTGGCGGCGTACGGAGGTCTCGGCGACCGCCCGCGCATCGCCGTCCTCAACAAGATCGACATCCCGGACGGCAAGGATCTGGCGGACATGATCCGCCCGGATCTTCAGGAGCGCGGCTACCGGGTCTTCGAGGTGTCGGCCGTGTCGCGTACGGGGCTGAAGGAGCTCTCCTTCGCGCTGGCCGAGATCGTGGCCGCGGCGCGTGCGGCGAAGCCGGTGGAGGAGGCGACCCGGATCGTCATCCGCCCCAAGGCGGTGGACGACGCAGGTTTCACGATCACCCGGGAGGACGGCGGACTGTTCCGGGTGCGCGGCGAGAAGCCCGAGCGCTGGGTGCGGCAGACGGACTTCAACAACGACGAGGCCGTGGGCTATCTGGCCGACCGCCTCAACCGCCTCGGCGTCGAGGAAGAGCTGATGAAGGCCGGCGCCCGGGCGGGCGACGGCGTGGCGATCGGACCGGAGGAGAACGCGGTCGTCTTTGACTGGGAGCCGACGGCCATGGCGGGCGCGGAGATGCTCGGCCGCCGAGGCGAGGACCACCGCTTCGAGGCCCCGCGTCCGGCGGCGCAGCGGCGTCGCGACCGTCAGGCGGAGCGGGACGAGGCGCAGCAGGAGTTCGACGGATTCGAGCCTTTCTGAGCGGCAGAGGCGTCCGCCGTTCCCGGCAGGAGGCCGTTCGTGCGGCTGTCACCCGCACCGACTCCGCGCGAACTGTGATCGCGGTCGACGACGCCTCTGCCGATGCACCGGCGCTGTCTGGGGGCTCGCTCAGCTGTCCGCTGGGCACTCCCCGGTTGCTGCCGCCGAATGCCGACCCCGCTGCCGGACCTGTGTGGTCCGACGACCTGCCCGAGACGGCACTGGGCGGCATCGGGCGCGCCGGCCACGGCAGAGCTGCCGCTGACGGCCGACGGAACGCTGCACAGCAACGGCCGGTCCTCGGCGGCCGGTACGGTGTCTTCCTGGTACGCCCGCACCGGACATCGAACGGTTCGCTCGCCGTGCGGCTTGCGTCAGGTTTGCGGGCAGCCGTCGGCATCGCAAGCCGTAGCCTGCGCAGGCTGCTCCCGGCCCTTCGCTGACTTCCGAATACTTGGGCAAAACACCTCGAAGAAAGACAGAGCATATGACTTACCTGATTACCGGTGGTGCCGGCTACATTGGCTCCCATGTCGTACGGGCGATGACCCAGGCCGGCGAGCGTGCCGTTGTCCTCGACGATCTGTCGACGGGAGAGGCGAGCCGTGTCCCTGAGGACGTCCCGCTGGTAATCGGTTCCACGCTCGACGGTGAGCTTGTGGGCCGCACGATCGCCGAACACCGCATCACCGGCGTCGTACACCTAGCCGCGAAGAAGCAGGTCGGCGAGTCTGTGGAGAAGCCGCTGCACTACTACCGGGAGAATGTGCACGGTCTGACCGTGCTGCTGGAGGCGGTTGCCGCTGCCGGTGTGCGCAACTTCCTGTTCTCGTCGTCGGCCGCGGTGTACGGCATGCCGGATGTCGACCTCGTGACGGAGGAGACGCCGTGCCTGCCGATGAGCCCCTACGGTGAGACCAAGCTGGCTGGGGAGTGGCTGGTGCGTGCGGTCGGCAAGGCGCACGGCATCTCGACAGCCTGCCTCCGCTACTTCAATGTGGCGGGCGCGGCCACTCCGGAACTGGCCGACACCGGCATCTTCAACTTGGTGCCGATGGTCTTCGAGAAGCTTGAGGACGGCCAGGCCCCCCGTATCTTCGGCGACGCGTACCCGACCCCGGACGGCACCTGTATTCGGGACTACATCCATGTGGAGGATCTTGCCGACGCCCATCTCGCGGCGGCACGCAAGCTTGCCGAGACGTCGGACGCCGGCGAGTACGGCGACCTGACCGTCAACATCGGCCGTGGCGAAGGCGTTTCGGTCCGCGAGATGGTCGACCTGATCAACGAGATCACCGACCGTGGCGTCGCACCGGAAGTCACCGCGCCTCGGGCGGGTGACCCCGCACGGATCGTGGCCTCCGCCGATCGCATCGCCGACCAACTGGGCTGGAAGGCCCGCCATGACGTACGTGACATGATCACTTCTTCCTGGCAGGGCTGGCGCCTCCACCGGGACGGCTGACGTCTTTCGCCGTCGCGTCGCGGTCACCCGTGGCCGGGGCGTGGCCCGTGCAAGATGGCGGCCCCGGCCGTCGCGTGTCAGTGCAGGCGGCGCAGGGTCGTCTTCGGCGCCGGATACGACGCCCCACGCATGGCCCGTCTCCTGGCCGGACTGCCGGCGGCAGTAGGCGGACGCATGCGTGCGGACCGCGTGATGCGCCGGCCCGTCCCGGCGACCTGGACCCAACCTCGACAAAGCGGCCGCCCGGCGAAGAACGGAACGGAGTTCTGCTTCGCTGGGTCCGACGCCTGGAGCAAGCCGGCCGTGGCGACGGTGCAGGTCACCGACTGCTAGCACCGCGAACGCCGCGGTGTGGGACCGTCTGCACCGTCGGATGCTGATGCAGCCCGTTGCGCTGGCGGAGGGCGACGAAGAGGGGCACAGCTCATGCCCTATGGAAGCGGAGGGCTCCGGCGCTGGTCCGTGCCGGGGCCCTTCAGCCGGTCATGACCGGCTACCTTTCCAAGAAGGCGAACAGCTCTTCCCAGCGGCGCACGATCTCGTCGGTGGTGTACCGCTGGATGTTCTTGCGGGCCAGTTCGCCCATCTGGTCTCGTAGTTCCTGGTCGGACATGAGTGTGTTCAGGCGCTGCGCAAGCTCGTGTGTGTTCCCGGGAGCGGCGAGCAGTCCGTCCTCGCCGTCTCGGATGATTTCACGGACGCCGGGGGCGCAGTCGAAGGCGGCACACGGCACGGCGGCTGCCATTGCCTCCATCAGCGCGAGCGGGAAGCCCTCGCCGCGCGAGGACTGTACGAAGACGGAACCGCCGCGCAGTGCTCCTGGAACGTCGCCGGTTCGGCCACGCCACTCCACGGAGGAGTCGAGTCCCAGATGAGTGCACTGCTTCTTCAGGGCTTCTTCGTCTTCGCCGTCACCGTAGATCTGCAACACCCAGTCCGGGTTCAACGGCGCCGCTTCCGCCCAGGCGTCGAGCAGCATGTCGATGCCCTTCTGGTCTGTCAGGCGCCCCATACTCAGTACGACCTTCTCGGTGCGCTGGGACGGCTCGTCGGGCATGAACGGGAGCGGATTGGGCATGTAGCCCACGTTGTCCAGGCCCTGGCGGATCCACAGGTCCGCGTCTTCCTGCGTGAGCAGCAGCAGATGGTCGGCCTCTGCGAAGTACTTCTTGACCCGGCCGAATCGCGACGTCGCCTTGGAATACTCGTACGACTCATGGCTCATGCCGATCACGGTGACGTTGGACGTGTCGGCGAGGCGGACCCACTCCATCGCCCACACCTGCGTCACGATCACCACGGCACCCGGCCGTGCCGCATTGAACATCCTGCTCAGCTTGGTGGCCTGTTCGTGCATGCCCGCCGTGCGGGCCGCACGCCTGAGGCGTGCGACCAGATTCAGCTTGCCTTTCAGGCCAAGGGCTGGACCTACCTTCGGCGGACGCACCTCATAGAGCGTCGTGGTCGGATAGGGAAGCCTGCAGCCGAGGTCCTGGGGGACGTCGGAGTCGGTGATGCCGACGATGTGGATCCGGTGGCCGCGTTCCAGGAACAGCCGTGCCATCTGATGCGACCACGTCGTCACGCCGCCCAGCTCGTCAAAGCTGTTGGAGACGAAGAAGATGTCACGGCCGCCGGCCGTGGCGGTCTGCTCGGTCACTTACCGCTCCCGGAGGTGAAGAACTTGGCGACGATCTGCTGAGCAGCATCGCCTTGGTCGTACTCGCCGAACCCGGCGACGAAGCGTCGGCGTGCCTCCGCGTACTCCGTGTCCGTCGCCTTCAGCTCGTCGATGGCTGCAAACAACTCGCTCTCGGTGGTGACGACCGGGCCCGGTGCCTTTTCCCGCAGATCGAAGTAGGTGCCACGGGTCTCGTTTGCGTACTCCTCGTAGTCGTATGCAAAAAAGATCATCGGGCGGTCGAGCAGGGAGTAATCGAACATCACTGAGGAGTAGTCGGTGATCAGTCCGTCGGCCAGGGCTAGCAGCGGTGTGATGTCGTGGAGGCCGGTGACGTCGAGCACCCTGCCCTGTACCGACGGGGGAAGTACGACCTGGTTGAGGTAGTGCGAACGGATCAGCAGCGTGTAGCGGTCGCCGAACCTCCACGCGAAGTCCTCGACATCGAAGGGGGGTTCAAAGCGCTTCACAGTGCCCTGGGCGTTCGCTCGGAAGGTCGGGGCGTAGAGCAGTACCGTCTTCGCCTCGTCGATGCCGAGCTCTGCGGCGAGCGCGCCGCGTTCACGGGAGCCCGTCTCCGCTTCCCGTTTGCGAGCCGCGACGAGCTTGTCGTTGCGGGGGTATCCGGTGCGCGTCAGCACCTCGGGGCGCAGCCGGAAGCCCTTGGCCAGGGTCTCGGCGTCGTGCTCGGAGCGGATGAGGAAGTGGTCGAAGCGGTCCAGCGTCCTTTGGAAGTCGTCCTGACCGGCACGGCTGCGCAGCTTCAAGCGTGGCTCGTGGAAGCCCATCCTCTTCAGCGCTGAGCCATGCCAGGTCTGGATATAGGTGGTCTCATCACGCTTGGTGAGCTTCAGTGGAAAGCCCTGGTTGTCGATCCAGAACTCCGCCTGCGCCAGTGCCCGCAGATAGGGGTAGCTCCACCGCTTGACCAGCGTCACGTCGTCGGGGAATCCGGTCGGCTGGTTCCCCGCGTACGACCATACGGCCTTGAACTGGACGCCCTGGCGGCGCATCTCCTCGTAGATGGCCTTGGGGCTGTCGCTGTACTGCTTGCCCAAATGGCTCTCGAAGACCACCAGGCCCTTCTTGACCGGCAGTTTGGAGAAGACCTCGTGGTAGACGCGGATCTTGGTCCTGCCCGAGTGCAAGTCCTTCTTAGCCTTGCGGACCTTCCGCAGGCTCGTCTTCGTCAGATCCGCCGCCTTGCTCTGCAGGGCGTGTTGGATCAGATTCTGGGTGCGGGCGGAGAGCCGGCTCTCGGCCGCCAGCACATAGGAGAGGTTGCCCTTCTTGGAGGCCGACGGCTTGATGCGGTCGGCGACCAACCGGCTCAGGCGCGGTCGCACCTGCAGCGCGTGTGCCGAGTCCACATCGATGGAGCCCACCGCGACCCGTGTACGCAGTGTCTCCCCGTCGACCTCCAGGTTCACCCATACGTCCCAGACCGCGTCGATCACACCGAGCGGGCGCAGTGTGCCCGCGATATCGGCTTCGGCTGTCCACTTGAGCGCATCGCCATCGTGAGCGAGGGAGGTGAGTGGGAACCGGAACGACTGCAACGAAGTGCGTCGAGCCCGGAGCTCAAGAGTGCCCGCCAGTTTCGCATCGGCCGTGACACGGCCCAATGGATTCACCACGGACCCGCTGAGCCGGACCTTGCCGACCCCGTTGTCGAGGTACGAGGTGAGCCTGTTGCCCAGGGAAAAACTCGTCAGCGGACGTGTGTGATAGCCGAGGCCGGTGACATCGAGGATCCGAGCTCCTTCGGGGTCGTCGAGGTGCTCCGCGCACCAGTAGACCCGACCGTCACGCTCCACCAGGGAGGACGTCAGTTTGCCGGGGCTGGCGAGCGCCTGGGCGGCGGGCAGCAGATTGGCCCAGTCGTTCCGGCGCAGCAGATAGGCGCAGATGGCCTGGAACGGCTGTACCTCGTCGTAGGCGTCCGGTGCGACGGCCGCGAGGTACGCATCGGCCAGATCCCTGAACTCGCGGCGGTACTCATGGTCGACCAGAGGCAGGTCGCGTAGATGAAGAACGAGGTCGTGCTTGAGGAATTTGACATCCTTGTGGAATTTGAGGTCTTCGTATCCATTGGCCTGCAGCAGCTCGTCGACGCGTCGGTGGATTTCCACTCGGTGCTCGAAGTTGGCGATCTCGTGCCGTCGGTTGCTGATCGACTTCGTGGAAGCCTTCTCTGAGATGTTCCAGAAGTAGACATGGTTGGGGATCAGGGCGATCCGGCCAGCCGCTACGTACGCCTGTGCTGAGAAGAGAAGATCCTCGTAGTGGATGCCGACGGGGAACTGGAGATTGTGTTCCAGGACGAAGCTGCGGCGGTAACACTTGTTTGTGGAAAGGGTGTCAAAGACCAGCAGATCCGGCAGCTCGGTGATCGACTCGATGGTGCGGCTGCGGGAGTAGAGCCACGGATACCACTCGACGGTCTTGGCATGGCGGCTGTCGACATAGACCCGGACGCACATGCCGGACACCAGGTCGGCGTCGGTCCGCTCGGCGGCCGCGATCATGTTGCGGCACGCGTTCTTCTCCAGAACGTCGTCGCTGTCTAGGAACATGACGTAGGCGCCGAGCGCCTCGGAGATGCCGTAGTTGCGGGGCGCTCCGCAACCGCCGCTGTTCTCGGGCAGCTGGAAAGCCCGAACGCGGCCTGGGTGGGCCGCCTCCAGTTCCTTGGCTACCTGAAATGAGCGGTCTTTGCTGCAGTCATCGACGATCAGGACCTCGACGCTTTGATAAGTCTGGCCCAAAACCGACTGCACGGCTGTCGGCAGACGCCCTGCGTCGTTGTAGACGATGACGACCACTGAGACGTCAGGCACTGGCACCTCAATCCATTGTCTTCCCTGTTGCCATCACCAAGTTACCTGGTGTTCAAGCCTCCGATCACCGACGGCGGGCGTCTTCCCGGGGCTGCCGTTCTCCAGGTGCGGGCCCGCCACGACAACGGCTCAGGTCAGTCGAGTGCACCCCTCGAATATCGTATTAATTTTCACCAGGTAGCCCCTTTGTGTCTGTCGGGGCGGCGGGATCTAAACAATTTTTCGAAGCGTGAATCGGTGGCGATCTGCCATGACGTCGCCACCTGCGGGTGGCAGCCATGGCCCTCGCTGCCGACGGCGCCATGGATGTACAGCGCCGTCCAGCGGGCGGAATGCGCGCGCGTGCGGCGCTCGCCCTGGCATAGATTCGGGCTTGTGACAGTGGCAAGACAGCAGGTAACAGAGGCTCGCAGGATCGTCGTCAAGATCGGCTCGTCGTCGTTGACCACGGCGGCCGGAGGGCTCGACGCCGACCGGGTCGACGCGCTCGTCGACGTCCTCGCCAAGGTGCGCAGCGGCGGGGAGAGGGAGATAGTGCTCGTCTCCTCCGGCGCCATCGCCGCCGGGCTCGCGCCGCTCGGCCTCGCCCGGCGGCCGAAGGACCTGGCCCGCCAGCAGGCGGCGGCCAGTGTGGGGCAGGGGCTGCTGGTCGCCCGCTACACCGCCTCCTTCGCCCGCTACGGGGTGCGTGTCGGGCAGGTGCTGCTGACCACCGACGACACCAGCCGGCGCGCGCACTACCGCAACGCCTACCGGACCCTCGACCAGCTGCTGGACATGGGGGCCGTGCCGGTCGTCAACGAGAACGACACCGTGGCCACCGACGAGATCCGCTTTGGCGACAACGACCGCCTCGCCGCGCTCGTCGCCCATCTCGTACGGGCCGATCTGCTGGTGCTCCTGTCCGATGTGGACGGGCTCTACGACGGCGACCCGTCGCGCCCCGGGGCCACGCGCATCGACGAGGTGCGCGGCCCGGCCGACATCGCACATGTGCAGATCGGCAGCGCGGGCAGGGCCGGCGTGGGCACCGGCGGCATGGTCACCAAGGTCGAGGCCGCCAGGATCGCGGCCGCGGCGGGTGTTCCGGTCGTCCTGACCTCCGCCAGCCGTGCCGCGGACGCCCTCGCCGGGCGCGCCACCGGCACGTACTTCCACAGCACCGGGCGGCGCTCGGCGGACCGGCTGCTCTGGCTCGCCCACGCCTCCACCCCGCAGGGCGCCCTCATGCTGGACGACGGCGCGGTGCGGGCCGTGGTGGAGGGCAGGAAGTCGCTGCTGCCCGCCGGAATCGCGGCGGTGGAAGGCGAGTTCAGCGCGGGCGACCCCGTTGAGCTGCGGGACTCCGCCGGCCGGCCGGTCGCCCGGGGGCTGGTCAACTTTGACGCCAAGGAGATTCCCCTGCTCCTCGGACGCTCCACACGGGAGCTGGCCAAGGAGCTGGGCCCGGCATATGAGCGGGAAGTCGTACATAGAGACGATCTGGTTGTTCTGCACCCCTGAAACGGCTGAAACTCCGGCCATCCAACGCAGACCTTCGGCAAAACCGCCCCGCGCTCCGTCGCGGGCTGCTCAACTTTGTTGCGGGGGCAGGCGGGGTGCCCGCACGACAACTCAGCAACAGGAGGCCGCCGGTGAGACGAGCGCGCCCAGGGGATGTGCCCCGGGGCGCGGGGGGAGCCCCCCGCGCCCGCCGGGCAGGGGGCGAGGAACGGTTCCTGACCAGTGTCAAAGCGGCCGCGGACTTCGCGGACGGCCCCGCCGATGCCGCCGACGCCGCCGACGTTCCTGCCGAGGCCTCGGCAGGGCCCGGCTGCGGCGTGCAGGCGCGTCGCGCCGAGTGGGAGCGGCGCAGCCGGGAGGCGGGAGACCAGCCACAGCGCAGCGTCGACGCCGACACGGTGCCCGCCGGCGAGGAAGCCGGGGCCGGCGCCCGCGGCGAGGAGCAGACGCAGTCCAAGCTCTGGCACATCACACTGAGCGTCTCCGGCCCCCGGGCCCCGCTGAAGGAGGTCCGCCGCGCCCTGGAGCAGCTGGCTCACGACCACCCCTTCCTACTCACCAGCCGGTACGCCGACGACCACGCCGAGATCCGCTACTGGGAAGAGGCCAGGGATCTGCACGACGCCGCGGCCGTGGCGCTGCGGCTGTGGGGCGAGCACCGGTCGACCGCCAAGCTGCCGCCCTGGAAGATCGTGGGCCTGGAGGTCATCGACCGGCAGACCTACCACCAGCGCGTAGCCGAGGGCTACGGCCCGCCCCCCGCCTCACCGGTGGGCGTCCATCCCTTCTGAGCCGTCCCCCGAGCCGCCTCCGCCTCAGCGGCCCCCTCTGTGGCTTCTGTCTCGTATACGGGGTTTGCGTCTCGGAGTGCGGGATACGTGATGGACGCCCGCGGGGAGCGCATTACCCTGCGGGCATGACGTCGCTCTCTTCGGTCTCGCCGTACGACAACATGTCCCCCGTCGCCCAGGCCGCCTACCGTGCCCGTGCCGCCGCAGCCGACCTCGCGCCCCTGCCGCGCTCGGCCAAGGACGACGCGCTGCTGGCGATCGCGGACGCCCTCGAAGTGCGGACGAGCGAGATCGTCACGGCCAACGCCGAGGACGTCGCCCGCGCCCGTGAGGCCGGCACCAGCGAGGCGATCATCGACCGGCTCACCCTGACCCCGGAGCGCGTCCGCGCCATCGCCGCCGACGTGCGCCACGTGGCCGCGCTGCCCGACCCGGTCGGGGAGGTCGTCCGCGGCTCGACCCTGCCCAACGGCATCGATCTGCGCCAGGTGCGCGTCCCCCTGGGAGTCGTCGGCATCATCTACGAGGCGCGCCCCAACGTCACCGTGGACGCCGCGGCACTCTGCCTGAAGTCGGGCAACGCCGTCCTGCTGCGCGGCTCGTCGTCCGCGTACTCCTCCAACACCGCGCTGGTGAGGGTCATCCGCGACGCCGTCGGCGGCTCCGGGCTGCCCGCCGACGCCGTCCAGATCGTGCCCGGCGAGGGCCGCGACTCGGTGCGGGAGCTGATGCGCGCCCGCGGCATGGTGGACGTCCTCATCCCGCGCGGCGGCGCCTCGCTCATCCGCACCGTCGTCGAGGAGTCCACCGTCCCGGTCATCGAGACCGGCACCGGCAACTGCCATGTGTACATCGACGCGCAGACCGATCTCGACATGGCCGTCGACATCCTGATCAACTCCAAGGCGCAGCGCCCCAGCGTCTGCAACGCGGCCGAGACGCTCCTGGTCCACCAGGACATCGCCGCCGCCTTCCTGCCCCGCGCCCTGGACGCCCTGGCCGACGCCGGCGTGACCGTCCACGGCGACGAACGGGTCCTGGACATCGCCCGGACCGCCGGCGCCAAGGCGGCCGTCGTCGAGGCCACCGCCGACGACTGGGAGGCCGAGTACCTCTCCTACGACATCGCCGCCGCCGTCGTGGACTCCCTGGACGCCGCCGTGGCCCATATCCGGCTCTGGTCCTCGGGGCACACCGAGGCGATCGTCACCACCTCCCAGGCAGCAGCCCGCCGCTTCACCCAATTGGTGGACTCCACCACGGTCGCCGTGAACGCGTCCACGCGCTTCACGGACGGAGGCCAGTTCGGCTTTGGCGCGGAGATCGGCATCTCCACGCAGAAACTGCACGCCCGAGGCCCCATGGGCCTGCCGGAGCTGACCTCGACCAAGTACATCGTGACCGGCGACGGTCACACTCGGTAGACACCGTCCGTCACTGAGCCCGGGGTGAGTTCACGCTCTCGCTGCACAAAACGGCTGCCCCAGGTCTACTCTGAAGGCGTGCCGGACGACGTGGGGGGCAGGCCGTTCCCGGACGGCTGGGAGCCCGACGACGACCGCGGAGGCGCGGATGAGGACTTCGCCTCCGTGGTGTTCGACGAGGACTTCGTCCGGGCCGCCGAGGTCCATGAACCCACCGCGGTCGAGCGGCTGCTCGCCGCCGCCCAGGCCCGAGCCGAGGCCGAGGCCGCCCGCCACTCGCATGGCCGCAGCCCCGCCGACGACGAGCTCTACGACGACGACGGCTACGGCGCATACGGCCCCGGCGGCTATGCCCACGGCGGCGGCTACGACGGCGAGGATGCGGAGTACGGCGAGTACGCCGACCCCTACGGCCGTCACGGCGGAGCTCTGCGCCCCTACCGCGGCATCCGCTGGCACCGCCCCGTCGCCTGGGTCCTGGCCGTCGTGATGGGCGTCGGGATGGTCGCCCTGGCCTTCACCGCCGTCTACCGGGGCGCCGCCGGCAACCGCCAGGACCCGGCCCCGCCGCCCGCGACCACCGGCGTGGACACCCCCACCCCCGCCAAGGGCCCCGCCGCCGACCGTGACGGCAGTCCCTCGGCCTCGGCGGAGTACTCCGCCCCGCCCGTCTCAGCAGACCCCCGCACCCCCTGAGCCCCTGGCCGAAGCCCCGTGGAGACCCGGGCTGGGGCCCCGGCGAGCGGTCTTAGAAGCCATCCGAACTTGTCATGTACCAGCGCGTTTACCGTGGCCCTGTCAGACCTACCCTGAAGGTATGGCAGGGCGTGGAGACCCGCCCGAGGGAACGCCTGACGGGACACCCGAGGAGCCCCACGGCGGCAACGAGGACGAGTTCCGGTCCGTCGTCTTCGACGAATCGTTTGTACGTGCTGCCCGGCTCCAGGAGTTCTCCGCACAGGAGCGGATGGGCGAGCATGCGCAGGCCGTGCGCAGCCTCCCCGCCTGGAGCGGCAGAACCGCGAGAACACAGATCCTGGTCATCCTCCTTCTGGTCGCCATCGCCTTCGGCACGGCCGTCTACCTGGGCCTCCGCCAGCCTTACCAGCCCGCCCCCGTCACGGCCGCCGAGCCGCTGCGGATGAGCGTGATCCCGCTCGCCCCGCAGGGCCCCGTCCCCGGCGGCACCCCCGAAGAGCTATACGGGAACGGGCCCGCCGCCGAGTACCGAGTCGGGGCCGCGGGCGTCACCCTGCCCGCCGCCCGCCGCACGGCGGACTTCTCCGAGGGGCAGGTGATGACGGCGCTCACCACCGCCAAGGAGTACATCGTCGAATCCACCCTCAACCCCGAGGTGCTCAGCGGCGCCGCGGTGCGACCTGTGCGGGCCCTGCTCGACCCGGACCAGTTCGAGCAGTTCGACCGGAGCGTGGAGAGCCCCGCCGCCGACGGCGCGCACTCCGCCACCGGCTGGCTGGTGCGCTACGACCCGGCCGAGGTGGAGCTGGCCGACCCGGAGGTGCGCGTGCAGGGCACGCTGCGCTACGGCCAGAGGGGCCAGGACTCCCTTGAGGTCGTCTCCGACCACACCTTCGCCTTCGTCCTGCGCCCTGCCGACAAGAGCGCGTCCGACCAGGCGTCCCTGTTCACCGTCCGCCGCGAGCTGCACTTCCGCTTCGACCGCGACGACCTGCACCACCGCCGGGCCGAAGTCACGGCCAGCACGGTCATGGCCGGCCCCCAGTCCTGCTCCGCAGACCTGTCCGACGTGCTGCGACCGCTGCTCGCCGGGGAGCGGGCGAGCCAAGAGGGGCCCGCGGTCACCGATCCGTACGAGCACGGCCCGGTGACCGCGGGGCTGTGCGGCGCCCTCTCCCCGGCCGCCCGGCCCTCGCCATGACCGGGGCCCGGCCGCGGCGGGTCGGCGCCGCGGCTCAGCTGTCCGGCCTGGGCGCCGACGGCTGTGGCTCAGCCAGCGCTCTTGGCGCCGCCCCCGCCGCTGCCTCCGGTGAACTTCTCGCGCAGTTTTCCGCCCAGGTCCCCGGCGCCGCCTGCTATGTCCCCCACGAGCTTCATCAGCGGATCCTTGCTGGTGCGCACCGTGTCGGCATAGTGCGTCGCGGACTCGCGGATGGAGTCGGACACCGAGGTGTCCCCGTCCTCCGTCCGCCGCGGATAGTGACCGTCCATGATCCGCTGGTAGTCGCGGGTCCCGGCCCACTTCTTCAGCTCGGCCGCGCGCACCGTGGTGAACGGGTGGGAGCGGGGCAGCACATTGAGGATCTTGAGCACCGAATCCCGCAGGTCGCCCGACGCCTCGTACTCCTCCGCCTGCTCCAGGAAGGCGTCGACGTTCATCGCGTGCAGGTGGTTGCCACCCGCTATCTTCATCAGGCCCCGCATCGACGCCTGCAGATCCTGCCCGACCAGCAGCCCGGCCCGGTCCGCCGACAGCTCCGACTTGCGGAACCACTCGCGCAGAGCCGTGACGATCGCCATGATCGCCACATTGCCGAGGGGGATCCACGCGACCTTCAGCGCCAGATTCGTCAGGAAGAGCAGAATCGTGCGGTACACGGAATGGCCCGAGAGGGCGTGCCCCACCTCATGCCCGATGACGGCCCGCATCTCCTCCTCGTCGAGCAGCTCCACCAGGCCGGTGCTGACCACGATGATCGGCTCGTCCAGGCCGATGCACATGGCGTTCGGCTTGGGGTCCTGCGTGACGTACATCGCCGGGACCTTCTCCAGGTCCAGGATGTAGCAGGCGTCGCGCAGCATGGTGTGGAGATGGGCGAACTGGGCGTCGCCCACCCGCACCGAGTCGGACAGGAAGAGCAGTCGCAGGCTGCGCTCCGGCAGCAGCCCGCTGAGTGCCTTGAAGACGGTGTCGAAGCCGCTGAGCTTGCGCAGCGCGACCAGCGCCGAGCGGTCCGCTGGATGCTCGTAGGCACGGGAGGAGATGCCCGGGAAGCGCTTCCGCTGCCGGCTCGGCGTCTTCTCCCGGCCGCCGTCGCCGCCCGTGCTGCCGTTGTCATCGGTCATGGATGCCCCCTGCTTCCTTCTTCACGAGTCCTGCCAGTCCTGTGTGCATGTGCTGACCCGTCCCCCGAACACCCCATAGCGTAGGTGTTCGACCTCCCGTGCGTCGGAGCCTGTGGACAACCCGGCCCGCGGACCGACGGGGAGGGGGTTCCGCAGGCGACAACGACGACAACGACGACAACGACTGAGTCGGCGTGAGCGTGCCCGGACCGCCCGCATACGATGTGCGCGAAGTCCGCTCCGGGCTCCGCGCGACGTCCGACTCCCGATCGATAGGTCCAGCCGACGATGACCCTCGCCAGCACCGCCGCCGCCAGCCTCGTCACTCTCGCCGAAGGCGCCGAGCACGGCGGCAACCACGCAAGCCTCAACCCCTACATCACCGGCGGCGGCGCCCTCCTGGCGCTGCTTCTGCTGCTGTGGATCACCACCCGCTTCAACCGGGACCGCTGACCGGACCGGGCCGGGCCGCCATGGCAGTAGGCTCTGCACGCATGGGAGAGCAGGAAGTGTCTGCCGGTGCTCGTTCCGGCAAACGCCGACTCGGCGTGATGGGTGGGACATTCGACCCGATCCACCATGGACACCTGGTGGCGGCCAGCGAGGTCGCCGCCTTGTTCCATCTGGACGAGGTCGTGTTTGTGCCGACCGGACAGCCGTGGCAGAAGACCCACAAGAACGTCTCCCCGGCGGAGGACCGTTACCTGATGACGGTCATCGCCACGGCGTCCAACCCCCAGTTCTCCGTCAGCCGCATCGACATCGACCGCGGCGGGCCCACGTACACCATCGACACCCTGCGCGAGCTGCGCACGCTCAACGACGACGCTGATCTGTTCTTCATCACGGGCGCCGACGCGCTCTCCCAGATCCTCGGGTGGCGGGACGCCGAAGAACTCTTCTCGCTCGCCCACTTCATCGGCGTGACCCGGCCGGGCCACGATCTGACGGACGACGGGCTGCCGGAAGGCGGGGTCTCGCTGGTCGAGGTTCCCGCGCTGGCCATCTCGTCGACGGACTGCCGGGCGAGGGTCGCGCAGGGCGACCCGGTCTGGTATCTGGTGCCGGACGGTGTGGTGCGCTACATCGACAAGCGCCAGTTGTACCGCGGCGAATGAGCCGCGGAGAGGGGCACCGGTGAACGACCAGCAGCAGCCGTACGACCCGTACTACCCGCAGCCGCAGCTGATCGGCTACGACGAGTACGGACAGCCGGTGTACGCCCAGCCCCAGTCTCAGCCGCAGGCCCGGCCGCAGCAGCAGAACTACGGCGGGTACGACCCGTACGCCCAGCCCCAGGACGGCCAGGGGTACGGCTACGACCCCTACGCCCAGCCCCAGCAGTACGACCCCTACGCCCAGCAGGGGTACGGCTACGACCCCTCCGCGCCCGCGGCCGCCTCCGCCGGGGAGCACGGGTACGCGCCTCAGCAGTGGAGCAGCCCGCAGCAGCACGCCCAGGCGCAGCCTGGGACGCCGGAGCGGACCTCCACCGCCGTCCCGGATGCCGCCGTTCCGGACCAGCGGCAGTCCGGCCGCCGCAGGGCCCCGGCCGACGACGGCGGCGCCGGTGACGGCGGCGGCTACCGGACCGAGCAGTTCTCCTTCATCGAGGAGCCGGACGAGGACTCCGAAGACGTCATCGACTGGCTGAAGTTCACCGAGAGCCGCTCCGAGCGGCGCGAGGAGGCCAAGCGCCGCGGCCGCAACCGCATCGTCGGGCTGATCGTCGTCATGGCCCTCGCCGTCGTCGGCGGCGTCGGCTACCTCTGGTATGCGGGCAAGTTCCCCGGGATGTCCGATTCCCAGAAGCAGAACACCACAGCGGCGTCCGGCCCGCAGAAGCGCGACGTGATCGTGGTCCATCTGCACAACACCAAGAAGGAGGGCACTTCCACCGCGCTGCTCGTCGACAACACCACGAGGGGGCACGGCACGAGCGTCCTGCTGCCCCGCTCCCTGTCCGTCGCCCAGGACGACGGCACGGCCACCACCCTCGGAAAGTCTGTCGAGGACGACGGCTCGACCGGCACCCGCGAAGCTCTCGGCTCGCTGCTCGGCGCGAAGATCAGCGGCACCTGGCGGCTCGACACCCCCTATCTGGAGAACCTGGTCGAACTGGTCGGCGGCATCGACCTGACCACCGACATCGAGGTCCCCGCCGCGAAGAAGGGCGAGGAGCCGCAGGTGAAGAAGGGGGAGAACCAGACGCTCGACGGCCGCGCGGCCGTCTCCTACGCCACCTACCTCGCCCCCGGGGAGGCCGAGCAGAAGCAGTTGCAGCGCTTCGGACAGGTGATGCAGGGCGTGTTGCGCAAGTTCCCGGACGACCCCAAGTCGGCCACCGTCATCGTCGAGACCCTGGCGCAGATCCTCGACCCCTCGCTGACGGAGAAGGACCTCGGCGCGTCCCTCGCCTCCCTGGCGCGGCACGCCAAGGGCGGCGACTACACGACCGCCGTGCTCCCCGTGGAGGAGGACGGAACGCTCAGCCAGGAGGCCACGGACAGCGTGGTCAAGGACGTCCTGGGCGGCTCGGTCAGCGCCCCGGAGCAGGGCGTCGCCGTGCGTGTGGGCATCCGGAACGCCACCGGGGACGACGCCGCCGCCGAGCCGGCCCGGGTCACTCTCGTCAACGGCGGCTACTCGGTCGTCGACGCAGGCAAGGCGGACACCGAAACCACCTCGAGCGTCACCTACGGTGACGAGACGGAGAAGGCCAAGGCAGTGGAGGTCGCCAAGACGCTGGGCCTGCCGGAGAGCGCGGTCGAGAAGGGCGAAACCGTCCGCAACGCCCAGGTGGCCGTCACCCTCGGCAAGGACTTCGAGTACGGGCGGGAGTGAGCGGCGTCAGTTCCATGGCCCGGGAACAATGCCGGTGAGGACCGTCGGCGGTCCGTGAGACCCTTGAGGGGTACCGACCGCCGACGAAAGCCAGCTTGTGACCGCCACTGACCGCTCCCTCGAGCTTGTCAACGCCGCCGCCCAGGCGGCCGCCGACCGACTCGCGCACGACATCATCGCGTACGACGTCAGCGATGTGCTGTCGATCACCGACGCCTTTCTGCTCGCCTCCGCTCCCAACGACCGCCAGGTCAAGTCGATCGTCGACGAGATCGAGGAGCGGCTGAACAAGGACCTCGGCGCCAAGCCCGTGCGTCGGGAGGGAGACCGCGACGCCCGCTGGATCCTGCTCGACTACGTCGACATCGTGGTGCACGTCCAGCACACCGAGGAGCGCATCTTCTACGCGCTGGAGCGCCTGTGGAAGGACTGCCCGGAGATCATGCTCCCCGAGGACGCGCAGAAGACCCGCGGCAAGGGCGAGGAGCACGCCCGGCTCACCGGCGGCACGGACGGTGAGCTGAGCTGAACGGCACGGCCCACGGCGCCGGCGAGTCCGGCGCCCCTGGCGAGTCCGGTGCTCCCGGGGAGTCCGCTTCCACGGCGCACGCGGCGCACAGGCCCGTCCGCGGCCGGCGCGTGGTGCTGTGGAGGCACGGTCAGACGTCCTGGAACCTGGAGCGCCGCTTCCAGGGCTCCACGGACATCGAGCTGACGGTGACCGGCCTCGCTCAGGCACGCCGGTCCGCCCGTCTCCTGGCCTCGCTCAAGCCCGACGCCATCGTCGCCTCCGATCTCAGGAGGGCCGCGGCCACCGCCGGCGAGCTGGCCGCGATCACCGGCCTCGACATCGCGTACGACGCCGCCCTGCGTGAGACGTACGCGGGCGAATGGCAGGGGCTGACGCACGACGAGATCGTTGCCCGGTACGGCGAGCAGTACGCGGCCTGGAAGCGCGGCGAGCCCGTACGCCGCGGCGGCGGCGAGCTGGAGACCGAGGTCGCGGACCGGGCTGCGCCGGTCGTGCTGCACCACGCGGAGAAGCTGCCCGGGGACGGCACCCTCGTCGTCGTCAGCCACGGTGGCACCATCCGCACCACCATCGGGCGGCTCCTCGGCTTGGAGGCCTGCCACTGGGAGAGCCTCGGTGGACTCTCCAACTGCAGCTGGTCCGTCCTGGGCGAGGGCGCGCGCGGCTGGCGGCTGCTCGAGCACAACGCCGGCACGCTCCCCGAGCCGGTCCTCGGAGACGACGACTGACCCCGTGCACGGTGGTCGGCGGCCCCCGCACCGGCGCCGCCGACCACGGCGCACGGGACCCGGCACCCCGGATTTCACTTTCCGGCAGGTCACCGGCTAAAGTTCTTCTTGTTCGCAGCGCGGAGCGCGAAGAACACAAGGGGCTATAGCTCAGTTGGTAGAGCGCCTGCATGGCATGCAGGAGGTCAGGAGTTCAATTCTCCTTAGCTCCACAGATCGGATCCCGTCCTCCAGTGAGGGCGGGATTTCGCGTTGAGTGCGTGCGCGAACGCCGCTGACCTCGTTGCGTGGTCATGGCAGAATCAGACGGCCGGAGGGGACGCCGGCGAGAACGGGAGGGTTGAGCGCCATGTCCGCCAGCAGCAGCGAGGGGGCTGATGACCTGCTTGCCGCGGCTCAGGCGCCGCCCCACCTCACCTGCCCGTCCTGCGGTTCCGACCATGTCGCCCAAGTCCTCGGTGACAACGGAGGGGTTTCCTACGTGTGCACGGCCTGCGGCCACAGCTGGAGCTGAATGATGGGTGCACACAGGCGGAAATGCGACTGGTGCGACAGCGGTACGCCGATCGTCCGGGACATGGACCCGGTCAACCCCGAGTACCAGTACTGGTGCGAGGAGTGTGCCAGGGCGCTGATCATAAAGGGTGACCCCATCGAGACCTACCGGGAGCTCGAAGGGGAGCCCATCTACGGGCGTCTCCTGGACGAGCACTGCACGCTCAAGCGCTTCTACTCGTTCGCCACTGCGTAGCACCTGCAAAACCGGACATTCCCTACCTTGTCCGTGCGGAACGGAAACGATTTGGTGATGCACTGGGGTGACCGTGTAATGTTGTCGATGTCGCCGCGGGGGAAACCCCAAGCCGGGCAGGCCGATTCCATCGGATGAGCCGGTCGGCGCAGCGCAAGGGGCTATAGCTCAGTTGGTAGAGCGCCTGCATGGCATGCAGGAGGTCAGGAGTTCAATTCTCCTTAGCTCCACAGAAGCCGAGAGGGCCATCCGATCCGGATGGCCCTCTCGGCGTTCCGCCACTGTCGTCGCTCCGCGGCATTCGTCACAGGCCCGCCGTCACAGGCTGCTGTCGCAGCACCGTGACGGCGGACCGCTGTGACGTCGGGTCAACTGCGGCCGCTGCCCAGGGCCTTCCGGCCGCCGCCGGGCGGCAGCTCCGGGCGCTTCGACGGGGTGGGAGCGGGGCCCTGTTCGATACGGAGTGCCAGAGCGGGACAACGGCGCACCGCTCGCTGCGCACGCCCCCTCAGATGCACCGGCACCGCCGCGTCCGCCAGCGCCGGATACCCGTCCGGGCCCAGCCTGATCAGCTCGGGCACGATGTCGGCGCAGAGCCCGTGTCCCTGGCAGAGCGTCCAGTCCACCGCCAGCTTCTCGCCGCTCGGAATGGACTCCTCCGCCTCCTCGTAGCCCGGCCCCGGAAGCGGCAGCACACCCGTCGTCTCCCGCCCGCAGCCGCCGTCCAGGACATGGGCGGCGAGGTCGTCCGTGAAGGCCGACAGCGTCGACGCGAAGAACCGGGCGGAGCCGTCCGGGTGTTTGCACGCTCCGCGGCCCTTCACGGCCTGGGTGACCTCGCGCAGCGCCTCGAGGGCCGCGGGGCCCCCGCCGTTCAGGACATCGGACAGCCCGCCTGCTGCCGCCGGCAGGCCCAGGCGGCACGGCCCGCACTGGCCCGCGGTCTCGGCGGCCAGCCAGTTCGCCACTCGCAGCGCCTCCCCCAGCGGGCAGGTCTCCGGGCCGATGGGCAGGATCGCGCCCGCGCCCAGCGCGCCGCCGACGGACGCCAGGGACTCCCGTGAGAGGACCGCCTCCTGGACGGCGACCGAGTCGATCCAGTTGCCGTGGTAGCCGCCGGTGAGCACTCCCTGAGGCAGCGGCGGGGCGCCCGCCAGCTGGAGGATGTAGCGCAGCGGCACGCCCGTGGGGGCCTCGATCACCATCGGCCGTGCCACGGCCCCGGAGAGCGTGAGCATGACCGTGCCGGGCTCGGTGTCCAGTCCGGTGTGCCCGTAGCGGTTTGACCCGATCCGGGCGGCGACGGCGAGCTGGGCGAACGTCTCGGCGTTGGACAGCAGCGTGGGAGCGCCGCCCACACCCGAGTCGGAGGCGCGTTCCCGCCGCCCCGGCGGCAGCGCGGGCCCGCCGCCCACGGCGCGGATGACGGCGGAGGCCTCACCGGAGACCATGCGCTCGGGGGTGCGTACCACCCGGGCCCGCAGCTGTGAGCCGCGGCGGTCCGTGAGCCCGCGCTCGGCCAGGGCGGCGCGTATCGAGATCTCCGTGGAGTTGCGGGTGACCGCCACGACCAGGGTGCGTGCGCCGAGCGCCTCCGCGGCCAGCAGCGCCCCGTCCAGGATTAGATGGGGGGCACGGTTGAGCAGGACCGTGTCCTTGCGGCAGGCGGGCTCGCCCTCGCTGCCGTTGATCACGACGACGGGCCGCACCCCGCGCCGGATGGAGGACTTGGCGACGGCACGGAGCTTCTGCCCGAAGGGGAAGCCTGCGCCGCCGCGGCCGCGCAGTGAGATCTCCTCGGCGAGCTGGGCCAGCCGCTCTCCGGTCACGGGTTCCAACGGTCCGTGCACCTTCAGATGCATCTGGAGGTCGAGGCGTTCGACGAGGTCGAACCCCTGGGTCAGCTGGGGAAGGCCGACGACGCGGACCTCGGGGACGTCGGGGAGGGGGGCGTTCACGGTCGTTCTCCTGCGGGTGCGTGCCAGGGTTCCCCCGCCGGGGGCGGGAAGAGCGGCCCTGGCAGCGGCGCCGTCTCATCGAAGACGCCTGAGGGTCGGGGGGTGGGGTCGGGATCCAAGGGGGCGTTGAACGGGGAGTCGGACGAGGCTACGAAGGGGGAGCCGGACGGGTCGAAGGGGGACGGGCCGTCGTGTCCGCCGCCCCCGGGGGCGTACGAAGAGCCATAAGGGCTGTCGCCGTACGCGGCCTCGGAAGAGCCGCCTGCCGCGCCGTACGGCGCCGTGACGCCGTACGGGGTGTCGTACGAGGGCGTGGGGGGAGTCTCGTACGAGGCGGGCCCTCCGGGGGCGGCGGCAGAGGCTACGGAGTCCCCGGGGTCGCCGAAGGCTCCGTAAGCGGAAGCGGTTCCCTGGGCGGCCGACGAGGGCGAGGCGGGCGTCGGCGGCGGAGGCGAGGGAGTGGGCCACAGCCCGGACTTGGCAGCCCCCGGCTCGGACACGATCGGCAACTCCTCGGTCATCGGCACCCGCTCGGCCAGCGGGGCGCCCGGTGCGTCGCTCTGCGGCGCGCCGTGGTCCGCACGGTCTCCCGACAGGGAGACGGCGCGGTACGCGGCGGCGATCCCGCGGCCGGGTCCGGGGCCGGTCCCGGGGGCCGCGCCGTCAGGGCCGGCTTCGGCAGGCGGCGGCACCTCGTACAGCTGCGGCGACGGCGCCTCGATCCTCGGCGCCTGGACACGCGTCTGCTCCAGGGGGGACTCACGCCTGATCTCCTGCTCGAACCGCCCGAAGGCCCCCTGCGAGGACATGCCGTCCCGCCGTCCCGCCGTGCGGTCCCCACGGCCGCCGCCCGCCGCCGGACCCGGCATGCCGGCCAGGCCCGAGGCCCCCGGCAGCGGCGAGGCGCTGAGATTGCGGCGGAACTGCTCCTCGGCGGCCGGCGAGTCGGCGCTGCCCGTAAGGGTCGTGATCCGGGCGGCGATCGTGCGCTTCAGCGGCGCGGGCAGCAGACGCAGCGACACCACGGCGGCGACGCCCAGCAGGGCCAGGGAGTACATCGCCACCACCCAGCCGGCCGCGGGCCGACCCGTGTACAGGCCGTGCACCAGCGCGAAACACCAGGCCGGGTAGGCCAGCATGTGCAGGGGGCGCCAGCGGCCCGCCGTCCGCACATTGCCCGCCAGCGCACTGCGCAGCGCGCCGGTCGTGCCGGCGACGACCATCAGCAGTCCGGCCAGCGAGCCGAAGCCGATGAGGGCCTCGGTGCTGGTGACACCCAGGCTGAAGGGGATCAGCGCGCCGATCAGGGCGACATGCCCCAGCGACACCTTCACGGTGACATGCAGCAGCAGAAAGGCCAGCGACGAGATCGCGGTCGTCCGGTGCACGGCCTGGGCGAGCAGACGGTGCCGTGGGGAGAGCAGCAGCCGGTCGGTGGCGATCAGGCCCCACGCCACGGAGGCGCTTAGGGAGACCAGGGAGAGCACTCCGGAGGCGAAGTCGAGCGCGGCCCGGAGGGCGTCGCCTCCGACGACGGCGATGAGGGGCAGGAGCACCAACGCCCCGGCGACCACACCTCCTTGCGCCCGGCGGCTCAGACCCGGGCCCGACTCGGGCGACGGACGCGGCATGCGTTGAGGGTTCATGGGGCTCCTCCCAGTGGTGCGGCAAAGGCGGTCCCGCTGACGCATGCTAGGTCCCCGCATACCAGCTGGTACGAGGTTTGCGGGTTTAGACCGGGAAGCGACCGCAACTGACTCTGGGGTTGCCCCGGAACAGGGTGTTACGCGGAGTAAGCTCCGGTCACAGGGCGGGTGCGGGCCGTTGCGGACCGTTGCGCCGGGTCCGTGCGCCGCCGTGCTGTACCCTGACGCCATGCGTGCCGTACGCCTTCTGCTTAGCGAGCCGCGCTGATCAGTCCCGGCCGATGAGAGATCGACGAGAGATCCGGCCGGAATCAGCGCGGCGACCCCTCCTGTGCGAGGGGCCCTTTTGTTTGTGGGCTCGGCTTGGGTGCGGGTCCGGCTGGCAGAGACGATCGATGGAGCTTTAGGGATCATGAGCGAGACGAACACGGCTGCCGAGACGGCGGCCCCGCATCGTTACACGGCGGCCATGGCCGCCGGCATCGAGGCACGCTGGCAGGACGTCTGGGACGCCGAGGGCGCCTATGCGGCGCCGAACCCCGTCGGCGACCTGGCGGGCGACCGGGAGCTGACCGCCCGGCCCAGGAAGTTCGTCATGGACATGTTCCCGTACCCCTCGGGTGCCGGCCTGCACGTCGGGCACCCGCTGGGCTATATCGCCACCGACGTCTACGCCCGCCACCAGCGCATGACCGGTCACAACGTCCTGCACACCCTGGGCTTCGACGCCTTCGGCCTGCCGGCCGAGCAGTATGCGGTGCAGACCGGCACCCACCCGCGGGTGTCCACCGAGGCCAACATCGTCAACATGAAGGCCCAGCTGCGCCGCCTGGGTCTGGGCCACGACAAGCGCCGCTCCTTCGCGACGATCGACCCGGACTACTACAAGTGGACCCAGTGGATCTTCGTACAGATCTTCAACTCCTGGTACGACGAGGACGCGGGGACGGCCCGCCCGATCACCGAACTGGTCGCGCAGTTCGAGAGCGGACGGCGCCCGGTCCCCGGGGGCCGCGCCTGGAGTGAGCTGAGCGCCGTGGAGCGCTCCGACGTCCTGGGCGAGTACCGGCTGGCCTACGCCTCCGACGCGCCCGTCAACTGGTGCCCCGGCCTGGGCACCGTGCTGGCCAACGAGGAGGTCACCGCCGACGGCCGCTCCGAGCGCGGCAACTTCCCGGTCTTCAAGGCCAAGCTGCGCCAGTGGAACATGCGCATCACCGCCTACGCGGACCGGCTGCTGCAGGACCTGGACGCGCTGGACTGGCCGGACGCCATCAAGCTGCAGCAGCGCAATTGGATCGGCCGCTCCGAGGGCGCGCGCGTCGACTTCCCCATCGACGGCGAGCACATCACGGTCTTCACCACGCGTCAGGACACCCTGTTCGGGGCGACGTACATGGTGCTGGCCCCCGAACATCCCCTGGTCGAGAAGTTCGTGCCGGACGCCTGGCCCGCGGGCACGCACGACGTGTGGACCGGCGGCCACGCCACGCCCGCCGAGGCCGTCGACGCCTACCGCAGGCAGGCCGCCGCGAAGTCGGACGTCGAGCGCCAGGCCGAGGCCAAGGACAAGACCGGAGTCTTCACCGGCGCATACGCCGTCAACCCCGTCAGCGGCGAACGCGTCCCCGTCTTCATCGCCGACTACGTGCTGATGGGCTACGGCACCGGCGCGATCATGGCCGTCCCGGCCCACGACATCCGCGACTTCGCCTTCGCGCGCGCCTTCGAGCTGCCGATGCGCTGCGTCGTCGAGCCCTCGGACGGCCGCGGCGCCGACCCGGCTTCCTGGGACGACGCGTTCGTCTCGCACGAGGCGAAGATCGTCAACTCGGCGAACGCCGAGATCTCGCTGAACGGCCTGGGCGTCGCCGAGGCCAAGGCCGCCGTCACCGACTGGCTGCAGAACAAGGGCATCGGCGAGGGCACCGTCAACTTCCGGCTGCGCGACTGGCTGTTCAGCCGTCAGCGCTACTGGGGCGAGCCGTTCCCCATCGTCTACGACGAGGACGGCGTCGCCCATGCGCTGCCCGAGTCGATGCTGCCACTGGAGCTGCCGGAGGTGGACGACTACGCGCCGCGCACCTTCGACCCCGACGATCGCCACACCCAGCCCGAGACCCCGCTGTCCCGCAACGAGGACTGGGTCGACGTCGAGCTGGACCTGGGCGACGGCGCCGGTCCGCGAAGGTACCGCCGCGAGACCAACACCATGCCCAACTGGGCGGGTTCGTGCTGGTACGAGCTGCGCTACCTGGACCCGCACAACGACTCCCAGCTGGTCGACCCCGAGATCGAGCGCTACTGGATGGGGCCGCGCGACGGGGCGCCGCACGGCGGCGTCGACCTGTACGTCGGCGGCGCGGAGCACGCAGTGCTGCATCTGCTGTACGCGCGCTTCTGGTCGAAGGTGCTGTACGACCTGGGGCATGTCTCCTCGGCTGAACCCTTCCACAAGCTGTTCAACCAGGGCATGATCCAGGCCTATGTGTACCGGAACAGCCGCGGCTTCCCGGTGCCCGCCGCCGAAGTCGAGGAGCGGGACGGGAAGTTCTTCCTCGAGGGCGAGCCCGTCAAGCGCGAGCTGGGCAAGATGGGCAAATCCCTGAAGAACGCGGTCACTCCGGACGAGATCTGCGCGGAGTACGGCGCCGACACGCTGCGCCTGTACGAGATGGCCATGGGGCCGCTGGACGTCTCCCGCCCCTGGGACACGCGCGCCGTCGTCGGCCAGTACCGGCTGCTGCAGCGCCTGTGGCGCAATGTCGTCGACGAGGCGACCGGCGAGGTCACCGTCGTCGACGCCGAGCCGGACGAGGACACGCTGCGCGCCCTGCACAAGGCCATCGACGGCGTCGGTCAGGACATGGAAGGCCTGCGCTTCAACACCGCCATCGCCAAGATCACTGAGCTGAACAACCATCTGACGAAGGCCGGCGGCCCCGTTCCCCGCAGCGTCGCGGAGCGCCTGGTGCTGCTGATCGCGCCGCTGGCCCCGCATATCGCGGAGGAGCTGTGGCACCGGCTGGGCCACAGCGGCTCGGTCGTGCACCAGGACTTCCCGGTCGCCGACCCGGCCTATGTGGTGGACGAGACCGTGACCTGCGTGGTGCAGATCAAGGGCAAGATCAAGGCGCGTCTGGAGGTCTCGCCGTCCGTCTCCGACGAGGAGCTGGAGAAGCGCGCCCTGGGGGAGCCGGCCGTGGTGGCGGCGCTGGGTGGCGCGGGCATCCGCAAGGTGATCGTGCGGGCGCCGAAACTGGTCAACATCGTGCCCGCATAGCATCCCCTACGTCTCTTGAGCGGAGAATTCCCGCATTCCGGGGTTTCCCTTACGGGCAGGTTGCGGGTTCGTCCGGAACCCGCAGCCTGCCCGCTCCGTTTACCGTGGAAGGACAACCAACCGACGCCGGAGGGCGCTCATGGAGGCCGTGGTACTCATCCTGGCGCTGCTGTTCATCGCCTTCGTGGCGCTGGGGGTGTATGTGACCGTCAAGGCTGTGCGCGCGGCCAAGCGGGGAGTGGAGCGCACAGTCACACAGGCGCGCCGCACCGTCGAGGACACCGCGCTGCGCGCCAAGAGCTATGGCCAGGGCGGCGTCACGGCCGAGGTTGCGCAGCTGCGGCTGAAGCTGCGCACCTCCATGAGGGCGACACAGGACGCTCTGCAGGCAGGCGCGGTGGAGGATGCGTCGCTGTCCGAGTCCCTCGGGCTGTTCCAGCGGCTCAGTGCGCATGGGCATGAGCTGGACGACGAGCTCAGGCGCCTCGAGCGCGAGCCGGACCGGGCCACCACCGCGTCCCTGCTGCCGGGGCTGAGGGAACGTACGGAACGGATCACGGCATCGGCCGAGTCGCTGAGATGGGCGGCCAGGGACCGGGCGCGGAAGTTCGCCGACGACGATCTGGACTCGCTCAGCGCGCAGATCGACGTGGAAGCGGGCGCGCTGCGCCACTGGTCGTCGGAGACGCCCTCGCATACGTCACCGTCGGCGGCGGACCGGCCGACGGCGGCCGCCGACTGGCCGGAGGCGGGGCCGGCCGCCGCAGACGGGGTTCCCGCCGAGCAGACGTGGCCGGAGACCGGCGCAGACCAAGGCGCGGGGCCGGCGGCAGACGCCGGAGCGGGGGCGGGCGCGGGGCCGGGGTCGACGATCGCCGACCAGCCACCGGCGATCACGGCCCGTGGTCCCCGGCAGCAGGCTTCCTACCCCTGGGAGAAGACCTCCCGCCCGGAGACGACCACCTGAGGCGGTCTGAGGTGACCTGAAGCGGCCTGAGGCGACGGTGTGAGAAGGGGCGCCCGAGACGGTTGAGGGCGACGGGCGGGGCCGGGCTGCGGTGAACCGGCTTCGGCGAGTAACCTCCCGCTCATGTCCCGCCATGTCGCGATCGTCACCGATTCCACGGCCTACCTTCCGCCGCAGACGATGGAACGGCACGGCATCACCACGGTGCCGTTGACCGTCGTTCTCGGCGACGAGGCGCTGGAAGAGGGCACCGATATCTCGGCCCGTTCTCTGGCCCTCGCCCTCCAGAAGCGACGTCCTGTGACCACCTCCCGGCCGAGCCCGGAGACGTTCGCCGCAGCCTATCGGGCGAGGGCGGAGGCAGGCGCAGAGGGCGTCGTCTCGCTGCATCTGTCGTCGGAGCTCTCCGGGACGTATGACGCCGCCGTGCTGGCCGCCAAGGACGCGCCGGTGCCCGTGCGGGTGGTCGACACCAGAATGGTCGCCATGGCGCTGGGGTTCTGTGCGCTTGCGGCCGCCGAGGCGGCGGGGGCCGGCGGAACCCTGGACGACGCCGTGGCCGCGGCGGAGAAGCGGGCTTCGGGAATCTCCGCCTATTTCTATGTCGACACGCTCGACTATCTGCGCCGCGGCGGACGCATCGGCGCCGCGCAAGCGCTGCTCGGCTCGGCGCTCGCGGTGAAACCGCTGCTGCAACTCGACGGCGGCCGGATCGAACTGCTGGAGAAGGTGCGTACGGCGTCCAAGGCGATCGCCCGGCTTGAGGAGATCGCGGCCGAAAGCGCGGGCGCCAACACGGTGGACGTCGCGGTGCACCATCTCGCCGCGCCCGAGCGGGCCGCAGCGCTCGCCGAACGGCTGCGTGAACGGGTGCCGGGACTGGGGGAGTTGCACGTCAGCGAGGTGGGCGCGGTCATCGGCGCACATACGGGGCCGGGCCTTCTGGCGGCCGTCGTGTCTCCGCGCTGAGCGCTCTGCGCCATCCGCCTTCATTCGTGAGGGTGAGCGAATTATCCACAACCGGTCGGTAATCCACGGGAATTGCGGCTGCTCAGCGGGTTCATGTGGATGTGCCTACCGTCTGGGACATGGCTCTTCGAACACGTTCTGCAACCAGTGGCCCGGGCCGTGCCCCGGCTTCGGACGGCCGTCTCCGAGACGGACGCGGCGCGCACTTGACCCGCCGTGCCCGCTCGATCCGCCGAGCCGAGGCTCTGCGCCGTACCGGCACTGAAGCCTGCCGGGGCGACGGGCCGCGAGACGGCGAAGCACTGGGCAGTGCCGGCCCGGGCCCGGAACCTTGGCTCGGTGGGAGAGCGGCTCCGGGCGGCCGACCGGGCCGGGCACCTCGCCTGCGGGGGCGGGCACGGCTGCCGTCGGCTCCGGCCGCCGCAGTGCGCCGACGTGCCGACGCCATGTTCGGCGCCGATCCGCCCCCGCGCCTCGGCGGCGTCGCCCACTCCCGGTCTGCCTCGCCTGCCTCCGCCGCAGCGACGAGAGCGGGCGAGGAGCAAGCGGAGCCCGGGCCCTCCCCTCGGCAGCGGGCGGCGCTCGCCCTCCGGGAACGTCTCCCCCTGTGGGTACGGCTCCGATGCGGACTGGAGCCGCGAGCCCTGGCCGCGCTTGCCGTGGTGCTCGTGGTCGCGGCGGCCTTCGCCGTACGGCACTTCTGGACCGGGGAACCGCAGACCGTGCACGCCCCGGAGCTGGTGCGCCAGGGAACGGCGGCGGCGGTGGCGAACCCGAGCCCCGGCCCGGGCCAGGACTCCCCGGCGGGCGCCGGGAGGCCGGACGACCCGCGGATCGCGCCGGGAACTGCTCCGTCCGCCGCGCGCCCCGCAGCGACGATCGTCATCGACGTGAGCGGCAAGGTGCGACGGCCGGGGATTCAGCGGCTGCCCGCGGGCTCCAGGGTCGTCGACGCGCTCAAGGCGGCCGGAGGAGCAAAGCCGGGCACGGACCTCACCGGGCTCAACCAGGCCCGCCCGCTGCTCGACGGAGAGCAGGTGCTGGTGGGTGCTACGGCGCCACCGGCTCCCGCCGCGGGAGGCGGGTCGGGGCCCGGAGGTGCACGGCCCGCAGGGCCGGTCAGCCTCAACTCCGCCTCGCTGGAGCAGCTGGACACCCTGCCCGGCGTGGGTCCGGTCCTGGCCCAGCACATCGTCGACTACCGCGCCCGCCACGGCGGTTTCCGGTCGGTGGGCGAACTGCGCGAGGTGAACGGCATCGGCGACCGCAGGTTCGAGGACCTGCAGCCTCTGGTGCGGCCATGAACCGCGCCATGTCCGACCCGCGGAACCGCGCAGTGGCCGAGTCGGGCCCGGACAGCCTGCCGCCGGACCCCGAACGCCCGCGGCGAGACGGGCCGGCGGATCTCCGGCTGGTGCCGCCTGCCCTGGTCGCCTGGGCGGCGTCGGCCCTCGCACTGGACGCGCCCGGCCGGTGGACGGCGACAGCTGTCGCGGTGTGCACCCTGGCCGCGTGTCTGCTGAGCGACCCACCGGCGGCGCGGGCCCTGCGGACAGCGCGCGGCGGACGGGAGCGGATGCGGCAGGGACTGCGCAAACGCAGGCTTCCTCTGCATGAGCCGCCTCCGCATGAGCCGCCTCCGCATGAGCCGCCTCTGCATGAGCCGCCGCGGCACCGGCCGCCGTGGCATCGGCAGGGCTCCACGGCAGCCGCAGCAGTCCTGATGTGCGCCGCGGCGGCCGCCGCCTCCGCGGGCCTGCACGGCGCGGATCTGCGGAGAGGACCGCTGCCCGAACTGGCCCGTCAGCGGGCCCATGCGACGGTCGAGGTGACGGTCGCCGCCGACCCTCGGACCACCCGGCCGAAGGTCCGGGGCAACAGGATGGCCGGGGCCGTCGTCGTGCTCGACACCGAGGCGACGGAAGTCACCACGGCCGACCGGGCGGTGACCGCGACCAGGACACCGCTGCTGGCAATCATCCCGGCAGGGGAGAGCGCGCAGCAGTGGCTGAGACTGCTGCCCTCCACCCGGCTCACCCTGACCGGGAGGCTCACCCCTCCGCTGCGGGACGGCGCCCCCTACGCAGCCGTGCTCAGGACCCGCGGTGAGGAGCCGCCCCGCATCACCGGACAGCCGAGCGCTCTGCAGAGAACGGCGGGCAGCCTCCGCGCAGGGCTGCGCGAGGCGACCGACGGGCTCCCTGAGGACGCCCGGGCCCTGCTGCCCGGACTGGTCGTCGGAGACACCTCACGCATCGGACCCGAGCTGAAGGACGCCTTCGAGGCGACCGACCTGACGCACCTGCTGGCCGTATCCGGCAGCAACCTGAACATCCTGCTGATCCTGCTGATCGGCCCGCCGGGCGCGGCACTCCTCGCGGAGCGGCGCGGACTGGCACCGCGACTGGGCATCACTCTGCGTCAGACCGCCCTGGCAGGCGGGGCGGTCACCCTCGCCTTCGTCATGGTGTGCCGCCCGGAACCCAGCGTCCTCCGGGCGGCCGCATGCGGGGCCGTCACCCTGCTCGCCATCGGCACGGGCCGTCGCCGCTCGCTGCTCCCCGCCCTGGCTGCGGCCGTGCTGCTGTTGCTGCTCTACGACCCCTGGCTGTCCCGCAGTTACGGCTTCCTGCTCTCCGTGCTGGCCACCGGGGCCCTGCTCACGCTCGCGCCCGGCTGGAGCCGCGCACTCCAGCGGCGCAGGGTGCCGCCGAAGCTGGCCGAGGCGCTGGCCGCCGCAGCAGCCGCGCAGGTCGTCTGCGCACCCGTGGTCACCGTCTTCGCCTCCCGGGTCAGCCTGGTCGCGATTCCCTGCAATCTGATCGCCGAACTCGCGGTGGCCCCGGCCACGGTCCTCGGATTCGCCGCGCTCGCCACCGCACCGGCGGCGATGCCGGCTGCCGAGCTGCTGGCCCGCTGCGCAGGATGGCCCGCCGAGTGGATCGCCTCCGTCGCCCGCACCGGCGCGGCGCTGCCCGGAGCGGAGGCGGGCTGGCCGGGCGGCTGGACAGGAGGGCTGCTGCTCGCCGTCGCCATGCTGCTCATCGTGCTCGCCGTGCGCAGGGCGCCCCGGCACCCGTGGGCGGCCGCGGGGTGCGCGCTGCTGCTCCTGCTCGTCCTGCTGCGCCCGCCCTCGCTGACCAGAGCCGTCACCGGCTGGCCGCCCCCGGCGTGGGCGCTGGTGATGTGCGATGTCGGGCAGGGCGACGCCTTGGTCCTCGCAACGGGCGACGGGTCGGCGGTCGTCGTCGACACGGGGCCCGACCCGGAGCCGGCAGACCGCTGTCTGCGGGAGCTCGGCGTCACCCGGATCCCCCTGGTGCTGCTCACCCACTTCCACGCCGACCATGTGCACGGGCTACCCGGCGTCCTCAGGGGCAGAGCGGTGGGCGCCGTCCAGACGACGGCGTTCGGCGAGCCGAGCGACCAGGTGCGGTTCGTCCGGCGAACGGCCGCCGCCGCCCGAGTGCCCGTGCTCACCGCAGCAGCCGGAGAACGTCGCGCCGTGGGGCGGCTCTCGTGGCAGGTTCTCTGGCCTGAGAGGCCTGAGAGGCCTGAGAGGCCTGAGAGGCCTGAGAGGCAGAGCGGATCTGACGCTCCCGCGGGAAAGGCGGCGGCTCCGGAGGGAGCGAACGACGCCAGCGTCACACTGCTCCTACGGATCGAGGACGGGCCGACCGTGCTGCTCCCCGGCGACCTCGAACCGCCTGCCCAGCGCGGTCTGCTGCGGGCCCACCCCGCCCTGCCGCCCGTCGACGTCCTCAAGGTCGCCCACCACGGCTCAGCCCACCAGCATCCGGGGCTGCTGCAAGCCGTCCGCCCGCGCCTCGCGCTGATCTCCTGCGGCAGACAGAACCGCTACGGCCATCCTTCTCCTCGCACGGTGGCGGCGCTGCGGGCCGCAGGGGCACGCGTGCTGCGCACCGACGAGGCCGGGGCGATCGCGGTGGCGGGCGAGGGCGGCGGACTGCGTGCGCTCGTCAGGGACCCGTCGGCCCTCACCGCCGACGGCCGTGCCGCATCACCACGCGGGCAGCGGGCACGCTCTCCTCCTCCCCGCGCGCTTGCCGCCGGCTGCTCGGCGCCGGCCGCAGCCGAGGGGCCGGACCGATGTGACCGACCAGGTCTCGGCCGACAGGCCTAGGACTTGGGATGCATGCGAAAGGATCACCAGAAGACGACACTGGCCCCATGGACCCCATGGACGACTACCTCAGCCGCATCGGAGCCGACCGGCCGGAGCGGGCGGACGCGGGCGCCCTGCGCCAGCTTCAGCTGCACCATCTGACGGAGGTGCCGTTCGAGAATCTGTCCATCCATCTCGGTGAGGACATCCTGCTGGAGGAGGAAGCGCTCCTCGCCAAGATCGTGGACGAACGGCGCGGCGGCTTCTGCTACGAACTCAACGGGGCCTTCGCTCTCTTGCTGCGGGCGCTCGGCTTCCGGGTCGATCTGCTCCAGGCACGGGTGTTCGGAGAGGACGGCCGGCTGGGCATTCCCTACGACCATCTCGCTTTGCGGGTGGAGCCGGCCGACTCCTCGGGGCCCTGGCTGGCAGACGTCGGCTTCGGCGACCACAGCCACTACCCGCTGGCGCTCGACGAGCGCGGCGACCAGCTGGACCCGGCGGGCACGTTCCGGGTCGCCGAGGCGCCGGAGGGCGGCGACCTCGATGTGCTCCGGGACGACAAGCCCCAGTTCCGGCTGGAGACGCGGCCCCGTGAGCTGAGGGACTTCGCCGCCGGGGCATGGTGGCATCGCACGTCGCCCGAATCGCACTTCTGCCGGTCCGTCGTGTGCTCCAGACTCACCTCCACCGGCCGGATCACGATCTCCGGCCGGAAGCTGGTGACCACCGAGCACGGCGAACGCCAGGTACGGGAGCTGGCGAATGACGCCGCTCTCCTGGCCGCCTACCGCGACCACTTCGGGCTGCGGCTCGACCGGCTGCCGTCCGCGCCGGTGGCGCGACGGCGGAGCTAGCGCCCCTCCCGGCGGATCGTGCGCCAGAGGCACCGGAGGACAGGCGGAGACGGCGGAGACGGCGGAGACGGGAAACCGGCGGTTCAGGGGGCTTCGAGCCAGCCTTCGAATTCGGCGGCGAAGTCGTCCAGCGCGGCAGGGGTCAGGCGGCCGTCCGGATCCTCCACGACGACCAGCCACTGGGCGTCTTCCGCGTCGTCCTCGCCGGCCAGGGCGTCCCGTACGAGCTGGGGTTCCTCCATCACCCCGAAGCGGTCGGCGAGCCCCTCGGCCAGGTCTTCTGCGGAGTCGCGGTCCGGCAGCACCAGGATGTGTCGTTCACTCACCCGCCCATTCTCCGGTACGGGCGGGAGTGTCAGTGGGCCGTGGGATGCTGGACGGCGATGGCCAGCAGAAAGAATTCGACCGACGATCCTCTCGCCCCCGTCACGCTCGCCGTGGGCCAGGAGGACCTGCTTCTGGACCGTGCGGTGCGACAGGTGGTGGCGGCGGCGCGGGCGGCCGACCCCGACACGGACGTCCGCGACCTCACCGCCGACCAGCTGCAGCCCGGCACACTCGCCGAGCTGACCAGCCCCTCGCTCTTCGCCGAGCGCAAGGTCGTGATCGTGCGGAACGCCCAGGATCTGTCCGCCGACACGGTCAAGGACGTGAAGGCCTATCTCGCCGCGCCCGCGGAGGAGATCACTCTGGTGCTGCTGCACCCCGGGGGCGCCAAGGGCAAGGGCCTGCTGGACGCGGCCCGGAAGGCCGGGGCGCGTGAGGTCGCCTGCCCCAAGACGACGAAGCCCGCGGAGCGGCTGACGTTCGTCCGGTCGGAGTTCCGGGGGCTCGGCAGATCGGCGACGCCCGAGGCCTGCCAGGCCCTGGTCGACTCGATCGGAAGTGATCTGCGGGAGCTGGCGAGCGCGGTGGCGCAGCTCGCGGCGGACGTGGACGGCACGATCGACGAAGCGGTCGTCGCGCGCTACTACACGGGCCGTGCCGAAGCGTCGAGCTTCACGGTGGCCGACCGTGCGGTGGAGGGTCGGGCGGCGGAGGCCCTGGAGGCGCTGCGCTGGTCGCTGTCGACCGGGGTCGCCCCGGTCCTGATCACCAGCGCGCTGGCGCAGGGCGTCCGGGCGATCGGCAAGCTGTCCTCCGCGCGGGGTGGACGGCCTGCCGATCTCGCACGCGAGCTGGGCATGCCGCCATGGAAGATCGACCGTGTACGGCAGCAGATGCGCGGGTGGACCCCGGACGGCGTCGCGGCGGCGATGCGGGCCGTCGCCGCGGCGGACGAGGGTGTGAAGGGAGGCGGGGACGATCCGGAGTACGCCCTTGAGAAGGCGGTGGTCGCGGTGGCGCGGGCGGCTCGCTCCCGCCGTGGCTAGTGCTCCTCCCGGAGGGCTTTGCCCACTCGCGCCGTCCTGCACGCTCCCCCACAGGCTCCGGCGTGGGCGGGACCCCCACCCGTTGGGCCCTGCGGGCCCGGGATGGCGCCCCCACGCTGCGTCGGCCAAGCCCGAGTAGCTTCGCTGCGAGGACTTCCGGCCGCCTTGCGATCTCCCCCGCAGCCCTTCGGGCGCCGGGGCGCCCCCGGCGCCGGATGGCGCTCCTCGGCGGGCAGACATTGCCGGTCGCGGCACCGGCAAGCGCGCCGCACGGCGTTTCCCGCAGCTTCCAGGGGGAGGTGGCGAAGGCCCCGCCCGGCGGTTGCGGACGGCATGCGGTTGCGGACGGCATGACGAAGGCCCCGGCGCCTGCCCTGGGGAAAGGGCGGTAGGCCGGGGCCTTCGCTTTCAGCTGGTGCGCCGCACCCGCGTGGCGAACGCAGGCCGCGTGCGGCGCGGAGAGTGCAGTAGCCGGGAAGGGGGCGGATGAGAGGGCCCGCCGGATCCCTACCGGCGATCAATCAAGAGCTCAGCCCTTGAGGGTGGCGACCTTGGTGGCCAGCGCCGACTTCTTGTTGGCGGCGTTGTTCTTGTGGAGGACACCCTTCGAGGCGGCCTTGTCGAGCTTCTTCGACGCCACGGCGACGGCCGCGGTGGCCTTCTCGACGTCGCCCGCCGCGATGGCCTCGCGGGCCTGGCGGATCGCGGTCTTGACCGAGGACTTGACGGCCTTGTTGCGCAGGCGCGCCTTCTCGTTGGTCTTGTTCCGCTTGATCTGGGACTTGATGTTCGCCACGAAAGAGCCTTTACAGGTTCGGTGATCTCTTAACCGTCCCACGCGAGAGGGTGCGCGAGACACAGCTGCCCAGGCTACCAGTCGCTCATCGAGCGGCCCAAACCGAGCACACTCCCGTGCGCGTGGGACCATGGAGCCTACGTATCGACTGAAGACGTAAGCCTCAGCCATCGACCGAGCCAGACGCGCCCGGCGTCTCGAGAATCAGGACCCTGCGTGCCCGCGATCCCCAGCAATGTGCCCGAGCCGAGCCGTACCGACCCGGCGCTGATCCGCAACTTCTGCATTATCGCGCACATCGACCACGGCAAGTCGACGCTTGCCGACCGGATGCTCCAGCTGACCGGAGTGGTCGAGCAGCGGCAGATGCGCGCCCAGTACCTCGACCGCATGGACATCGAGCGCGAACGCGGCATCACCATCAAGTCCCAGGCCGTGCGGCTGCCCTGGGCGCCCACCGAGGGCCCGGACGAGGGCAGGACCCATATCCTCAACATGATCGACACTCCGGGGCACGTCGACTTCACCTATGAGGTGTCGCGCTCCCTCGCCGCCTGTGAGGGCACGATCCTGCTGGTCGACGCCGCCCAGGGCATTGAGGCGCAGACCCTCGCCAACCTCTATCTGGCGATGGAGAACGACCTCGCGATCGTCCCGGTGCTGAACAAGATCGACCTGCCTGCCGCGCAGCCCGAGAAGTTCTCGGAGGAGTTGGCCAACCTGGTGGGCTGCGAGCCCGAGGACGTGCTGAGGGTGTCGGCCAAGACGGGCCTCGGAGTCGAGGCTCTGCTCGACCGCGTCGTCCGCGAGGTCCCCGCCCCGGTCGGCGTGAAGGACGCCCCCGCCCGCGCGATGATCTTCGACTCGGTCTATGACTCGTACCGCGGCGTCGTGACCTACGTCCGGGTCGTCGACGGTCAGCTCGGCAAGCGCGAGCGCATCCGGATGATGTCCACCGGCGCCACCCACGAACTGCTGGAGATCGGGACCAATTCGCCCGAGATGCTCCCGGCCGACGGTCTCGGGGTCGGCGAGGTGGGCTATCTGATCACGGGTGTGAAGGACGTCCGCCAGTCGAAGGTCGGCGACACGATCACCCAGCAGACCAAGGGCGCCGAGGAGCCGCTGGGCGGCTACAAGGATCCCAAGCCCATGGTGTTCTCCGGCCTGTATCCGCTGGACGGCTCCGACTACCCGGAGCTGCGCGAGGCCCTCGACAAGCTGCAGCTCAACGACGCTGCCCTGGTCTACGAGCCCGAGACCTCCGCCGCCCTGGGCTTCGGCTTCCGTGTGGGCTTCCTGGGCCTGCTGCACCTGGACGTGATCCGCGAGCGCCTGGAGCGCGAGTTCGGGCTCGACCTGATCGCCACCGCGCCCAACGTGGTCTACCGCGTGGTGATGGAGGACGGGACGGAGCACACGGTCACCAACCCGAGCGAGTTCCCCGAGGGGAAGATCGCCGAGGTCCATGAGCCGGTCGTGCGGGCCACCATCCTCGCCCCCAGCGAGTTCATCGGCTCGATCATGGAGCTCTGCCAGGGGCGCCGCGGCACTCTGCTGGGCATGGACTACCTCTCCGAGGACCGGGTGGAGATCCGCTACACCCTCCCCCTCGCCGAGATCGTCTTCGACTTCTTCGACCAGCTGAAGTCCAAGACGCGCGGCTACGCCTCCCTCGACTACGAGCCCACCGGCGAGCAGGCGTCCAGCCTGGTCAAGGTGGACATCCTGCTGCACGGCGACAAGGTCGACGCGTTCTCCGCGATCACCCACAAGGATCATGCGTACGCATACGGCGTACGGCTGGTCGCCAAGCTCAAGGAGCTGATCCCCCGGCAGGCGTTCGAGGTGCCGGTCCAGGCGGCCATCGGCTCGCGCGTGATCGCCCGCGAGACCATCCGCGCCATCCGCAAGGACGTCCTCGCCAAGTGCTACGGCGGTGACATCTCCCGTAAGCGGAAGCTGCTGGAGAAGCAGAAGGAAGGCAAGAAGCGGATGAAGATGGTCGGCAGCGTGGAGGTCCCGCAGGAGGCCTTCATCGCCGTCCTCTCCAGCGATGAAGGCGCCAAGGGCAAGAAGTAGGGCAGGAAGTAGGGCGAGAGGCAGAGGCAAGGGCAGAGGCAAGGGCAGAGGCAGGGCGCGAAGCGGGGGACGCGGGAGCGGCGTGAGAGGATCCGCCCCGGCCGGACGGCCGGGGCGGATGCATTTTCGCGCCATGTTCGCGCCGTGTTCGTTATCAAGCGGCAGTGCGAAGAGACTTACGTGCCGGACCCGTCCGTTCTACTCTGATCACGGCTCGATGGTTACTCGCCAGTTAAAAAGGCCCGGGAAGGCCAGCCTCGGAGGACGACGTCGTGAGCGAAAACCAGACTCTGATCGAGAACCGACCGCCCTCCGTGGCGATGCTCTTCACCGAGCGAGTGGCGGCCACGCCGGACGGCGAGGCATATCGCTATCCGGTGCCCCCCGCCTCCGGTCAGGGCCCCGATGACTGGAAGTCGTTGAGCTGGCGGCAGGCCGCCGACCGCGTCGACGCCATCGCCGCAGGCCTTGTCGACCTGGGGCTGCGCCCCGAGGAGCGGGTGGCTCTCGCCTCCTCCACCCGTGTCGAGTGGATCCTCGCCGACCTGGGCGTGATGTGCGCGGGCGGGGCCACCACGACCGTCTACCCGTCGACCAACGCCGAGGAGTCCGCGTACATCCTGGCCGACTCCGAGAGCCGGATGCTGATCGCCGAGGACGCCTCACAGCTCGCCAAGGCGCGGGAGAAGCGTGCCGAGCTGCCGGGCCTCAGCCATGTCGTGGTCATCGACACCGAGGGGGTGGAGGCCGACCCCGCGGACCCGGACGGCTGGGTGCTCTCCCTCGCCGAACTGGAGGCGCGCGGCGCACAGCACCTCGAGAAGCACCCGGGCGCGGTCAAGGAGCGCATCGAGGCGATCACCGCTGATCAGCTTGCGACCCTGATCTACACCTCGGGCACCACGGGCCGACCCAAGGGCGTCCGGCTGCCCCATGACAACTGGTCGTACATGGCCAAGGCCATGGCCGCCACCGGACTGATCTTCAAGGACGATGTTCAGTACCTGTGGCTGCCGCTCGCCCATGTCTTCGGCAAGGTGCTCACCTCCGGGCAGATCGAGGTCGGCCATGTCACCGCCGTCGACGGCCGCGTCGACAAGATCATCGAGAATCTGCCGGTCGTGCAGCCCACCTATATGGCGGCCGTTCCGCGGATCTTCGAAAAGGTCTACAACGGCGTCGCCGCCAAGGCGCGCGCCGCCGGCGGGGCCAAGTACAAGATCTTCCAGTGGGCGGCCGGCGTCGCCCGCGAGTACGCCAAGGCCGCACAGGACAGCTACCGCCGCACCGGCAAGGCATCCGCCCCCTTCGGGCTGAGCGCCAAGCACAAGATCGCCGACGTGCTGGTCTACAGCAAGCTCCGTGAGGCATTCGGCGGCCGGCTGCGCGCCGCCATCTCCGGCTCCGCGGCCCTCTCACCCGACATCGGCTACTTCTTCTCCGGCGCGGGCATCCACATCCTCGAGGGCTACGGCCTCACCGAGTCCAGCGCCGCCAGCTTCGTCAACCCCGGCGAGGCCTACCGCACCGGCACCGTGGGCAAGCCGCTGCCCGGCTGCGAGGTGCGCATCGCGGACGACGGCGAGATCCTGCTCCGCGGCCCCGGAATCATGGAGGGCTACCACGGACTGTCCGACAAGACCGCCGAGGTCCTCGAGTCGGACGGCTGGCTGCACACCGGCGACATCGGGGAGCTGTCCGCCGACGGCTATCTGCGGATCACCGACCGGAAGAAGGACCTGATCAAGACGTCCGGCGGCAAGTACGTGGCGCCCGCCGAGATCGAGGGTCAGTTCAAGGCGGTCTGCCCGTTCGTCTCCAACATCCTGGTGCACGGCGCGGACCGGAACTTCTGCACCGCGCTGATCGCCCTCGACGAGGCGACCATCCTCGGCTGGGCCGAGGAGCACGGCCTGGGCGGCAAGTCCTACGCCGAGGTCGTCGCATCCAAGGAGGTGGAGCAGCTCGTCGACGGCTATGTGCAGCGCCTCAACGAAGGCCTTCAGCGCTGGCAGACGATCAAGAAGTTCCGGCTGCTGCCGCGCGACCTGGACATCGAGCACGGCGAGCTGACGCCCAGCCTCAAGCTCAAGCGGCCCGTCGTCGAGCGTGAGTACAAGGACCTCATCGAGGAGATGTACGACGGCGCCCGCGAGGCCTGAGGGCGCCGTCGGGCTCGGACGCGTCGCACACGGCCCGGCGCGCGACGTCCGAGTCCGACGCCCGGCCCCTGCGCGCGACGCTCGGCCCTGGCCCCTGCGCGCGACGCCCGGGCCGGGTGCCTGCGCGCGACGCCCGGCAGGGGTTCGCCGCCGGTGACGGACAATGGAGGGCATGCCTTCCGTACTGCCCGACGGCGAACCCGTGCCGGAGGACGGCTCCCTGCCCGCGTCCGCGCTCGACGCGTCAGCCGACCGTCCGCTCGCCTTCTATCTCCATGTGCCGTACTGCGCCACCCGGTGCGGCTACTGCGACTTCAACACCTACACCGCCACCGAGCTGCGCGGCAGCGGCGGCGTGCTCGCCTCCCGCGACAACTACGCCGCCACGCTCGCCGACGAGGTCCGGCTCGCCCGCAAGGTTCTCGGCGACGACCCGCGGCCCGTGCGGACCGTCTTCGTCGGCGGCGGCACCCCCACGCTGCTCGCCGCCGGCGACCTGGTGGCCATGCTCGGCGCGGTACGGGACGAGTTCGGGCTCGCCGACGACGCTGAGGTCACCACGGAGGCCAACCCGGAGTCCGTGGATCCGGCCTATCTGGCGGAGCTGCGGGAAGGCGGCTTCAACCGGATCTCCTTCGGCATGCAGAGCGCCCGGCGGCATGTGCTGAAGATCCTCGACCGTACGCACACCCCGGGACGTCCCGAGGCCTGCGTGGCCGAGGCCCGGGCCGCCGGCTTCGACCATGTGAACCTCGACCTGATCTACGGCACGCCGGGGGAGAGCGACGACGACTGGCGGGCCTCGCTCGACGCCGCCGTCGGCGCGGGCCCCGACCATGTGTCGGCATACGCGCTGATCGTCGAGGAGGGCACCCAGCTCGCCCGCCGCATCCGGCGCGGCGAGGTCCCGATGACCGACGACGACGTGCACGCGGACCGTTATCTGATCGCCGAGGAGACTCTGTCCGCGGCCGGCTTCGAGTGGTACGAGGTGTCGAACTGGACCGCCTCACAGGCGGGCCGCTGCCTGCACAACGAGCTCTACTGGCGCGGCGCGGACTGGTGGGGCGCGGGTCCCGGCGCACACAGCCATGTGGGCGGTGTCCGGTGGTGGAACGTGAAGCACCCGGGCGCGTACGCGGCCGCCCTGGCGCAGGGGCGTTCCCCGGGCGCGGGCCGCGAGCTCCTGTCGGCGGAGGACCGCCGGGTGGAGCGGGTGCTGCTGGAGCTGCGGCTGCGGGAGGGCGTGCCGCTGGAGTTGCTGCGGAAGGCGGGCCTGGAGGCGTCCGGACGGGCCCTGTCCGAGGGGCTCCTCGAACCCGGGCCGTACGAGGCGGGGCGGGCGGCGCTGACGCTGCGGGGGCGGCTGCTCGCGGACGCGGTGGTGAGGGACCTGGTGGACTGAGGGCGGGCCGGACGCTCATGCCGTCACATGGTCGATGAGCCGCTCCACAGCGCCCAGCAGCGCCGGCTCCAGGTCCTTGTAGGAGTGCACGGAGCCCAGGATGCGCTGCCAGGCCGCGCCCGTGTCGAGGGGCCAGCCCAGAGCCCGGCAGACGCCGGTCTTCCAGTCCTCGCCGCGTGGGACGGCCGGCCAGGCGGGGATGCCCAGCGAGGAGGGCTTCACGGCCTGCCAGACGTCGACGTACGGGTGCCCCACCACGAGCACGTCGCCGTCGCCGTCGCCCGTGACCCGGGCCGCGATACGGGACTCCTTCGAACCCGGGACCAGGTGGTCGACCAGGACGCCCAGACGGGCGTCCGGCCCCGGTGCGAAGTCCGCGACGACCGCCGGGAGGTCGTCGACGCCCTCCAGGTACTCCACGACGACGCCCTCGATGCGCAGATCGTCGCCCCACACCTTCTCGACCAGCTCCGCGTCATGGCGGCCCTCCACATAGATGCGCCCGGCGCGGGCGACGCGGGCCCGTGCGCCCGGGACCGCGAGGGAGCCGGAGGCGGTGCGTGCGGGGCGCGACGGGGCGGGCGAGGAGGATCGGACCGGGCGGACCAGGGTGACGACCTTGCCCTCCAGCAGGAAGCCGCGTGGGGCGAGTGGGAAGACCCGGTGCTTGCCGAAGCGGTCCTCCAGAGTGACCGTCCCCGCCTCGCAGCGGATCACCGCGCCGCAGAAGCCCGTGGAGACCTCCTCCACCACCAGATCCGGCTCCGCGGGCACCTCGGGCGCCGGGGCGGACTTCTTCCAGGGGGCTGTCAGGTCGGCGCTGTAGTGTCGCGGTCGCATGGAGGGCCATTCTGCCGGGGGTCCGGGGGCCGTCGCCCCGGGGATGCGTCCAAGGGGGCGTCAGGTCCCGGCCGCAGCCGTGCACTCGGCCGACGCTACGACACGCCGAAGCGTGTCGCCAGCACATCGCGCTGACGCCGTACGAACGCGGCGTCGACCACCGCCCCGTGCCCCGGCACATACATCGCGTCGTCCCCGCCCAGGGCCAGCAGCCGGTCCAGGGCGGCGGGCCAGCGTGAGGCGATGGCGTCCGGGCCGGCCTGGGGCTCGCCCGACTCCTCGACGAGATCGCCGCAGAACACCACCTCGGGGTCGCCTGGCGCCAGCAGCGCCAGATCGTGCCCGGTGTGGCCGGGCCCCACATTGGCCAGCAGCACCTGACGGCCGCCGAGGTCCAGCGTCTGCTCGCCGAACACCCCGTGCTGGGGAAGCACCATCAGGTCGACGGACTCGCCCGCCTCGGCCGCGTCCAGCCCCTCCCGCACCGCGTCCGCGCGGATCGCGTCCCGCTCCCGCCGCATCAGGGCGTCGACGCCGACCGCCCCGTACACATGGGCGCCGGAGAAGGCCGATGTGCCCAGCACATGGTCGAAGTGCGGATGGCTCAATGCGATATGCGTCACTCGGCGCCCGCCCGTCAGGGCCTCGGCCTGGGCCCGGATCGCGACCCCCTCACGCAGCGTGGACCCTGTGTCGAACAGCAGAACGGCGTCCCCGCCGGCCACCAGCCCCACGGTCGCGTCCCATACCGGAAGCCGCCGTCGGCCCACCCCGTCGGCCAGCCGCTCCCAGCCGAAGTCTTCCCAACTGACGTCCATACGGCGACGCTACTGGCAACGACCTGGGACGGCTCGCGGTAGCGTGGTCGGCCGCCCTTGCTAGGGGCGCACCCCACGGCCGTACACTGGCTCGGGGGACGGCTGGCACTCGGATGCAGTGAGTGCCAGGCAAGGAACCGAGAGAGACCACAGCTGGAGGTGTGCGCAGTGCTCAGTGAACGCAGACTCGAAGTGCTGCGCGCGATCGTCCAGGACTATGTCGGCACGGAGGAGCCCGTCGGGTCCAAGGCGCTCACTGAGCGTCACCGGCTCGGCGTCTCGCCCGCGACCGTCCGCAATGACATGGCGGTGCTGGAGGAGGAGGGCTTCATCGCCCAGCCGCACACCAGCGCCGGGCGGATCCCGACAGACAAGGGCTACCGGCTGTTCGTGGACAGGCTGGCGGGCGTCAAGCCGCTGTCCTCCCCCGAGCGCCGGGCGATTCAGAACTTCCTGGACGGGGCCGTCGACCTCGACGACATCGTCGGGCGCACGGTGCGGCTGCTGGCGCAGCTGACCCGCCAGGTCGCCGTCGTCCAGTACCCCTCGCTGACCCGTTCCACGGTCCGGCATGTGGAACTGCTCTCCCTTGCTCCTGCCCGGCTGATGCTCGTGCTGATCACGGACACCGGCCGGGTCGAACAGCGTATGGTCGACTGCCCCGCGCCGTTCGGCGAGACCTCGCTTGCGGACCTTCGGGCCCGGCTCAACGCCCGTGTCGTGGGCCGGCGCTTCACGGATGTGCCGCAGCTGGTGCAGGACCTCCCCGACTCGTTCGAAACGGAGGACCGGGCCACCGTCTCCACGGTGCTCGCGACCCTGCTGGAGACCCTGGTCGAGGAGACCGAGGAGCGGCTGATGATCGGCGGCACCGCCAATCTGACCCGCTTCGTGCATGACTTCCCGCTGACCATCCGGCCGGTGCTGGAGGCGCTTGAGGAGCAGGTCGTGCTCCTCAAACTGTTCGGCGAGGCCAAGGACTCCGGCGTGACCGTGCGGATCGGCCATGAGAACGAGCACGAGGGGCTCAGTTCCACGTCCGTGGTCGCGGTCGGCTACGGTTCGGGCGACGAGGCAGTTGCCAAACTCGGCGTGGTCGGACCGACCCGCATGGACTACCCCGGAACGATGGGAGCGGTACGCGCAGTGGCACGTTACGTCGGACAGATCCTGGCGGAGTCGTAAGTGGCCACGGACTACTACGCCGTACTCGGCGTGCGTCGCGACGCATCGCAGGACGAGATCAAGAAGGCCTTTCGCCGCCTCGCGCGCGAACTCCATCCGGATGTGAATCCGGACCCGAAGACGCAGGAGCGCTTCAAGGAGATCAACGCGGCGTACGAGGTGCTGTCGGACCCGCAGAAGAAGCAGGTCTACGACCTCGGCGGCGACCCGCTGTCCCAGGCGGGCGGCGGTGGCGGCGCGGGTGCCGGCTTCGGCGCGGGCGGGTTCGGGAATTTCTCGGACATCATGGATGCGTTCTTCGGCACCGCGTCGCAGCGCGGGCCGCGCTCGCGCACCCGGCGCGGGCAGGACGCGATGATTCGCCTGGAGGTCGAGCTCACCGAGGCGGCCTTTGGCACCACCAAGGACATCCAGGTCGACACCGCCGTCGTCTGCACGACATGCAGCGGTGAGGGCGCGGCGCCCGGCACGTCCGCGCAGACATGCGACATGTGCCGTGGCCGTGGAGAGGTCTCGCAGGTCACCCGGTCCTTCCTGGGCCAGGTCATGACCTCGCGGCCGTGCCCCCAGTGCCAGGGCTTCGGCACCGTCGTGCCGACGCCGTGCCCGGAGTGCGCGGGCGACGGCCGGGTGCGCTCCCGCCGGACGCTCACCGTCAAGATCCCGGCAGGCGTCGACAACGGCACCCGCATCCAGCTCGCGGGCGAGGGCGAGGTCGGTCCCGGCGGCGGGCCCGCAGGTGATCTGTACGTTGAGATCCACGAGCTGCCGCACCCCGTCTTCCAGCGGCGCGGCGACGATCTGCACTGCACGGTGACCATCCCGATGACGGCGGCGGCGCTGGGCACGAAGTGCCCGCTGGAGACGCTGGACGGGATGGAGGAGGTCGACATCCGTCCGGGCACCCAGTCCGGCCAGTCCATCCCGCTGCACGGCCGAGGCGTCACCCATCTGCGCGGAGGAGGCCGCGGCGACCTCATCGTGCATGTGGAGGTCCAGACCCCGTCGAAGCTCGACCCCGAGCAGGAGCGGCTGCTGCGGGAGCTGGCGAAGCTGCGGGGTGAGGAGCGGCCGACGGGGCAGTTCCAGCCGGGGCAGCAGGGGTTGTTCTCACGCCTGAAGGACGCGTTCAACGGGCGTTAGAGGGCAGGCCCCCCAAGCCTCGGACCGCCGGTACGGCCTTCGGCCGTGCGGGGTCCGGGAGCGGAGCCACCGGCCGGAAACGGGGTCCTGGGGCGGAGCCCCGGCGCAGAGCGGGACGTGGCACGATGCAGGGCATGTCGTCCACCGCACTGACCGACCTCTGCCGGCTTCCGATCGTGCAGGCCCCCATGGCCGGCGGCGCATCGTGTCCCCAGCTCGCCGCCGCCGTGGCCGAGGCGGGCGGGCTGGGGTTCCTCGCGGCCGGGTACAAGACGGCGGACGGCATGTACCAGGAGGTGAAACGGCTCCGCGCGCTCACGGGCCACCCCTTCGGGGTGAATCTCTTCTTGCCGCAGCCCGGGGCCGCCGACACCGCCGCCGTCGACGTCTACCGCCAGCAGCTGGCCGGGGAGTCCGCCTGGTACGAGACGGAGCTCGGCGACCCCGACAGCGGCGCGGACGACGGGTACGAGGCCAAGCTGGCCGTACTCCTCGACGATCCCGTCGCCGTCGTGTCGTTCACCTTCGGCTGCCCGACCCCTGCGGTGCTGGAGGCGTTCGCGAAGGTCGGCACGGTCACCGTGGTCACCGCGACCACCTCGGAGGAGGCGCTGGCCGCCGAGGAGTCGGGCGCGGCCGCCGTGTGCGTGCAGGGCATCGAGGCGGGCGGGCATCAGGGCTCCCACCGGGACGACCCGGACGCCGACGGGTCGGGTCTCGGACTGCTCTCACTGATCGCATTGGTCCGCGAGACCGTACGGCTGCCGATCGTCGCCGCCGGCGGGCTGATGCGCGGCGGCCAGGTCGCCGCCGTCCTCGCCGCGGGCGCGAGCGCCGCACAGCTGGGCACGGCTTTCCTCGTCTGCCCCGAGTCCGGGGCCCATGCGCTCCACAAGCAGGCCATGACCGATCCGCTTTTCGCCCGCACCGAGTCGACCAGGGCGTTCTCCGGACGGCCGGCCCGCGGCCTGGTCAACCGGTTCATGCGGGAGCACGGACCGTACGCCCCCGCCGCCTATCCGCAGATCCACCATCTGACCAGTGGGCTGCGCAAGGCCGCCGCCAAGGCGGGCGACCCCCAGGGCATGGCCCTGTGGGCAGGGCAGGGGCACCGACTGGCCCGGGCCCTGCCCGCGGGAGAACTCGTCGCCGTGCTGGCCGCCGAGGCGGAGGCGGCCCGGGCCGGTCTTGAGCCCGGCGCCGCCGGCAGCGGGAGCTCCGGGAGTGTGTCGCGATGACCGCGCCCGTCTTTGTCGTGGAGTCCCTCCACGGGGTGGGACCGGGCTCGGTCCTCACCCTCGACGGCCCCGAGGGGCGCCACGCCGTCTCCGTCAAACGGCTCAAGCCGGGCGAGGATGTCGTGCTCACGGACGGCAGGGGCCACGGCGCCGCCGGGCGGGTCCTGCGGACCGAGGGCAAGGACCGGCTGGTCGTGGAGCCCGTCGAGTTCCCCGAGGAGCCCGAGCCCGCGCCCCGCATCACCGTCGTCCAGGCCCTCCCCAAAGGGGACCGGGGCGAACTCGCCGTCGAGACCATGACGGAGACCGGCGTGGACGCGATCGTGCCCTGGGCGGCGGCCCGCTGCATCACACAGTGGAAGGGCGACCGCGGCGTCAAGTCCCTGGCCAAGTGGCGCAGTGCCGCCCGCGAGGCGGGCAAGCAGTCGCGCAGGCTCCGCTTCCCCGATGTCGCGGACGCCGCGGGCACCAAGCAGGTCGCGGTGCTGCTCGCCGCAGCGGACTTCGCGGCCGTCCTCCACGAGGAGGGCGCCCAGCCGCTGGCCGCTGCCGAACTGCCCGCCGAGGGCTCGATCGTGCTCGTCGTCGGTCCCGAAGGGGGCGTCTCCCCCGAGGAGTTGGCCCTGTTCGCCGAAGCAGGAGCGAAGCCGTACCGCCTGGGCCGCACCGTCCTGCGCACCTCGACGGCGGGAACGGCCGCCACGGCGCTGCTGCTCGGCCGTACGGGCCGCTGGTCCTGAACAGCGCGCGCCCTCGACGGGCTCCGCGCGCCGTGCCCGCGCCTTCCTCACGGGGACCGGACACGGCGCGAAGGCTGCTTTCCTCGTACTCCGGCAGCTGGCACCCTGCCCTACATGGTGTCCTCGAGACGACGACGCGTCACGATCGCCGTCGCCGCGGCGGTGGCCGGGATCGCCGCGACGGGGTGCGAGCCGGGCGCCTCCGGCGGGTTGAGCGCCGTCGCCGCGGCCGTCACCACCGACAGAACCGCGACCAGCACTCTGGAGCGACTCCGCTTCGACGTGCGCTGGCTGAGCTGCACGGGCAAGGCGGCCCCCGGCATCATCGGCAGCGTCGCCCCCTCGTCGTCCCCTCCCGCGCCGGTGACCGTCGACTGCCGAGGCGAGACCGGTTCCGGACAGCGGATCACCATCACGGGAAAGGTGACGCGTGAGATCGAGGGGCGGTGCGTCCACGGCGAACTGACGGCCAAGGTGGGCCGCAAGACCGTCTTCGAGGCCACCATGCTCGGCGACTGCGGGGCACAGCCGACGGCCACGGCCACGGTGACCCCGCCGCCGACGGAGAGCCCCTGGCCGACGCGCCCCCCGTCCACCGTCACCGCCACCGTGACCCCCGCTCCGACCGCGCCCCCCGAGCCGCCCCCGACGCCTGCCGTCACGGTCACCGTGACCGTCGCCCCGAAGACCCCTCCCACGCCCACCCCCGTCGGCGATCCCCGGCCAAGTGATCCAAACGCCTGACCGCGCGGCCCTCGCATGCCTAGGGTGACCCTGTGACGCACCCTGGCTACCTCCGGTACCCGCACCTCCACGGCGAGTTGGTCGTCTTCACCGCGGAGGACGACGTCTGGGCGGCGCCGCTCGACGGCGGCCGCGCATGGCGCGTCAGCGCCGACAACATGCCCGTGAACCACCCCAGGATCTCGCCCGACGGCAGGCATGTCGCGTGGACCTCCTACCGCGACGGCGCCCCCGAGGTGCATGTGGCCCCGCTGGACGGCGGCCCCTCCACCCGGCTGACGTACTGGGGAAGTTGGAAGACCTCCGTCCGCGGCTGGACCCCCGACGGTCGCGTCCTCGCGGTCAGCACCCACGGGCAGGCGTCCCTGCGCCGCAGCTGGGCACGGGCGGTGCCGCTCGACGGCGGGCCGGCTCAGACGCTGCCGTACGGGCCCGTCGGCGATGTGGCGTACGGGCCGCGGACGCTGCTGCTGTCGGTCACGATGGGCCGGGAGGCCGCCTACTGGAAGCGCTACCGGGGCGGAACCGCCGGCAAACTCTGGCTGCAGCAACCGCCGGACGGCGATGAAGACATGACGTACGCGCGCGTACACGAGCAGCTCGACGGCAACATCGAGTACCCCCTCTGGGCCGGCGACCGCATCGCCTTCCTCTCCGACCACGAAGGCGTCGGAGCCCTGTACTCCTCACTGCCCGACGCATCGCAGCTGCGCCGCCACACCCCTCTGGGCGGCCACTACGCCCGTCATGCCGCCGCGGACGGCCGCCGCGTCGTGTACTGCGCGGCCGGTGAACTGTGGCTGCTCGACGGTCTCGACGCCTCCGACGACGTCGACGGCTCCGACGGCCCCGGTGCCGAGCCGTCCCGGATCGCCGTCCGGCTCGGCGGCCAGCGCACCGATCTGCGTCCCCGGCCCATCCGCGCGGAGCACCACGTCGGCGCGGCCGTCCCCGACCACACCGGCCGGGGCAGCGCCGTGGAGATCCGCGGCGGCATCCACTGGGTCACCCACCGCGAGGGCCCGGCGCGGGCGCTCGCCGCCCGGCCCGGCGTACGGGGCAGACTGCCGCGCACCTTCCGGGCGGGCGGCGACGAGCACGTCGTCTGGGTGACCGACGCCGAGGGCGAGGACGCCCTCGAATTCGCCCCGGCGACCGGCGTGGCGCCCGGTGCGACGCCGCGGAGACTCGCGGCGGGCCGCCTCGGCCGCGTACTGAGCCTGGCCGTGTCGCCCGACGGCCGCCACGCCGCCGTCGCCTCCCACGACGGTCGTGTGCTGCTCGTGGAGCGCGAGACGGGCGAGCTGCGCGAAGTCGACCGCAGCGAGCACGGGGAGGCCAACGGGCTGGCGTTCTCACCGGACTCCGCCTGGCTGGCCTGGTCGCACCCCGGGCCGTCCCCGCTGCGCCAGATCAAACTCGCCAACACCGCGGATCTGAGCGTCTGCCAGGCGACGCCACTGCGCTTCGCCGACTTCCAGCCGGCCTTCACCCTCGACGGCAAGCACCTCGCCTTCCTGTCGGAACGGGCCTTCGACCCCGTCTACGACACACACGTCTTCGACCTCGCCTTCGTCGGCGGCTGCCGCCCGCACCTGATCACGCTGGCCGCGGCCACCCCCTCCCCGTTCGGGCCGCAAAGGCACGGCCGCGCCTTCGACGGCGACGCCCCCGACAAAGCAGCGACAACGGCGAAGGCAGCGGCGAACGCCGACGTTCCGGAGGCGGGAGCGGGCCGAGGCGACGGGCCGGACGACGGCGAAGCCCGCGCCGCCGCCTCCGCGCCCGCCGTCACCCGCATCGACCTCGACCAACTCGCCGACCGCATCGTGCCGTTCCCCGTCGAAGCCGCCCGCTATTCGACCCTGCGCGCCGCCAAGGACGGGCTGCTGTGGCTGCGCCACCCGCTGCGCGGAGTCCTCGGCGCGACCCGCGCCACCCCCGACGACCCGGGGCCGGACACCGTGCTGGAGCGGTACGACCTCGTCAGGCGGGACGTCGAGGAACTGGCCTCCGACGCCTCGCACTTCCACGTCAGCGGCGACGGCAGACGGGTGCTGCTGCACACTGACGGCAAGCTCAAGGTCGTCCCCAGCGACCGCAGGGCCGCACGCGAGGAGGACGGAGACACGCACGTCACCGTCGATCTGGCCAGGGTGCGCGGCACGGTCGACCCGCCCGCCGAATGGCGGCAGATGTACGACGAGGCCGGACGGCTGATGCGAGACAACTTCTGGCGCGCCGACCTGGGCGGGGTCGACTGGGACGGCGTACTGGCCCGCTACCGGCCCCTCCTGGGGCGCATCGCCACCCACGATGACCTGATCGACGTCCTGTGGGAGGTGCAGGGCGAACTGGGCACCTCCCACGCGTATGTCACCCCGCGTGTGTGGGGCGGGGACAGAACCGGCAGACAGGGTCTCCTCGGCGCGGACGTCTCCCGCGGGGAGGACGGGCTCTGGCGCGTTGACCGGGTCCTGCCGTCCGAGACGTCCGACCCGCACGCGCACTCGCCCCTCGCCGCGCCGGGCGTCGCCGTGCGGACGGGGGACGCGATCGTCGCGGTGGACGGCGTTCCGGTCGACCGCACCGCCGGGCCTGGGCCGCTGCTCGTCGGCTCCGCGGGCAAACCGGTGGAGCTCACCCTCTCCCCGGCCGACGGCGGCGAACTGCGGCACGCCGTCGTGGTGCCGCTCGCCGACGAGGAACCGCTCCGGTACCACGCCTGGGTGGCCGACCGTCGGGCCTATGTGCACGAGAAGTCCGGCGGCCGGCTCGGCTATCTGCACGTGCCGGACATGCAGGCTCCCGGGTGGGCGCAGATCCACCGCGACCTGCGGGTCGAGGTCGCGCGGGAGGGGCTGATCGTCGACGTGCGGGAGAACCGCGGCGGCCACACCTCCCAGCTCGTCGTCGAGAAGCTCGCCCGCCGTGTGGTCGGCTGGGACGCGCCGCGCGGCATGCGTCCCTTCAGCTATCCACAGGACGCGCCGCGCGGGCCCGTCGTGGCCGTCGCCAACGAGTTCTCCGGCTCCGACGGCGACATCGTCAACGCGGCGATCAAGGCGCTCGGCATCGGCCCCGTCGTCGGGGTGCGCACCTGGGGCGGTGTCATCGGCATCGACAGCCGCTACAGCCTGGTGGACGGCACGCTGGTCACCCAGCCCAAGTACGCCTTCTGGCTGGAGGGTTACGGGTGGGGCGTGGAGAACCACGGCGTCGACCCGGACGTCGAGGTCGTCACCGCCCCGCAGGACTACGCGGCGGGCCGCGACCCCCAGTTGGACGAGGCCGTCCGCATGGCCCTCGCGGCCCTCGCCGACCACCCGTCCAAGACCCCGCCGGAGCTCCCGCCTCTGCCGTAGCCGTGACCCCTGGGGCTTCGGCCCCCACCCCTCCAGGGGAGGCGATACACGGGGCTTCTGGCCCGCGCCCGTACGGCGGCAGCTTCGCGTCGCCACCTCCCCGCAGAACTTGTCTCCGGGTCCCGCAGCGGCGTTTCCCTGCCGCAGCCTCGGCGTTGTGCCGTGCGGGCAACCGGTCTGCACCTGGGCCGCAGAGCGGCCTGTGGCCACTGGAGGGGAGCACCGAAGCCGGCGTCGGTGCCGGTGCGGAGACGAAGGTGCACCACTGGGCCGCGGAGCGGCCGGAAACGGCACGGCGCAGACCGCCGACCGCCGCCCGATACGATGCACGTGCCACAGACCGCATGTGCCGAAGACCTACGCGAGGAGGACCCCGACCATGGCGGGAGAGCCGCAGGCGGACTGCCTGTTCTGCAAGATCGTCGCGGGGGAGGTGCCCGCCACCATCGTCAAGGACACCGAGACGATCGTCGCCTTCCGCGACATCAACCCGCAGGCCCCCACCCACATCCTCGTCATCCCCAAGGCGCATTACGCCGACGCCGCGTCTCTCGCCTCCGCCGCGCCGCAGCTCGCCGCCGACCTGCTGCGTGAGGCCGGCGAGGTGGCCGCGGAGGAGAAGGTCGACGGCGTCGGCTACCGGATCGTCTTCAACACCGGCAGCGGCGCGGGCCAGACCGTGTTCCACGCGCACGCCCACCTCCTCGGCGGCCGGGGCCTCGAATGGCCCCCCGGGTAACGGACCATCGGAAGCCGGACCCCGGACAACGGACCACGGAAAGACGAGATCACCCGCATTGTCCGTACGAGAACTGGTCGTCCTGGGCACCGCCAGCCAGGTGCCCACCCGCCACCGCAACCACAACGGCTATCTGCTCCGCTGGGACGGCGAAGGCATCCTCTTCGACCCCGGCGAGGGCACTCAGCGCCAGATGCTGCGGGCCGGGGTCGCCGCGCACGACATCAACCGGATCTGCGTCACGCACTTCCACGGCGACCACTCCCTCGGCCTCGCCGGCGTCATCCAGCGCATCAACCTCGACCGCGTCCCCCACGAGGTCGCCGCCCACTACCCGGCGAGCGGACAGCGCTTCTTCGACCGGCTGCGGTACGCCACCGCCTACCGCGAGACCGTGCGGCTGAGCCAGGCCCCCGTCGCCGCCGACGGGGTGCTCGTCGCCACCGCCCCGTACAGCCTCGAGGCGCGCAGGCTCTCCCACCCCGTGGAGTCGTACGGGTACAAGCTCGTCGAGCCCGACGGCCGCCGGATGCTTCCCGAGAGGCTCGCGGAGCACGGCATCGCGGGCCCGGAGGTGGGACGGCTCCAGCGTGAAGGGGAGCTGCGGGGCGTCACCCTGGACGACGTCAGCGAGGTCCGCAGGGGCCAGCGGTTCGCCTTCGTCATGGACACCCGGCTGTGCGACGGCGTCCACGCCCTCGCGGAGGGCTGCGACATGCTCGTCATCGAGTCGACGTTCCTCGACGAGGATGTGCGACTGGCCGCGGAGCACGGCCATCTGACAGCCGGACAGGCCGCCGCTGCCGCCCGGGACGCACGCGTGCGCCATCTCGTGCTCACCCACTTCTCACAGCGCTACAGCGACCCCGAGGAGTTCGCCAGCCAGGCCCGCGCCGCGGGGTTCGACGGCGAGCTGACCGTGGCGAGGGATCTGACGCGCATCCCCGTGCCCAAGCGGGTCTGAGGCCGCCCCGCCGGCCGCCCGTGCCGCGCATCCGGGACATCACAGGACCGCAGGGGCCCCGATCGGGCACACTGGCCTGATCTGCACCACGTTTCTGGAGCGCGTACGGTGACCACTCACCACGGAGAGCAGCCGGGAGACCGGGCGGATCCCAGGAGGACGGGGCATCTGACACCCGTGGGGCGCCCAGGCTGCCTGGACCCGCTGGCCGCCCTGCGGACGCCCGACGACCCGGCCTGGGACGTGTACCTCACCGGCAATGTCTTCCTGGACATCATCTTCACCGGTCTGGACAGCGCACCCGTGCGCGGCACCGAGTCCTGGGCGCGCGGCATGGGCTCCAGCCCCGGCGGCGTCGCCAACATGGCCACCGCGCTCGCCCGCCTCGGACTGCGCACCTCGCTGGCCGCGGCCTTCGGCGACGACCACTACGGCGAGTACTGCTGGGACGCCCTGGAGCAGGGCGAGGGCATCGACCTCTCCCTCTCCCGCACCGTCCCCGGCTGGCACTCCCCGGTCACCGTCTCCATGGCGTACGAGGGGGAGCGCACGATGGTCTCCCACGGCCATGAGGCCCCGCCCCCCGAGCCCGCCCCCGACTGCCCGCCGCGCGCCCGCGCCGCGGTCGCCTCGCTCGCCCCCGGGCGCGCCGAGTGGATCGCCCAGGCCGCCCGCAAAGGGGCGCGGATCTTCGCAGACGTCGGCTGGGACGACACCGGCCGCTGGGACCCGGACGACCTCGCCGACCTCGAACACTGCGAGGCGTTCCTGCCCAACGCGGAGGAGGCGATGCGCTACACCCGCACCCAGTGCCCTCTGGCGGCCGCGCACGCCCTGACCGAGCAGGTCCCCGTCGCCGTGGTCACGCTCGGCTCCGAGGGCGCGTACGCCGTGGACGGCGCGACCGGCGAGTGCGCCCAGGTCCCCGCCATCGCGGTGGAGGCGCTGGATCCGACCGGCGCGGGCGACGTCTTCGTGGCCGGGTTCGTCACCGGCACCCTCGCGGGCTGGCCGCTCGCCGACCGGCTCGCCTTCGCCGGGCTGACCGCCGCCCTGTCGGTCCAGGAGTTCGGCGGGTCACTCTCCGCACCCGGATGGTCCGAGATCGCGGCCTGGTGGAGCCATGTCCAGGACGTCCCCGACCAGGACCCGGCCGCGCTGCGCCGCTACGCCTTTCTGCAGGCACTGCTCCCGGCCCCCACCCGGCCCTGGCCGCTGCGCCGGGCGGTCCCGACCATCGGCTTCCGCCGCTCGGCCTGAGCGCACCTGTCCGAGCGCACCGGCCTGAGCGTTCGGGCCGGCGCGTAGCGGTCGGCGCACACCGGTCGACGCATACCGGCCCGTCCGAGCGCAGCGGCGCCGGCATATGCGCCGCCGCCGGGGGCGGAAAAGGTCTCGGCCTTGTCAGCGCGGCGTCGTAGGCTTGGAGTTCCAGAGGTTGTCGACAGGCGAGAACCCTGCAACAGGAGGTATGCGCAGGCCAGAGAGCCGGCCCATGACTCAGACACCCACAGATCAGGTACGAGCCCACTTCACCGTACCCGCCAAGCATCCGATGGTGACCGTGCTCGGCTCGGGCGACGCGCTGCTTCGCGTGATCGAGGACGCCTTCCCACACGCCGACATCCATGTACGGGGCAATGAGATCAGCGCGGTGGGCGACCCCACGGAAGTCGCACTGATCCAGCGCCTGTTCGACGAGATGATGCTCGTGCTCCGCACCGGGCAGCCGATGACGGAGGACGCCGTGGAACGGTCCATCGCCATGCTCAAGGACGAGACCGGGGGAGCAGCGGTGGAGACCCCTTCCGAGGTCCTCACCCAGAACATCCTCTCCAGCCGCGGCCGCACCATCCGCCCCAAGACGCTCAACCAGAAGCGCTATGTCGACGCCATCGACAAGCACACCGTCGTCTTCGGCATCGGCCCCGCGGGTACCGGGAAGACCTATCTCGCCATGGCCAAGGCGGTCCAGGCCCTGCAGTCCAAGCAGGTCAACCGGATCATCCTGACCAGGCCCGCGGTCGAGGCGGGCGAGCGGCTCGGCTTCCTGCCCGGCACGCTCTACGAGAAGATCGACCCGTATCTGCGCCCGCTGTACGACGCGCTGCACGACATGCTCGACCCCGACTCCATCCCCCGGCTGATGGCCGCGGGCACCATCGAGGTCGCGCCCCTGGCCTATATGCGCGGCAGGACGCTCAATGACGCGTTCATCATCCTGGACGAGGCGCAGAACACGAACCCCGAGCAGATGAAGATGTTCCTGACGAGGCTCGGCTTCGACTCGAAGATCGTGATCACGGGTGACATCACCCAGATCGACCTGCCCGGCGGCACCAAGTCCGGGCTGCGCCAGGTCCAGGAGATCCTCGACGGCGTGGACGACGTCCACTTCTCCCGGCTCACCTCGCACGACGTCGTACGGCACAAGCTGGTGGGCCGTATCGTCGACGCGTACGAGGAGTACGACAGCCGCAACGGCACGTCGCACGGGACCCACGGGAAGTAGACGCACAGCACCATGTCGATCGACGTCAACAACGAGTCCGGCACCGAGGTCGACGAGCGGGCGATCCTGGAGATCGCCCGCTATGGGCTCGCACGGATGCGCATCCACCCGCTCTCCGAGCTCTCTGTGATCGTCGTGGACGCCGAGGCCATGGAGCAGCTGCACGTCCAGTGGATGGATCTGCCCGGTCCCACCGATGTCATGTCCTTCCCGATGGACGAGCTGCGCCCGCCGGCAAAGGACGACGAGGAGCCCCCGCAGGGGCTCCTCGGCGACATCGTGCTCTGCCCCGAGGTCGCCGCGCGGCAGGGCGAGCAGGCCCCCACCCAGCACTCCATGGACGAGGAGCTCCAGCTGCTGACCGTCCACGGCGTGCTGCATCTGCTCGGCTACGACCACGAGGAGCCCGACGAGCGGGCCGAGATGTTCGGCCTGCAGGCCGCGATCGTGGACGGCTGGCGGGCGGAGAAGGGCCTGACCGGCCCGTCCCCGGTGCCCACCGTGTCATGACCGGTCAACTGATCTTCGGCGCCGTCCTGCTGGTCGTCGTCGCCTGGCTGGCCGCCTGCGCCGAAGCGGGCATCGCCCGGGTCTCCAGCTTCCGCGCCGCCGAGGCCGTCCGCTCCGGGCGGCGCGGCGCGGCCAGGCTGGCCCAGGTCGCCGCCGACCCCACGCGCTATCTCAATGTCGCCCTGCTGGTGCGGGTCGCCTGCGAGATGGCGGCCGGGGTGCTGGTCACCTACGTCTGCCTTGAGGAGTTCGCCGAGACCTGGGCGGCGCTGCTGGTCGCGATCGCCGTGATGGTCCTGGTGTCCTACGTCGCCGTCGGCGTCTCACCGCGCACCATCGGCCGCCAGCACCCGCTGAACACGGCCACCGCCTCCGCGTACGTCCTGCTGCCGCTCGCCCGGATCATGGGCCCGGTCCCTCAGCTGCTGATCCTCATCGGCAACGCCCTCACCCCAGGAAAAGGCTTCCGCAAGGGCCCGTTCGCCAGCGAGGCCGAGCTGCGGGCGATGGTCGACCTCGCCGAACAGGAGCAGCTCATCGAGGACGAGGAGCGCCGCATGGTGCACTCCGTCTTCGAACTGGGCGACACCCTGGTGCGAGAGGTGATGGTGCCGCGCACCGACATCATCTCCATCGAGCGCTTCAAGACCGTGCGCCAAGCTCTGACGCTGGCGCTCCGCTCCGGTTTCTCCCGCATCCCCGTCACCGGGGAGAACGAGGACGACGTCGTCGGCATCGTCTACCTCAAGGATCTGGTGCGCAAGACGCACATCAACCGCGAGGCGGAGGCCGATCTGGTCTCCACCGCGATGCGGCCCGCCGTCTTCGTGCCCGACACCAAGAACGCCGGCGACCTGCTGCGCGAGATGCAGCAGAAGCGCAACCACGTGGCCGTCGTCATCGACGAGTACGGCGGCACCGCCGGCATCGTCACCATCGAGGACATCCTCGAGGAGATCGTCGGTGAGATCACCGACGAGTACGACCGGGAGCTGCCGCCGGTCGAGGAACTCGGCGGCAGGCGCTTCCGTGTCACCGCCCGCCTCGACCTGGGCGATCTCGGCGAGCTCTACGGCCTCGACGCGTTCGACGACGAGGACGTGGAGACGGTCGGCGGGCTGCTCGCCAAGGCGCTGGGCCGGGTCCCCATCGCTGGCGCGTCCGCCGTGGTGGACCTGTCGGACGGGCGGGCGCTGCGGCTGACCGCCGAGTCCCCCGCCGGCCGTCGCAACAAGATCGTCACGGTGCTCGCCGAACCCGTCGGCCAGGAGCCGCCGGCAGTCGGCGGGGACGGCCGCAGAGGAGGAGCGGGACAGTGAACGCGGAGGAGCTGAGAGCCTTCTGCCTGGAGTTCAACGGCGCGGTGGAGGACTTCCCCTTCACGCCCGAGACCTCGGTGTTCAAGGTGGGCGGGAAGATGTTCGCGCTCAGCGCCCTGGACGCCCGGCCGCTCTCGGTCAACCTCAAATGCGACCCGGACCTCGCGGTCCAGCTACGCGCCGAACACGGCCCGGCGATCGTCGCCGGCTACCACATGAACAAGCGCCACTGGAACACGGTGACCGTCGATCAGCTCCCGGAGCGGTTCGTCCGGGAGCTGATCGAGGACTCCTACGACCTGGTGGTCGCCAACCTCCCCAGGGCGCAGCGCCTCCGCCTCGACCGCCCCTGAACGCCGCCGTACGGCGTCACACGGCGGTTCGGCCGCCGGAACGCCGGGATCGGGACCGCCGGGACCGCAGTCCGGCCGCGACCAGCAGCGCCGCGGCCACGACGATCGCCGCGTCCACGGCGAGGACGGTGCGCACCCCCTCGTACAGCGAGCCGCCGTGCGTCGTGGCCAGGACCCCCAGCATCGGGATGCCGATCGTGATGCCGACCTGCTGGGTGGTGGTGACCAGGCCCGTCGCCAGCCCCTGCTGCTCGTCGGGCACCCCGGACGTGACCGTCAGGCCGTACGAGATGATCGCGCCCAGATGACACATGCTCGCCAGCGAGACCGCGACCGTCGCCACCAGGGCGCCCGACTGACCGCCGATGCTGAGCAGCACGGCGCCGAAGAGCCCCTGCCCCAGCAGCGAGCCGACCAGGGTGCGCCTGGCGCCGAAGTGCCCGATCACCCGGGGCGCCAGTGAACCCGCGACCACCGAGGCCAGCCCCTGCACCCCGAAGACCAGCCCGGTCCGGAACGCGCTGAGTCCCAGGGTCTCCTGGAGGTACAGCGTGAGCACGAACACCACCGTGCTCATCATCGAGAAGGTGATCAGCCCGCCCAGGTTCCCGAAGGCCACCGTCCGCCGACGCAGCATCGGCAGCGACACCAGCGGCGCCTCACTGCGGGACTCGACGACGCCGAAGGCGGCCAGCAGCGCGATGCCCGCGACCAGCGTGAGCCGGACGTCCAGGCCGCCGAAGCCGTGCTCGGCCGCCGTCGACAGGGCGTAGATCAGCGACAGCAGGCCGCCGGTGACGGTGACCGCGCCGGGCACGTCGAGCCTCGGCCGGTCCGGCGTCCGCGACTCCGGCAGCAGCCCGGGCGCGAAGGGCAGCACGATCAGGCTGCAGACGGCGAGCAGCCCCATCGTCGAGCGCCAGCCCAGGGTGTCGGTCATCACCCCGCCCAGAACCATGCCGACGGTGAAGCCAAGTGACAGCAGCGTGCCGCTGATGCCCAGCGCCCGGTCGCGCCGCGGGCCCTCGGGGAACGTCGTGGTCAGCAGTGACATGCCGGTGGGCACGATGACCGCCGCACCCAGCCCCTGCAGCGCCCGCCCCGTCAGAAAGGACGCCGGGTCCCAGGCCAGGGCGGCGAGGACGGAGGCCGCCGCGAACACGGCCAGCCCGGTGAGGAACAGTCTGCGCCGCCCGTACAGGTCGGCGATCCGCCCGAACAGCAGCAGGAAGCCGCCGGAGGGCAGCGCGAAGGCGGTGACCGCCCACTGGAGCGCGGACGGGCTCAGCCCGAGGTCCTTGCCGAGGACCGGCAGTGCGACGTTCAGTACGGAGAAGTCCAGGGCGACCATGAACTGCGCTGCGCACAGGATGAAGAGGATCAGCCGGGAGCGGCCGTCGAGCCGGGCCGCGCCCTGCGCGGCGGCCGGGGCAGCGGCGGCCGCGGATGTGCCGGTGGATGTGCCGGCGATGTCGGTGTCTGTTGGCATGGACGACAGCCTCGGCGCGAGGGAACAGCGGTGGGGAGCGGGCACTTATCCTGTTGGCCGCACCACCAGGCAGGGGCAGCGGGGGACACGGGGACACGGGGGACGTACGGCGTGGATGTGATGAAGGCTCACCGCCTCGGCGAGCTGCGCGAGTTCCTGATGAGCAGGCGCGCCCGGATCAGCCCGGCAGAGGCCGGCCTCCCGGACGGCGGGGCCCGCCGCCGCACTCCCGGCCTGCGCCGCGAGGAGGTGGCCGTCCTCGCGGGCGTCGGCGTCTCCTGGTACCAGTGGCTGGAGCAGGGACGCGACATCACCGTCTCGCCCCAGGTCCTCGACTCGGTGGCCAGGGTGCTGAAGCTGACCAGCGCCGAGCGCCGCCATCTGTACGCACTCGCCGGGCTGAACCCGCCCCCGCTCGATGTGGACCCCGTCCACGGCGACATGTGCGGCGGGCTGCGCCGGCTGATCGACGCCTGGATGCCGTACCCCGCGCACATCATGGACGTGTACTGGAACACGGTGTTGTACAACGACGCTGCCGGAGTCGTCCTCGGCATGCGTCCCGGGCTGGTGCAGAACTGTCTGATCGCCTTCTTCACCGACTCCCTCTACCGCTCCCGCACTCCGCAGTGGGAGAAGCTCGCCCCGCAGGTGGTCGCGCAGTTCCGCGCGGCTTGCTCCGAGCGTCCCGGCGACGAGGGGTTCATGGCCGTGATCGAGGAGGCGAAGGCGGCCAGCGCGGAGTTCGCCGAACTGTGGGAGCGGCGTGACGTCGCGCCGGGCGGTCAGGTGACCAAGGAGATGGAGCATCCGCTGGCCGGGACGCTGCATGTGGAGTCGACCCAGCTGCGGATCCCGGCCCGTCCCGATCTGGCGATCGTGCTGCACACCCCGGTGCCGGAGACGGGCACGGCGGAGAAGCTCCGGTGGTTGACCAGCCCGGAGGGCCGCCGCGGCGCGTTCTATCCGGTGGCGGGCTGATCGCCAGAAGCTGTGTATTCTCTGCCCGTTGATTGGGAGGGGGGATGCTTCCAGTCGGCGTCTACGGGGAGGGGGAAACTCCCCATGTTCACTTGTTTTTCATGGGAGTTTCTTGATGGGTATACGTATGCGCCGCGGCGCTGCCGCCTTTGTCGCCGTCTCCGCGCTGTGCTTCACCGCGGCGGCCTGCGGAGGCTCGTCCGACGAGGAGAAGAAGCCGGCTGCGTCCGCCGACGAGCAGACCAAGGACAAGGCCGAAGGCGGCAAGGACGGCAAGGGCGGCGAGGGCGGCCAGGACGGGGCCGTGGAGAAGCCCGCGGGTAAGCCGGCGGTCGCGCTGACCGCCGCGCAGCTGAAGGCGGCCACGCTGGAGCTCAAGGACCTGCCGGACGGCTGGAAGGCCACCAAGAGCCCCGCCGACGACAGCCCGGCCCCGAAGGCAGGCAAGCCGGAGTGCCAGCCCCTGGCGGACATGATGGGCCCGAAGATCGAGGGCGCGACCATGGGGCAGGACGCCGAGTTCGAAGCCGCGGACGACACCGCGTTCATCCAGCAGGTCTTCACCTTCGACGGCAGCGGCGCCGCGGACTTCACCAAGGCTCTGAGCACCGCCGTGGACGCCTGCCCCAAGGCCACCATCGATGCCGAGGGCGACAAGACGGAGCTCAAGGTCGAGAAGCTCACCGGGCCCTCGGTCGCCGAGGAGGCGGTCAGCTTCCGGCTGTCGATGGAGGTCCCGGAGGTCGGGATCGCCTTCAAGACCGAGATCATGGTGGCCCGCCAGGGGGCCGGAGTGACACGCGTGCTGGTCATCCCGAGCCAGGAGCCGGGCGCGAAGAGCCCGTTCCAGGACCTGGCAAAGCGCGCGGGCGACAAGCTCGTCAAGGGTGCGCAGAGCTGAAGCGTCCCCGCTTAAGGCCCGGCAGGGTCTCCCGCAGAGCCGATGAGGCTGCGGAAACGTCTGAGCGGCGAGGTTCCCCCCCGGGGCCTCGCCGCTCGCGTACGCGTCGCCGATCTATGCTCGGTCCATGACGCAGAGCACCGACCAGAGCACCGGCCTGGGCCCCGAGGACCGCAAGATCATCACCCTGGCGCGCAGCGCCCGCGCCCGCAACGCCGTGCCCGAGGGCGCGGCCGTACGGGACGAGACCGGGCGCACCTATGTCGCCGGGACGGTGACGCTGGACTCGCTGAAGCTCTCCGCGCTGCAGACGGCGGTGGCGATGGCCGTCGCGAGCGGCGCGCGGTCACTGGAGGCGGCGGCGGTCGTGTCCACCGCCCAGGCCCCCTCGGACCAGGACCGGGCGGCGGTTCGCGATCTCGGCGGCCCGGACACCCCGGTCCTTCTGGCGGCCCCCGACGGCACACTGACCTCCGCCACGCCGGCCGGTACGGCCGACTGAAACAGCCCGCCGCCGCGGCCCGGCGCGGCGGCGGCCCTCTGTCCGGCGCGGCGGCCCGGGATACAGCCGGTGTGCTCATCCAGTCGGCGTGCTCGTCCAGTCGGCGCGCTCGACAAAACACCGCTCGCCCCCTTGCGTTCATGGTGCTCCTGCGCATCAATGAACAGCAGATAAGCCGACGGACCGTCAGATCGACGGGTCGGCCGGGCCCTGGAGGGTGAGCCGCCGTCCGGGTCGCATCGGCCGGCCGTCCGCGCGGTGGCGCGTGCGCACCCCGCCCACCCGAAGCGACGGTCCGCGTCCACCCGTTCACCCTCGGCGCAGCTTGTGTGCTGTTCCGCGCCGCAGTCAGGGCTGCACCCACTCCCCCCACACGGGAAAGGGGAATCCCATGCGACCCAGCGCCCGGTCAGGCATCGGCGCAACCGCCTTGGCGGCCGCCGCCCTTGCCGCACTGTCACTCGCCTTCGCCCCGGCCGCCGCGGCCGTCACGCCCGCCACCGCGACGGCCTCGTACGACTGCGGATTCTGGGGCGGCGGCACGGCGAGCCTCACCGCGACCCAGGAAGGCACAGCCGCGACCATCACCCTCACCTCCGCCGTGACCACACCCGTCGCCGTCGGCGCGGACGAGATCGACGCGACGCTCACCCTGGCGAGGAACGGCGGCGGGACGGCACAGTTCACCGGAGAGAAGAACCCGGCCCTCCCGGCCGGGTCGCCGGTCGTCATCGGGCCGCTGAGCGGGACGGTCGCCTCCGGCGACAGCCTCGACTCGTACTTCGGCGGGACGGCCCTGTCGATGACCATCTTCGGCATCCGCGTCGGCTGCGACGCCGTGAGCAGCCAGTCGCCGGGCCCGTTCGTGTTCGACTGACACGCGTGCGCGTCCGCGTGAATACGCCGTCGGCGCCCCCGCGGTCCGCGGGGGCGCCGGCACACGCTTGGGTCTGCGCCGTCCACGTCGCCCCTGCCGTCCACGTCGTCCTCGTCGTCCACGCCGCCCCCGCGGAACGCTCACGGGATCTTGACAGTATCTGATGGGCCATCAGTCGGTGCATTTCGATTCCATTGACTTCTTGCCGCCCCCGCCCGTCAATGGCCCCCTGCCGCCGCGGAAGAGCCGCCGCGTCCGCACCCATCAGGACCAGGCAGTAAGAAGGGGGCAGTCATGCCTTCAGCCACCCCCGGACCCCGCAGGGCCGCAGCGCCGCCCGGAAGCGCGAGGCGGTCCGCACGGCGGCGGTGGGGCGCCGCACTGGGCGCGGCCGCACTGATCGTCGGCGCGGGCCCGCTCGCCGCCTCGCCCGCCGCAGCCCTGGAGACCGCCTCCGCACCGGTGGACTTCGACACCCACTGCGTACCCCCGCCGATCGCCGGCATCCCGCCCATCGACGGCACCACGACCGCCGAGATCACCGTCGACAACGCCGCCCCGAAGGTGGGCGACACCGTCACCGTGACGTACACCGTCACCAAACCGGCCGCCAGCAACCCCGTCGACCTGGCGCTGCCCGCCGACATCATGACGCCCACCGGCAAGGTCACCCTCGGCGGTGCGCAGACCGGCGAAGTCACCGTCGCGGGCCCCAAGAAGAACCCGCCCGTTCCCGGCAAGGGAGAGTTCCCGCCGTTCTCGATGACCGGCACGTTCACGGTTTCCGAAGCCGGCTCGATCACCCTCTCGCCCGGCGACTACAACATCCACACCAGCTACATCATGGAGCTGGACACCCCCTGCACCGTGATCAATCCGCCCGCCCCCGTCTCCGAGACCGTCACCGCGACCGACGAGCCCGGCGCCAACGAGCGCGCCATCCAGCTCGCCGCCGCGTCCGGCAAACCCGGCGACCGGGTCACCGTCACCGGCGTCAAGTTCACCCCGCTCGCGGACGTCACCGTCGCCGGCCGGGCCGGGGACGCCGAGACCGGCGACACCATGACCGTCACGGCGGACGCCGACGGCGGCTTCACCGCACGGCTCAAGGTCAGCGACCCGGCCACCACCGGGATCGTCGCGTACGAGGGCGACGCCTGGGACCCCGACACCGGCGCGGGCCCGGCCGCCTACACCGTCATCGAGGACACTCCGCTGCCGGAGAACAGCCAGCAGCTCACCGCCTCCGTCGCCCCGGGCGCCCTCACCATGTCCCAGGCGGGCGACGCCGTCGAGATGTCCGCCGTCGACTTCGGCGCGGGCGGCGCGTCCACCGGCGACCTCCGGACCGTGACCGTCAAGGACTTCCGCGGCGGCCCCGCGGGCTGGTCGCTGACCGGCAAGGTCACCGACTTCTCCGGACCCGACGGCACGAAGATCGACGCGGGCGCGCTGAGCTGGACCCCGGCCTGTGCGACCAAGCCGGGCAGCCCCAGCACCTGTGCCGCGGGCTCCGCGGGACAGGTCGGCTCGGCCGGCGCCACGCTCGCCACCACCCCCAACGGGCCCCTCACCGGCGGTGAGTTCACCGTCGACGCGGGCCTCTCGTTGGAGGTTCCGGCGTTCACCGCACCCGGCGACTACTCCGCGGTGCTCACCCTGACCCTCGCCTGAACTCTCGAATGAAACCGTGTCGGCGGGGCCGGCCGCCGGGCGCACACCCGCGCCCGGCGGCCGGCCCCGCCACGACCCCGGAGGGATGCATGCGCAAGGCGTACGTCCTCCTGCTCGCCGCCCTGCTCACACTCCTCCCCCTCGGCTTCCCCGCCGCGGGCGGCGTCGCCCACGCCGCCGACAACGGCAACTGGTCCGTCTACCCCGCCGCCTCCCAGCTGGGCAGCAGACCGTACTTCTACCTCTCCGCCGACCCCGGCGCCGCCGTCGCCGACGAAGTGACCGTCGCCAACAAGACCGCCGAGCCGCTGACCTTCCTGCTGTACGCCGCCGACGCCTACAACACCGCGCGCGACGGCGGCTTCGCCGTACGCACCCGGCAGGAGGAGCAGCGCGGCATCGGGGCGTGGGCGACACCGGAACGCGAGCGGATCACCGTCCCCGCCCACGGCTCCGTCACCGTCCCGTACACCGTCGCAGTCCCAGAAGACGCCGAGCCCGGCGATCACGCGGGGGCACTCGTCGCCCTCGACGAACGCATCGCCGCGGCCGGCGACGGCGAGGCCGTGGACGTCGGCGTGCGGCAGGCCGTCGGGGCCCGCGTCTATCTGCGGGTCGGCGGCCCGGCCGTGCCCGCCCTGGCCGTCGAGGACGTCACCCTCACCCACGACAAACCCCTGGTGCCCGGCGTCGGCGAGAGCAGCACGCTCATCTCGTACACCCTCCGCAACAGCGGCAATGTCACCCTCAGCCCCAAGGTGACGCTGAAGGCCGAGGGACTGTTCGGGCGGGACCTCCTCGACCGCGAGCTGATGAAGGTCCCCGCGGAGCTGCTGCCCCGCCAGAAGATCCGGCTGACCGAGCGCTGGACGGACGCGCCCCAGCTCGAATGGGGCGAGGTCCGGCTCACCGCCACCGCCCGCGACGTGCGCGAGGCGGCCACCGCTCCCTTCGTCGCCCTGCCCTGGCTCGTCGTGCTCCTCCTCGCGACGGCGCTCGCAGGCGCCGCCGTCGTACGGGCCAGGGCCAGGATCAGGGCGAGGGCCAAGGCGAGGGCAGGGGCGCGGGCAGGGGCGCGGGTCAGGGCCGGGGTGCGGCGCGGCTCCCGGCCCGGCAGGACGCGTGTACGCCCGAGGGTCTGACATCGGGGAGAATGGGCGCCATGAGCGCTCGCACCCCAGAGAACAACGGTCCGCACCGGGCCGGCTTCGCCTGTTTCGTAGGCCGCCCCAACGCGGGCAAGTCCACCCTCACGAACGCTCTGGTCGGCCAGAAGGTCGCGATCACCTCAAACCGGCCGCAGACCACCCGGCACACCGTGCGCGGCATCGTGCACCGCCCCGACGCACAGCTGATCCTGGTCGACACCCCCGGCCTGCACAAGCCGCGCACCCTGCTCGGCGAGCGGCTCAACGACGTCGTACGCACCACCTGGGCCGAGGTCGACGTCATCGGCTTCTGCCTGCCCGCCGACCAGAAGATCGGCCCCGGCGACCGCTTCATCGCCAAGGAGCTGGCCGGAATCAAGAAGACCCCCAAGGTCGCCGTCGTCACCAAGACCGACCTGGTCGACTCCAGGACCCTCGCCGAGCAGCTCATCGCGATCGACCGGCTCGGCAAGGAGCTGGGCATCGAGTGGGCCGAGATCGTCCCCGTCTCCGCAAAGGAAGGCGCGGAGCGCGGCTCCTCGGACAAGGGCGGTGGCGGGCGACGGGCGGGCGGACAGATCCAGCTGGTCGCCGATCTGCTGATCCCCCTCCTGCCGGAGGGCCCGGCCCTCTACCCCGAGGGCGACCTCACCGACGAGCCCGAGCAGGTCATGGTCGCCGAGCTGATCCGCGAGGCCGCGCTCGAAGGCGTGCGGGACGAGCTGCCCCACTCCATCGCCGTCGTCGTCGAGGAAATGCTCCCCCGCGAGGACCGCCCCGCCGACAAGCCCCTCCTCGACATCCACGCCAACGTCTACATCGAGCGCCCCAGCCAGAAGGGCATCATCATCGGCCCCAAGGGCAAGCGCCTGAAGGAAGTCGGCATCAAGTCCCGCAAGCACATCGAGGCGCTGCTGGGGACGCCGGTGTACCTGGACCTCCATGTGAAGGTCGCGAAGGACTGGCAGCGGGATCCGAAGCAGCTGCGGAAGCTGGGCTTCTGAGCCGGGGCCCTACGCCTCTTATGTCTGCTTTGCCCCCTCCTTCAGCACCACTGACACCAACCGGCTCTCTTTCTCCGACAACCGCGGATCCGTCGCGTACACCGTCTCCCCCTCCACCGTGATCTGGTAGCTGAACCCGTCCGGCACCCCGACCGGCGGAGTCCGGTGCCCCTTGGCCAGTACCTGCCTGGCGAGCTCCTGCAACTCATCGGCGTCGGCGCGGTCCGCGGTGTCCAGCTCCGCGAACCGCTCGATCCCGCCGAATCCTCCGGTACGCCTCACCTGAATACGCATGGCACCCGTTCTAGTACGAATCAGGGCGCGGCGACACCGGAGAGCCGCCGCGTAGGCGTCCCGCCGCGGGGTTGGGGTACACCCGCATCACCCCGGACATGTCGATGACCACGCCCGTCCGTCCGGACGGCACCCGGCGGCGGGTGTCCCCGCGGTCGCGGCTCCGGAGGGGGCAAGGCGCGTCAGGCGGTCTCCACCCCCACCTGCGCCCAGGCCTTCACCACCGCCTCGTGCTCGGCGCCCTCCCCGTACCGGGCGGCCGCTGCCGACACCGTCAGCCGGGCGAAGCGAGCGAAGTCCGCGTCCACGGCCAGCTCCCCGCCGGTCAGCACGTCGAACCAGACCTGCCCAGCCCGCTCCCACGCCTTGCCGCCCAGCCGCGTCGCGAACAGATAGAAGGCGTGGTTCGGAATGCCCGAGTTGATATGCACCCCGCCGTTGTCCCGGCCGGTGCGGACGTAGTCCTGCATCGTCGCGGGCTGCGGGTCCCTGCCCAGCACATCGTCGTCGTACGCCGTGCCCGGCGCCTTCATCGAGCGCAGCGCGACGCCTGTGACGCGCGGTGCGAGCAGCCCCGCGCCGATCAGCCAGTCGGCCTCGTCGGCGCTCTGACCCAGGGTGTACTGCTTGACCAGCGAGCCCATCACATCGGAGACCGATTCGTTCAGCGCGCCCGGCTGGCCGTAGTAGCTGAGGTTCGCCGTGTGCTGCGTCAGGCCGTGCGCCAGCTCGTGCGCGATGACGTCGACCGGGATGGAGAAGTCGAGGAAGATCTCGCCGTCGCCGTCCCCGAAGACCATCTGCTCGCCGTCCCAGAAGGCGTTCCCGTACCGGTCGCCGAAGTGGACGCTGGCGTTGAGCGGCAGGCCCGTGCCGTCGAGGGAGCTGCGCCCGTACTCCTTCAGCAGCAGCTCGAAGGTGGCGCCGAGACCGCTGTAGACGCGGTTGACCGTGGCGTCCCCGACCGGCTCGTCGCCCTCGGCGCGGACCACGACGCCCGGCAGGTCCGTGCCGTTCCGGCAGTCGTGGACGGTGCGCTGCGGGCACTCCGGCGCGCCCTCCGCGTCCGCGCCGGCATCCACGTCTGCCGTCGCCTCGGGGGCCGGAACCGGTGCCGCGACGGCAGTCAGCTGCCGCCGGGTGCGCTGTACGGCGTCCGCCTCCAGGGTGCGGCGGGCGGGCGCGGACAGGGCGGGGTCCTGCGAGCGGGCCAGCCGGTCGAGGACATGCGGAGGCACGATGGTGCAGAACTGCGTGGGCTGGATTTCAGTCATGTTCCGCAATGTGGCACTGGGTCACCGAGCTGTCACCGTCCGGCGCAACGATTGATGAAATGGAGTGATTCACTACGTTTGCCCGTAACCCATGAGTCGTCCCGCATACTGGAACGGGACCGCAGACTTCCGCGCCTCTCGGCTACGCTCGTTCATCATGCGTAGCGGGCTGCTTCTCCTTAGCCGCCGCGGCGAGGGCCTGTAGTCGTAGGCCGACCCCCTCCCCGCGGAGTCTGGTGTTGCGGTGATCACGATCCGTCGGCCGTCCCAGAGGACACTCCGAGGAGCCCTGCGCAATGTCTGAGACCCCTGTCGGTCGCCCCACGCCCATCACCAACGCGACCCGCACCCAGCAGCCGTCCGGGATGCCGATCCACAAGTACCAGCCGTACGAGGCCGTGGACATCCCGGACCGCACCTGGCCCGACAACCGGATCACGGTCGCGCCCCGCTGGCTGTCGACCGATCTGCGCGACGGCAATCAGGCGCTGATCGACCCGATGTCGCCGGCCCGCAAGCGCGAGATGTTCGACCTGCTGGTGCGCATGGGCTACAAGGAGATCGAGGTCGGTTTCCCGTCGTCCGGCGAGACGGACTTCGCGTTCGTGCGCTCCATCATCGAAGAGGGCGCGATCCCCGAGGACGTGACCATCTCCGTGCTCACCCAGGCCCGCGAGGACCTGATCGAGCGCACGGTGGAGTCCCTGCGCGGCGCGCACCGTGCCACCGTCCACCTGTACAACGCGACCGCGCCCGTGTTCCGCCGGGTCGTCTTCCGGGGCTCCAAGGACGACATCAAGCAGATCGCCGTCGACGGCACCCGGCTGGTGATGGAGTACGCGGACAAGATCCTCGGGGATGAGACGGTCTTCGGCTACCAGTACAGCCCGGAGATCTTCACGGACACCGAGCTGGACTTCGCGCTGGAGGTCTGCGAGGGCGTCATGGACGTCTGGCAGCCGGAGGCGGGCCGGGAGATCATCCTGAACCTGCCCGCGACGGTGGAGCGCTCCACGCCCTCCACACACGCCGACCGCTTCGAGTGGATGTCCCGGAACCTGTCCCGGCGCGAGCACATCTGCCTGTCCGTGCACCCGCACAACGACCGCGGCACCGCCGTCGCCGCAGCCGAGCTGGCCGTCATGGCGGGCGCGGACCGCATCGAAGGCTGTCTGTTCGGGCAGGGCGAGCGCACCGGCAACGTCGACCTGGTCACCCTGGGCATGAACCTCTTCTCGCAGGGCGTGGACCCGCAGATCGACTTCTCGCAGATCGACGAGATCCGCCGGACCTCCGAGTACTGCAACCAGATGGAGATCCACCCCCGCCACCCGTACGCGGGCGACCTGGTCTACACCGCCTTCTCCGGCTCTCACCAGGACGCCATCAAGAAGGGCTTCGACGCCATGGAGGCGGACGCGGCCGCGCGCGGTGTCACCGTGGACGAGCTGGAGTGGGCGGTTCCGTATCTGCCGATCGACCCCAAGGACGTCGGCCGCTCCTACGAGGCCGTCATCCGGGTCAACTCGCAGTCCGGCAAGGGCGGCGTCGCCTACGTCCTGAAGAACGACCACAAGCTGGACCTGCCCCGCCGGATGCAGATCGAGTTCTCGAAGATCATCCAGGCGAAGACGGACACCGAGGGCGGCGAGATCACGCCGAAGGACATCTGGGCGGTCTTCCAGGACGAGTACCTGCCCCACCCCGACCCGCAGAGCGCCTGGGGCCGCGTCCAGCTCCGCTCGGGCCAGACCACCACCGACACCGACGGCGTCGACACCCTGACCGTCGAGGCGGTCGTTGACGGCGCCGACACCCACCTGACCGGCACCGGCAACGGCCCCATCTCCGCCTTCGTCGACGCACTCCAGGCCATCGGCATCGACGCCCGCGTCCTGGACTACACCGAGCACACGATGAGCGAGGGCGCCTCCGCCCAGGCCGCCTCGTACATCGAGTGCGCCATCGACGGAAAGGTCCTGTGGGGCATCGGCATCGACGCCAACACCACGCGCGCCTCGCTCAAGGCAGTGGTCTCGGCCGTCAACCGCGCCGCCCGCCAGTAACACTTTCGGGGCCCGCTTGGGCCCTGCGCCCCCGGTCCCCCGCAGCAAGGGGTGGCCGGGGGCGCACCGCTGCACAGGCAGCGCGAGGGAGGGGAATCGGCCATGTCCCCGGTGTACTGTCGCCGGGGTGCTGACGCGCCCTCATCGATGTGGCTAACATCACGTCAACGCGGCAGTGTTGCCGGATGGTTACGGAGGTGCGACGTGCTGCCAGTACGTGGAGTATTCGGCCGAAAAGTGCTGGTATGCGGAATCCACACCTCGTGGAACACCATCGGTGACGGAGAGTTCTTCTGCCCCGGCTGCGGCGGCGACCGCAATTATCGCCGGCGCACCGGCCGCCGGCGCTTCACCTTCCTGGGCGTCCCGCTGCTGCCGCGCGGCTCCGCGGGCCCGGTCGTCGAGTGCGCGGCCTGCCGCTCCCGCTACGGCATGGACGTCCTGGACCACCCCACGACCACCCGCTTCTTCGCGATGCTCCGCGACGCGGTGCACACCGTCGCCCTGGCCGTCCTCGCCTCCGGCGGCACCGCCTCCCGCACGGTCCGCGAAACGGCGGTCACCACGGTCCGCGCGGCGGGCCTCGACGACTGCACCGAAGACCAGCTGACCTCCTTCATCGACGCCCTCGCCGCCGACACGGGCCGCTTCATCGCCGACTCCGGCCCCTGCGGCGCGGCCCTGGCCATTGAACTCCACGAGGCCCTCGAACCCCTCTCCCCCCACCTGGCCCCCGCGGGCCGCGAATCCATCCTCCTCCAGGGCGCCCGCATCGCCCTCGCGGACGGCCCCTACATCCCCGCGGAACGCGACGTCCTGACGACGGTCGGCACGGCGCTCCAACTGGCCCCGGAGGACACGACCCGCCTGCTGGACTCGGCACGCGCGCTGTTCTAGGAGCCACCGCAGCGGGCCCGTCGGAATGCCGCACTATCGTGCTGCCGTGACCGGCCACCTACAGCGCCCGCCTGCGGGTCTAATGCACGATCGGGTGACATCTGAATTGGCTTGCCCTGTGGGGTGGGTGGGAAGGATGTCGCTGTGCCTAAGGCTTATCCGGAGGAGTTCCGTCAGGACGTCGTGCGGGCGCTGGACCCCCGGATGGCCGGATCGATAGGGAGGGTCGGAGTTGCTGGTGACAACGCGGCCATGGAGTCCTTCTTCAGTCTGCTGCAGAAGATAGTCCTCGACCGCCGTGCCTGGGCCACCCGCGAAGAACTCCGGATCGCGATCGTGAACACGAGATCAGCCATGAGACATGCTCGACCAGCTCATGCGGAACGTCGAGCGTGGCACGATACGGAACCAAGCGAAGCTCCTCGGGCGAAGCGTGGTGCGTCGAGAACACCACCGCACCGAACAGGAGCCTTGCCTCGTCACACCACCCCGTTGACCTAACATTTCACCCAGCGGAGACAGGATGAAAGCGGTTCACTGACAGGTCTTTGGAGAAGCAAAGTCCGGGCAGCGAAGCCGTCAAGCCGATGACTCACAAAGCGATTTGGATGTAGCACCGAGAACTGCAACCCTTGTGACCTCTGCCACGGTTCGGTCGGTGTGGTGTTGGGTTATTCTTTACCGGCACTCAGTTCGACGACCAGTCAGCTGTGCGGGGGGAGGCGAAGTCTGGGGGGAATACTGGGACTTCGGGGCTTTGGGATCGCCGCGCACACTGTCCCGAAAGGATTTCCCGGGTGGTATCTCGTCTTCGCCGGCGTCTGATCGCCAGTCTCATCGGCACGTTCACCGCTCTTGCAGGGGCGACCACCCTTGCATTCGCCTTGGTCCCCGCCTCCCCGGCCGCCGCCGGCGATACGCCGCCGTCCACGGTCGAGGACTTCACCCACCCGAACGCCGCGAAGATCCTCGCGGACAAGGGTATCCTCCTGAAGAAGGGTGACGGCCACATCGTCCTCGCCGAGTGCGGCCAGAGCGCCAACCAGATCCAGGTTCTGACCGTCAAGGACCCTGCCGCCGGACGCGACGAGATGTACTGCTTCCAGGCCAACTCCACCAACGGCTACCTCACCCTCGAACTCCCCCGTGTGTTTGCCATCGCTACCACCGACCACCCCGTCAGCGCAGACCTCACCGCCAACGGCGAAACCACCACCGTCAGCATCCCCGAAGACGGCTTCGAATCCGTCGGCGAAGGCACCGTTGGCGGACCCCAGTCCGTCCTCGTCGAACTCCGCGTCACGGGCTGACGTCCGATCCATGTGCTGACGGATCCCATCGTGTCTGCAAGGCTCACCCGCGCCGCCGTCGTGGCAGGTGCCGTGTCGGCGCTGGCGGCGCCGTGCTGGCGGCCCACCGCGGCGAGAGCGAGCGCCCGGAGCCAGCGGCGACGGGCTCGACGTTGTGGTCCTTCGAGGTGGTCCAGCAGGCATCCCTGAAGAAGGGCTGACGTCGGGCAGACTTCCGCGGTCCGCCAGGGATGGTCCTCGCGGCCGTCCCGGGCCGGCGCCCTCCGCGGGGGTCCGCAGGGCGCCGGGGCCACGCGTCCCACAGCTCCGGCGGGGTCGGTTCCGCCCGCCATTCACCCATCCGCAGTTAGCGATCACGCAGTTGACCTCACCTAGCCAAGAGCCGGCGTGCCTGGGAGTTGACTCCCAGTGAGGGGAATGAGCTTTCTCTTGCAGCAATTCCGAATACGTTCCAGATCGGGGACACGAAGTGTCCGGCACGCGGGACGTGCACTGTCCATAGGCCTGTTGACGCTGGCCTTCTTCGCGGGCCTGGTCACGCCGCAACCGATGCGGGCATCGGCAGCGGAAGCGGTGCCGACCAGCGCCGCCCCGGCCGCCACGACAGACCGGGGGCGGGTACTTCGTTTCTGGAAGATCGGCGGCCCCAGTGTCAGGGCCGCCGCGGAAGTCGCCTTGGCCGGCACCAACGAGGACGTACAGCGGTTCCTGGCGGAAGTGAGCACGACCAGCCTCCAGGACGACCGCGTGGCAGCGGCCCAAGTGGCCAGTGTAGGCGGCGCGAACACGATCGAGGCAGCCCAGAAGGCGCTGCTCGGCTCCCCCGAGGAGTTGCGTGCGTTCCTCGACTTCGGCTGGCGGGTGCCGCTGCAACAGGACGAGCGCGTCCGCGTCGCCCAGATCATGGACGCCGGCGGTCCCAATGTCGTCGAGGCCGGGCGTGCGGCGCTCAACGGCACGCCCGAGGACGTTAGGAAGTTCCTGACCGAAGGTCAGTACGCTCAGCGTGAGCAGGACGAGCGGGTCCAGGTGGCCCAGATCCTCAGCACGGGAGGCGCCGCCGTCCGCGCGGCGGCGCAGCTCGCTCTCATGGGCACCCCGGCCGACATCCGGGAGTTCCTGGACGTCGGCCAGCATGTGGCCCGGGCGCGTGACCAGGAGCACCTGACGGTCAAGCAACTCGCCGCGTTGGCCGCGGAGGCCGGGCGCCAGGCGGCGGTTGAGACGGCTGCGGCCAAGGAGACCTCGATGCGTGCCGTCGAGGCCTCGAAGCTCGCCAAGGAAGCCGCCCTGAGGGCCGCCGACGAGGCGGGCAAGACCAAGAATGACGCCAACAAGGCCGCCGGAGCGGCGGCCAGGGCGGCAGCCGCCGCCGGGCAGGCCGCCGCTGCCGCCCAGAAGGCCATCGAGTCGGCCCGCGCCGCCAACAACTCCGCACGTGTGGCCGCGAACGCCGCCGCCCAGGCAGCCGCTGCTGCGGCGGGTGCGGCTCGGGCCGCGTCCCGGGCC
>NZ_JADWYQ010000033.1 GCF_022414575.1 Streptomyces sp. MUM 178J | reverse complement strand
GGGCGCGGGTGTCCGGGCGGAGGCGGGTGCGCCGGACGCGGGCGAGGTCCCGGCTCCTGGTGTGGGGGACGGCCCGGAACCGGGCGGCCCGACTCCCGCGGTGGGTCGTTTGTCGGGCGGGAGCAGGGCGCTGCCCGGCTCCGGTCCGGGCGCGGGTGTCCGGGCGGAGGCGGGTGCGCCGGACGCGGGCGAGGTCCCGGCTCCTGGTGTGGGGCGCGGCCCGGAACCGGGCGGCCCGGCGGCCGGAGAGCCTCCCGCCCCCGGGGCGGTGCAGGACGTGCCCGGTCCCGGCCCGGCCCGGGCGGCGGGCGGGGCCGTCCATGCGGAGGCGGGCGCGCCGGACGCGGTCGAGGCGTCGGCCTCCGGCGACGCGGGCGCGTACGGCCCGGACGACGGTCCGGATGGCGGCAGGCGGGCCGCGATCCCCGCGTACCCCGCCGCAGAGCGGGCCGTGCGGGCGCTCGCCGAGGCCGTGCGGTACGCGCAGTGGCGGCGGCAGGCCGCCGAGCAGCCGGGCCGGGTGCCCGAATACGAGGACATCGACGAGCAGGGGGCCGCCGCCCTGATCGACGCGGCGCTCGGTCGCCACGGCGACCCGCGCGGCATGGCGCTCGCCCCCGATGACGCTCATGCGCTCCTCGCGCGGTACGGCGTCCCCGTCCTGCCCGCTCTCCCCGCGCCCACCCCCGACGCCGCCGTCGCGGCCGCCGAGCGCCTCGACTACCCCGTGGCCCTCAAGACGACTGCGCCGCATCTGCGTCACCGCCCGGACCTCGGAGGTGTGCGGCTCGAGCTGACGGGCGAGGCGCAACTGCGCAGGGCCTACGCGGAGTTGACCGCAGCCCTCGGGAACCCCGAGGAGTTGCAGCCCGTGGTGCAGGCCATGGCGCCCCGCGGTGTGGACACCGTCGTGCGCGCCGCCATCGACCCGGCCGTCGGCGCGGTGCTGTCCTTCGGCCTCGCGGGGGCGGCGTCCGAGCTGCTCGGGGACACCGCACACCGGCTCGTCCCCGTCACGGACCGGGACGCCGCCGAGCTGATCAGAACCATCCGGACCGCCCCCCTCCTCTTCGGCTGGCGCGGCTCCGCACCCGTGGACACCCCCGCGCTGGAGGAACTGCTGCTCCGGGTGTCCCGGCTCGTCGACGACCACCCGGAAGTGGTCGGCGTCGGACTGGAACCGGTCGTCGTCGCCCAGCGCGGCATCTCCGTCCTCGGCGCTTCCGTGCGCCTCGCCCCACCCCCCGCCCGCACCGACCTGGGCCCCCGCCGGCTCCCCAGCTACTGAGCGCTCGCCCTCCCCGCAGCCCCGTAGGATGGACCGCATGGCGAAGACCGGTACGACGACCCAGGGGCTGCGCACGGCGATCGAGCGCAGCGGCTACTACCCCGCTCTCGTGGCCGAGGCGGTGGAGGCCGCCGTCGGCAACGAACAGATCGCTTCGTACCTGGTGCACCAGGAGACCACCTTTGACGCCAACGAGGTCCGCCGCCATGTCACCGTCCTCGTCCTGACGCCCGCCCGCTTCATCGTCAGCCACACCGACGAGCAGGCCGCCGACTCCAGCTCCCCGACGCCGTACGCCACCACGTCCACCGAGTCGGTCAAGCTCGACCGCATCTCGTCGGTCGTGGTCAGCCGTGTCGTCTCCAACCCCGAGTCGTACACCCCGGGCACCCCGCCCCGCGAGGTCGTGCTGACCATCGGCTGGGGCGCGGTCTCCCGCCTCGACCTGGAGCCCGCCGCCTGCGGCGACCCGAACTGCGAAGCCGACCACGGCTACACCGGCAACGCCACCGCCGACGATCTGAGCCTGCGCGTCAGCGAGGCGGGCGACGGTCCGGACGCCGTCCGGCAGACCCTCGCCTTCGCCCAGGCGATCTCCGAAGCCACCGCGGCCACGGCCGCCGCCGCGCGCTGATGGCCCAGCCGCAGTCCCCCACGGCCCCCTGGCCGGACGACGAACCCGCCGCACTCGCCCCCGGCGCTGCGCCCGTGCCCGAGTACGGCGTCGGCTCGCTCGCCGATCTGCTGCCGACGCTCGCCGCGGGGCAGGGTGTGCCGGGGTTCACCCCGGCGATCCCCGAGCTCGCCCCCGCCGACCGGAACTGCGTCTTCCTGATCGACGGCCTGGGCTGGCAGCAGATCAAGGACCACCCGGACGAGGCCCCGTACCTCACCTCCCTCCTGGCCACCTCCCGCGGCGGCACAGGACGGCCCATCACGGCCGGCTTCCCCGCCACCACCGCGACCTCGCTGGCCTCCGTCGGCACCGGCCTGCCGCCCGGCGCGCACGGACTGCCCGGCTACACCGCCCGCAACCCGGCCACCGGTGAGCTGATGAACCAGTTGCGCTGGCGGCCGTACACGGACCCGGCGGCCTGGCAGCCGTACCCGACCGTCTTCCAGCTCGCCGACGCGGCGGGCGTGCACACCGCCCAGGTGTCGTCCCCCGACTTCGCGCAGACGCCGCTGACGAAGATCGCGCTCAGTGGCGGCACCTTCCACGGCCGTTTGACCGGCGAGGAGCGGGTGGACCTGGCCGCGGCGCAACTGGCCGCCGGCGACCGCTCGTTGATCTACACGTACTACAGCGAGGTCGATGGCAAAGGGCATCGCTTCGGCGTGGACTCCGACGCCTGGCGCGGCCAGGTGATGAACGTCGACCGGCTGGTCCAGCGGCTCGCCGAACAGCTTCCGCCCCGTGCCGCGCTCTATGTCACCGCCGACCACGGCATGATCGACATCCCCTTCGACGAGGAGTCGCGCATCGACGTCGACGAGGACTGGGAACTGAGCGCCGGGGTCGCCCTGCTGGGCGGCGAGGGCCGCGCCCGCCATGTCTACGCCGTCCCCGGCGCCCGGGCGGACGTGCTGGCGGTCTGGCGCGAGGTGCTCGGTGACCGCTTCTGGGTGGCGAGCCGGGACGAGGCGATCGAGGCGGGCTGGTTCGGCCCGCGCATCGACGAACGCGTCTACCGGCGCATCGGGGATGTCGTCGCCGCGGCCTGCGACGATGTGGCGATCACCGCCTCCGTCCAGGAGCCCAACGAGTCCGCGATGGTCGGCATGCACGGCTCCATGACCCCCGTCGAGCAGTTCGTCCCCCTCCTCGAAGTACGCTCATAGGCCCGTCACGCCCCTGCATCACCGAGCCCCCTCGCCCGACCTGAAAGGCCGTCGCCTCCTCATGCCCGAGCTGGTGTTCTTCTCCGGAACGATGGACTGCGGAAAGAGCACCCTCGCTCTGCAGATCGAGCACAACAGATCCGCCCGAGGACTCCAGGGCATGATCTTCACCCGGGACGACCGGGCGGGTGAGGGAAAGCTCTCCTCCCGGCTCGGTCTGGTCACCGACGCCGTCGAGGCCGCGGACGGCTTCGACTTCTACGCGTACGTCGTCGACACGCTCTCCAAGGGCGGGCGTTGCGACTACGTCATCGCAGACGAGGCGCAGTTCCTCGCCCCGGACCAGATCGACCAGCTTGCGCGCGTCGTCGACGATCTGGGACTCGACGTCTTCGCGTTTGGCATCACCACCGACTTCCGCTCCAAGCTCTTCCCCGGTTCGCAGCGGCTCGTGGAACTGGCCGACCGGGTGGAGGTCCTCCAGGTCGAGGCGCTCTGCTGGTGCGGCGCGCGCGCCACGCACAACGCGCGCACCATCGGCGGCCGGATGGTCGTCGAAGGCGCGCAGGTGGTCGTCGGCGACGTCAACCAGTCGCCGGACGAGATCGGTTACGAAGTCCTCTGCCGCCGTCACCACCGCCGCCGGATGACGGCCGCCGGCGCCCGCGCTGCCGCGCTCTCACCGGACGTCCTTCCCATCACCTCCGGCTGAGACGGGCGGCGTCCGGCCCCCCGGCCGGGCGACGTTGCGCATCCGCCCCCGCATGCCCGCCCGCCCCGGCGGTCTGCGGTATGTGCGCTCAACGGCCCGCGGAGCATACGAGCGTGAACACCGCGCCCTCCGGATCCGCCACCGTCGCCAACCGTCCCGCGGCGCCCTCGCGGGGCGGTTGCAGCACCCGCCCGCCGAGCTCCGCGACGCGCCGGACCGCCTCGTCGGCGTCCGCCACCTCGAAGTACGTCATCCAGTGCGGCCCGCAGTCGCGCGGCAGCGCGCCGCCCAGACCGTGCAGCGCGGCCACGGGACGGCCGTCGAGGTGCAGGGTCACACAGTCGGCGTCCACCGACGCGGACCGCTCCACGTCATAGCCGAACAGCGCCTGGTAGAACTTGGCCGCCGACGAGGTCTCCTGGGTGAACAGCTCGTTCCAGACAGGCGTGCCGTGCGTGCCGCGCAGCGCGATGCCCCGGTGCGCGGCCGCCTGCCAGATGCCGAAGACCGCGCCTGAAGGGTCGCAGGCGATGGCCATGCGTCCGGCGTCGGCGGCGTCCAGCGGACCGACCCCGACCGTGCCGCCGCAGCTGCGGATCGTCTCCGCGGTGGCGTCCGCGTCGTCCGTCGCCAGATACGGGGTCCAGGCGATCGGCAGATGGCGGTCGACGGGGAGCCGCCCGATCCCGGCGACCTCCTTGCCGTCGAGCATGGCGCGGACATACGGGCCCAGCTGACCGGGGCCGGGGGAGAACTCCCAGCCGAACAACTCCCCGTAGAACTCCTGCGTAGCATCAAGGCCGTGCACCATCAGGCTCACCCAGCAGGGTGCGCCGGGCTTGTGCCGAGTCGCCGCCTCGGTCATCGTCGTCACTCTCTCCTCGGACCATCGTGGTGGCCGTGCGGGGGGACCGGGCGCTCGCCGCAGGTGATCCGGCTGTCACGCCCCGTGCAGATGGTGGCACCACCCGACGGCGGATGGGTCCTGACCGCGCCGGATTTGGCGTGTTCCCGCTCGCGGATGACGGTTTTGTCCTGCACTTTCCGGTTCGAGGATCGCAGCTTGCGGTTTCGGCGGCGTTACGGATCACGGGGCCCGTGCGCGAGGATGGCCCGTATGAACCCCATCATCTCCGCTGCAGAACTGACCGCCGAGCTGGCCGGGGCGCGACCGCTGCTGCTGCTGGACATCCGCTGGGAGCTGGGCGGGCCGCACGGGCGCGCCGCGTATGAGCGAGGACATCTGCCCGGGGCGGTCTTCGTCGACCTCGACGCGGAGCTGGCGTCGCCGCCCGGCGCGGGCGGCCGGCATCCGCTGCCGGACGTGGAGGCGTTCGGCGCGGCGATGCGCCGGGCCGGGCTGTCGGCCGGGAAGCCGGTCGTCGTGTACGACGGAGGGATCGGGTGGGCCGCGGCGCGTGCGTGGTGGCTGCTGCGGTGGACCGGGCACGAGGAGGTGAGGGTCCTCGACGGCGGCCTCGCCGCCTGGCGGGGGCCCCTGACGGCCGAGGAGCCGTCGCCTCGGCCCGGCGACTTCACGCCGATCCCGGGCGCGATGCCGCTGCTGGACGCGGACGGGGCGGCGGAGCAGGCGCGCAGCGGGCTGCTGCTGGACGCGCGCGCGGGGGAGCGGTACCGGGGGGAGGTGGAGCCGGTCGACCCGGTCGCCGGCCATATCCCGGGTGCGCTCTCCGCGCCCACCGCGGAGAACACGGGGCCCGACGGCCGCTTCCTGAGCGCCGGCGCGCTGGCGGAGCGCTTCCGGGCGCTGGGCGCGTCCGAGGACGCGAAGGAGATCGGGGTGTACTGCGGGTCCGGGGTCTCGGCGGCGCACGAGGTGCTGGCGCTGGAGATCGCGGGGTTCCGGGGAGCGTTGTACGCAGGGTCCTGGTCCGAGTGGTGCCAGGACCCTTCCCGGGAGGTCGCGACGGGGCCGGAGCCCTCTGCCTGACGTTCCGTCACCCTCGTACGCGGGCAACGGGCGCCCGCACGCCCCCCGGGTCCGGGTGGGCGCCTCTCCCCCCAACCGCCCGTCCCGGCGCCCTGTCGGGCGCGGGTGAGACGGAAGCCGCGCCCTGTCAGGGGCCCTGACAGGGCGCGGAGGGGCCGACTGCGGGTGGCCGGAACCCGTCTGGAGCGGAGGGCCGTGCAATGGGTGATCCTCACGGCGTGCAGCGCCGCACAGGGGTGTGGGGGCCGGGCCCCGAACCTGCGAGGGCGGGCTGCCGCCCGCTACTCCTGCTTCTTGCGGCGCGTGCCGAAGACGATCTCGTCCCAGCTGGGGACCGCCGCCCGGCGCCCCGGGCGGACGCCGTCCGCCTCGGCCTGGCGGTCGGTCGTGCCGGTGAGCCGATCCCGGTGACCCGAGACCGACCGGGGCATCAGCACGTCCGCGTACGCGGATCCCGCACCCGCGGACGCCGCGGGAGCAACCGACTCCTCCGACTCGGAGTCCTCCGCCGGGGACTGAGCCGTCTGGGGGGAGGGCTCCGCGGTCACCGCCCGCTCGGGCACCACCATGTCGCCCCGGAAGCTCGGCACCGCCTCCAGCAGGCTCGTCAGCGAATCCCGCTCGCCCTCGCCGTCGTCCTCCGGCTTCTCGGAGCGTTCGGGCTGCCGGTCCGACGCCCGGTCCGCATCCAGGTCACTCCGGTCCTGGTGACGGTCCGTCCGCTCCCTCGGCAGCCGCGCGATCCGGGGCACGAACGGAAAGCTCGGCTCCTGCGCCGTCGTGATCGTGTCGTCTGTCTCGCCGATCAGAGCGCGGGCCTCGTCGTCGACGGCCTGCACCAGCCGCCGCGGCGGATCGTACGTCCAGCTCGCGGAGTGCGGCTCACCCGCCACCCGGTAGACGAGCAGCACTTCCCAGGTGCCGTCGTCCCGACGCCAGGAGTCCCACTGCACCGTGTCCTTCTCGGCGCCGCGCAGCATCAGCCGCTCCTGCACGGCCTCGCCGAGCTGCGGCCCGGTGTTCTCGCCTGGCCGGCGCACCGGGGTCTTGCGGGCCCGCTCCGCCATGAAGGCGCGCTCCGCGAGCACCGGCCCCTCGAAACGCCGCACCCGCTCCACCGGAATCCCGGCGAGCTGTGCGACTTCCTCCGCCGAAGCGCCCGCGCGTATCCGAGCCTGGATGTCACGCGGCCTGAGATGGCTCTCCACCTCGATCTCGATCTGGCCGAGACGGGCGCGGTCGTTGCGTACGGCGGCGCGCAGCCGCTCATCAATCGGAAGCGTGAATTCCGTACTGTCCGCAGCCTTCAGCACCAGCCGTGTGCCGTCGTTGGAGACGGCCACGACACGCAGTTCGGGCATGGGGACCTCCCGGGTGGTGCCTGCCGACGTCACCTGCGTCGCTGCTTCCGCTAGTCGAGTGTGGCCTGCCCGGGTGCAGCCTGCCACAACCTTGCCGAGTTGCCCGGCGTGTCGGGCGCACGCCCTGGATCGCCGTTATGGCACGGTTACCCTTTTTGCCACTCTGAGTGACGGAGATCGTCGCTCTGTGCGGCAGGCACCCGTACGGTGTAGCGACGCCGCCGGATTGAGCGCCACCTTCGGCCCCCTGCCTGGGGTCCGAACACCCGAAGGTGAGACGGGCCCAGGGCTCGCCACAGTACTCCATTCGGGCCATGAGGGTGGACCGCCGCGCCGCCGAACTTCTCGCCAGGGGTGAAACAGGGCGTCATAAGCGCCGGTGGGCAGGTGTTCTGCTTCACAGAATCGGCAGATACGGAACTATTCCCTTCGCTCAAATGTCCCTACCTGGTGCATGCCGGAACTGAAGGGATCATAGGGTCTGAAGGGGCGGAGATGGATCACAAGCCGAAACGGGGCGAAACGGCAAGTCGACGGCTTGAGCTGAGTGTTCCCCAGGTTGCGGGCAGCGCGCTCGCCGCCGTCGCCGCCGCGGTGCTCGCCTCCCAACTCGGCGTGTACGGAACCATCCTCGGCGCGGGCGTCGTCAGCACTGTCGCCACCTGCGGAGGCCCGGTCTTCCAGCACCTCTTCCGGCGCACCGGAGAGCAGATCCGCGAGGCGACCGCCCAGTCGAAGCCGCGGCCGGCCGTCCCCGTCGCGGAGAGCACGCCCTCCGGCGAGTACAACGCGGCCACCACGCACGGCACTCGGGTGCGCGGCCGGAAGCGCTCCGCCCTCGCCGCGGGGGTCGTGTTCGCCGTCGCGATGGGCGGCATCACGGCGTACGAGCTGGCCTCCGGCTCCGAACTCGGCGGCGGCAGCGGCACCACCCTCGGCTCCGTCGTCACCGGAGGCGGCGACGGCGGCGAGCGGACCCCGTCCGACGGCCCGCCGTCGACCGACTCCCCGCCTCCGGCCTCCGACGACGACGGCGACGGCGACGGCGACGGCGACGGCGACGGCGACGGCGACGGCGACCCGAACCCGCGGCCCGGTCGGGAAGAGGACCGGGGGCGGACCCCCGGCGGCGATCGGAGCCCCGACGCCCCGGACGGCTCCGGAGGCGATCCGACGACCGACCCGGCCCCCGAACCCTCGGAGTCCTCCGGCGGCGACCCGTCTCCCGCCCCGACGCCCACATCCCCGTCCACGCCCACCCCGCCCACGCCGCCGGAGCAGTCGGAGCAGTCGGAGCAGTCCGGGCAGTCGGCGCAGTCGGCGCAGTCGGGGCAGCAAGGACCGGCCGACCAGCCCCCGGGGTGACGCATCGCCGACGACGGCTGACGTCAGTCGCCGAGCACCCGCCGCAGATAGTCATTGCCGAACACCCGGTCCGGGTCCAGCCGGTCCCGCACCGCCGTGAACTCGCCGAACCGCGGATAGACCTCGGACAGATACTCCGCGTCGCGCGTGTGCACCTTGCCCCAGTGCGGCCGCCCGCCGTGCGCCGTCATGATCCGCTCCACGGCCGTGAAGTACGCGCGGTAGGGCGTGCCCCGGTACATATGCACGGCGACATAGGCGCTCTCCCGCCCCGACGCCGTGGACAGGGCGATGTCGTCGGCCGGCGCGGTGCGCACCTCCACGGGGAAGCTGACCCGCAGCGGCGAGCGGTCGATCATCGCGCGCACCTCGCGCAGCGCCGCGACCGCCGCCTCCCTGGGCACCGCGTACTCCATCTCCACGAACCGCACCCGGCGCGGGGACGTGAAGACCTTGTACGGAATGTCGGTGTACGTACGGGCGGACAGCGCCCGGCTGGAGAGCTTGGCGATCGCCGGTATCGTCGCGGGCACCGCCCGGCCGACGGAATTGACCACCTGGAACAGTCCGTTGGACAGCAGCTCGTCCTCGATCCAGCCGCTGATCCGCCCGGGGGGAGCGGCGGGCCCCGCACTGCGGTTGTTCCGCTTGGTGTTGCAGTTGCCGGTGTGCGGGAACCAGTAGAACTCAAAGTGTTCGTTCTCCGCGCACAGCGCGTCGAACTCCGCCGCCACCCGGTCGAACCCCATCGGCTCCTCACGGGCGGTCAGCAGAAACACCGGTTCCACGGCGAAGGTGATCGTACTGAGCACGCCCAGCGCCCCGAGCCCGATCCGCGCCGCCGCGAAGACGTCCGGGTGCTCCTCCGCCGAGCAGCGCAGCGGCGACCCGTCCCCGGTGACCAGCTCCAGCGCCGTGATCTGCGCCGAGATGGAGGCCGACTCGCGGCCGGTGCCATGAGTGCCGGTGGAGGTCGCGCCGGCGACCGTCTGCTCCATGATGTCGCCCATGTTGGCCAGCGACAGGCCCTCCCGGGCGAGGGCCGCGTTGAGCCTCTTGAGCGGTGTGCCGGCCGCCACGGTCACCGTCATGGCGGTGCGGTCGATCCGCCGGATGCCGGTCAGCAGCTCCGGCCGAATCAGCACTCCGTCGGTGGCGGCGGCCGCCGTGAACGAGTGTCCGGCGCCGACCGCCTTGACCTTCATCCCGTCCTCGGCGGCCCTGCGCACCGCCTCGGCGAGCTCCTCCGGAGAGGCGGGGGAGACCTCACGCGCCGGACGGGCCCGCACATTCCCGGCCCAGTTACGCCACGCGCTCTTCGTCCGCGCTCTTGATGCCGTGCTCGTCGCTGCGCTCATCAGCCCCGCGCCCTCCCTGAGTCGGCGCCGGCCTCGCCAGCCGGCGGTACCCCGGGAACGCCACCGCGGCCGCGAGCGCTCCCGCCGCGACGGGCACCGCGTACCCCGCTCCCGCGCCGGCCGCGTCCACCGCCCAGCCGGCGGCCGACGATCCCAGCGCCACTCCGACCGCGAGCCCGGTACTGGTCCAGGTCATTCCCTCGGTCAGCTTGGTGCGCGGCACATGCGCTTCGACGAGGGCCATGGTGGTCACCATCGTGGGCGCCACGGACAGGCCCGCGACAAAGAGCGCCACGGCCAGAAAGAGCAGGTTCCCGGCCAGTAGGAGGGGGATCATACTCACGGCCATCACACAGACGCCCAGCAGCCACCGCCTGGCCGGCTCGCCCCTGACGTGCAGCAGGCCGAAGACCGCTCCGGCCAGGCAGGAGCCCAGCGCGTACACCGCGAGGACCAGGCTCGCCGCGGCCTTGTTGCCCTGCTCCTCCGCGAACGCCACCGTCACCACGTCGACCCCGCCGAAGATCGCGCCGGTCGCGACGAACGCGGCGACCAGGACCCGAAGTCCCCGGGAGCGCAGCGGCGAGCCGCCCGAGTGCTCCTCGCGCGGATGCGGCACGGGCTCGGTGGCGCGCTGCGCGGTCAGCCAGAAGACGCCCATGAGCAGGAACAGGGCGGCGAGCAGCGGACCCGCCTCGGGGAACCACGACGTGGACAGGCCGATGGAGATGATCGGACCGAAGATGAAGCAGACCTCGTCGGCTATGGACTCCCATGAGTACGCCGTGTGCAGCTCGCGCGGCCGGCCCCGGTACAGCGCCGCCCAGCGGGCCCGGACCATCGCCCCGACGCTGGGGACACAGCCCGCGCCGGCGGCGAAGACGAACAGGGTCCAGTCCGGGGCGCCCTGCTGGGCGCAGACCAGCAGCCCCCCGACGGCGCCGACGGCGATCAGCGCCGCCGGGCGCAGCACCCGGCCCTGGCCGTGCCGGTCGACGAGCCGGGAGATCTGCGGGCCCACCGCCGCGGCCGACAGCGCGAGCGTCGCCGAGAGCGCGCCCGCCAGGCCGTACCGGCCGGTGAGCTGGGAGATCATCACCACGATGCCCACGCCCATCATGGACAGCGGCATCCGGCCGAGGAAGCCGGCGGCGGAGAACGCCTTGCTGCCGGGTGCGGCGAAGATCGCGCGATAGGGACTGGGCAAGGAGCGCTCCGTAAGGCGTGATGAGGGCGGCGACAGATTACGCGGCTGATACGCCCCGATGCACCGGGTTTTCCGGCAGTCGGAGCGGGGTGGCAGGATCGGAGCCATGTCCGACCAGCGCGATCCGGCCCGTGACCCGGCTCCTTACGACGCCCTGTTGCTGCTGTCCTTCGGCGGCCCCGAGGGTCCTGACGACGTCGTCCCGTTCCTGGAGAACGTGACGCGCGGCCGGGGCATCCCCACGGAGCGCCTGAAGGAGGTGGGGCAGCACTACTTCCTCTTCGGCGGCGTGAGCCCCATCAACGACCAGAACCGCGCCCTGCTTCAGGCGCTGCGCAAGGACTTCGCCGAGCACGGCCTGGATCTCCCCGTCTACTGGGGGAACCGCAACTGGGCCCCGTATCTGACGGATGTGCTGCGCGAGATGGTGCGCGACGGCCGCCGCCGTATCGCCGTCCTCGCCACCAGCGCGTACGCCTCCTACTCGGGCTGCCGCCAGTACCGGGAGAATCTCGCCGACGCGCTCGCGGCGCTCGAGGCGGAGGGGCTCGACCTGCCGCGGGTGGACAAGCTGCGGCACTACTTCAACCACCCCGGCTTCGTACGGCCCATGGTCGACGGCGTCCTGGCCTCACTCGCGGACCTGCCCGCCGAGGTGCGGGACTCGGCGCAGCTGGCCTTCACCACGCACTCCATCCCCACCGCCGCCGCCGACGCCTCGGGCCCCGAGGAGGAGCACGGCGAGGGCGGGGCCTATGTCCGCCAGCATCTGGACGTGGCCCGGCTGATCGTCGACGCCGTGCGGGAGGAGACCGGGGTCCAGCACCCCTGGGAGCTCGTCTACCAGTCGCGCAGCGGTGCGCCGCACATCCCGTGGCTGGAGCCGGACATCTGCGACCACCTGGAGGAGCGGCGGACGGCCGGGGCGCCGGCCGTGGTCATGGTCCCCGTCGGGTTCGTCTCCGACCACATGGAGGTCCTGTACGACCTCGACACCGAGGCCATGGCCAAGGCAGCGGAGCTGTCGCTGCCGGTGCGCCGCTCGGCCACGGTCGGCGCGGATCCGCGGTTCGCCGCGGCCGTGCGGGACTTGCTGCTGGAGCGGGCGGCCGCGGAGCGCGGCGTGCCGGCGGAGCGGTGCGCCCTGGGGGCCCTGGGCCCCAGCCACGATCTGTGTCCGGTCGGCTGCTGCCCGGCCCGGACGCCCAAGCCGGCCGCGGCCGGCGCCGACAGTCCGTTCGCCTGAGGAGCACACCCGTGACCGAAGAGCCGACCACCGCAGGCCAGTCCGCCGGTCAGACCGACGACGAGCTGGCCGCGCAACTGCTCGCCCTCGCCCAGGAGGCCGCCCGCCGCGCCGGAGAGCTGCTGCGCGACGGACGACCGGACGACCTCGGCGTCGCCGCCACCAAGTCGAGCCCAGTCGACGTCGTCACCGAGATGGACATCGCCGCAGAGAAGCTGATCACCGGCTTTCTGGCGGAGCACCGTCCCGACGACGGCTTCCTCGGGGAGGAGGGAGCGTCGTCGGAGGGCGACAGCGGAGTCCGCTGGGTGATCGATCCGCTCGACGGCACGGTGAACTATCTCTACGGGCTGCCGACCTGGGCCGTCTCCATCGCCGCACAGCGCGACGGGCGGACCGTGGTGGGGGTGGTGGCCGCGCCCATGCGCGGTGAGACCTACCACGCGGTGCTGGGCGGCGGTGCGTGGGTCGGCGACCGGCGGCTGCGGTGCCGTCCCGCGGCGCCGCTGGAGCAGGCCCTGGTGTCCACGGGCTTCAACTATGTGACGGAGGTCCGCAGCCGTCAGGCGGATCTCGCCCGGCAGCTGATCCCCCGCCTGCGGGACATCCGGCGCGGCGGCTCCGCGGCGGTGGACCTGTGCGATGTGGCCGCCGGACGGCTGGACGGGTACTACGAGCGGGGCCTGCACCCCTGGGACCTCGCCGCGGGCGACCTGATCGCCCGCGAGGCGGGCGCGCTGACGGGCGGCCGCCCGGGCGACCGCCCGTCCTACGACCTGACGATCGCGGCGCCGCCGGGTGTCTTCGAGCCGCTCCAGGCGATTCTGGAGGAGCTGGGGGCCTGGCACGACTGAACGGGATCATCTTTTCCCGCCCCGCCCCGCCCCGCCCTGTCCCGCCCTGTCCCGTCCCGTAGCTGGGGGCACGCCCCCCAGACCTCATACGGCCCTCGGCCGTGTCCTCAAGCTCCCCCGGACTTCTCCCCGGCTGCCGCTGGCAGGTACGCCCCTGCGGAGATGCCTCGACGGCTCGATGCCTCCGGGGCGGGCTGGGAAATCCAGCCCGTCCGGCGATTGAGGACAAGATCAGCCTCGCCTGGGCGCCTCCGTGGGGGTACCCCGGGACGGAGCCCGGCTGAGGCGGCTGGGGGAGTTCGAGGTGCGGCGGTCCGGGGGGAGCCCCGTGAACGGGGTCGGGGGTGGAGCCCCCGGGCTTGAGGCCGGCGGCGGCACGGCCGAGGGCCCCGCGCCATCCCGTGGCGCGGGGCCCTTCGGCAGGCGGGTCGCGGTGTCAGACCGCGCCCACCTCCACGCCGTGTTCGGCGGCCAGGCGTCGGAGGTCCTCCAACTCGGCCAGCTCGACGTCCACGAGGAAGTCGTCGCCGTCCGCGCGAGCCTTCGTGAGGTCGGACTCCGCGGCCTCTATGCGCTGCAGCAGCCCTGCGGTGAAAGCGTCCATGGTGCGCCCCCTCGTCGTGGGTCGGTGGCACGGGGGTGTGCCGACGGTGGGTCCTGAAGGTGTTGTCAGGCTGTTCGGTCTGTCCTCCGGGTCCGGCAGGTCCAGGGGACCCACCCCGGATCGGAACGGCTCGTGGCGCGCCCCGGACAGACAGTGATCGCGGGGTGTGTGAACCGTCTTCCCCAGCGCCCTCCTCACAGAAACCTCAACCTGTGCGTGAATCCGGTGAATCCCAGGCGACCTGTGGCGCCTGTCTCCCCGTCACCGGCGGCTTACCGCGGGTTTACCCGCGTAACAGGCAGGATGGAGGGCGGCACGGACCGTGCCGCACCACCAGCTATGCCCGCACTCTGACGGGCCCGGAGGAAGGAAAAGCGACGTGCGTGTACTCGTCGTCGAGGACGAGCAGCTGCTCGCCGATGCGGTGGCCACCGGACTGCGCCGGGAGGCCATGGCGGTCGACGTCGTGTACGACGGCGCCGCGGCCCTGGAACGCGTCGGGGTCAACGACTACGACGTCGTGGTGCTTGACCGGGACCTCCCCCTCGTCCACGGGGACGACGTGTGCCGCAGGATCGTCGAGCTGGGCATGCCCACGCGTGTGCTGATGCTGACCGCCTCCGGCGACGTCAGCGACCGTGTCGAGGGCCTGGAACTGGGCGCCGACGACTATCTGCCCAAGCCGTTCGCCTTCAGCGAGCTGACGGCCCGGGTTCGGGCGCTCGGTCGACGCACCACCGTGCCCCTGCCGCCGGTCCTGGAACGTGCCGGGATCAAGCTCGACCCCAATCGCCGTGAGGTCTTCCGCGACGGCAGGGAGATCCAGCTCGCCCCCAAGGAGTTCGCAGTCCTGGAGGTGCTGATGCGCAGCGAGGGGGCGGTCGTCTCGGCCGAGCAGCTGCTGGAGAAGGCCTGGGACGAGAACACCGACCCGTTCACCAATGTGGTCCGGGTGACGGTGATGACCCTGCGCCGCAAGCTGGGGGAGCCGCCCGTGATCGTCACGGTGCCCGGTTCCGGCTACCGGATCTGACGCCTATGAGTACGCACCCCCCGCACCCCGCCGTCCCGCCGAAGCCCACCTGGGATCCGCGGGAGCCCATGCGCCCCTGGCTGCGTCCGACGATCCGGATACGGCTCACCCTGCTGTACGGGGGCATGTTCCTGATCGCGGGCATCCTGCTGCTGTCGATCATCTATCTGCTGACGGCGCAGGCGCTGCACGTCAGCGTGGGCGATCTGCCGTTCCGCATCGTCCGGGGCGAGGTGCTGCCGACCCAGACCTGGTGCGAGCTTCCGGCGACCGGGACCGGCGAGCAGTTCAACGAGGCCGTCGCGGGCTGTCTGCAGCACCAGCGGGAGATGGCGCTGGACGATCTGCTGCGCCGCTCGCTCTTCGCCCTGCTCGGCCTCAGCGTGATCGCGTTCGCCTTCGGCTACGCCATGGCGGGCCGGGTGCTGTCCCCGCTGGGTCGGATCACCCGCACCGCCCGCCGGGTCGCCGGTTCCGACCTGACCCGGCGGATCGAGCTGGACGGGCCCGACGACGAGCTGAAGGAGCTCGCCGACACCTTCGACGAGATGCTGGACCGGCTGGAGCGCGCCTTCACCGCCCAGCAGCGGTTCGTCGCCAACGCCTCCCACGAGCTGCGAACTCCGCTCGCGATCAACCGGACGCTGCTGGAGGTCCATCTCTCCGACCCCGGGGCTCCAGTGGAGCTCCAGCAGCTCGGCAAGACGCTGCTGGCCACCAATGAGCGCAGCGAGCAACTGGTGGAGGGGCTGCTGCTGCTGGCCCGCAGCGACAACCAGATCGTGGAGCGGAAGCCGGTCGACCTCGCCGAGGTGGCGGGCCGCGCCGTGGACCAGGTGCGCACCGAGGCAGTGGAGAAGGGGGTGGAGATCCGCGGGGAGCAGGCCGCCGCGACGGTCCAGGGCAATGGCGTCCTGCTGGAGCGGATCGCCCTGAACCTCGTCCAGAACGCCGTCCGCTACAACATCCCGGAGGACGGCTGGGTGGAGGTCACCACCGGGATGCGGCAGGGCCATGCGGTTCTGGAGGTCTCGAACACCGGACCGGTGGTACCCGCCTACGAAATCGACAATATGTTTGAGCCGTTCCGTCGGCTGAGGCAGGAGCGGACGGGCAGCGACAGGGGGGTGGGCCTGGGGCTCTCCATCGCCCGGTCGATCGCCCGGGCCCACGGAGGCCGTATCATCGCGGAGCCCCGCGAGGGCGGCGGCCTGGTGATGCGTGTCACCCTGCCTGTCTGAGAGGCCGGCCCCCGCCAGGATCGGGTGGGAACGGGCGGCTCTGAGAGGCTGATGACACGCACGGGGTTATGTTCGCTTTGAGCGGAATTTTCGGGGCTCGCCCCCGAGGTGGGCTTGTGGGATCGATCACAGAGGCGCATTTCACGCCATCTACTCTCCGTGATCAAGAATCTTGCCGGAAAGCCAGGAAAAGTCCGGGTTTCCTAGGGTCGGGATTACGGGAAGTAAACGGGGTGGCCCTGATGAAATGCGGCTTCAGGACCGTGTACGGTCCCCTTCGCCGTCCAACCTGATCACTCTTGAGTGGTCCGGTTGGGTGTCGATTGAGTAACAGACCTTGATGTGAGGCAAAATCTCCGCCTCGGGTCGGGCACAAGTCCGGCCTCTCACGCGTTACGTGCGCTGGAGACACCGCAGACACCCAGAGGGGGAGAGCGACATGGCAACGGATTACGACACCCCACGCAAGACCGATGACGACCTCAACGAGGACAGCATCGAAGAGCTGAAGTCCCGGCGGAACGACAAGTCGGCCTCGACCGTAGACGTCGACGAGTTCGAGGCGGCCGAGAGCCTGGAGCTGCCCGGCGCGGACCTCTCCAACGAGGAGCTGGCCGTCCGGGTGCTGCCCAAGCAGCAGGACGAGTTCACGTGCATGAGCTGCTTCCTGGTGCACCACCGCAGCCAGCTCGCCCGGGAGAAGAACGGCCAGCCGATCTGCCGCGACTGCGACTGAGGTCCGGTCGGCCGTGGCAGCTGAGACACCGTCCAGGAAGCGGCGCTTTCGGCGCCCGAAGCCGGCAGCGGCCCACCAGGGCGGTACGGGCCCGTCGGTAGACGCCACCGCGTCTGCCGGGCACTCGCCCGCCGTGCTGCCGTCCGACGGCACGCAGAACGACGACGGGCGAGGCCGGTCGGCCTCGCTCGAAGCAGCGCGCACGGCCGGACCCGCGGCAACCGGACCCGCGGCAGACGAGGAACGGCCGAGCCTGGTCAAGCGCGGCGTCCGCGCAAGCGGCCAGGGCGTGAAGATCTCACTGGCCTTCGTGGCGGACCGCATCGTCGAGAACGCGCCCCGCATCCCCGTGCGCGACCTCACGACCCTGCGCGCGCAGTTCCCCGGCCTCACCCCCGAGCAGCTCGCCGACAAACTGATCGCGGGCGCGGCCGCCGGCACCTCCACCGTGGGCGCCGGCGTCGGAGCCGCCGCGATGCTCCCGGTGCCCCCGGCGATGCCCGCCGAGCTGGCCGCGGAGATCGTCGGCGTGGCAGCCATCGAGCTGAAGCTCATCGCCGAGCTGTACGAGGTCTACGGCCTGCGTCCGCCCGGCACGCTGAAGGAGCGCAGCGCCGCCTATCTGACGTCGTGGACCGAGGAGCGCGGCGTCGACGTCACCAAGCCGTCGACGTACAAGAACGTCGCGCTCGGCGGCGGACTCAAGCGCGAGCTGCGTCAGCAGATCATGAAGCGCACCGTGCGGAACCTGCCGAACCTGATCCCGTTCCTGGTCGGCGCGGCCGTCGGGGCCGCCATGAACCGTCGGGAGACCAGGAAGCTCGCGGAGCGCATCCGCAAGGACCTGCGCAGCCGGCAGATCCCCTGGGACGCCCTGCCCGAGCTGCCCCCGCTGGAGCAGCCGGCCCTGCCCCTGCCCCTGCCCGCGGCTGCTCCCCTGCCTCGCGAGCCGGGCCGCTGAGCCTGTTCACCTCCGCTGAGCCCGCTCACCCCCGGGGCTCCGCCCCCGCACCCCGTGCCGAGCACGCGGGGCCCATGCGCCTCAGGCGGTGCGAGCCGCCTCCAGCGCGGCTGCCAGGCCCTTTGGATCGCGGGTCGAGAGGTAGAGATACGGCGTCGGGTCCTCGGGGTCCGTCACCTCGATCCGCACCGCCGTCGGCACATAGCTGCGCAGCAGCATGAACGCCCGCGGGTCGGCCTTGTGCAGCCGCCAGGCGCGCGCGTCCGCCGCGTCCAGCGCCTCGGCCTGGCCGAGCGCCGAGACGGGAATCCGGGCGTCGCCGGCGACCAGTGAGCCCGCCACCACCCGGATGCGCGCCGAGCCGTAGGAGCTGACAGCAGCACAGGCCAGTGCCGCCGCCGCAAGCAGCCCGCCGAGCATCGGCAGCACCCCCAGCGGCAGCAGCACCAGACCGCCGCTGACGCCCGCGAGGGCCGCCACGAGCCACCAGGAGCGGGGCGCGGTCAGCCGTTCTGCATACTGCGGGGCCTGCTGGGGCGCGGAGGACTGCATGGGGTCAAGCTTGGCACGGTGCGCCCGGGCCCTGTCCGCGCGGGTAAGGTCTGCGCCTGTGAGTACCGCGAACTCTCCGGGGCCGGCCCCCGGTCCACGATCCGACTCCCGGGCGCTGACACCTCCCGCCGACGCCGTCGCCCCCGTGCGGCACCCGGAGGCCCCGGCCCCCGGCGAGCCGCTCGGCGCGCACTACGACCACTGCTTCGGCTGCGGCGGCGCCCAGCCCCACGGCCTGCACCTCGAAGCACGGGCCGGCGAGGGCGTCAGCGTCACCGCGGAGTTCACGGTCAAGCCCGCCCACCAGGGCGCCCCCGGACTGGCGCACGGCGGTGTGCTGGCCACGGCGCTCGACGAGACGCTCGGCTCGCTCAACTGGCTGCTGCGGGTGATCGCGGTCACCGGCCGACTCGAGACGGACTTCGTACGCCCGGTGCCGGTGGACACCGTGCTCCATCTGCGGGCCGAGGTCACCGCCGTCGCCGGACGCAAGATCTACTCCTCCGCGGTCGGCCGGATCGGCGGCCCCGACGGCCCCGTCGCCGTCCGCGCCGACGCCCTCTTCATCGAGGTCAAGGTCGACCACTTCATCGACAACGGCCGCCCGGAGGAGATCCAGGCAGCCATGGCCGACCCCGATCAGATCAGGCGCGCCCGCGCCTTCGAGGTGAACCCCTGATGACCGATCCCGCCAGCCCCGGCAGCCCCGTCAGCCCCGTCGACGTGCTGATCCGGCGTGTGGACCCCGAGGTCCCGCTGCCGAGCTACGCGCATCCGGGCGACGCCGGAGCCGATCTGGTGACCCGCGAGGCCGCCGAGCTCGCACCGGGCGAGCGCGCCGTCCTGCCCACCGGGGTGTCTATCGCGCTCCCGGACGGGTACGCGGCCTTCGTACACCCCCGCTCAGGCCTCGCCGCCCGCTGCGGAGTCGCCTTCGTGAATGCCCCGGGGACGGTCGATGCCGGGTACCGTGGAGAGATCAAGGTGATCGTGGTCAATCTGGATCCGCGCGAGAGCGTGCGGTTCGAACGGTTCGACCGGATTGCCCAACTGGTCGTCCAGCAGGTCGAGAAGGTGCGCTTCCACGAGGTGGCGGAGCTTCCCGGCTCGGCGCGGGCCGAGGGGGGCTTCGGGTCCACCGGCGGTCATGCCGCCGTGGACGGCTCAACGGGTGGGAATCGATACGCTTCGGTCGTATCCGACCGGGAAGGACAGTGACGTGTTCGGACGTCGCAAGAAGAGTGGTTCCGCCAGGGACGCGGCGGACGCAGCGGGCGAGGCCGAGCAGGTCGGCGACGAGCGGGCCGCAGAGAACGCCGCGGACGCAGTGGACGCCGCGGGCGCCGACGAGGAGGGCGCAGCGCGCCGGACGAACCTTCCGCCCGCGCCCCGGCCCGACGGCCCCTGGGACGTCTCGGAGGTCTCCAAGCCCGCCGAGGGCCGGGTCGACCTGGGCGGTCTGTTCGTGCCCGGAGTGGAGGGCATGGAGCTGCGGGTCGAGGTCGCGGGGGACGCGATCGTCGCGGCCACCGTCGTGCTGCGCGACAGCGCCGTACAGCTTCAGGCCTTCGCCGCCCCCAAGAAGGAGGGCATCTGGGGCGAGGTCCGCGAGGAGATCGCCTCCGGCATCACCCAGCAGGGCGGTGTCATCGACGAGGTCGAGGGCCCCCTCGGCTGGGAGCTTCGGGCCCAGGTGCCGGTGCAGCTGCCGGACGGCACCGGCGGCGTGCAGATCGTCCGCTTCGTGGGCGTCGACGGGCCGCGCTGGTTCCTGCGCGGAGTGATCTCCGGACAGGGCGCCGTGCACCCGGAGGCCGCGGGGCTGCTGGAGCAGATCTTCCGCGACACCGTGGTGGTCCGCGGCGAAGGGCCGATGGCTCCGCGCGACCCGATCGTGCTGAAGCTGCCGGAGGACGCCCAGATGGTGCCGGAGGGCGTACAGCAGGAGCAGCAGAGCAACTCGCGCTTCTCCGGAGGCATGGGGCAGCTCCAGCGCGGACCGGAGATCACCGAGGTCCGCTGACGGCCGGAGCACACGGCGGCACAAGCGACTCAGAGCGGCTGGGCCGCGCTCTCCTCCGGGGGAGCGCGGCCCAGCCGCTTCTCGCCAGGTCGCCCCGGGGCGTATGACCAGGCCCCGCCCCGGGGCGTATGAGAGGTGTCAAAGCGCCTCCCCGAGCCGTCAGGGAGCCGTCAACGGCCAGGGCCGCCGCCCTGCCGGCTTACCTCGTCCTCGCCCTGCTGCACCCGGAGAGGTTCTGAGCCCCCTGAAGCAGCTCACCGGTGTGCCCGCTCGCCCCCCGGGTCCGCCGCGGCCGGGAGGGGCCCCGGGCGGGCCGCCGGGGATCCTGCCGGACGGGATCATTGCCGGGCCGCGCGACGCCCGCCCGTACTTGTCGCGTCGACGGAAGTGGTTCTTGGTCGGACCGATGGGCGGGGGATGCCGGATGACCGACGTCAGCGAGGCGCGCACGAGTCCGGCGGACCGCTCCGGGGACACGGCGTCCATGGTGCGGGTGCAAACCTGCACCGCTCGTACGGCTCCGGCAGTCGGGCCGTGCACGCGCTGCGCGGGGTCTCCTTCGACATCCCGCGCGGCGAGCTCGTCGCCCTCAAAGGGGCGCTCGGGCTCCGGCAAGACGACCCTGCTCAACCTCGTCGGCGGTCTTGACGCCCCCGACGAGGGCACGATCGTCATCGACGGGACGGACCTCACCCGCCTCGACGACAACGGGCTGCTGGCGCTGCGCCGCGACCGCATCGGCTTCGTCTTCCAGTCCTTCGGGCTGATCCCGATCCTCACGGCCGCGGAGAACGTGGGCGTACCGCTGCTGCTGCGCAGGGCCGACCCGCGCGAACTCGAGGAGCGTGCGGCGCTGCTGCTGGAGCTGGTCGGTCTGGCCGACCACGCGGCGCAGCGCCCCGGTGAGCTCTCCGGCGGCCAGCAGCAGCGCGTCGCCATCGCCCGTGCACTCGCCAACCGCCCCGCCGTGTTGATCGCCGACGAGCCCACGGGGCAGCTCGACGCGGACACGGGCCCCGCGTCGACGGCAGGGCGTCGGGCCGACGGGCGGCAGAGCCCGGCCCCCGCGTCGACGGCAGGGCCAGGGCCGTCGTGACTCCGACAGAATGGCGCCTGCTGGAGGTGCTGATACGGAGCACGGGTTGCCCGGTCAGCCAGAAGGAGCTGCTCCAGGAGGTCTGGGGGCCCTCGTACGGCACCGAGACCGACTGCCCGTGGGTCTGTATGGCCCAGCTCCGACGCAAGCTGGAGGCGGATCCCGCGCACCCCCGGCATTTCGTCACCGAGCCCGGCATGGGATACCGCTTCGAACGTTGATCCGATGTAGGGGGCGGCCGGTACGCTTTCCGTATGAGTGGCACACCCCGTCCCGACAAGCCGGCCGGCCGCTTCCGCCGAATGCTCGACCGGCTCTCCAGCTCGCAGGAGGAGCTGGAGTCGGAGGAGCTGCGGGACGACGCGGAGGCATCGGGCTGTACGCGCATCGCCGAGTGCGGCGACCGGCAGATCGTCAGGGTTGCTGGTACCTTGCGCACGGTCACCCTGCGCCCGCGGGCCGGCGTGCCCGCGCTGGAGGCGGAGCTCTTCGACGGGACGGCCCCGCTGGACGTCGTATGGCTCGGCCGCCGCTCCATCGCGGGCATCGAGCCGGGCCGCAGGCTCATCGCCTCGGGGCGGATATCCATGAACCACGGCCGCCGGGTGCTCTTCAATCCCAAATACGAACTCCGACCGCTCGGACAGGAGTAGCCGGTGACGTCTGTCGACAAGCCGACCCACACGACCACTGACGAACAGCAGCCAGGCAGCGCCACGGACGAGACGAGGACCGTCACGGAGGCGGCGCTGTTCGAGGCCTTCGGCGGCGTGCGCGGCATGGTGGAGACGGTTCTGCCGGGCCTGCTCTTCGTGACCATCTACACGGTCAACAAGGACCTGCACATCTCGGCGCTCGCAGCGCTCGCGGTGTCGCTGGTGCTCGTCGCGGTCCGCCTGCTGCGCAGGGACACGGTCAAGCACGCCTTCAGCGGGGTGTTCGGCGTCGCCTTCGGCGTTGTCTTCGCGATGATGACCGGCAACGCCAAGGACTTCTATCTGCCGGGCATGCTGTACACGCTGGGCCTCGGCGTCACCTACATCGCGACGACGCTCGCGGGTGTCCCGCTGATCGGCCTGATCCTGGGCCCGGTCTTCAAGGAGAACCTCTCCTGGCGCACCCGCAACCCCGGCCGCAAGAAGGCCTATGCCAAGGCCAGCTGGGCCTGGGGCCTGATCCTGCTCGCCAAGTGCGCGATCCTCTTCCCGCTCTACTGGTGGGCGGACACCACCCAGCTCGGCTGGGTCCTGGTCGCCCTGAAGATCCCGCCGTTCCTGCTGGCCGTCTATCTGACCTGGGTCTTCCTGGCGAAGGCGCCGCCGCCGATCGACGTCTTCGCGGAGATGGAGGCGCAGGAGCGCGCGGAACGGGAGCGGGCGGCGGCTCCCCAGACCCCGGAGGCCTAGCCTCCGGACCACCCCGGAGGCCCAGCCTCCGGGGTCTGGGCGCGGGGCTCGGGGAGCCGTCGCCCCCGCCTCAGTCCGCCGGATGCTCCTCGCGTCGCACCGACAGCAGGTCCTCCAACTGCTCCTCCCGGGCCTGCGCCGCGACGAACAGCAGCTCGTCCCCCTCCTCCAAGGTCTCCTGCGCGGTGGGCGTCAGCACCCGCGAGCCGCGGATGATCGTCACCAGGGAGGTGTCCTGCGGCCAGGCGACCGCACCCACCTGCGTACCGGCGATCGCCGACTCCGGCGGCAGCGTCAGCTCCACCAGGTTCGCGTCACCGTGGCTGAAGCGCAGCAGCCGCACGAGATCGCCGACGCTCACCGCCTCCTCCACCAGCGCCGACATCAGCCGTGGCGTGGACACCGCGACGTCCACGCCCCACGACTCATTGAAGAGCCACTCGTTCTTGGGGTTGTTGACCCGCGCGACCACCCTCGGAACCGCGTACTCCGTCTTCGCCAGCAGCGAGACGACCAGATTGACCTTGTCGTCGCCGGTCGCCGCGATCACCACGTTGCAGCGCTGCAGCGCCGCCTCGTCCAGCGAGGTGATCTCGCAGGCGTCCGCCAGCAGCCACTCCGCCTGCGGCACCCGTTCCACCGAGATCGCGGTCGGGGCCTTGTCGATCAGCAGCACCTCGTGCCCGTTCTCCAGCAGCTCACCCGCGATGGACCGGCCCACCGCACCGGCGCCCGCAATCGCCACACGCATCAGCGATCGCCCTCCTCAGGCCCCTCGGCGAAAGCCGCCTCGACCTTCTCGATCTCGTCCGTGCGCATCATCACGTGCACGAGGTCGCCCTCCTGCAGCACCGTCCGGGACGTCGGCACCATCGCCTCGCCCAGCCGGGTGATGAAGGCGACCCGCACGCCCGTCTCCTCCTGCAACCTGCTGATCTTGTGCCCGATCCAGGAGGGGGCGGTGTGCACCTCGGCGAGCTGCACGCTCCCGCTGGGGTCGCGCCACAGCGGCTCCGCGCCGGACGGCAACAGCCGACGCAGCATCTGGTCCGCCGTCCAGCGCACCGTGGCGACCGTGGGGATGCCCAGCCGCTGGTAGACCTCGGCTCGCCGGGGGTCGTAGATCCGGGCGGCCACGTTCTCGATGCCGAACATCTCACGGGCCACCCGCGCCGCGATGATGTTGGAATTGTCACCGCTGCTGACTGCGGCGAACGCGCCGGCGTCCTCGATCCCCGCCTCGCGCAGGGTGTCCTGGTCGAACCCGATTCCGGTGACGCGGCGCCCCCCGAATCCGGAGCCCAGACGGCGGAAAGCCGTGGGGTCCCGATCCACGACGGCCACCGTGTGCCCCTGCTGCTCCAGGGTCTGCGCGAGAGCGGCTCCCACTCGCCCGCATCCCATGATGACGATGTGCACGACCGTCCTTCCGGCTGTCCTGTCCTGGTCCCGGACAGGGTGAGTCATTGCTCAGGGTTAACAGGGTCTCAGACCGCGGCCCAAGCTACACACGCACCGTAGCCGTGGGGACCCCCTGTGACCGTCCGAGTCGACAAGGAGGGTGGCGGGTGGGCATGGCTTGTTAGGACCGCTTACGATCCTCTGCGTGTCCAAACTGACCGACGTGCCCAAACGTATTCTTATCGGGCGCGCTCTTCGCAGCGACCGGCTGGGGGAGACACTCCTTCCCAAGCGCATCGCACTCCCCGTCTTCGCGTCGGACCCGCTGTCCTCCGTGGCGTACGCGCCGGGCGAGGTGCTGCTGGTCCTGTCGATCGCAGGCGTGTCGGCGTACCACTTCAGCCCCTGGATCGCCGCCGCCGTCGTCGTGCTGATGTTCACGGTCGTCGCCTCCTACCGCCAGAACGTGCGCGCCTACCCGAGCGGCGGCGGCGACTACGAGGTCGCCCACACCAATCTGGGCCCCAAGGCAGGGCTGACCGTCGCCAGCGCCCTGCTGGTGGACTACGTGCTCACCGTCGCCGTCTCCATCTCCTCCGGAGTGGAGAACCTCGGCTCCGCCGTCCCGTTCGTCATCGAGCACAAGGTGCTCAGCGCGCTCGCCGTCATCCTGCTGCTGACCCTGATGAACCTGCGCGGCGTCAGGGAGTCCGGCAGGCTCTTCGCCATCCCCACCTATGTCTTCGTCGGCGGGGTCTTCCTGCTGATCGTCTGGGGCTCGTTCAGGGGGCTGGTGCTCGGCGACTCCATGCGGGCGCCGACGGCCGACTTCGAGATCAAGCCCGAGCACCCGGGACTGGCCGGCTTCGCCCTGCTGTTCCTGCTGCTGCGGGCCTTCTCCTCCGGCTGCGCCGCTCTCACCGGCGTCGAGGCGATCAGCAACGGCGTTCCCGCCTTCCGCAAGCCGAAGAGCAGGAACGCGGCGAACACGCTGGCCCTGATGGGCGTCCTCGCCGTCACCATGTTCTGCGGAATCATCGGGCTCGCCATGGCCACCGATGTGAAGATGGCGGAGTTCCCGGCCAAGGACCTGGTCCGCGACGGTGTGCCCGTCGGCGACGCCTATGTCCAGGACCCGGTCATCGCCCAGGTGGCCGCCGCCGTCTTCGGCGAGGGCACGTTCTTCTTCGCCCTGCTCGCCGCGGCCACCGCGCTGGTGCTGTTCCTCGCCGCCAACACCGCGTACAACGGCTTCCCGGTGCTCGGCTCCATCCTGGCCCAGGACCGCTATCTGCCGCGCCAGTTGCTCACCCGCGGCGACCGGCTCGCCTTCTCCAACGGCATCGTGCTGCTGGCCGGTGCGGCCGCGCTGCTCGTCTACGTCTACGACGCCGACTCCACCCGGCTCATCCAGCTCTACATCGTCGGTGTCTTCGTCTCCTTCACGCTCAGCCAGACCGGCATGGTGCGGCACTGGAACCGCAAGCTGCGGACCGAGAAGAACCAGGCCAAGCGGCGCACCATGATCCGCTCGCGGGCCATCAACGCCTTCGGCGCGTTCTTCACCGGCCTCGTCCTGGTCGTCGTCCTGGCCACCAAGTTCACCCACGGCGCCTGGGTTGCGCTGCTCGGCATGGTGATCTTCTACGCGGTCATGAGCACGATCCGCCGGCACTACGACGCGGTCGCCCAGGAGATCGCGGCGCCCGACGAGCCCACCGACGACAGTGTGCGGCCCTCCCGCGTCCACGCGATCGTGCTGGTCTCCAAGGTTCACCGCCCCACCCTCCGGGCCCTCGCCTACGCGCAGCTGATGCGCGTCGACAAGCTGGAGGCCGTCAGCATCAGCGTGGACCCGGACGACAGCAAGGCGCTGCGCGCCGAGTGGGAGCGCCGCGGCATCAACGTCCCGCTGAAGATCCTCGACTCGCCCTACCGCGAGATCACCCGGCCGGTGATCGACTACGTCAAGGGGCTGCGACGGGAAAGCCCGCGGGACGTCGTCAGCGTCGTCATCCCCGAGTACGTCGTCGGGCACTGGTACGAGCATCTGCTGCACAACCAGAGCGCACTGCGGCTCAAGGGCCGGCTGCTGTTCACCCCCGGCGTGATGGTGACGTCGGTGCCGTACCAGCTGGTGTCGTCGGAGGCGGCGAAGCAGCGGGCGAAGAAGCGCCAGGAGTGGAACGCTCCGGGTTCGGTGCGCCGCGGTCCGGTGGACGGCCGGCACAGGGACCCGGGTGTGCGGAGCTGAGCCGCAGCAGACGTACACTGGCAGGCTGTTGTCCCAGCCCCGCCCTCATCCCAGGAGTCACCCCGCCATGTCGAACGGAACCGAGTCGTCGCTGGTCGGGGAGGAGTACGAGGTCGAGGTCGGCCCGGTCGCACACGGCGGCCACTGCATCGCCCGCACGGACGAGGGCCGGGTGCTCTTCGTCCGGCACGCGCTGCCCGGAGAGAAGGCCGTCGTCCGGGTCACCGAGGGCGCTGAGGACTCCCGCTTCCTGCGCGCCGACGCGGTGCGCGTGATCGAGGCGTCCAAGGACCGCATCGAGGCGCCGTGCCCCTTCGCCGGCCCGGGCAAGTGCGGCGGCTGCGACTGGCAGCACGCCAAGCCCGGAGCGCAGCGGCGGCTCAAGGGCGAGGTGATCACCGAGCAGCTGAAGCGGCTGGCCGGGCTCACCCCCGAGGAAGCGGGCTGGGACGGCACCGTCATGCCCGCCCCCGGCGACAAGCTCCCGGCCGGCCAGGTCCCCGCCTGGCGCACCCGCGTCCAGTACGCCGTCGACGCCGAGGGCCGGGCCGGGCTGCGCAGGCACCGCTCGCACGAGGTGGAGCCCGTAGACCACTGCATGATCGCCGCCGAGGGGGTCAGCGAACTCGGCATCGAGAAGCGCAGATGGCCCCAGATGGCCGCCGTCGAGGCCATCGCGGCCACCGGCTCGAACGACCGCCAGGTCGTCCTCACCCCGCGCCCCGGCGGCCGGCTGCCCCTCGTCGAACTGGACAAGCCCGTCTCCGTCCTCCGCGTCGAGGAACGCGACGGCTCGGTCCACCGGGTCCACGGCCGCGCCTTCGTCCGCGAACGCGCCGACGGCCGCACCTACCGCGTCGGCATGGGCGGCTTCTGGCAGGTCCACCCGCAGGCGGCGGACGTCCTGGTCACCGCGGTGATGCAGGGCCTGATGCCGCGCAAGGGCGAGACCGCGCTCGACCTCTACTGCGGCGTGGGCCTGTTCGCCGGCGCCATCGCCGACCGCGTCGGCGACCAGGGGGCGGTCCTCGGCATCGAGTCCGCCAAGCGCGCCGTCGAGGACGCCCGGCACAACCTCAAGGACTTCGACCGCGTCCGCATCGAGCAGGGCAAGGTCGAACAGGTCCTGCCCCGCACCGGCATCACCGAGGCGGACCTCATCGTCCTCGACCCGCCCCGCGCCGGCGCCGGCCGCCAGACGGTCGCCCGCCTCACCGCCCTCGGCGCCCGCCGCATCGCCTACGTCGCCTGCGACCCCGCGGCCCTCGCCCGCGACCTCGCCTACTTCCGCGCCGACGGCTACAAGCCCCGCACACTGCGGGCGTTCGACCTCTTCCCGATGACCCACCACGTGGAGTGCGTCGTAATCCTTGAGCCTGCCGCAAAGGGGCTTTGACCTGCGGTTTTCCTGTGATGCTCAGGTCTGGCCAGGTGTGCTCGACCTGTTCTCCGGAGTCCACTGCGTGGAGCATGTTGTAGGTTTCAGCCACGTGGCTCACCTGCGGTTTCGCAGCGGAGGCGTGGGTCTAGGACGTTCTGCCTCAACTCCGTAAGAGACGGGTTCGGGAGCTGTCTTGACGCTCGGTCGACGCTGTTTCTGACGGAGCGTGAGGTGGTCGTCCTGGATCAGATAGTGCGGGTCAATCGACTTGTCGGGCTCAACCCGTCGAGCAGCGCGTTAGGGCTGTTCTTTGGGCTCGGGCCATACGGCGACAGGTTTCGGGTTGAGGTGTGCTGATTCCGCTGGCCTCGTTACCCTGTGTCGTAGGGAGTGCCAAGGTGCGCGGGGGCAGGGATGGGGTGCCGGGGATGCGGTGCATCGAACGGCCGCGGTGGAGCGGGGGATTGCGTCCGCCCATGCGCTCTGCTCTCCGGAGGGCATCCAAGAAGGAGCCGTCGTACCAGAGCCGGAGGGCTTGGCTGCGACTGCGGCAGCAGTCGAGCGACTCGGTAGACGGTTCGCCGGACTGGACGGTCAAGTACGGCACGCGCTGAGACGTACCCGAGATCACGCAGGCAATCTGTCCAGCGACCGTCTCCAGGGACTCTCGGAGAGGCACAGACCGGCGCGGAGGCTGTCCATCCGTCGAGATCGGACAGGGCCCGCCGCCGGTCTCTTCGGCCGCCATGGTCAACATTAACGTCCTCGCCCATGACCTGCGCAAGACGGTCGACCGACGCGTGCGCGACTTGGCCGAGGGAACCGCTCGGTGCCGCTACCGATTACGAGTGGGGGAGCGACGGGGGCGGGCTAGCGGTCACCGTTTGCGGGGAGGGCGAGGGCTCCGGACTGGTCGGCGGGACGCTCGAGGCCCGGCGGCTGGCCCGGAGGCGCGCAGCCAGGTCGTGTGCGGCCCACAGCACCATGGCCGTCAGCTGAAACACTGACTGTGATGACAGATCGTCCAGCGTCTCCAGGAACTGCCAACAGGTCCAAGTGCTGCGCAGGACCGCCACCGCGATGCTCACGGGCGTCCGCCGCGGCGCGCCGCCCACCCGAGGGCGGACGGCGGAACCGCGCAGGAGCCACGGCCCGACGCGGCGGGACTGCCCCGACCGGTGGCCGCGCCCGGCCCAAAGAGGATTGATCATCAGGTGATGCCCCTTCCGTACCTCAAGCCGGCTGGAGGGCCGGTCGAGAGGGAAGCTCACTGTCCCTTTCTCGTTGGCAGAAGTGGCCTCTGTCCGGCCCCAGAGACAGCGTGGGGAGACGACCCCTGTCTGTTGCCCACAGCGCGACGTACCGTCGCGCTGCCGAACATGGCGACGAGCGTCAGTTACCCACGCACGATAGGAGCTATGACCTGCCTTGCCGTTGGCGGCGGCAGCGTGGGACAGCGCCGCCAACTGGTTGCGCCGCTGCACCACATGCGCTGCTCCGCGGGGCAGCTTCCGGCAATCCGCCGTACGGTTTCACCGCTCAGCGGCCGTGACGCTCATTTGACGCTCCGGGTACCCGGCAGCCCGCTGGCGAGACCGAAAAACCGTCCCTGACCTGTACGTTCTCTACTACTCGGCGAGGGAGCCGTCGTGGCGGGGCCGGGCACTGATTCGGCTCTGCACGGCGCCGTCGGGGTCAGGTATCGCCGCGCTTGAATGGTGGCGCTGCAGTTTCCCTCGCTGGGCTCGGAGCACCTGAGGGGGCGGCGGGGCTCGCGCGGTCCGGCCAGGCTGACGCTCATTTGACGCGCAGCCGGTGCGCGGCCAGGGTCACGTCCACGGATGTGGTGTACGGCGGGTTGTTGAGGTCGTTGCTGGTCGGGGTGGTTTGAGCGGGCACGCGGGTGGCGTGGGGCATAAGGCAGCGGTCATCGGCTGAGCCTCCGGGAGAACGCTTCAAGATCTCCGAGAAAGGCCGTCCGATGACCGCTCCGCACAGTGTCTCGTTTCCCGAGTTGCTGGAGGACTACCTCGCCTCGGCGAGTCCCGACCTGGTCCGGCAGATGCTCGCGACCTTCGCGAACGCGCTGATGAGCGCGGATGCCCAGGACCAGTGCAATGCCGAGTACCGGGAAGTGAGCCCCGAGCGCGTCAACCGCCGCAACGGCTACCGCCCCCGCGAGTGGGACACCAGGGCCGGCACCGTCGAGCTGGCCGTGCCCCGGCTGCGTCAGGGCTCCTACTTTCCCGAGTGGCTGCTGGGAACGCCGCCGCCGCTCCGAGCAGGCACTGATGAGTGTGATCGCCACCTGCTATGTGCGTGGCGTGAGCACCCGCCGGGTCGAAGGGATCGCGAAGGACCTCGGGGTCGCACAGCTGTCAAAGTCCCAAGTCTCTGCTCTCGTCAAGCACTTGGACGACCAGCTGGATGCGGGGCGCAACCGGCCGCTGGATGCGGGCCCGTATGTGTTCGTGTGGGCGGGCGCGCTGACCATGAAGGTCCGCGAGGAGGGCCGGGTGGTGAACATCGCTTGCCTGGTCGCGGTCGGCGTGAATGGCGAGGGCCGGTGCGAGGTCATCGGTCTGGACGCGGTGACCTGCGAGGACAGTGCCGGCTGGCTCGCCTTCTTCCGCTCGCTGGTCGCCCGCGGCCTGTCCGGCGTGAAGCTGGTGATCTCCGACGCCCATCAGGGCCTGGTCGACGCGATCGGCGCCACGCTGCCCGGATCTTCGTGGCAGCGGTGCCGAACGCATTACGCCCGAAATCTGGCGCCGCTGGTTCCGAAGTCCGCGGTCAGCGGAGTGATGACCTTGTTGCGGGCGGTGTTCGAGCAGCCCGACGCGGAGGCGATCGGCCATTGAGCCATGTGAGGGACCGCCTCCGGCGGCCCTCACATCCTCAGTCGTACACCACGCCCCTGGACGTGACCCCGGCCAGTGGCTGATTCGCTGGGGGAGAGGCTCGGGGGAGCCGTCCCGTAGAGATGGCGGCATCGCGGGCGTCGATGGGATGACTATCGGGACCCCTTTCTCTGGACGCTGGAGGCTCGCAGAGCCTTTGTGGGAGCGACCAGAGGGACAGGGGCCGGTAGGTGCGTTCGTGGCTGAGTGGTGGGTTGCAGCCGGGGCAGTTGGTGCTCCTCGGGGGCGGGGCCGCGCTGGCGGGGCTGGTGGACGGTGTTCTTCGGGCCGGCTGTCGTGACTTTCGGGTGCGGCCCACGGATCCGGCCGGGGCCGGGGCCGTTGGCGGGCTCCCGGGGGTGCGTGTCGAGGCCGATGGCGCGGCGTTCGGCGGGGACGACGTCGTGCTCCAGGTTTCCGGGTCGGTCAGGGAGCTCGCCGCGACGGCCGAGCGGTGTGCCGGGGCCGGGGTATCGCTCGGACAGGTGCTGGCCCGCGGCGACGAGATGTGGGCGGGGCCGTTCGGGGCTGCCGGCCATACGGGCGCGGCCGTCGGCTGGCGGCGGCTGCGCGGTGTCGCGATGGCCGGGCCGGGACTGAGCGCTTCGCGGGGGGCCGTCGGCGAGTGGTTGGCTGGTGCCCTGCTGCGATGGGGTGACGGCTCGCCGGGGGATCCGTATCTGGTGCGGACCGACCTGCGGACGGGGGAGACCAGTCGGCACCTTTGTCTGCCGCTGCCCGCCCCGCGGGAGGTCGGTGAGGCCGCGGCGCGGGCGGCCTTCCTGGGACGACTGGGGGGAGCCGGCGTGGAAGCCGGGCCGCTGCTGGAGGGGGGCGGCGCGGTCATGGACCCGTGGACCGGGGTGGTGGACGTGGTGGACACGAGGGTAAGCGGCGAGGAGCCCTACCGCCTCTGGGAGTGCGAGGTGGCGGTCGTCGGCCACGCCGGGGCTCCGGATACCACGGTGACCGGGCACGGCGGTGACCCCGGGACGGCGCGCCTCACGGCGCTGCTCGCGGCTCTGGCGTCCTACTCGGCTCTGGTGGCCCGTGCCCTCGCCGGAGGAGCGCCCGGCGTCTGGGGCTTGGACCTGGTCACCGGAGGCCTGCGCAGGCTGTCCGCGCGGGACGCCTGCCCGGCGCCGGAGCCGGGTGCGCGGACACGAGTGCCGGTGGGGGCGGCCGCCGGACTGACGTGGGCGCACGCCGTGGCAGCCGGGCTGGCTCAGCATTGTGACTCCCTGCTGGCGCGCCGCTTGGCCGAATCCGGAACGCGTGTGCCCCGGTTGGTCCTGCCCGTCCACGAGGCCGCGCAGGAGGCCGGGCTCACCGAGGTCCTGGCGGCTCTGCATCTGTCGGGAGTTCCCGTCGCCCACGACCTCTCGGCGCTGCTGGGGGTGCCGGCTTGTGCCATCAGAATCGGCCACAGAACCGCACTGGCGTCCGGCGCCACCCAGGACGAGGCCGTGCGGAGGGCGGCCGAGCGGGTGCTGTCCGCCGGGCGGTGTCCCGTCGGTGACGTACCCGCGGTAAGGCCGGAGCAGGAAGAGCCCGCGCCCTGGTTCCCGGAAGCGTGCCTTATGAGCGGTGGGGCCCGCTATGTCGAGGCGCTGAGGGCCACGGGGTCGACTCCCTTCGTGGTACTGCTGGATCACGATCCGCAGGTCGTCGAGACGCTGCCGTTCGTGGTTCAGGTGGTGCTGGTGCAGGAATGAGGGGGGCATGTCGGGGCAGGCGGTTTTCGGTCACTCTTGTGGCCGGCTGAGGCGATCTCGCTCATGAGGGGCCCCTGTATCGTGCCTATTGATCTTGGGGGCGATCGACGTACGGGGGTACGGTAGCCGTGGGGGGAAGCATTGAGTTCAGCGTGCTCGGAGCCGTGCGCGTACGCCGTGACGGGGCTCCGGTGGCGGTGGGCTCTCCACAGCAGCAGGCCCTGTTGGTGGCGCTGGCCCTCCGGCCGGACCGGGTCATCGCCACGCACGAACTGATCGCCTCCGTCTGGGGGGAGGAACCGCCCGGCTCGGCCCTGGCGAGTCTGCGCACGTACGTCTGGCGGCTGCGCAACGCCTTGGAGGAGCAGGCCGCCTCTCCCGCGCTGCTCCTCTCGCAGCGCGACGGCTACCGACTGGCGATCTCGCCGCTCGCGGTCGACGTGCACCGCGCCGAACGGCTGGCGGCGGACGCGGCGCGGGCGAGCGGGGAGGGCGACGACGACGCGTGCGGCCGGCTGCTGAACGAGGCCGTCGCGCTCTGGCAGGGCGCCCCGCTGGCCGGTGTTCCGGGGCCGTTCGCGGAGCAGTACCGCGTCAGGTGCGAGGAACTGCGGCTCAGCCTGCTGGAGGACCTCTTCGAGTGCGATCTGCGCGCCGGCCGGTACGCGGCCCTCATCCCGAGCCTCACCGTGTACACGCACGAACAGCCGCTACGGGAGCGGCCCTACGGGTTCCTCATGCGGGCCCTGGTGGCCAGGGGGCGCCAGGCCGACGCCCTCGCCGTCTACGGCCGGGCCCGCAGTGTCCTGGCCGCCGAGTTGGGCATCGATCCCGGGCCCGAGCTCGCCGCGCTGCACCAGCGGGTCCTGGGCGGCGATCCCCTGCTCAGCCTCCCGGTGCGGGAGGAGACGGCGAGCGGTCGCACCTCCACCGCGCCCTCACCGGCGCCCGCACCCCTGCGGGAGGACCCTGACCCCCTCCCCGCGGACGACCCGGCTCCCGCCGTCGCCCGGCCGGCCCAGCTCCCCGCCGACACCTCCGACTTCATCGGCCGTACCAGCCAGGTGGAGGATCTGTGCAAGGTGCTCACCGATCCGGCGCGCACGTCGCTGCCCGTGGCGCTGGTCAGCGGAATGGGCGGCATCGGCAAGACCACGCTGGCGCTGCGGGTCGCGCACCAGGTCAAGGAGAGCTTCCCGGGCGGACAGCTCCACGTCGACCTGCGGGGCAGCGGAATGGACCCGGCCGCCCCCACGACCGTCCTCGGCAGCCTGCTCTGCGCGCTGGGCGTGGCGGCCCACGCCCTTCCCCCCGTGGCAGAGGACCGCGCGCGTCTGTTCCGTACGATGCTCGACGGCCGGCGCATGCTGCTCTTCCTGGACGACGCCCGGGACGCCGCCCAGGTCAGGCCCCTGCTGCCCGGCTCCGCCGACTGCGGTGTCATCGTCACCAGCCGGACCCGGGCGGTCGGCATCTCCACCCCCGCCGCGGTGGCCCTGGACGCCTTCGGGACCGAGGAGGCGAAGGGCCTGCTCGCGGCGATCGTCGGAGCCGCGCGCGTCGAGGCCGAAGAGGACGCCGCTGTCGAACTGGTGAGCGCCTGTGGTCATCTGCCGCTCGCCGTGCGCATCGTGGCCTCCCGGCTCGCCGCGCGGCCGCACTGGCAGATCGCGACCATGACCCGCCGTCTCGTCGGCGAGCGGTGCCGCATCGGCGAACTGCGCGCCGGAGACATGGCGATGGCCACCGTCTTCGAAGTCGGCTACCAGCAGCTGCCCGAGGACCAAGCGCGGGCCTTCCGGCTGCTCGCCCCCGTCGGCCGGCTGGGCATCGGGCTGGAGGCGGCCGCGGCGGCCCTCGGCCTCGACGAGTACACGGCCGAGGACCTGCTGGAGTCGCTAGTGGACGCCGCCATGCTGGAGGCACCGCAGCCCGGCCGCTACCGCTATCACGACCTGGTCCGGGCCTTTGCCCTTCAGCTCCCCCCGCCCCCAGGCGAGCGGAACCCCGAGACGGCGGTCGCCGCACTCGCCCCGCTCCTGGACCACCTGCTGGCCCGCGCCCGTGCGGCCTTCCAGTGCGTGGCGCCCGGCGACGCCGACGAGGTCTTCCTCCCCGGCGGGTCCGCGTGCGCGCCCGCCTTCGCCGATCTCGTCCAGGCGCGGGCCTGGGTGACGGCCGAGTTCGACTGCCTCATCAGCGCGGTGGCGCTGGCCGCCCAGAGCCCGGCCAGGGGATCCGCCCACCTCCTGCGGGTGGCGGCCGACCTGGTCATCGCCGTCACCCCGTTCGGCAAGGACATTCCCTACGCGGAACTCGCCGCGGCCGCGGCCGGGCTGGCCGACGCCGCCGCGCGCGCGGGTGACGACCGGGCCGCGGGCCGCGGCCTGTTCGTGTGCGGCAACGCCGCCCTGCAGAGCGCACGGCTGGAGGCGGCCGCGGTGCTCACCCGCCGTGCCGCCGAGGCCTGTGAGCGGGCCGGTGACCTGGTCATCTTCCGGCAGACCCTCAACGACCGGGGTCTGATCGCACAGTTCCTGCACCGGTACGAGGAGGCGGTGAGCTGCTACGACCAGTCCGTCGACCTCGCGCGCCGGCTCGGCCAGTTGTCCGGGGAACTGGTCAGCTCGCTGAACGCGGCGCAGGCCGGGCTGCGTACGGGCCGGGCCGAGGAGGCGCTGCTCGCCTGTGACACGGCGCTCGACGCGCTGCGCGGAGTCGCGGACCAGCACTGCGTCGCGTACGCGCTGTACGTACGGGCCATGGCCCTGCACGAGCTGGGCCGTCACGCCGAGGCCCTGTCGGCTCACACGCAGTGTGTGGACCTCTGCGAAACCTGGCAGATCCGCGGCCAGGAGGCCCAGGCCCGGTTCCGGCTCGCGGAGACGCTGCGGGTCATGGGCCGGTGCGACGAGGCGGTACGGGAGGCGGGTCGCGCCCTGGAGCTCAGCGAGCGCCGTGGTGCCGAACGCGACCAGGGGCTGTCCCTGCTCGTGCTCGGGTGGGCCCTGGCCGATCTCGGCGAGGACGAGGCGGCGGTGGCCCGGGCGCGGCAGGCGTACGCGGTGTTCACGCGGCTGGGGCTGCCCGATGCCGACGACGCGTCGCGGCTGATCGCCTCGGTCGGGGCCATGGCGTGAACCGTCAGTGCCACATGCCGTAGATCTCGCTGTTTATGCAGGTAAGGGCGTATATCCAGTGACTATCGAGCATAGATTGGGGCTTGAAAGTGTCGTCCTCGACAGCAAGAACAACGAGTGATCGGCAGAACTTACGATGCGAATCATCACCACCCCCGCCCTGCGCTCCACCCTCGTCGCCGCCGCCCTGGTCGCCCTCCCGTTCACGGCCGCGGCCCTCCCGTCGGAGCGGACTGATGCCCCGGTGAGCGTGGCCGCCGGTGTCGGTGTGGACCAGCCGGTCGCCGACGTGCTGCAGGAATGGAACAGCAGGTGAAGGAGCCGGAGCGGTCCGTCAAAGGGGGATTTTGACGGCCCGGTACGACACGACGGACATCAAACCGGGGGAGATCATGAAGGGTAGTAGTGCGGCGGTACTCAGACAGCCGGACGTCGCGGAGATCGTGCGCAGTGCGCGGACCCGCAACGGAGTGAGCCAGCGTGACCTCGCGGAGAGATCCGGCATCGGTCTGCGCACGCTCCGGGAGATCGAGCGCGGCCGGGTCCGTGCCCCGAGATCCGGATCCCTGCACCGGCTCGCCAAGGCCCTGCACGACCCGGTGCTGCTCGCGCAGGTGGCCGGGATGGCGGACGGCGAGGGCGGTGTGTACCAGGAGAGCGACCCTCTGGTCCTGCGGATCCTGGGCCGGTTCTCGGCGTCGCGGGGAGAGGCGGCCGTGGCCGCCGGAACGCCCAAGCAGCAGTGGCTGCTGGCTCTGCTGGCGCTCCAGGCCAATGCGGTGGTCGAGCGCGAGGAGATCATCGAGGTGCTGTGGGGCGACGCCCCTCCGGACTCCTTCGGCCAGCTGATCCACACGTACGTCTCGCGGATCCGGCTGATGCTGGAAACGCACCAGGTGCCGGGCGCGGCCGAGATGGCCGTTGTACGGCGGGGCGCCGCGTATGAACTCCAGGTCGAGGACGACGGCCGGCTCGACCTCCTGGAGTTCAGCCGGCTCACGGGCGAGGCGGAGCGTGCCCACGCCGGCAACGACCCGGTGGCTGAACGGGGCTTCCTGAAAGAGGCGTTGCGGTTGTGGAGGGGGCTGCTGCTGGAGGGAATGCCGACGGCGCTCCAGGAACACCCGGCCGCCGTCGAATGGTCGCGGCGTCGCGTCGCGGCGGCGCTGCGGTTCGCCGATCTGACGCCGGCTCGGGAGCAGTGCGAGGAGGTGCTGGTCCAGCTGGGCCCCATCGCACGTCACGAGCCCCTGCACGAGGGGCTGCACGCCCGCCTCGGCACCGCGCTGGCCGGCTCCGGCCGGCGGGCGGAGGCGCTCGAACTGTTCGCCGCGCTCGCCCGGCGGCTGCGCGAGGAGAGCGGTATCGGCCCCGGGGACGAACTGCGGGGCGCCCAGATGGCCGTGCTCCGGGAGGACGACGCCTCCGAGGACGGGGCCACCGCCGCACGGCAGGCACCCGCCGCCGGTGTCCGGCTCGCGGGGCTCCCGAAGAGCGCCGGGGACTTCGTCGGCCGGGTCGAGCACTACCAGGTCCGCCAGTACCTGACCGGGCAGGGGCCGCAGATCGCTTTCGGGGCGACACTGATCGCCGCGCTGTACGGGCCAGCCGGCGTCGGCAAGAGCGTCCTTACCACGCACGTCGCCGCGTCCGTCGCCTGGCGGTTCCCCGACGGGATCCTGTACGCCAGGATGCGCACCGGCAAGGAGGCGGAGGTCCTCGACCTGCTGCACGGCTTCCTGCGGGCGCTGGGCGTGCCGGCCGCGGAACTCCCTGCCGGGGTCGACGCGGCGGCGAGCCTGTACCAGGTACTGGTGTCGGGCCGCAGGGTTCTGGTGGTCATCGACGACGCGGCCGGTGAGCGGGCGGTGCGTCCGCTGCTGCCGTCGGGGCCGGGTGGCGCCGCACTGCTCAACAGCCGGGCGCCGCTCTCGGGGCTGGAGGGGGCGAGGCACTTCAGGGTAGAGCCGTTCACCGTGGACCAGTCGGTCGCGCTCCTGAAGCGGATCGCGGGCGAGTCCCGGGTGCTCCGCGAACGAAAGGCCGCCGAGGAACTCGCCCTGCTGTGCGGCGGGATTCCGCTTGCCGTACGGATCCTCGGGATGCGGCTGGCGGCGCGGCCGCACTGGACGCTGGCGCAACTGGTGGAGCGGCTTTCCGACGAGAGCCGCAGGCTGGACGAGTTGGTGGCCGGGGACCTCGCGATCCGCGACCGGCTGCGGTCGGGCCTGGCGGACCTGGGGCCTGACCTGCGGGAGACGCTGGGCGCTCTGGCCCGGGGCGTCGGCTCGGTGTTCACGGCGTACGAGGCGGCCGCGGTGCTGCGTCGTGGTCCGTGGGACACCGAGGAGGAGTTGGAGAGACTGGTCGACCGGCAGCTGCTGGAGCCTCCGGCGGAGGCCGGTGACGGCTACGCCTTCCTGCCGCTGGTACGGCTCCACGCGCGGGAGCCGTGAACGGCCAAAGGGGACGACCGATGGTGCTGCCGTCCCCTTACGCCGTATCAGGCGGCCTCCCTGGGCTGCCGGTCTGCCTCGCCGCGGTCACGCGTCACGCTTGCGGAGCACGAGCCAGCCGCCCGCCGCCGCCGCGGCCGCCCAGATCGCGAGGATCAGCAGTCCGACCACCGGGCTGTACGGGGCCGCCGGGTCGAGGTTGACCCGCAGGGCGTACTGGCCGGCGCGGTCCGGGAGGTACCAGGCCACCGCACGCAGGCCGGGGATCTCGGCGAGAACGGGGGAGACGAGGAAGAGAACCGGTACGAGGAAGCCCATGGAGAGCATCTGGCTGCGGAGCATCGCCGTGATGCCCATGCACATGACGGCCATGAGCGGGAAGTAGAGAGCGCCGGCGGTGACCGCGCGGACGGTTCCCTCGTCGCCGAAGGCGACGCCGTGCTCGCCGAGCAGGTTCTGCGAGGCGAAGAAGGTGCCGGCCGAGGCGACCACTCCGGCCGCCAGGGCCAGCGCCGCACCGGTGGTCAGCTTGGCGCCGTAGAAGAGGCCGCGCCGGGGAACGGTGGCCAGGGACGTGCGGATGGAGCCGGTGTTGTACTCGTTCCCGACCACCAGGACCGCGAAGGCGATCACGACGACATGAGCGAAGAAGAGGCCGTAGTAGCCGAGCTGGACCGGGTCGAAGTTCTTCGCGTCGGACTCGGCCGCGCCGACCGAGCCGGTCACGCCGGCGCCGATGCCGATGAGGAGGGCAGCGGCCAGGGGCAGGGCCCAGGCGACCGAACGGACCGAGCGGATCTTCGTCCACTCCGAGTAGAGGACTGCGTTGACGGACATGTTCAGGCCACCTTTCCAAGGGGTCGTGCCACATATTCCACCGAGTCGGCGGTCATGCGCATGAATGCGTCTTCCAGAGAGTCCTCGACATGCGACAACTCCAGGACCGAGGTGCCTTCGTGGGACGCGATCCGGCCGACCTCGACGACATCGGTCCCGTACACCTCCAGGCTGCCGTCGGCGGCGGCCTCCACGCGCAGCTTCTTGCGTTCCAGGGCGGCGCGCAGCCGCACCGGCTCGGTGGAGCGCACCCGCACCCGGCTGCGCCCGTGCTCCGCGGCGAACTCGGCCATGGAGACGTCGGCCAGCAGGCTGCCCTTGCCGATGACGATCAGCCGGTCGGCGAGGAGGGCCATCTCGGTCATCAGGTGGCTGGAGATCAGCACCGCGCGGCCCTCGGCCGCCAGGTCCTTCAGGAAGTGCCGCAGCCAGCGGATCCCTTCGGGGTCCAGGCCGTTGACCGGCTCGTCCAGGATCAGCACCCGCGGGTCGCCGAGCAGGGCGGCGGCGATGCCCAGGCGCTGGCGCATGCCCAGGGAGAATCCGCCGACGCGGCGCTTGGCCACAGTGGCCATGCCGACCTGCTCCAGTACCTCGTCGACCCGCGAGGCGGGGATGCGGTTGGCGCGGGCCATGCAGAGCAAGTGGTCGCGGGCGGTCCGGCCCGGGTGGGCGGCGCCGGCGTCCAGCAGGGCACCCACGTGCCGCAGGGGCTCGCCCAGCTCCCCGTAGGCCCGGCCGGAGATGAGCACGCGGCCGTCGGTGGGGCGGTCGAGACCGAGCATCATCCGCATGGTCGTGGACTTCCCGGCGCCGTTGGGGCCGAGGAAGCCGGTGACCACTCCGGCCTGCACCTGGAAGGTCAAGCCGTTCACCACGGTCTTGTTACCGTAGGCCTTGACCAGGCCCGATACGTCGATGGCCGGTGTGGCTCCTGCGCCGTTCGTGAATTCCCTGTCGCTCTTCATGTCCTTAAGCCAACCGTTTCACCGCGAACAGCGGATCCCCCGGAGGCGGGAATCTCCTCCCTCTGGGGAGGGAGGAGACACACGTTGCGCGCCACGCCCGCGTCCATGCTTTCCGTCCTGGCCCGGGGGCGTACGTACACCCGCGGCCTGCACCTGCTGGTCAGCGCGGCGGTGGGACCGGTGTGCGTGCTGGTCTATCCGGGCTTCTCGGAGTCCCTCGTGCGGACCCTGGTCTCGTCGGCGCTGGTCCCGGTGCCCCTCCTGCTGCTGCTCGGGATGCTGCCGGGCGTACGGCACGCCGAGGGGATCCAGGCCCGGCTGCTGCTGGCACCGCGGGACGAGAACGAGATCAGCCTGGCCAAGGCGAACAGCCTCACGGAGCGCTGGCGCACGGGTGTCTGGCTCGTCGTGCGGGTCTGGTGGGGGCTGCTGTTCGCCAGCCTGATGGCCCAACTGCTGTCCCTGACCGGGACAGTGGCGACTGCGCCGGCGGTCGAGGGGGTCCACCGGGTCATGGGCCTGGAGATACCGGGGGGCCATGAGTACATCTGGTACCTGGCCTTCGTGCCGCCCCTGTTGCTCCTGATCGCCGCCGTCGTCGTCGGTGCGGGCAAGGTTCAACTCACCCTGTCCACAAGGCTTTTGGGCCCCTCGGCGGCGGAGCGGCTCGCGGACGCGGAACGGCGGGCCGATGACCTCCTGGCGCGCAACCGGCTCGCGGGCGAACTGCACGACTCCATCGGACACGCCCTCACAGCGAGCGTCCTCCAGGCCGGGGCCGCCCGGGAACTGATCGACGTGGACCGGGACTTCGTGGTCCGTGCGCTGACCGCCATCGAGGAGGCGGGCCGCCGCGCGCTGGAGGACCTGGAGCGCACCCTCGGCTATCTGAAGGAGCAGGAGGAGGGCGGTCCGGCCCGGGCGGCGCGCCCCACGCTGGAGGACATCGGGCCGTTGCTGGAGGCGAGCCGGGCGGCCGGAGTGACCGTGACGTGCCGGGCGGCCGCGAGCTTCGAGGGGGTACCCGGTGTGGTCACCCGCGAGGCGTACCGCATCCTCCAGGAGTCGTTGACCAACGCCATGAAGCACGCCCCCGGTGCGGCCGTGGACGTCGTCCTGGATATCAGGGGGGACCAGTTGGAACTCTCGGTGGCGAATACCCTGGTGGAGGCGGCCGGCCGGGCGTCGGGTACGGGCAAGGGCCTGCGCAGCCTGCGCGAGAGGGCCGCACTCCTGGGTGGCCGGGCCACCGCCGGAGCCGAGTCTGGACGCTGGACCGTCAGTGCCTCTCTGCCCCTACGGTTGGGACCTTGACATGACCATTTCTGTGCTGCTCGTGGACGACGAGGAACTCGTCCGGACCGGAATCTCCGCAATCCTCGGCAACAGCCCGGGAATCACTGTGGTCGGCGAGGCGTCCGACGGCGCCGAGGTGGTCACGAAGGTGCTGGAGCTGCGGCCCGACGTGGTGATCATGGACGTCCGGATGCCCCAGGTCGACGGCATCACGGCCACCCGCGAGCTGATGGCGCGGGTACCGCAACCGCCCCGCGTGCTGGTGATCACCACCTTCGAGCGCGATGACTACGTCTACGAGGCGCTGCGCGAAGGGGCCGCGGGGTTCCTGCTCAAGCGCTCCCGGCCGGCCGAGATCGTCCAGGCGGTGCGCACGGTGGCCACGGGGGACTCGGTGCTCTTCCCCACCGCCATCCGCGGGCTGCTCTCGGGACGGCTCCAGCGGGACGCCGGAGGCGGTCTGTCCCACGTGCAGTTCACGGAGCGGGAGGCGGAGGTGCTGCGCCTGATGGGCAAGGGGATGTCGAACGCGGAGATCGCCGCGGAGCTGTTCCTCGGGGTGCAGACGGTCAAGACCCATGTCAGCAGCACCCTGGCCAAGCTGGGGGCCCGGGACCGGACGCAGGCGGTGGTGTTCGCCTACGAGGCGGGCTTCATCGAGCTGCGCTGAGAGCGCCGGCGCGCCCGGGTCAGCCCACGAGGTCGCGCAGGCGCGCGACGACCGAGGCCTCGCTCTGCCCGTCCTGGGGCACCGGGACGACCTGGAGATGGGTCACGCCGGCTTGACGGTAGGCATCGACGCGGTCCTTCACGTAGCTCTCCGTGCCACAGATGGTCGTCGCCTCCAGCAGCGCGGCGGGAACGGCGGCGGCCGCCCCGGCCTTGTCGCCCGCCAGGAAGAGCCGCTGGATGGTCTCGGACTCCCGGGCGTAGCCGTACCTGGCGGCCAGGTTGTAGTAGTAGTTGTGGCCGGGCGCGCCCATGCCGCCGATGAACAGGGCGAGCTGGCCCCGCGCCAGTTCCCGGGCACGGGCGGCGTCCGGACCGATGGCCAGCAGACCGCCGGCGGAGATCTGCAGCGGGCCCAGCCGCGGGTCGCGGGCGGCCGCACCGCCCCGGAGCGCCTCGCCCCAGGCGCGGTCGCACCACTCGGGGACGAAGAACATCGGCAGCCATCCGTCGGCGGTTTCCGCGGCCATGCGGACGTTCTTCGGCCCCAGTGCCGCCACCCACACGGGAACGGAGGGGCGCACGGGCGGCGTGAGCAGCTTCATGGGGACGCCGAGCCCGCTCCCCTCGCCCGCGGGCAGGGGCAGCCGCACGGAACGGCCGCTGTACTCGACGGCCTTGTCCCGCTGCCAGAAGGCACGCATGACCTCGATGGTCTCGCGGGTACGGGCGACCGGCGCGGCGTACGGGACCCCGTGGAAGCCCTCGACGACCTGCGGCCCGGAGGAGCCGAGTCCCAGGTGGCAGCGGCTGCCCGACAGGGCGTCGACACCTGCTGCGGTCATCGCGAGCAGCGCCGGGGTGCGGCTGAAGACGGACAGGATGCCGGAGCCGATGCCGATCCGCTCGGTGCGGGCGGCGAGGTAGCCCATGAAGCTGGGGGCGTCGTAGCCGTACGCCTCTGGGACCCAGATCAGGTCGAGCCCGGCCCGTTCGAGTTCGGCGACCTGATCGGCCGCCGTGACGATGTTGGTGTCGTACTTGAGCTGCATGGAGATCTTCATGGTTGGGGTGCTCCGGTGTGTGCGAGGGGCGTGGGCGGGGCGGCGGTCAGCGCCCGGCGGAAGCGTCGAGGCGGATGAGGGCGCTCTCCGCGATCAGCTCGCGCACCCGGAACTTCTGGATCTTCCCGGAGGCCGTCAGGGGCAGGCCGTCGGCCAGGTACCACTGCACGGGAATCTTGTGCGGGGAGAGCCGCTCGCGGCACCGCGCGACGAGGAGGTCCACGTCCGGGCCCTCGGGGTGATCGGCCGTGGGCAGCAGCACCGCGGCGACGCACTCGCCCCACCGCTCGTCGGGCACGCCCACGACGACTGCGTCGCGGACGCCTGGCAGGGTGCTGAGGAAGCTCTCGACCGGGCCCGGGGCGATGTTCTCGCCGCCGCGGATGATGATGTCGCTCAGCCGGCCCTCGATGCGGACGGCGCCCGTCGAGTCCATCGACCCGAGGTCGCCGGTGTGGAGCCAGCCGTCCCCGTCGACCTTTTGCGCGGTGGCCTCGGGGTCGCCGTAGTAGGCGAGCATCTGCTGGTAGCCGCGGGCGCAGATCTCGCCCGGGACCCCGAGCGGCTGCACGTCACCCGTCTCGGGGTCGACGATCTTGCAGGCGACGTGCGGCAGCGGCCGTCCGACCGTACTCGTCTTGTACTCGGCCGTGTCGTCGGGGCGGGTGAGGGTCACCACGGAGGCGAGCTCGGTCTGCCCGTAGAGGTTGAAGACGGTGGTCGAGAAGAGTTCCTCGGTCTCCGTGATGAGCTGGGCGCGCACCGGGGCGGCGCCGGTGAGCACGGCGGACAGCGGGGCCGGCCCCTCGTCGCTGGCCCGCGCCACGTCGTTCAGCGCCGTCAGCACCGTCGGCACGCTGGTCAGCACGGCGCCGGGCGAGCGCCGCAGCTCGGCCAACAGCACCTTGGGGTCGAAACGCTCCAGCAGTACGAACGTGCCCCGGCTCCACAGCGGGCCCAGGCAGGAGATGACGCAGCCGGCGGTGTGGAACATGGGGAGCGGGGAGACGACGGTCGCGCCGTCCCGTACCCCGAGGCCCTCGAAGGTGAGCCGGGCGACGTTGACCACGGACTGGTGGGAGAGCAGCACGGCCTTCGGGTTGCCGGTCGTCCCGGAGGTGAACTGGATCTGCGCGGGCACGGCCGCCCCGGTGATCTGCTCCGCTGTGGGCAGGGGGGCGCTGCCGCGCAGCGACTCCCAGTCGGCGATCGGGACGACATGCCGCAGCCGCGGCAGGCCGGGCGCGACCGTACCGACCACCTTGGCCATGTCGTAGTCGCGGCTGCGGTCCGCGTGGAGCAGCATCTCGGCCTCGGACAGGCGCAGGGCGTGCGTCAGCTCCTCGGCGCGCAGAGCCGGGTTGAGCGCGACCAGGGTGACACCGGCCAGCGCGGCGGCGTACTCGGTCACCGGCCACTCCGGGACGTTCGGCGCCCACACGGCGACGCGTGCGCCCAGGCCGACCCGCTCGCGGATACCGGCGGCGATGCTCTCGGCCTCGGCGAGCAGTTCGGTGTACGTCCAGTGCCGCGGTGCGGAGCCGTCGTCGGGGATCGTCCTCAGGGCGACCGCGTCGGGGCGTTCGGCGGCGACCTCGCGCAGGAGGGATCCGACGGTGTGCGCCGACAGGGCGAGGGCGGTGTCCGCGGGCCGGAGCGACTGGGCGAGCAGCGGATCGCCGGTGCCCTCCGGGGCGGACGGCGTGGGACTGACCTGCATGGAAGCTCTCCTCGATGATGCACTGCCGGACTGCCTTGTGTTGCTCAAGCCAACCGCGAGCCGGCCGGTGCCGGATCCCCCGGTGGCAGGAACGCGCTCCCTCTCGAGAGGGATGTGGCCGAGGGAGGCAGGACCCGTACAGCTTCCGTGCAGGGGGGGAGTGCCGAAATCCAGTTAGCGTACGGGCGCTTGTGCCCGCCCTCACCCGGAAGGCGGGCCGGAGGGGAGTGGTGACACAGGTGGATGTGACGGCCGGCTGGCCCGGACTTGGCGGAATTCGGATCCTCGATCTTTCGCGTCTGCTGCCCGGGGGTTTCGCGACGGTCCTCATGGCCGACCTTGGAGCCGACGTCATCAAGGTGGAGAGTCCCGACGGCGGCGACTACGGACGCCTGGTGGACCCGGAGACGTTCGCCGCGCTGAACCGCAACAAGCGGTCGGTCGTGCTGGACCTGCGGGAACCGGCCGGCCGCGAGACGCTGCTGCGGCTGGTGGAGCGCAGCGACGCCGTCGTGGAGAGCTACCGGCCCGGCGTCCTGGACTCCATGGGGCTGGGCTACGAACGGCTGCGGTCTGTGAACCCGCGGGTGGTGCTGTGCTCGATCACCGGTTTCGGGCAGAGCGGCCCCTACGCCTCCCGGCCGGGCCACGACCTCAACTTCCTCGCCCTGTCCGGGTTCTTCGCCGTCCCTCACCGCCCGGGTGAGAGCGTCGACCGGGTCGGGGTGCGGGTGGCCGACCTGGCGGGCGCGATGTACGCGGCGCTGTCCACGGTAGTGGCCGTCGGCGCCGCCGCCGCGAACGGCGAGGGTCAGCACCTCGACGTGTCGCTGCACGAGGCGGCCGCGGGCTGGGCCGGACCGCTCGCCCTGCCCCTGCTCGGCCTCGCGGATCCCGCCGACAGTCCGCTCGTCACGGGGGACAATGACGTGTTCTTCGTGGGCGACGGGCAGCGGATCGCCTTCGCCACCTTCGAGGACAAGTTCTGGCTGACCTTCCGGAAGGCCTTCGCCGCGGACTTCCCCGAGCTCGACGACGACTCCTACGACCGGCGGGCCGACCGCACCCGGGCCCGCGAGGACGTCAGGGCCCTGCTCACGGACGTCTTCCGGCGCAGGGACCTGGCCTGGTGGACGGACGCGCTCTCCGGGCTGGACCTGCCCTGGGCCCCCGTGTACGACTCACCCGGCGCGTTCCTCGCGGACGAACACGTCCTCGACCGGAACCTGGTGGGCACCCTGCCGGGCTCCGCGACCACGCAGGCCCGCCGACAGGTCCGCTTCCCCGTACGGTTCGGATCCGGCCTCGACTCGCTGCGCCGCCCCGCTCCCGGGCACGGGGAGCACACGGCGGAGATCCTCGCGGAGGTGGCCGGGTGAGCGCCCGGCGCCGGGAGGCCGGCACCCTGGCGGAGAACGCGGAGCGACGGGCGCTGCGGGAGGCCGTCGCCGGCTTCGCCCGCGGAACCGGGCAGGGCGGGCCGGATCCGCGGACGCCGGAGGAACTCTGGTCCGAGGCGGGGCGCCTGGGCTACCTGGGCGTCAACCTTCCCGAGGAGTACGGCGGCGGTGGCTGCGGCATCACCGAGCTCTCCATCGTCTTGGAGGAACTGGGCGCGGCCGGCAGCCCGCTGCTCATGCTCGTGGTGTCGCCCGCGATCTGCGGGACGGTCATCAGCCGCTTCGGTACCCCGGAGCAGAAACGCCGGCTCTTGCCGGGGCTCGCCGACGGAACCTCCCGGATGGCCTTCGGCATCACGGAACCGGACGCCGGATCGAACTCCCACCAACTGACCACCGTCGCCAGCCGGGACGGCGCCGAATGGCTGCTCAGCGGCCGTAAGGTGTTCGTCTCCGGCGTGGACGAGGCCGACGCCACGATGGTGGTTGGCCGCACGGCGGACGCCCGCAGCGGCAAGCTGAAGCCGTGCCTGTTCGTCGTACCGCGGGACACCCCCGGCTTCGAGTTCCGTGAGATCGAGATGGAACTGTCGGCGCCGGAACGCCAGTTCCAGCTCTTCCTCGATGAGGTGCGGCTGCCGGCCGAGGCGCTGGTCGGCCACGAGGGCGCCGGTCTGCAACAGCTGTTCGCCGGGCTCAACCCCGAGCGGATCATGATCGCCGCGTTCGCGGTGGGCCTGGGGCGGCACGCCCTGGACAAGGCGGTCGGCTACGCCCGCTCCCGGCAGGTGTGGTCGGCCCCGATCGGCGCGCACCAGGCCGTCGCCCATCCGCTCGCGCGGATCCACATCGAACTGGAACTGGCGCGGCTGATGACGCGCAGGGCGGCCGAACTGTACGACGCCGGCGACGACATGGCCGCGGGGGAGGCCGCGAACATGGCGAAGTACGCCGCGGCCGAGGCGTGCGCCCGAGCGGTCGACCAGGCGATCCACACCCTGGGCGGGAACGGGCTCACCGCCGAGTACGGGCTCGCTTCGCTGCTGACGCTCTCCCGGGTGCCCAGGATCGCCCCGGTGAGCCGGGAGATGATCCTCAACTTCGTCTGCCACTACACGCTGGGACTGCCCAAGTCCTACTGAGATTCCCCCCATGACTGAGGCCCCGCCATCGGCGGGGCCTCAGTCATGGGGGGAATCTCAGGATCAGCGCTTCAGCTGCAGGCCGACGCCCTGCGCCAGGGCCCGCTCGTGCACGGCGGCGGCTAGCGCGATGTCCTGGACGCCCATGCCGAACGGATTGACCACCACGCGCTCGTCCGGGCGGACGGCGCGCTGGTACTCGCCCGCGAACAGCGCGGGCAGAGCGGCGTCCACCGAGCGGCCGCCCTCCGGAGCCCGGGTCCCGGGGCCGCTGATCCGGCCGGACCGTGCCAGCGAGCCCAGCAGCCGGTGGTCGTCGTCCACGACGAGGTCCCAGTCGTCGACGAAGAGGTGGTCGCAGCCCAGCAGCAGGCTCTCCGCGGCGTCGTCCAGCGACACGTTCACGAAGGTCCCGCCCGCCGGGACCCAGTCCAGTTCCACGTACGGTTCGGTGGTGGTGGTCACCGCGATGGTCAGCTGGGCCTGCTCCACCGCCTCCCGGGCTCCGGCGCTCACGGTCACCCGGGTACCGGGGCCCGACGCCGCCCAGCGGGCGGCCAGCCCACGCGCCCGCGCGGCGTCCTGGTCGAAGAGGAACAGCTCCTCCACGCCCGGGCAGACGGCGGCCAGCAGCTCGCGGTGGACCTCGGCCTGCCGGCCGCAGCCGAGAAAGGCCACGCGTGTGATCGCGGCCAGGTCCCGGACGGCACGCACGGCGGCGAGCGAGACCCCGGCGGTCCGCAGGGCGCTGATCCGTCCGCCCTCCATGATGCAGACGGGGCGCGCCGTCTCCGGGTCGTTGAGCACGATCAGCCCCGCGGCGCGGGGCTGCCCGAGCAGGTGGTTGCCCAGCGAGGCGTTGATGATCTTGCAGCCGTAGCTGTCTCCGGACCAGCCGGGAAGGATGAGGCTGCGGGCTGCGGCACCCGAGCGCGTGGTCCAGCGCAGTGCCGCCTCGAGGGTCAGCCCCGCCTCCTTGCGGCCGTAGGCCAGCAGGGTCTCGTGGGCGCGTTCGACGACCGGCAGGTCCGCGGACAGCCGCTCCACGTCGGCGCCGTCGAGGTAGGTGATCGTCGGTGAGGGATCTGCCATCAGGGTGCCTTCTCTTCGTCGTACATGTGGTTCAGGAGGGACAGGGCCTCCCGGACCTCCGGGTCCGGATCCGGCTCGGCGGCGGCGGGCGTCCCGTACAGGTGCGCGTACTTCTCCCCGCTGTCCGGGCACACGCTGGCGATCTCCCGCAGGGAGGGGTCCCGCCGGGCCTGGATCACTGACGCCAGCACGGCGGCGCCGCCGCTGCCCCCGAGCGAGACGCCGGTGCGCCGGAAGACCCGGACGCAGGCCGCGGCGGCCGCCGCGTCGCGCAGCAGCACGGCGTGGTCCCAGTAGCCGGGCTCCAGGAACCCCGACAGCTGGCCCGAACCGAAGCCCATCAGTTTGAACGGCCGGTCGGCGGGCTCCCCGCCCAGGGCGGACGAGCCCACCGCGTCGACCGCGACGATCCGCGTGTCCGGCAGGTTGCTCCGGAAGTACCGGGCGATGCCGGCCAGCGTGCCGCCCGTGGAGACGGCGACGGCGACGGCGTCGAACCGGCCGTCGGGGCCGGCTTTCACCAGTTCCGAGGCCGTCTGCCACTCGTGGACCCCGGGGTTGGCCGGGCTCGCGTACTGGTTCGTCCACACGGCGTCCGCGTCGGTCGCCAGGATCTCCTGGACGGCCTGTAGCCGCGCCCCGAGGGTCCGGCCGCCGGGCACCTCGCGCACCGTGACCACGTCAGCTCCGAACGCCGCCATCCGCTCGACGCTGGCGCGGGGCGTGCTGGGCTCGACAACCAGGGTGCAGTCGTAGCCGCGCTGCGCGCACAGGCCGGCGAGCGCCACCCCGAGGTTGCCCGAGGTCGACTCGACCACCCGCATTCCCGGCCGCAGCGCCCCGGTCATCTCCAGGGCGGCCAACAGCGCCTCGGCGGTACGGGCCTTGATCGAACCGAACGGATTCTCGGCTTCCAGCTTGAGCCAGATCCGGACCGACCGGTCGCCGACGGGAACGCGTACGGGCCGCATGGGCGTGTCGCCGATGGGGGCCGGGGGCGGTGCGGCAGCCGCGACAGTGATGGATTCCGTCATGGTTCTCAGTCCTTGAGGCTGTCGGCGCGTGCCGCCGGGAGCCGTGGCACGGGCGGGACGGTCCGGTGGGGGCCGATGTCGGCGAGGTCGTAACCAGCCGGGTAGCCGGGGTACGTCCGGGCGGTCGGGCGCGTCATGACCCGCGCCATCAGGCGGGGGGCCACGCGCTCGGCTCGGGCGTGGCCCCGCAGCGCGGCGTGGTGCAGCGCCCGGGCCCACACCGGGGGCGTGCGCATGTCCAGGGCGTCGAGCGCGGGCCGGTCCAGACGGCAGGGCAGGGTGGCGGTCACCAGATCGCGGACCGGGCGCCGGTACCAGGACCCGTAGAGCCTGATGATCGAGGTGCCGACGCGGTGGTTGCTCGCCGCCCTGCGGAAGCGGGCCTGCTCGTACTCCCGGTTGAACGCCTCGAACGTCGCGTAGTCGGTGGGTATCTCGCGGATGTTCATCCGCTTGCCGACGCCCGCGAAGAAGTAGAAGGCGGCCAGCCGTTCGGTCTCGCCGGTCGGGCGCCAGGCCCACTGGTCGATCCAGCGCACGGGCTCGAATATGAACGTCGACAGGACGTAGAGCATGTCCTCGTTGTCGATGTCGAACCGGCGGTGAGCGTTGTTGATCTGACGGATCGCCTGGCGTCCGCGGTCGGAGTCGTATCCGCCGCGGACCAGCTCTCCGAGGATGATGCGGGTGTCGTCGTAGCGCTTCTGCGCCCGCAGGGCGAACTCGCCCGTGCCGTCGAGGACGCCGGAGATGGCGGGCACACAGCAGGTGCGCCAGATGGCGACCTCCAGGCCCCGGCCGTAGTCCCATGGGAACTCGCGGTCGGAGGATATGCGGTGGATCTCCTCGTGGTCCGCCTTGGGATCGAGGGTCTCCAGGTATCTGAGTGTCGCGTAACGGTCTCGCATCCATGCCCCGTTCACGGTGAGAAGGCGGCTACAGCGGTGTGGAGCCGGCGGCACTGATGACCTCCGGCCGGGTGGGGTCGAAGCGCAGCGTCTCGAAGCGCCACTTCAACTGGCCGGTGAGCCAGCTGCGCAGACCGGCGATGTGGGCTTCCACCCGGTCCGCCGGGAACAGCGCGCCCAGCTCGGGCGTGAGGCCGTCCGCGAAGGTGGCGCTGAGCTCGGTGAACCGGTCGAAGCGCGCCTGGATCATCGCGCCGACCGCGTCGGCCGACGTCTGCAGGTCCGTACCGTGCGCGTGCCGGTGGATCAGGACGAGGTTGTGGGGGTCGTTCAGCAGGGCTTCCTTCTCGCAGCTGAACAGGTCATTGGTCCACAGATCGGCGTCGGACAGCGACGCGTTCAGCTCCGCGAACCCCGGGAGCCCGTAGATCTCCTCGGGCACCTCGGCGTGCAGGGTCACTTCGATGAGGTCGAGGTAGGGCATCAGGGCCCGGCCTCGCATGGCGATGTACTCGTCCAGGCCCGGCACCCGCCCGGCGAGGCGGTTCTCGGACTCCCACACGCAGGTCTCGAAGAAGGCCCCGACGTGGGCGGCGAAGCGGGCCCGCCAGGTCGGTGTGGTCAGGGGCACGGTACGGCGCCACAGGTCCGCATAGGCCGGCCGGAACGCGGCGACGGTCGAGTGGACCGAGGCGGCAGAGGGCGTGTCGTCGACGGAGCCGTCGGCGGTGAACCAGCCGAGGACCTCGTCGCACAGGCGGCGCAGCAGGGCCGGGTCGGTGCCGAGCGCGGTCTCGTCGAACTGGTCGTCCAGCACCAGCATGCAGCTGATCCAGTCGGTGACCAGCTGGAGTTCGAAGGCTCCGGCGGTGGGATACGCGCGGCCCATCAGGGTGCCGAGCAGGGAGCGCTCGTGATGGTGCCGGGCCGCCTCGTCGGGGGCCAGGCCGAAGCGGGCCACGAAGGCGCGCGTACCCGCTTCCGCCTGTGCGGCGTGCGGGCTGAGCTCGGGAGGGAACTCCACGTGGATATGGGGCATGCGCAAGGGCACGGTGTCACCCGTCGTTCGATGGGAAGGGGAAGGGGAAGCAGGCGGCGGGGCGGGGGAGGGCCGCGCGGGGTCTCACGCGGGCAGCTGGAGGGACTTGACCTCCTGGAACTCCTGGATGCCGTGCCGGCCCAGCTCGCGCCCCACACCCGACTGCCGGAAGCCGCCGAAAGGGGCCGCGGCATTGAACTTGGCGTCGTTGATGTCGACTTGACCGACCTGGAGGCGCCGGGCCACCGACAGCGCCCGGTCCGTGTCGGCGGACCAGACGGTCGCCGCCAGGCCGTAGTCGGAGTGGTTGGCCAGGGACACGGCCTCCTCGTCGTCGCCGAACGCCATGACGGCCAGGACGGGCCCGAAGATCTCCTCTAGGGCCAGCGGTGAGGAGGGGCTGACCCCGGTCCAGATGCTGGGCGCCACGTAGTGGCCGAGGTGCGGCAGGCGCTCGGGACGGCCGGGGCCGGCGACCTGGCGCGCACCGCTGCGGGCGGCCAGCTCCAGGTGGGCGAGGACCCGCTCCCGCTGCTGCGCGGAGGCGAGGGGGCCGAGCAGGCACGCCGGGTCCTCCGGGTCGCCCGGCACATACGCGGCGACGACGGCGCGGGCCACGTCGAGGGCCTCGTCCAGCCGATGGCGGGGTACGAGCAGCCGTGTGCGGGCCGAACAGGTCTGCCCGGCGTTGTGCAGCGCGCTGTGGACGCCGTCCTCGACGGCGGTGGCCAGGTCGGCGTCGGACAGAACCACGGTCGCCGACTTCCCGCCCAGTTCCAGGCAGGTCCGCTTGACCGACTGGGCCGCGGCCGCGCCGATCTTCCGGCCGGCCTCCAGCGAACCGGTGAACGACACGACGTCGACCCCGTCGTCGGCGGCGAGCGCGGCGCCGGTGGTGCTCCCGCGGCCGGGAACAAGGTTGAACACGCCGGGCGGCAGGCCGATGCCCTCGATGATCCGCGTCAGCGCGTAGGCGGAGAGTGGGGCGAGCTCGCTCGGCTTGAGCACCAGGGTGCAACCCGCCGCGAGAGCCGCGCCGATCTTGGCGACCGCCTGGTGGAGCGGGTAGTTCCAGGGGGTGATGGCGGCGGCCACGCCGATGGGCTCGCGCACCACCAGGGAATGCCCGATCCGCTCCTGCGCCGTGGCGGCGGCCAGCTCGTCGATGAACCCGTCGAGCACCTTGACGGGCAGGCCCGTCTGCACGCGTCGGGCGAAGGTGATCGGGGAACCCATCTCGCGGGTCACCGTCCGGGCCAGCCCCTCCTGGTGCTCCAGCAGGGCTTCGCGCAGGGCGGTGAGGGCCGCCCCGCGCTCGGCCGGGCCGGTCGCGGACCAGCCGGGCAGGGCCGAGCGGGCGGCGTCGACCGCGTGCCAGACGTCCGCACTGTCGCAGTCGGGGACCTCGGCGATCTGATGCTGGGTCGCCGGGTTCTCGACGGCGATGGTTCCCGTGGCGCGCGGCGCGACCCACCGGCCGCCGATAAAGACCGACCGAAGTGGCAGCGAATACATGATGTGACGCATCCCTTTCGGCGGTCTGCAGAGTGTTTTGGAATGCCTGCGGACAGGCGTGCGGGGCGGTGATAACCGAAGTGATTGCGTACGACTCTAAGCACCGGCGGGTGAGCCGGCTGGATAAATTCTGTATGCGGAACTGCCCCTTACGGCGGGGTGACGCCGCACCGAAAAGGAGTTACAGTGCGGGACTTGAAATGTCGGGCGTAAGAGGTCCGGCCGCAGGAAGTGCCATGAGGGAGAAGACCGACAGTGATCCCCACAGCCCCGCCCGCCCCGAAATCGGTGGGGCGCTGGCTCCGCAGGCCCCGCCCGGTGGCCAACCCCCGGCTCCGCCTGGTTTGCCTCCCGCACGCGGGCGGCACCGCAGGCACCTTCCACGGCTGGGCGGACCTGCTCCCCGCGGACGTGGAACTGGTCGCCGTGCAGTACCCCGGGCGCCAGGACCGGCTCGGCGAACCGTGCGTGACCGCCATGGCAGAGCTCGCCGACGGCGTCGCACAGGCCCTGCTGCCACTGCTGGGACGGCCTCTCGCTCTCTTCGGGCACAGCATGGGCGCGGCGCTCGCGTACGAGGTCACGCTGCGTCTGGAGACGCTCTACCGGGCGCGGCCGAGGCAGTTGTTCGTCTCCGGGCACGCCGCGCCCGGATCCCCGCGCAGCTCCCGGGACCTGCACACACAGGACGACGCGGCGATGGTCGAGGACCTGCTCGCGCTCGGCGGCATGGACGAGGCCCTGACCGCGGACCCTGGTCTACTGCCCCTGCTGCTGCCCTCGATGCGGGCGGACCTGAAGCTGATCGAAACCTACCAGCCCGCCGACGCCCGGCCGGTGGGGATTCCCCTGACGGCGTACGTGGGGGACTCGGACCCCGGTGTCCCGGTTTCGGACGCGGCGGCGTGGAGCGACCGGACGTCCGGTGATTTCGACCTGCGCGTATTTCCGGGAGGACACTTCTATCTTGCGCAGCAGGAAGCGGAAGTCGTCAAGGACATCACTGCCCGCCTTGATCTCGTCGGCTGAACTGATATCTTCTGGCTGGGCGGCACCCGGCTGAGTGTCGAATTGTTTCCACTCCGGAGCCCCGGCCCGTTTTGTCGCGCCTGTGGCTGCCGCGCCTGATTCCTCTTGTCCCGATTTCGGTGTGCTCCCGTCGGTCGACGGCGCGCCGGGACCCGGCCGATTCGAAATGTGTGAGAAGGAGTCCCTGAATGCTGAATGACGATGAAGTGACGTCCCGCGTCCGCGAACTCATGGTGGAATCCCTGGACCTCCGGCTGAGCCCCGAGGCCATCGGGAACGAGGTCTCGCTCTACTCGCCGGTGATCCAGCTCGACTCGCTGAACCTACTCCAGCTCCTCCTCGCCGTGGAGAGCGAGTTCGGCGGCCAGATCGAGGACGAGGACGTGATGGAGGCCGACCTGGAGAACGTCGGCGACTTCATCGGCCTCGTGCGCCGGCACGTCGAAACGCTCCGGACGGAGGCCGCCGCATGAGGACGTCGCGCAACCAGTTCCTGCTGGACGAGGAGGACGTCCCGACCCACTGGTACAACATTCTCGCCGACCTGGACGTACCGTCCTCCGACGTGCGGCGCGCCCGGTCCACCCCGCAGGGGGCGCCGGCGGACCGCAAGCACTCGACGCCGAACCTGCCGCTGTCCATGTACCGCTCCAGCGTCGGCACCGAGCGCCATGTGAAGATCCCCGATCCGGTGCGCGAGCAGTACCAGCGCTGGCGCCCCACCCCGCTCGTCCGGGCCCACCGCCTTGAGCAGGCGCTCGACACCCCCGCGCACATCTACTACAAGTACGAGGGCGCCAACGCCTCGGGCAGCCACAAGCTCAACTCCGCGCTCGCCCAGGCCTACTACTACAAGCAGGCCGGCGTCCAGGAAGTGACCACTGGAACCGGCGCCGGCCAGTGGGGCACCGCCCTGTCGATGGCCTGCCACGCCCTGGACCTGGCCTGCACGGTCTTCATGGTGCGATGCAGCCACGCGCAGAAGCCGTACCGCAAGGTACTGATGGAACTCAACGGCGCCCGCGTCATACCCAGCCCCAGCGGTACGACCGAGGCCGGCCGTGCCCTGATCGCCGCCTCGCCCGGCACCGACGGCAGCGTGGCGATCGCCAACGCCGAGGCCCTCGAACACGCCCGCACGGTGGACCGGGGCGCGTTCGCGGTCGGCAGCGGGGAGAACCACGTCCTGCTGCACCAGACGGTGATCGGCGAAGAGGCCCTGCTCCAGATGGAACTCGCCGGCGAGTTCCCCGACGTGGTCATCGGCGCCATGGGCGCCGGCAGCAACTTCGCCGGCCTGGCCTTTCCCTTCCACCGGGAGAAGCTCCGCACCAACGCCCGGACCCGGCTCGTGGCCGTGGAACCCGACGCGTGCCCCAAGATGACCCGGGGCCGCTACGCGTGGGACTACAACGACTTCTCCGGCACGACGCCCATGACGAAGATGTACACGCTGGGCCACACTTTCGTCGCCCCCGGCGTGCACGCCGGAGGCCTGCGCTACCACGGCGCCGCACCCCTGGTCAGCGCCCTGTACGAGCAGGGCCTGATGGAGGCCGTCGCCTACGGCCAGACGGAGGTGTTCGAGGCCGGGGCCTTCTTCGCACGGGCCGAGAACCTCGTCCCCGCCCCCGAATCGGCGCACGCCGTCAAGTGCGCGATCGACGAGGCCGTCCGGGCCCGGGAGGAGAACGAGCCGCGCGTCATTCTGTTCAACGTCAGCGGCCATGGTCTCCTCGACCTGTCCGCCTACGACCAGTACCTGTCCGGCGGCCTGGAAGACCACCGCGTCTCCGACAGCCACATCGCCGCGTCTCTGGCCGCCCTGCCGGACGTACCTGACACCAACCCCGTCGGAAGCCGCTCATGAACCTCGCTCCGACGAAGGAGCAGTCGGCGCTCGCCGACCGGCTGTACTCCCTCGGCGCCACCCTGGGCGCCGACATCGAGGAACGCGACCGGACCGGGGGTCTCCAGCCCGGCGACTGGCAGCGCTGCGCCGAGGCCGGCGTCCTCGGCCTGCCCGTACCGGTCGAGTACGGAGGGCTCGGGCTGGACCCCCTGACCTGTGCGATCGCCCTGGAAGGTCTGGGCGGCGGCTGCCGGGACAACGGCCTGATGATCGCGCTCGGCGCACACATCTGGGCCATGGAGGTGCCGATCGCCCAGTTCGGCTCCCGGGAGCAGAAGGAGCGCTACCTGCGCGCGCTCTGCGACGGCCGGATGGCTGGCGCCCACGCGATCACCGAGGCCGGTGCCGGCTCCGACGCCCTGTCGCTGACGGCCACCGCCCGCCGGGACGGCGACCACTACGTCCTGGACGGAGTCAAGCGCTTCGTCACCAACGCCCCCATCGCCGACGTCTTCCTCGTCTACGCCACCGTCAACCCCGCTCTCGGTTTCACCGGCGTCACCGCCTTCCTGGTCGAACGGGGGCAGGACGGCCTGACGGTCGAGACCCGGTACGAGAAGGCCGGACTGCGCACCGCCCCCTGGGGCGAGATCACCCTGAACGGCTGCCGCGTCCCGGTCTCCGCGCGGCTCGGCGGTGAGAAGCAGGGCTCGCGGATCCTCAACACCACCATGGCCTGGGAGCGGACGCTCATCCTGGCGCCGCTGCTGGGCACGATGCGCCGCCAGATCGACGACTGCGTTCACCACGCCCGCACCCGGAGCCAGTTCGGGCGCAACATCGGCCGCTTCCAGTCGGTGGCGAACCGGATCGTCGAGATGCAGATCCGCCTGGACGAGGCCAGGCTGCTGACCCACCGCGCGGCCTGGGACCTCATGGCGGGCATGCCCTCGTACTTCGCCGAAGCGGCCCAGCTCCGGACCAGCGAGTCCGCCGTCGAGACCTTCCTCGACGCCATGCAGGTGTACGGAGGCCTCGGCTACACCACCGAAACGGACATCGAACGGAATCTGCGCGACGCCCTCGGCACCCGGACCTCCTCCGGGACCTCCGACATGCAGCGGCTCGTGATGGCCGACAAGCTCGGCCTCACCTCCCGCGCGCGCGAAACCGCCGGCACGCGCCCGCACGGCGCCCCGGCCCCGGCGGGAGGCTCCCATGCGCACGCTCGATGAGCTGCTGACCCGGGCCGCGGCGACCCGGCCCCGGGCCGAGGCGGTTCGCCACCGCGGGAGGGTGACCGACTACGCCGAACTGGACCGGGCCGCGAGCGCCCTCGCCGTCACGCTGCGCGAGGCGGGCGTGGGCCCCGGCGACCGGGTGGGCCTGTGGATGCCCAAGTCGGCCGAGACGGTCGTCGCCGTCCACGCCGTCCTCAAGTGCGGCGCCGCCTACGTGCCCGTGGACCCGGCGGTGCCCGCCGCGCGCGCCACGTTCATCCTCGCGGACTGCGCCGTGGCCTGCCTGATCACCGACGCGGCACGGCTCGCACTGCTCGGCAAGGCCGACACGGCCGCCGGGCCGCGGACCACGGTGGTCCTCGGCGAGGACCCCGACCGGGGACCGGCCGCGCCGTACACCGGCGACGGCGTCCGCCGCATCGGCTGGGACGAGGCGGTCGAACGCGAGGTCCCGCGCGGGTTCGCGCCGGTGGCCGTCGAACCCGACGACCTGGCCTACATCCTCTACACCTCGGGCTCCACCGGGACACCCAAGGGCGTCATGCTCTCCCACCGCAACGCCCTGGCGTTCGTCGAGTGGGCCGTGGCCGAGTTCGGGCTGGGTCCGCAAGACCGGCTGTCGTCCCATGCCCCCCTCCACTTCGACCTGTCGGTCTTCGACGTCTTCGCCGCCGTGAGCGCCGGGGCCTGCGTCGTCCTGGTTCCCGAGCACCAGAAGGCCCTGGGACCGGCACTGAACCGGCTCGTCGCCGGAGAGGGGATCACCGTCTGGTACTCGGTACCCGGCGCACTGATCCGGATGCTCGACGCGAAGAACCGGGCACTCCTCGAAGGCTCACCCCTGCGGACGGTGCTGTTCGCGGGCGAGCCCTTCGCGCTCAAGCACCTGAGGCGGCTGCGCGCGGCCCTGCCGGAAGCGGCTCTGCACAACCTCTACGGGCCGACCGAGACCAACGTGTGCACCCACCACCTGGTCACGGAGGCGGACCTGGCCCCCGGCCGCACCGGCCCGCCGCCGATCGGCCGACCGTGCCCGTACGCCGAGGCCCTCCTCCTCGACGCCGACGGCCACCCGGTCGCGGACGTCCCGGGCGCCGAGGGCGAACTCTGCATCACCGGAGACTCGGTGATGCTCGGCTACTGGGGGCACGCCCTGGCCGACGGCGGTCCCGGGCTCTCCCGTACCCACCGCACGGGCGACGTGGTCGTCTCGCGGGGGCCGTCGGGCTACGCCTACGTCGGCCGCCGCGACCACATGGTCAAGATCCGCGGCTACCGCGTCGAGCCGGAGGAGATCGAGGCCATCCTGATGGCGCTGCCCTCGGTGCACGAGGCCCTGTGCGTCCCGGTCCTCGACGGCGACGGCGGAACGGAACTGCACGCGTACGTGGTCCCGGCCGAAGGGGCCGCGCCCGAGGCCGCCGAGCTGCGCGGGCGCTGCCTGGAGGAACTGCCGCGCTACATGGTTCCCGGAGCGTTCCACCTCGTGGACGGATTCCCCCGGACCTCCACCGGCAAGACCGACCGCTGTGCGCTGGCCACCCGTGCGGACCGCGGCGCCCTGGAGGCAGTATGACCGCCCACGTGCTCACGCTGCGCCTGCCGAGCCCGCTGCTCGGCCGGGACAAGGGCGTCAACGTCGTCCTGCCCGGCGCCTACAGCGCGCACGGAGCCGGCCACCGAGTGCTGTACCTGCTTCACGGCTACGGAGGAAACAAGGATACCTGGCTGGTCAACACCCGCCTCGTCGACCACCTCGCCGAGAGCGGGACCATCGTCGTCCTGCCGCAGAGCGGCCGCCGCTGGTTCGTCAACGACCACGCTGGCCTGCGGTACGAGGACCACCTCATCCACGAGCTCGTACCGGCCATCGACGAACGGTTCAACACGCTCCCCACCAGGGCGGGCCGTGCTGTCGGCGGCTTCTCGATGGGCGGCGCCACCGCACTGTTCCTCGGACTGCGCCACCCCGCCCTGTTTGGCGCGGTGGCCTCGCACGCAGGGGCGTTCGAGGCCCCGCACAGGATCGGCGACCCCTACGCGACGTTCCGCGGGGACCCCGGATTCGCCATGCCCACGGTGGAGGCGCACGAGCGGGTCTGGGGGCCGCCGGGTAGCCGGACCCGGCGCCGCTACGACCCGTACCGGCTGATCGGGCTGGACGGCGCGAGCCCGCCCCCCGCCCTCTACCTGGACGTCGGGACGGAGGACCACGGCCGGATGCTGGCCATGAACCGCAGGGTGCGCGACGCCCTGTACCAGCGGGGCCACGACCTGGAGTACCACGAGCGGCCAGGCGGACACGACTGGCAGTTCGTGGACCGTGCGCTGCCCGCCTCGCTGGAATTCGTGGAACGCCGCCTGGCGGGACTGCCGTCACAGGAGGAAGCCGCCCATGAACCGGTCTGAACCCGGCGAGCCGTCCCTCCTGGTGAGCCGGCCCGCACCGGGCGTGGTGTCCGCCACCCTGAACCGGCCCGCCCGCAGGAACGCCCTGGACGAGGACCTGTTCGCACGGCTGACGGCGCTGTGCGCCCGGCTGCGGTCGGACCCCTCGGCGCGGGTCCTTGTCCTGGACGGCGCCGGGGGATCGTTCTGTGCGGGCTACGACATAGCCGAGGTGGGCCGCATCGCGGGCCTGCCACCGCTCGAACTGCTGGCCCTGCTCCAGCGCCAGGCGGCGGCCGTCACCGGCCTGCGGGACATCCCCCAGGCCGTGATCGCCGCCGTCGACGGGACCGCGACCGGCGCCGGGCTCTCCCTCGCGCTGGCCGCCGACATCCGCCTGGCGGATCCGGGAGCCCGCTTCTGCGCCTCGTTCGTCAGGATGGGCCTGTCCGGCGGCGACATGGGCGCGTCGTGGCTGCTGCCGCGGCTGACCGGCCTGGGCTTCGCCTCGGACGTGATGCTCAGCGGCCGGGTCGTCGGGGCCGCCGAGGCCGTCGAGCGCGGGCTGGCGAGTCGGCTGTCCGCCCCCGGTGCCGTGCGGGCGGATGCCCTGGCCCTGGCCGAGGAGATCGCGGCCAACAGCCCCCTGTCGGTGGCCCTCACCAAGCAGGTGCTCCAGAGCAACGTCGACGCCCCCTCGCTGGCCGTCGCCCTCGAACGGGAGGGACCCACCCAGGTCGTCGCCGCCAACTCGCCCGACGTGCACGAGGCGGTGGCGGCTTTCCGGGAGCGCCGCCCGCCCCGCTTCGGCACCCGCGACTGACTCATCACCGCTTCACCGAAAGGATCCAACGTGAGCAACCCGAAGACCGAATCCGCCTGGGCGCCCCGGATCATCCGGCCCGCCGACGCCGGTGTGTCCGCGAGCCCCGAGGGCCTGGCGGAGTACCTCCGAGCCACCGACCCGGGTGACCTCCTCGTGGAGTCGCGCGCGGTGGTCTTCCGCGGCTTCGGCGTGTCCGGCGACAGCTACGACGGCGTGGCCGACCTGCTGCTGCCCGACCGGCTGGCCTACGTCCACGGCAACTCGCCGCGCACCAAGGTCGGCCGCAACCTGTACACCTCCACGGAGTACCCGGCGGAGTTCGAGATCTCCATGCACAACGAGATGTCGTACGCGCACGCCTGGCCCTCGCGGATCCTCTTCTTCTGCGACATCGCGGCCGCCACGGGCGGTGCCACCCCGGTGGTCGACGGCAAGCTCTGGCTGGACTCCATCGACCCCGAGGTCCGCGAGGCCTTCCAGGCCGGCGTCCGGTACACGCAGAACCTGCACGACGGCATGGGCTTCGGCAAGAGCTGGCAGGCGACCTTCGAGACCGACGACCGCGCCGAGACCGAGGCGTTCCTGGACCGGGCCGAGGCCGAGTGGAGCTGGCTGCCGGACGGCACCCTCCGGGTGACCCAGGTGCGCCAGGCCACGCTCAAGCACCCCGTCACCGGCACGGAGGTGTGGTTCAACCAGGCCGACCAGTGGCACACTGCAGGCCTCGGCGAGGACGCGGCCGCGATGGCCGAGATCGTGCCCGAGGACGAACTGCCGCAGAACGCCTACTTCGCGGACGGCAGCCCGATCCCGGCCGAGTACATCACCCATGTCCAGGAAGTGGGCATGAAGATGGCCGTCAACGTGGACTGGGAGGTGGGCGACCTGCTGTTCGTCGACAACGTCGCTGTGGCGCACGGCCGCCGGGCGTTCACCGGGCAGCGCCGGATCCTCGTCGCGATGTCGTAGCCGTACCGCCGCTCGTCGCGGCGGCAGCACATGGGGAAGCCCCGCCGGCCGGCGGGGCTTCCCCATGCGGGAAGGTCGTCAGGACTCCCGCAGCGGGGTACCGGAGGCCGCCACCCGCTCCAGTTCCTTCACCGCGCCGGCGACCCCCGGGAGGGCCAGCATCCGGCGCTGCGCCTGCCGGGCCCGCGCGGTGAAGCCCGGGTCCTGCAGGACCCGGTCGCACGCCTTCGCCACTTGCGCGGCGTCGACGTCCTCGACCCGGGCGCCCAGACCGAGTTCCTCCGCCCGCTCCGCGTTCTTCGGCTGGTCGCCGAACACGGGCAGGACAGCCATGGGCACACCGGCCCCGACGGCTTCGCGGATGCTGTTGTAGCCGCCGTGGGTCAGCAGCAGCTGCGCGCACTGGAGCAGCAGCGGCTGCGCGAAGGAGTCGACCAGGTGGACGTGGGGGCTGCGCGACTCCTCGCGGACCGGCACGCCTCCGGTGGCGACCACGGCGACGCAGTCGACCCGGGCTAGGCCCGCGACCATGGCGTCGAGGACCGAGACCGGGTTGTGCTTCTGCCACCGGGCGGCGGGAATGTTGAACTGGGCCGGGTTCAGGTCCTTGAACTGCGGGAGGGCGGTGCCGATCGCCGCCACCGCCAGCGGCTTGTCCGCGGGGAGGTCCGCGAGCCACTCCGGCAGGCGCTCGTCACGGGTCACCGTGGCGGGCTGCCGGTAGGCGAAGGTGTGAGGCGTCGGGTTGGCGATGAACGTCAGCTCGGGCGGCATGCAGTCGAGCCGGCCGTAGCGGAAGATCGCCGCGGGGTCCTCCGTGGTGGCCAGACCCAGTTCGGCGCGCCGCTCGTTCAGGGGCTTCAGGACGAGGGCGGGGTCAAAGACGTTGCCGCTGCCGGAGGGCACCGGGACGTGCGGCACACCCAGTTCGTCGCCGACGAGAGAGGCCGCGAACTCCGTTCCGTCGCGCAGGATCAGGTCGGGCCCGAAATCACGGGCGACCGGGATCAGCGCCCGGTAGGTGTCGGCCAGCTGCGGCCCCACCCGGGACGAGGCCCCGGGCGCAGGCAGCGCTCCGAGGACCGTGACGGGCTCGTCGGTGAAGACGTGGGTCAGCTCTGGCGGTACGACGACGAGCACCTCATGACGGGCATCCGCGAGAGCGCGGGCCAGCGGCAGCATGGCTCGTGCGTGCGAGGGCTTTCCGGTGACCGTACACAGGACGCGCATGAAGGATCCTTCCTCCGTGGGGATGAGGGTGAGCGAGGCTGATCTCCCGCAGGGGGCGGGCGGTGCTCAGCTGTCGCGGTGGGCAGCCTGATGGGCCATGGTGCACAGCTCCGCCGACCAGACCGGGTCGAGCACGCCCTGAACGGCCGTCTGAGCGGTACGCAGGCGCTCGTCGATGGTCGCCTCGACGTCGTCGCGGCAGCCGGTGCGCACCAGCAGGTCGTGCAGCTCCTGGGGGTCCGCGGCGGTCAGGTCGTCGCCGACCAGGGCACTGACCTCCGCATTGCCGCGCAGGGCGAACGACATCAGCAGCGTCATCTTGTGCTGCTTGAAGTCCAGCTGGGCCGGCTTACCGGTCGACTCGGAGCTGCCGAAGGCGTCGAGCAGGTCGTCCCGCAGCTGGAACGCCTCACCGAGGGCCAGCCCGTAGGTGCGGAACGCGTCCAGCAGGTGACCGGCTCCGGCGAGCTCGGCGCCCATGGCCAGCGGGCGGTAGACGGTGTAGCGGCCCGACTTGAACAGGGCGATCCAGCTGGAGAGTTCGGGGTCCGGGTCGAAACGCGCGGCGGCACGCACGTCCAGGAACTGGCCGATCATCAGCTCGGTGCACAGATCGCCCCAGGTGCGGCGGGCGTGCGGCGGGCAGTCGGCCAGCAGCCGCTCCGCGTACACCAGTGCGAGGTCGCCCGCGAGTACGGCCACGCTCTCGCCGTACCGGCGGGGCTCACCGCGCCAGTCGCGGCGCTCGTGCAGCGAGGAGTGCAGCACGTGGGCGGTGGGTTCGTTCCTGCGCAGTTCCGAGTCGTCCATGACGTCGTCGTGGAGCAGCGCGAAGGTGTGGAGCAGTTCCAGGGCCGCGGCGGCGTCCACGACGACCTGGGAGTCCGGATCGCCGCCGCCGGCAAGGTAGCCGGCGATGCAGAAGGCGGGGCGCAGGCGCTTGCCGCCGCTGCCCACCATCCGGGCCACGCAGTCGATCAGCTCCGTTGAATCCGGGTTGAGCGCCGCCCATTCGCGACGCTCCTCGGCAATGAATTCCTGAATACGTCTTTCAACTCGGGCCAGAATGCGATTGCGGGCTTCGTGGGCGGTGACGCCGGAGAATTGGTGGCTCTCCGGGAGGAATGTGGTCATGGCAGATCTCCTGCTTCCGGGGGGACCTCAACCCGCCATTTCTCGCACAACCAAGGGCGCCTGGAAAGGGGCAGGTTCGCGTATAGCCGCTGTCCAGAGCGGTGGAGCGGGCCCGAACTAGTCTCCAGCACAGTGCGGCGGACGCTGTCCACATCCGAAAACCACATGACTGTCTTTTGCTCCGTGCGGCGAGAGTCCGACCACCGCGCGACCGAAGGTTGATGGCGAGGAATCATGGATCTGTCTCAGTCCTTTGCCGGCGGCGACGAACTGCTCCCGCTGACCGGTGCTCAGGCAGGGGTGTGGTTCGCGCAGGCGGTCGCCCCCGACAGCCCGATCTTCCGGGCCGCCGAGTACCTGGAGATCCACGGCCCGGTGGACACGGCCCTGTTCGAGGAGGCGCTGCGGCGCACGACCGCCGAGGCGGACGCGCTGCACATCCGCTTCCTCGACACCGAGGACGGCCCCCGCCAGACGGTCGGCGCCGAGCCCGACTGGCGCCTGGAGGTCATCGACGTCCGCGGCGAGGACGACCCCCGGAGCGCGGCCGAGGAGTGGATGGGCCGGGACCTGCGCAGGCGCATCGACCTGACCTCGTCCCCGCTCTTCACCTACGCGCTCTTCCGGACTGCCGAGGACCGCTGGTTCTGGTACCACGCCTACCACCACATCCTGATGGACGGCGTGGGCGCCGCGCTGCTGGTGCGCCGGGTCGCGGACCTCTACACGGCCCTCGCCGCCGGCGCGGAGCTCCCGCCCACGCCGTTCACCTCCGTGCGCACCCTCCTCACTGAGGACGCCGCCTACCGGGCCTCCGGCGAGTTCGCCGACGACCGGGAGTTCTGGCGGGGCCAGTTCGAAGGCCGCCCCGACGCCATAGCCCTGTCCCCCCGCCCGCTCGTGCCTTCGGCGGACTTCGTCCGGCGCACCGCGTACCTGCCGCAGGACGTCCAGGAGGACCTGGTGCGGGCGGCGGAGCAGGCCGGCACCGCGCGCTCGCGCATCGTCATCGCCGCCACCGCCGCCTACCTGCACCGCATGACCGGCCTCACGGACGTCGTGCTCGGCCTCCCCGTGACCGCCCGCCCGGGCCCGGCCTCGCGCACCGCCCCCGGCATGGCCGCGAACGTGGTCCCGCTGCGCATCGCGGTTGACGACGCCACCACGGTCGCCGAACTCCTGGAACGCACCCGCGTCGCCCTGCGTGGCCTGGTCGCCCACCAGCGCTACCGCGGTGAGGACCTGCGCCGGGACCTGGGCCTGGCCAACGACCACCGGCGGTTCTTCGGGCCGCTGATCAACGTCGTCCCCTTCGACTACGACCTCCGCTTCGCCGGCAGCCGCGCCGACGCGCACAACATGTCGCTGCGGCTCATCGAGGACCTCGCCATCTCGGTTTACGACCGGGGCAACGGCACCCCGATCCGGGTGGACTTCGACGCCCACCACGAGCTGTACGGCGACGCCGAACTCGCCGCCCACCAGGACCGGTACCTGCACTTCATCGGCCGACTGGCCAAGGCCCTGGCGGAGCCCGCCACGCCCGTCGGCCGGCTCGGCCTGCTCGGCGACGACGAGCTCGCGGCCCTCGCGCACCCCGGGCCGGCCGCCCTCCCGGCCGACGGCCCCACCCTGCCCGAGCTGTTCGAGCGCCAGGTCCAGGCGACGCCCCACGCCCCCGCCGTCGAGTTCGAGGGCGAGGTCCTCGACTATACGGAGCTGGACCGGCGCGCCAACCGGCTCGCCCGGCTGCTCATCGCGTGGGGCATCGGACCGGACGACCGGGTGGCCCTGCTGCTGCCCCGCTCGGCCGAGTTCGTCGTCGCGGTCCTCGCCGTCGTCAAGGCGGGCGCCGCGTACGTCCCCGTCGACCCCGCCTACCCGGCGACCCGCATCGACCACATCCTCGGGGACGCGGCGCCCGCCTGCGTCCTGGCGGCCTCCGCCACGGACAGCGCCGCCCGCGCGGCCGGCCGCGACGTGCTCCTCCTCGACGGGCAGGACGTCCTCGACGAGCTGTCCGGCCTGGCCGACACCGCACCGACGGACGCGGACCGTACCCGCGCCCTGACCGCCGCCCACACCGCCTACGTCATCTACACCTCCGGTTCCACCGGCCGCCCCAAGGGCGTGATGGTCACCCACACGGGCATCCCCGGCCTGGCCGAGACCTTCATCGGCCGCCTCGGTGTCACCCCCGGCAGCAGGGTCCTGCAGTTCGCCTCGACGGGCTTCGACGCGATGGTCCCCGAGCTGTGCATGGGTCTGCTCTCCGGCGCCACCTTCGTGCTGGCCCCGGCGCAGCGCCTGCTCCCCGGCGACCAGCTGGCCGTCTTCACCCGCGAAGCAGGCATCACCCACGCGATCCTGCCGCCCTCGTCCCTGGCCGTGATGAACCCGGAGGGCGACCTGCCCCCCGGCATGACCATCCTGGTGGCCGGCGAGGCCAGCTCCGCGGAACTGGTGTCCCGCTGGGCCCCGGGCCGGGTGTTCGTCAACGGCTACGGACCGACCGAGACCACCGTGTGCGCCACCATGAGCGAGGCGCTCGACGGCACCGGCGGCACGCCCGCCATCGGCGACCCCATCGCCGACACCCGGGTCTACGTCCTTGACGGCGCACTGCTTCCCGTACCGCCCGGCGTCACCGGCGAGCTGTACGTGGCCGGCCCCAGCCTGGCCCGCGGCTACCTGGGCCGCTCCGGACTCACCGCGGAACGCTTCGTCGCCAACCCCTTCGGTCGCCCCGGCGAGCGGATGTACCGCACCGGCGACCTGGTCCGCCGCCTCCCCGACCGTTCGCTGGAGTTCATCGGCCGCGCCGACGAGCAGGTCAAGATCCGCGGCTACCGCGTCGAGCCGGCCGAGGCGGAAGCCGCCCTGGCGAAGCTGCCAGCCGTGGGCCAGGCGGCGGTCGCCGTGCGCCGCGACGCCACCGGCGCGTACGCCCTGGCCGGCTACGCGGTCCCCGCGGACCCCGCCGTCGGGCTGGACCTGGACTCCGTACGGGCCGCGCTGGCCGAGGAGCTGCCCGGCTACCTGGTGCCGGCGACCCTCACCGTCCTGGACGCGATCCCGATCACCCCGAACGGAAAGGTCGACCGAAAGGCACTGCCCGACCCGGGCACGGCGGCCCCGGCCCGCACCCGCCGCGCACCGGCCACCGCGCTGGAGCACATGCTGTGCGAACTGTTCGCCGAAGCCCTCGGCCTCGACGCCGTCGGCGCCGACGAGGACTTCTTCACGCTCGGCGGCCACTCCCTCATGGCCGCCCGGCTGGCCCGCCGCGTCACCGCGCGGACCGGACTGGCCTGCGGCGTCGAGGCGGTCTTCGCCGCGCCCAGCGCGGGCAGGCTGGCCGCGCGGCTGGGCGGCCCCGCGGCAGGCCGCCCCGTACTGGCCGCGGCGCCCCGGGACGGGGACCTCCCCCTCTCGCACGCCCAGCAGCGCCTCTGGTTCCTCGACCAGATCGAGGGCGCCGGCGCCGCCTACAACATTCCGCTCGTCCTCACCCTCACCGGCGAACTCGACCGGACGGCGCTGGAGTCCGCGATCGGCGACCTCACCGGCCGGCACGAGATCCTGCGCACGGTCTACGGCCAGAACGACGGAGTGGCCGCCCAGCGCGTCCTGCCCGCCGGCGCCGCCTTCGAGCTGCCCGTTCGGCCCGCGACCGACGACACCCTCACCCGGGAACTGGCCGACGCCGTCGCCCACCGCTTCGACCTCGCCGGCGAACCCCCGCTCCGGGCCACCCTGTTCGCCCTCGGTGGCGAACGCCACGTCCTGCTGCTCCTCCTGCACCACATCGCCGCCGACGCCGGCTCCCTCGCCCCCCTGCTGCGCGACCTCACCGAAAGCTACGAGGCGCGCCGCGCGGGCACGCAGGCGCAGCGGGCCCCGCTCGCCGTCCAGTACGCCGACTACGCGAACTGGCAGCGGCTCTGCCTGGGCGACGAGAAGGACCCCGAAAGCATCGCCGCCCGCCAGATCGCCTTCTGGCAGCAGCGGCTGGAAGGTCTCCCGGACCACCTGGAGCTGCCCGCCGACCACCCCCGCACCGCCGGGACGGCCGCCCCCGCGGACCTGGTCACCCTGGAACTCGGCGCGGAACTCCACAGCCGGCTCGCCGGGCTCGCCAGGACCACCGGCACCAGCACGTTCATGGTCACCCAGGCCGTCGTGGCCACCCTGCTGACCCGGCTCGGCGGCGGCACCGACATCGCCGTCGGAGCTCCCGTCACCGGCCGCCCCGACGACGCCCTCGACGAGCTCGTCGGCTTCTTCACCAACACCGTCGTCCTGCGCACGGACACCTCGGGCGATCCCACGTTCGAGGAGCTGCTCGCCCGGATCCGGCCCGCCAACCTCGAAGCCTACGAGCACCAGGAGCTGCCCTTCGAGCGGCTCGTGGAGGTGCTCAACCCCGTGCGCTCGACGTCCTGGCACCCGCTGTTCCAGGTCATGATCGCGATGGACAGTTCCGACCGCGTCCTGCCCGCCGTCGAGGGTCTGGAACTCGGCCTGCTCGACGTGCCGACCGGCACCGCCAAGTTCGACCTGTCATTCAACGTCCGCGAGCGCCGCACCCCCGCCGGTGAGGAGGACGGAATCCTCGTCGCCCTGGAGTACCGCAGCGACCTGTTCGACCGGTCCACCGCCGAGGCCTTCCTGGACCGCTTCGCCCGGCTCGCCGAGACCGCCGCGTCGGCCCCCGCCACCCGCATCGGCAGCGCCCCGGTCCTCTCGGCGGAGGAGATCCGCCGGCTGCTGGTCGAATGGAACGACACCGCCGCCCCGGAGTCCATGAACGACATCGTGGGCCGGCTGCGCGAGGTCGCCGCCGAACGCCCGGAGGCCATCGCCATCACGGACGACAAGGGCGACGTCACCTACGCCTCTCTCGTGGACCGGGTCGACCGGCTCGCCGCGCGGCTGCGCGCCCGGGGCGCCCGCCCGGACTCCGTGGTCGCCGTCCTCGCCGACCGGGGCAGCGCCGCCATCACGGCCTTCCTCGGCATCCAGGCGGCAGGCGCCGCCTACCTCCCCCTCGACACCCGGGCCCCCGTCGAGCGCTCGGCATCGCTCCTCGCCGACGCTCGGGCCGCCTGGCTGCTCGCCGGACCCGGGCACGGGGACACCGCGGCCGCGGTGGTCGCGGCAAGCGGCGGCGCCACCGAACCGCTGCCCGTCGACGCTCCGCTCGACGCCCCCGCCGGCCACGCCCCGGCCGGGGCCCCGACCGCCGACCAGCTCGCCTACGTCATCTTCACCTCGGGTTCCACCGGCCGCCCCAAGGGCGCGATGGTCCACCACCGCGGCATGAACAACCACCTGCTGGCCAAGGTCGAAGACCTGGCGCTGACGGAGGCCGACACCGTCGTCCAGAACGCGCCGCTCACCTTCGACGTATCGGTCTGGCAGATGATCGCCCCGCTGCTCACCGGCGGCCGGGTGCTCGCCGTCGGACAGCTCCTCGCCGCCGATCCCACGGGTCTGTTCCGCCTGGTCGCACACGACGGGGTCACTGTCCTGGAGGTCGTGCCGTCCCTGCTGCGCGCGGCCCTCGACACCTGGGACGAAGGCGCCGAGGTCCCGGAACTGCCCGGACTGCGCTGGCTGGTCGTCACCGGTGAGGAACTGCCGACCGAACTGTGCCGGCGCTGGTTCGCCCGGTTCCCCGGCATCGCGATGATGAACGCCTACGGTCCCACCGAGTGCTCTGACGACGTCACGCACGCCGTCATCACGGCGCGCACCCTCGACGAGCGGCGGATCACCGCCCCCATCGGCCGGGCGGTCCGCAACACCCGGCTGTACGTACTGAGCGACGAACTCCAGCCCGTGCCGCCGGGTACCCCCGGCGACCTGTACGTCGCGGGCGTCGGCGTCGGCCGGGGCTACCTCGGTGACCCCGACCGGACCGCGGCCACCTTCGTCGGCGACCCGTTCGCCGACGACGGCACCCTCATGTACCGCACCGGCGACCGGGTGCGCCACCGCCCCGACGGCCAGCTGGAGTTCATCGGCCGCCGCGACGCCCAGGTGAAGATCCGCGGCCAGCGCATCGAACTGGGCGAGGTCGAGGCCCACCTCAGGGGCCAGGAGGGGGTCACCAACGCCGTGGCCGCCGTGGTCCCCGGCCCCGGCGGCCACCACCAGCTCGTCGGCTATGTGGTAGGCATGCAGGACGTGCGCGCCGTACGCGAGGCGCTCGCCGCCGTACTGCCCGAGCACCTGGTTCCCGCCGTGCTCGTGCCGCTGTCCGCCATGCCGCTCACCGCGAACGGCAAGACCGACCGCAAGGCCCTGCCCGCACCGGACTTCACCACGGTGGTGCGCCGTGAGCCCCGCACCCCGCAGGAGGAGATCCTCTGCGGCACCTTCGCCGAGCTGCTCGGACTCGACCGCGTCGGCGTCGACGACGACTTCTTCGCACTGGGCGGCCACTCCCTGCTGGCCACCCGGCTCGTCGCCCGGATCCGCGCCGCCCTCGCCGTGGACCTCGACGTCGCCGCCCTGTTCGAGGCGCCCACCGTTGCCGGACTCGCCGCCCGCGTCCAGGCCGCCGGACCGGCCCGCACCCGCCCGGCGCGCCGGGACCGCCCCGAGACGCTGCCCCTGTCGTACGCCCAGCGCGGCCTGTGGTTCCTCAACCGGATGGACCCGGCCGACGGCACCTACAACATCCCTCTCGTGCTGCGGCTGTCCGGAAGCCTCGACGTCACGGCCCTGGAACAGGCCCTCGCCGACGTCGCCCGCCGGCACGAGAGCCTGCGCACCGTCTACCCCGAGAGCGACGGGGTGCCCTGCCAGGTCGTCCTCGACCCCGACCGGGCACGTCCCGTGCTGGAGGTGGCCGACGCCGCCGGACGTGACGCCGACGCGCTGATCGCCGAGGCCGCCGGCCGCGGCTTCGACCTCACCCGCGAGGTCCCGCTCCGCGCCCGGCTGCTGGTGATCGGCCCGCAGACGCACATCCTCGTCGTTGTCGTCCACCACATCGCGAGCGACGGCTGGTCCACCGCGCCCCTGGCCCGCGACCTGAGCGTCGCCTACGGTGCCGCCCTCGACGGGCAGGCACCCGCATGGACCCCCTTGCCCGTCCAGTACGCCGACCACACCCTGTGGCAGCGCGACCGCCTCGGTGACGAGAGCGCCCCGGACAGCGTGATCTGCGGCCAGATCGCCTACTGGAAGCAGGCCCTGGCCGGCCTGCCCGAGGAACTCGCGCTGCCGACGGACCGGCCGCGGCCCGCGCTGCCCAGCCGCCGGGGCGGACTCGTCCCCTTCGGCCTCGGCCCCGAGACGCACCGCTCACTGCTGCGCCTCGCCCGCACCCACGGCGTCACCACCTTCATGACCCTGCACGCTGCCCTCGCGGCGCTGCTGACCCGGCTCGGCGCCGGCACCGACATCCCCATCGGCGGCTCCGTGGTGGGCCGTACCGACGACTCCCTCGACGACCTGGTCGGCTTCTTCGTCAACTCCCTCGTGCTGCGCGTCGACACCTCCGGCGACCCGACCTTCAGCGAACTGCTGGAGCGCACCCGCACGGCGGACATCGCCGCCTTCGCCCACCAGGAGCTGCCGTTCGAGCGCCTGGTGGAGGCGGTCAACCCGCGCCGCTCCCTGAGCCGCCACCCGCTGTTCCAGACCAAGCTGGTGCTTCAGAACCTTGAGCGCCCCGAGGTGCACTTCCCCCAGCTGCGTGCCGAAGTCGCCCAGATCGACCCGGACATGGCCAAGTTCGATCTGTTGTTCAGCATCGCCGAGCAGTACGACGAGCAGGGCGAACCGCAGGGCCTGGTGGCGGCCGCCGGCTACTCGGCCGACCTGTTCGACCGCTCCACGGTCGAGGCGCTCGTCGGCCGGTTCGTCCGCCTCATCGAGTCCGCCCTGGAGCAGCCCGGCCGGCCCATCGGCCGCCTCGCCGTCATGGACGGAACCGAACGCCACGACGCGCTCGTCACCCGCAACGACACCGCGCACGCCACCCCCGACGCGACCCTCCCCCAGCTCTTCGAGGCCCAGGCGGCCCGCACGCCCGACGCGCCCGCCGTCGTCTGCGGTCCGCAGGAGCTCAGCTACGGCCGGCTCAACCGCCGAGCCAACCACCTCGCCCGCCTCCTGCTGGAGCACGGCGCGGATCACACCACCCTGGTCGCCCTCGCCCTGCCGCGCTCGGCCGACGCTGTCGAGACGATGCTCGCTGTCGGCAAGGCCGGCGCCCCCTACCTCCCCCTGGACCCGGAACACCCGGGCGACCGCGTCGCGCAGCTCCTCGCCGACGCGCGCCCCGCCCTCCTGCTGACCACCGCGCAGACCCTGCGCGCCGCCCCCCACCTGGCCGACGGACCGGCCACGGTCCTGGTCCTGGACGCCCCCGAGACGGCCGGGGCCCTCGCCGCGCAGGACGACGGCGACATCGGCGACCACGAGCGGTCCGCGCCCGTCGGCCCCGGCGACGCGGCGTACGTCGTCTACACCTCCGGCTCCACCGGCACCCCCAAGGGTGTCGTGGTCGACCAGCGCGCCCTCGTGGACTACGTCGTGCGCTGCGCCGCGGAGTACTCCGGCCTCAGCGGCCGCACCCTGCTCCACTCGCCGCTCTCCTTCGACCTCGGACTGACCACCCTCTACGGCACCCTCCTCGCGGGCGGCTGCCTCCACATCGCCGACCTCGACGAGGAACTCGACGTGCCGGGCGGCCTGACCTTCCTCAAGATCACCCCCAGCCACCTGCCCATCCTCGACACCCTTCCCGACAGCTGCGCCCCGACCGTCGAACTGATGACGGGCGGCGAGGCCCTGCACGCCGAGCAGATCGCCGACTGGCGTGCCCGGCACCCGCAGGCCACCGTGGTCAACCACTACGGCCCGACCGAGACCACCGTCGGTGTCCTCGACCACCGGGCGCCGGCAGGCGCGCCCCTGCCGGCCGGTCCGGTCCCGCTCGGCCGCCCCATGTGGAACACACGCGCCTACGTCCTGGACACGGCCCTGCTCCCCGTCCCCGACGGGGTCCCCGGCGAGCTCTACATCGCCGGCACCGGCCTCGCCCGCGGCTACCTCAGCCGTCCCGGCGGCACCGCCGAGCGCTTCGTGGCCGACCCGTTCGGCCCCGCCGGCTCGCGCATGTACCGCACCGGCGACCGCGTCCGCTGGAACTCCGCGGGAGTGCTCGAATACATCGGCCGTGTCGACAACCAGGTGAAGATCCGGGGCTTCCGGATCGAACTCGGCGAGGTCGAGTCCGTACTGCTGTCGGCTCCCGGGGTGCGGCAGGCGCTCGCGGTGGTCCGCGAGGACGAGCGCGACGACAAGCGGCTCACCGCGTACGTCGTCCCCGCCGCCGGCACGCAGTCCGATCCCGACCTGATCCGGGCCCACGTCGCCCGGACGCTCCCCGAGTACATGACCCCCACCGCGGTGGTCGTCCTGGACGCGCTCCCCTTGACCGCCAACGGCAAGGTCGACGAGGCCGCCCTCCCGGCCCCGCAGGCCGCCGGAGGCAGCCCGGCAAGCCGCGCCGCCCGCACCCCGGAAGAGGAGATCCTCTGCGGTCTCTTCACCGACGTGCTCGGCGTACGGCGGGTCGGCATCGACGACGACTTCTTCGCGCTCGGCGGCCATTCGCTGCTCGCGATGCGCCTGCTCAGCCGCATCGCCGGCACGCTCGGTGCCCGCATCGGCGTGAAGGCGCTGTTCGACGCCCCGACCGTCGCCGGCATCGCCGCCCGGCTCGGCATGTCAGGCGAGAGCCGGCCCGCGCTGGTCCCCGCCGACCGCGGCGACCGCGTCCCGCTGTCCTTCGCCCAGACCCGGCTGTGGTTCCTCAACCGCCTCGAAGGCCCCAACGCCACCTACAATGTCCCGCTCGTGCTGCGCCTGGAGGGCGAGATCGACCGGCCGGCGCTGCGCGCCGCGCTGAGGGACGTCGCCGGCCGCCACGAGAGCCTGCGCACCGTCTTCCCGGAGTCCGGCGGCACACCCTGCCAGCACGTCCTCGGCCCCGTCGAAGGCGCCCCCGTCCTGGAGGAGACCGCCGTCGCGCACGGGGAACTGGAGCAGGCCATCACCGAGACCGTCCTGCGCGGCTTCGACCTCACCGTCCAACCTCCGCTGCGGGCCAGGCTGCTCACAACGGACACCGCCGGTGACGCCGTGCTGGTCCTGGTCACCCACCACATCGCCAGCGACGGCTGGTCGCTCGTACCGCTGCTGGGCGACCTCTCCCGGGCGTACGCGGCACGCTGCCGCGGCGGCGAACCGGCCTGGCAGCCGCTGCCGGTCCAGTACGCCGACTACACGCTGTGGCAGCGCCGGGTCATGGGCGACGAGAACGACCCCGCGAGCGAGCTGAACCGCCAGCTCGGCCACTGGAAGTCCGCTCTCGACGGGCTGCCCGAGGAACTGGACCTGCCCACGGACCGGCCGCGCCCGGAGGTGGCCAGCTACCGCGGCGACAGGGTACCGGTCGAGATCGGCGCTGAGGCGCACGCCGCCCTGCTCGCCCTCGCCAGGGTCAACGGAGTCAGCCTCTTCATGGTGCTCCAGGCCGGCTTGGCCGCCCTCCTGACCCGGCTGGGAGCCGGCACCGACATCCCCCTCGGCACGCCGATCGCGGGCCGCACCGACGACGCCCTCGACGACCTCGTCGGGTTCTTCGTCAACACCCTGGTGCTGCGCACCGACACCGGAGGCGACCCCACCTTCAGCGAGCTCCTCGCCCGGGTCCGGGAGACCGACCTGGACGCGTACAGCCATCAGGAGCTGCCGTTCGAGCGGCTGGTGGAGGAGCTCAACCCGGTGCGGTCCCTCGCCCGCCATCCGCTCTTCCAGATCATGCTGATCCTGCACAACACCGAGCGGCCCCAGGCCGACCTGCCCGGACTGCGGGTGGAGGTCGAGGGTGCCGACGCGCCCGTCGCCAAGTTCGACTTGTCGGTCAGCGTGTGGGAACGCCACACCGAGGACGGCGCCCCCGACGGCATCCTCGGCTCCCTGGAGTACGCCCTCGACCTCTTCGACCGTCCCACCGTCGAGGCCGTCGCGGCGCGCCTGGAGCGGCTGCTGACCGCCGCGGCCACCGACCCGGACGAGCCGATCGGCGCCCTGCCGGTGCTGTCGGGGGAGGAACTGCACGACCTGCTGGTCGTCCGCAACGACACCGGCCGCGAGCGGCCCGACGCATCCCTGCCCGAGCTGTTCCGCGGCCAGGCCGCCCGTACCCCGCAGGCCGTCGCCCTGGTCCACAAGGACGGCGAACTCACCTACGCTGAACTCGACGAGCGCTCCGACCGCCTCGCCCGGGCCCTGCTGGCCCGGGGCGTCCGGCCCGAGGACCGGGTGGCCCTGCTGCTCGGCGGCCGGGCCCACCACGTGGTGGCGACCCTCGCCATCGGCAAGGCGGGTGCCGTCTACGTACCGCTGGACCCCCGCAGCCCCGAGGCGCGCGTCCGGCAGATCCTGGAGGGCACCGCGACGGCCGTGGTCCTGACGGACCGCGCGACCGCCGAGCGGGTGCCCGACGGACCCGCCGACGTCGTCCTCGTCGACGGCGAACTCCCCGCGGCCGACGGCGGCGACGGGGCCTCCTGGCCGCTGCCGCACCCGGACCAGCTGGCGTACATCATGTACACCTCCGGTTCGACCGGAGAGCCGAAGGGCGTCGCGATCACCCACCGCAACGTCGCGGGCCTCGTCCACGACCACTACTGGGGACACGGCCCCGACGACCGGTCGCTGATGCACTCGCCGCCGTCCTTCGACGCCTCCACCTACGAACTGTGGGGGCCGCTGCTGAGCGGCGCCCGCATCATCGCCTCGGACGCCGAGGCGACCGACATCGCCTCCCTGGCGGCTCTCATGACCCGGCACCGGGTCACCGTCGGCCTCTTCGCCGAGGGCGTTTTCCGGCTGCTCGCCGAGAACCACGCCGAGAGCTTCCGTGACATGCGCGACATCTACGTGGGCGGCGACACGGCCTCGGCCGCCGCGGTCCGCACCGTCCTGGATCAGACCGCCGGCGCCCGCATCACCAACAGCTACGGCCCGACTGAGACCACCCTGTGCGTCGTCCACCACGCGCTCACCGAGGAGGACATCGCCCGCAACTCCTTCCCCATCGGACGTGCCCTCGACAACACCCGCCTCTACGTCCTGGACGCGCGCATGCGGCCGGTGGCGCCGGGCGTCACCGGTGAGCTCTACGTGGCCGGCGAGGGACTGGCCCGCGGCTACATCGGCCGGCCCGGCCTGACCGCCGAACGGTTCGTGGCCGACCCCTACGGACCCACCTCGTCGCGCATGTACCGCACCGGCGACCGGGTCCGGTGGCGGGCCGACGGAACCCTGGAGTTCGCCGGCCGCGCCGACGCCCAGGTCAAGGTCCGGGGCTTCCGCATCGAACTCGGCGAGGTCGAGGCCGCGGTGGCCTCCCACGAGGGCACCGCCCAGGCCGTCGTCGTCGTCCGCGAGGACAGGCCCGGCGACCGGCGTCTGATCGCCTACGTCGTCCCCGGGGCCGGTGCCGCACTCGACTCCGCCGCCCTGCGGGCCCATGTCGCGGCCCTGCTTCCGGACTACATGGTCCCCGCCGTGTTCGTACCGCTCGACGAGCTGCCGATGACCCGCACCGGCAAGGTCGACCGCAGGGCGCTGCCCGCGCCCGATTACACGGGCAGCGGCGGCCGCGGCCCGCGCAACGAGCGGGAACAGCTGCTCTGCGGCCTCTTCGCCGACCTGCTCGGCGTACCCGAAGTGGCGGTCGACGACAACTTCTTCGCCATGGGCGGCGACAGCATCGTCTCCATCCAAGTCGTCAGCCGCGCCCTCCAGCTGGGCCTCGTGCTCACGCCCAGCGACGTCTTCCGCCACCAGACCGTCGAGGCCCTGGCCCTCGCCGCGACCGAACCGGAAGCGGCCGTCGGCCGGACAGCGGACGACGGCACCGGCACCGTGCTGCCGACCCCGATCATGGAATGGCTGCGCGAACTGGGCGGCCCCATCGAGGGCTTCAACCAGTCCGTGCTCCTGCGCACCCCGCTCGGCCTGGGCGAGGAGTCCCTGCGGACCGCCGTCCAGGCGGTGCTCGACCGGCACGACCTGCTGCGGGCCCGCCTCGACCGGACCGTCCCCGGCCAGTGGCGCCTGGAGGTTCCCCCGGCGGGCAGGACCGACGCCGCGGACTGCCTGCGCCGGGTCGACATCGGCGCCGTCCCCGAGGAGGCCCTCACCGCACTGCTCACCACCGAGGCCGAGACGGCCCGCCGGTCGCTTGATCCCGACACGGGTGCCATGGTCCGCGTCGTCTGGTTCGACGCGGGCCCCGAGCAGCCCGGACGACTCCTGGTGCTGCTGCACCACCTCGTCGTCGACGGCGTCTCCTGGCGCATCGTCGTCCCCGACCTGATGCACTGCTGGGCCGAGGCGGAATCCGGCCGTACGCCGGCCGTCGACCCCGTCGGCACCTCCTTCCGCACCTGGGCGGAGCACCTCACCGCCCGCGCCCTCACCGGCGCGGCCGAGGCGGAACTCCCGCTGTGGGAGCGCATGACGATGGAGGCCGACGCACAGCTCGGAACCCGTCCGCTCGACCCCGCCGTGGACACCCGGGCCACCGCCCGGCACCACACGTGCACCCTCCCGGGCGACCGTACGGAAGCCCTGCTGACGACCGTGCCCGCCGCTACGGGCGTCGGCGTCGACGCGGTCCTGCTCACCGGGCTCGCCCTGGCCCTCGCCGAATGGCGGCGCACCCGCCGGCGCGGCACAGCCGCCGGGCCGGGCGTCCTGCTGAACCTGGAGAACCACGGCCGCGCCGAGGACGGAGAAGCCGAACTCTCCCGCACCATGGGCTGGTTCACCGTCATGCACCCGCTGCGCCTCGACCCGGGCGTCAAGTGGCACGAGATCAGGGACGGCGCACCCGCCGCCGGCACCGCGCTGCGCCGCGTCCACGAGCAGATGCGGGCGGTCCCCGACAAGGGCGTCGGCTACGGGCTGCTGCGCTACCTGAACCCGCGCACCTCCGCACTCCTGCGTGACGGCGCGCAGCCACAGGTCGGCTTCAACTACCTGGGCCGCGTCCGAACCGAGAACACCGGCCCGGCCGACTGGGGCGCGGCGCCGGAGGACGTCACCATCGCCCCCGCCGACCAGGCCCTGCCGTTCGCGCACTGCCTGGAAGTCAACGCTGTGACGCACGACCGGCCGGCCGGACCCGAACTCAGCGTGTCCTGGTCCTGGCCCGGAGGCCTCCTCGACGAAGCGGACGTTCAGTCCCTGACCACCCTGTGGTTCGAGGCACTCGACGCCCTCACGCGCTACAGCACCACCCACGCCGGCCCCGCCGGCACAGACCTTCTGACGACATCCGACCTCTCCCTGGTGGACCTGCTCCGGGACGAGATCGACGAGCTGGAAGCCGGCCTGGCCGGACTGGAGGACCTGACGTGAGCGACAACAGCCGATCTGTGAAGAAGACGTCGGGCCTTGAGGGTGTCCTGCCCCTCTCGCCTCTCCAGGAAGGCATGTTCTTCCACTCCCTGCTGGACGACGGCGAGGGCCCGGACGTCTACGCCGTTCAGCTGGCGGTCGACCTGGAGGGGCCGCTCGACACGGCCCGACTCAAGGGCGCCCTGGCGGCCCTGTTGCGGCGCCACGCCAACCTGCGCGCCGGCTTCCGCCCCGTCCGCTCCGGGAAGCCGGTGCAGTTCATCCTCCGCGCCGCCGAGGTGCCCTGGCGCGAAGCCGATCTGACCGGGCTGGCCGAAGCCGACCAGGAGGCCGAACTGGTCCGGCTCGCCGACGAGGACCGCGCCGAGCGCTTCGACCTGGCCCACCCACCGCTGGTCCGCGCCCTGCTGATCCGCCGCGGAGCCGGACAGCACCGACTGGTGGTCACCAATCACCACATCCTCCTCGACGGCTGGTCCATGCCGGTCGTGCTGCGCGAGCTGTTCACTGTGTACGAGCATGGCGAGAGCGCCCTGCCCGCGGTCACCCCCTACAAGAACTACCTGCAGTGGCTCAGCGCCCAGGACCGGACCGCGAGCGAGAACGTCTGGCGCCGCACCCTCGCCGGCGTCGAGGACGCCACCCGCCTGGCGCCGGCCGACGCGACCCGCCACGCCCTGATGCCGGAGCGCGTCGAGCGCCTGCTCCCGGCCGAGCTCGGTAAGGGCCTCGCGGAACTGGCGACGACCGTTTCGGTGACGCTCAACTCCGTCGTCCAGCTCGCCTGGGCGGTCGTCCTCGGCCGCCTGACGGGCCGCGAAGACGTCGTTTTCGGAACGACCGTGGCCGGCCGCCCCGCGCAGGTGCCGGGCATCGAGTCCATGGTCGGCCTGTTCATCAACACCGTCCCGGTGCGAGTGACGCTCGACCAGGAGGATGCCTGGTCCAAGGCGGTCGTCCGGATCCAGAACGAACAGTCCGACCTGGGCCCCTACCAGCACCTGGGCCTCGCCGAGATCCAGGCGCTCGCCGGCGTCGGTGAACTGTTCGACACCACCGTCCTGGTGGAGAACTACCCGGTGGATCCGTCCGCCGCCGCGCCGCTGGACTCCGGACTTCGCCTGGTCGGTGCCAAGGGCCGCGACGCCACGCACTTCCCTCTGACCCTCGTCGTCTCCCGCACCGCCGTCGGCGTGCATGTGCGCATCGACTACCGCCCCGACCTCTTCGACCACGAGCAGGCCGACCGCATCCTCCGTTGCTTCGAGCGGGTGTTGCGTGCGGTGGTGGCGGATCCCGAGGTGGCCGTGGGTCGTGTGGATGTGCTGGGTG
>NZ_JADWYQ010000032.1 GCF_022414575.1 Streptomyces sp. MUM 178J | reverse complement strand
ACGAGATTCGAACTCGCGACCCTCACCTTGGCAAGGTGATGCTCTACCAACTGAGCCACGTCCGCATTGCTGCCGCTCGGCTGTCACCGGGCGGTGCGTGCGCCACTATACCTGATCCACCGGACAGGCCGGAAACCGGTAAAGCGACGACAGAGCGGGTGACAGGAATTGCACACTGCGCCTTCCCCCTGGAAGGGGGATGTTCTGCTACTGAACTACACCCGCACGCTGCGCTGGGCTGCGGCCCTTCGGCCTCGCCCCTCGGCGTGCTCCAGACTCTAGCCGATCAATGGGGGTGCTGTGCAACTCCGTGCCCCGGGGGGCGGCCCGGGGCGCTCGACGGTGTCTCAACTCGCCTCTCGGAAGGCCTCGTAGACGTGCTTGGGGATCCGGCCGCGCGCTGGGGATGTCCATCTTGTTGGCCTGCGCCCAGGCCCGGACCGCCGCCGGCGCCGGCTCGAGGGAGGTGTGTCGGTAGTCGGTGCGGCGCTTGCCGCGCTTCGACGCCTTCGACTGCTTTCGGCCCGCGGACACGTAGGGCGCCAGGGCCTTGCGCAGTTTCTTTGCATTGGCAGGATTGAGGTCGATCTCGTACGACTTCCCGTCCAGTCCGAAGGAGACCGTTTCCGCCGCTTCTCCGCCGTCGATGTCATCGGAGAGCACAACCACTACTCGCTGAACCACGGATATCGGTCCTTTCTGGCGGCGCCGTCGCCGTCCACCTGCTGACATGCGGTGATACTGGCTTTTCGGCTGGTCGCGGCAACAATGCCGGGGGCGATGCCGCTTTCCTCTGTATTCCTTTGTACAGCCAAGGGCGTCGCAATGTGAAGCCCGGCCAATTGCCTGCGCGTGTCCGCCCCTATGCCCCTTGGGATATTTACCTGGATTTCCGCTGGGACTTCCCAGGATATCTACTCGCGTAGATTTCTCGGGCAGGTACGCTGAGGGAACCGCCCACGCAACACACCACCGGGAGTGCCAGTGGCACGCGTCGTAGTCGACGTCATGCTCAAGCCGGAGATCCTCGACCCGCAGGGACAGGCGGTGCAGCGCGCACTGCCCCGTCTCGGCTTCGAAGGGATCGCCGACGTACGTCAGGGAAAGCGCTTCGAGCTGGAGGTGGAGGGTCCGGTCGACGAGGCCGCCCTCGCCCGCATCCATGAGATGGCCGAAACGTTCCTCGCCAACACCGTCATCGAGGACTTCGTCGTCAAGGTCGAGTCCGATCCCGCGAAGGCGGAGTCGTGACCGCCCGCCCGTCACCCGCCACCACCCCGGACCAAGGCCCCTCGGGTCGCGGCAACATCCGCGTCGGGGTCGTCACGTTCCCCGGCACGCTGGATGACCGGGACACGCTGCGTGCCGTGCGGATCGCGGGCGCCGAGCCCGTGCCGCTGTGGCACCGCGACAAGGACCTCAAGCAGGTCGACGCCGTCGTGCTGCCCGGCGGGTTCTCCTACGGCGACTATCTGCGCGCCGGGGCCATCTCCCGCTTCTCGCCGTTGATGGAGACGGTCATCGACCAGGCCAGGGCGGGAATGCCGGTCCTCGGCATCTGCAACGGCTTCCAGGTGCTCACCGAGACGCATCTGCTGCCCGGGGCGATGCTGCGGAACAACCATCTGCACTTCATCTGCCGCGACCAGAAGCTGCGGGTGGAGACCAGCGAGACCGCCTGGACCTCGGACTACGCCGCAGGCCAGGAGATCTCCATCCCGCTCAAGAACATCGACGGCCGGTATGTCGCGGACGAGCGGACCCTGGACGAGCTGGAGGCGGAGGGCCGCGTCGTCTTCCGCTATCTGGACATGAACCCGAACGGCTCGCTGCGGGACATCGCAGGCATCACCAACGAGGCGGGCAATGTCGTCGGCCTGATGCCGCACCCCGAGCACGCCGTCGAACCGCTCGTCGGCACAGGCCGCACCGACGGCCTCGGATTCTTCACCTCGATCCTGAAGAAGCTGGTCAACGCATGACTCTTGAGGCCGGAACAGCCGAGGGAGCGACCGAGCGTCCCGACTCGCGATCTCAGCACCACCACGCGCGAAGGAGCGACCGAGCGTGACCCTCGACACAGTCAAGCACGCGACCGAGACCCCGGACGCCGAGCAGCCATGGGCCGAACTCGGCCTGAAGAAGGACGAGTACGAGCGTATCCGCGAGATCCTCGACCGCCGTCCGACCGGCGCCGAACTCGCCATGTACTCCGTCATGTGGTCCGAGCACTGCTCGTACAAGAGCAGCAAGGTCCATCTCAAGCAGTTCGGTGAGAAGGCCCCCGAGTCCGACGCACTGCTCGTCGGCATCGGCGAGAACGCGGGCGTCGTGGACGTCGGCCAGGGGTACGCGGTCACCTTCAAGGTCGAGTCGCACAACCATCCCTCGTATATCGAGCCCTACCAGGGCGCGGCCACGGGCGTCGGCGGCATCGTCCGCGACATCCTCGCCATGGGCGCGCGTCCGGTCGCCGTCGTCGACCCGCTGCGCTTCGGCGCTGCCGACCACCCGGACACCAAGCGGGTGCTCCCGGGCGTGGTCGCGGGCATCGGCGGCTACGGCAACTGCCTGGGCCTGCCCAACATCGGCGGCGAGGTCGTCTTCGACCCCTGCTACCAGGGCAACCCGCTGGTCAACGCCGGGTGCATCGGCGTGATGAAGCACGAGGACATCCATCTCGCCAAGGCGTCGGGCCCCGGCAACAAGGTGATCCTCTACGGCGCCCGCACGGGCGGCGACGGCATCGGCGGCGTCTCGGTCCTCGCCTCCGAGACCTTTGAGAGCACCGGTCCGGCCAAGCGGCCCGCGGTCCAGGTCGGCGACCCGTTCCAGGAGAAGCTCCTCATCGAGTGCACGCTCGAGATCTTCAAGGAGAACCTGGTCGCGGGCATCCAGGACCTCGGCGGCGCCGGCCTGTCCTGCGCCACCAGCGAACTGGCCTCGGCCGGCTCCGGCGGCATGCGGGTCGAGCTCGACACCGTGCCGCTGCGCGATGCGACCCTCTCGCCCGAGGAGATCCTCATGAGCGAGTCGCAGGAGCGCATGTGTGCGATCGTCGAGCCGCAGCACGTCGACCGCTTCATGGCGATCTGTGAGAAGTGGGACGTCATCGCCACCGTCATCGGAGAGGTGACCGAGGGCGAGCGGCTGGAGATCTTCTGGCACGGCGAGCAGATCGTGGATGTGCCGCCGCGGACGGTCGCCCATGAGGGCCCGGTCTACCACCGCCCCTACGCCCGACCCGAGTGGCAGGACGCCCTGCAGGCGGACGACGCGGCCAAGCTGCCCCGTCCGAAGAGCGCCGACGAGCTGCGCGCCCAGGTGCTCAAGGTCGTCGGCTCGCCGAACCAGGCGTCCAAGGCCTGGATCACCGACCAGTACGACCGCTTCGTGCAGGGCAACACGGTGCTCGCACAGCCCGAGGACGCGGGCATGGTCCGCATCGACGAGGAGAGCAACCTCGGCGTGGCCATGGCGACCGACGGCAACGGCCGGTACGCCAAGCTCGACCCGTACACCGGAGCGCAGCTCGCGCTGGCGGAGGCCTACCGCAATGTCGCCGCCTCCGGCGCGAGGCCGCTGGCGATCTCGGACTGTCTGAACTTCGGTTCGCCTGAGGACCCGGGTGTGATGTGGCAGTTCGCCGAGGCCACGCGCGGGCTCGCGGACGGCTGCCAGGAGCTGGGCACGCCCGTCACCGGCGGCAATGTCTCGCTCTACAACCAGACCGGCGAGACGGCGATCCATCCGACGCCCGTCGTCGCGGTTCTCGGTGTGATCGACGACGTCACGCGCCGCACGCCGATCGCCTTCGCCGAGGCGGGCCAGCTGCTCTACCTCCTCGGTGACACCAAGGAGGAGTTCGGCGGCTCGGCCTGGTCCGACGTCGTCCACGGCCATCTGGGCGGACTGCCTCCGGCCGTCGACCTGGACCGGGAGAAGCTGCTCGCCGAGATCCTGATCTCCGCCTCCCGCGACGGCATGATCGACGCGGCGCACGACCTCTCCGACGGCGGTCTCGTCCAGGCGGTCGTCGAGTCGTGCCTGCGCGGCGGCGCCGGCGCGCGGCTGGTCGTCCCGGACGGTCTGTCCGCGTTCACCTTCCTGTTCAGCGAGTCGGCGGGCCGTGCGGTCGTCGCCGTGCCGCGCAGCGAGGAGCTCCGTTTCACCGACATGTGCGGCGCGCGCGGCCTGCCCGCGACGCGCATCGGGGTCGTGGACGGCGAAGAGGTGGAGGTGCAGGGCGAGTTCCGCATCCCGCTGGCCGAGCTGCGCACCGCGCACGAGGAGGCGATTCCGGGTCTGCTGGCCTGAGCGTCCGTCGTACGGGGCCCCTTGTCCGCGTCCGCGCGGGCGGGGGCCCGTCTTCGGGCGGGGGCCGCGGCCGCTACGGGGCGCCGGGCTGCCCGGCGGCGCGTAGCCGGCGGCCTGACCCGGAGGCTGCGAGCGGCATCCCCTTCCTGTGGCGCGGGCTCGGTGTGCCGGGCAATCGCGAGACGTTCACCGTGGAGAGCGGGCCTGCCCTGCTCCAAGGGGAGTGAGCAGGGCAGGGGTCCGGCTCGGTCCCGGGACTGTCCCTCGGGCCTACTCGGCCGGCCCGTAGAAGGCGTCCGCCTCCTGGATGTCCGCCACGCACTCGTCGAGATCCGAGAACTTGTTGCCGACGATCGTGAAGAACAGCCCGCCGCGCATCTCGATGCCGCGGTCGCCGCGGTCCGCCCGCCATGTGTGGACGGACATCGCGTGCCCGCGGCCGTCCGTGAAGACATCGTGCAGCTCGACCCGGAAGGTTCCACCAGTCAGCTCGGAGAGCTTGGCGTACATCGCCAGGACGTTGTCCCGGCCCTTGAAGTGTCCGGACATCTGGCTGCTTCCGGGCACGTGATGGGCGACGTCCCCCGTCATCAACGAGGCGAGCGTCGCCATGTCCCCCCTGCTGAAAGCGTCATAGCCCCGGCGCACCAGAGCCACATCCGGGTGCTCACCCATAGTCGCTCACACCTTTCATCCCTAGCGCCGTGAATCCTCTGCGTCCCCTTTGGCGTCTTTGACGTCCCGTTCCCCTTTCATCGTCCGCCCGGCCAAGGCGTCCCGCCACACGAGGCCGTTCACCGGCCCGGGGGCGTTAATCTCGGGCCCATGCCTCCGGCCAAGAAGCGCACCCGCCGCTATGACCCCGCCAAGACCCGCGCCGCGGTCCTCGCGCAGATCGAGCACGTGGGAAAGGCGATCGACGCCCTCACCCCCGAGCAGCTCGACCTGCCGACCCGTCTCGGCGACTGGACGGTGCGTGAGCTGGCAGCGCATCTCGCCCTCGGGGTGCGATCGCTGGTCCGCGGTCTGGAGCAGTCGGCCTCGCAGTCCCCGCTTGTGCCCGAAGTGGCGATGGCGGACTGGGCGTTGCGCACCGGCACGGCCGCGGGGCGGGTCGACGAGGACACCCGGGAGCTCGCGGTGGAGGCCGAGCCCGCCGAGCTGTTCGCCCGGGCCGCCGCACGCGCCCGTGAGCTGGTGCCGCTCGCGCCGGACGACCGGCTGGTCCCGATGCGGTTCGGGGCGATGCGACTGGACGAGTTCCTGGTGACGCGTACGGTCGAGCTGATCGTTCACACCGACGACCTCGCCGACGCGACCGGCGTCGACATCCCGTACGACCGGCAGGCGCTGGCCGCCTGCACCCGGCTGCTTGCGGACGTCCTCGCGGTGAAGGCCCCGGGAGCGTCGACGGAGGTGCGGGTGCCGCCGTTCGCCGTGGTCCAGTGCGTGGAGGGCCCGCGGCACACCCGCGGCACTCCGCCCAACGTCGTCGAGACCGACCCGCTGACCTGGGTCCGGCTGGCCACCGGACGTATGGAGTGGAGCCGGGCGCTGGACGCTGCGAAGGTCAGCGCGAGCGGGGAGCGCGCCGATCTGTCGGCCCTGCTGCCCGTCGTCAGCTGACGCGGCGCAGGAGTAAGGAAGAGGTAACGGCAGGAAAAGGGAAGAGGGGAAGCGGAACCGCGGGCCCGTCCCTCCCGTCCCATCGGCATGCGAAAGCAGCTGAGCCTTCCCGCGGCCGTGCTGGCCGCCGTTCTCTCCGCCGCTCTCACCGCCTGCGGAACCGACGCAGGGTCGGGCCCGGCCGACAGCTCGGTGGCCGAGGACCCCGCCCTCACCGGCATCCGCTGGTCCGTCGAGAGTGTGACCGTGGACGGCGAGAAGACCGCGAACCCGACCGATGCGCACATCACCCTCACCGACGAGGGCCGCGCAGAGGGAAACTACGGCTGCAACCGCTTCGAGGCCGATGCCACCGTCGAGGGCGACACCGTCACGGTCGGCCAGGGAACGATGACGGAGATCGGCTGCGAGAAGCCGGTGATGCAGTTCGAGGAGCTGCTGCGCAAGGCCTTCTCCGGCATGCTCACGGCGGCGGTCGACGACGGCAGGCTCACCCTCACCACCCGGCAGGGCGACACCATCGCACTCACCTCCGACCCGGCCGTGCCCGACGCCCCACTGACCGGAACCAAGTGGACGGTGACCTCCCTCGTCTCCGGCGAGACCGTGTCCTCGGTGCCCGCCGGCGCCGAGAAGAAGGCGCATCTGACGCTGGACGACGAGGGCACCCTGCGCGGCAGCCTCGGCTGCAACACCTTCAGCGTGGCGGCCGACGTCGACGAGGCGCAGTCCACGATCACTCTCAGCAAGCTGGCCACCACCCGGAAGCTCTGCGAGGGGCCGGAGGCGGAGCTGGAGACCGCGGTGCTGAGGGTGCTGGAGCAGGACTCGGTGACGTACGAGATCGAGCAGCGCGCCCTGACACTGACTGCTGAGAACGGCCGGGGGCTGACGGCCACCGCACCGAAATCCTGACAAAGCCCAGCAGAACGCCGACGTGCTCCGGCGAGTTCCGACGAGCTCCGACGTCCCCCGGCGGGGGGATACCCGACAGGTGTGACGCTTGGCACCGGTCCCCAATTCGGACCAGTGGTCGATCTCGCCTACACTCGGTGGCGTGCCACGTGGTGACGGACGACTCAACCACGACCTGCTCCCCGGAGAGAAGGGCCCCCAGGACGCCTGCGGCGTCTTCGGTGTCTGGGCCCCCGGCGAAGAGGTCGCCAAGCTCACGTACTTCGGGCTGTACGCCCTCCAGCATCGGGGCCAGGAATCCGCGGGAATCGCGGTGAGCAACGGCTCCCAGATCCTCGTCTTCAAGGACATGGGCCTGGTCTCCCAGGTCTTCGACGAGACCTCGCTCGGCTCCCTCCAGGGCCATATCGCGGTCGGACACGCCCGCTACTCGACCACCGGCGCCTCCGTCTGGGAGAACGCCCAGCCCACCTTCCGGGCGACCGCTCACGGCTCGATCGCCCTGGGTCACAACGGCAATCTGGTCAACACGGCCGAGCTGGCCGAGATGGTCGCCGCCCTCCCCAAGGAGAACGGCCGCGCCACCCAGGTCGCCGCCACCAACGACACGGATTTGATCACCGCGCTGCTCGCGGGCCAGACCGACGAGGACGGCAAGCCGCTGACCGTGGAGGAAGCGGCCGCCAAGGTTCTGCCGGACGTCAAGGGCGCGTTCTCCCTGGTCTTCATGGACGAGGGCACCCTCTACGCCGCGCGCGACCCGCAGGGCATCCGGCCTCTCGTCCTCGGCCGCCTGGACCGTGGCTGGGTCGTCGCCAGCGAGAGCGCCGCCCTGGACATCTGCGGTGCGAGCTTCGTTCGCGAGATCGAGCCCGGCGAGCTGATCGCCATCGACGAGAACGGTCTCCGCGCTTCGCGATTCGCGGAAGCGAAGCCCAAGGGCTGTGTCTTCGAGTATGTCTATCTCGCCCGCCCCGACACCGACATCGCCGGGCGGAACGTCTACCTCTCCCGCGTCGAGATGGGCCGCAGGCTCGCCAAGGAGGCCCCGGCCGATGCCGACCTGGTGATAGCGACGCCGGAGTCGGGCACCCCCGCCGCCATCGGCTACGCGGAGGCCAGCGGCATCCCCTACGGCTCCGGACTGGTGAAGAACGCCTATGTGGGCCGCACCTTCATCCAGCCGTCCCAGACCATCCGGCAGCTCGGCATCCGGCTGAAGCTCAACCCCCTCAAGGAAGTCATCAGGGGCAAGCGTCTGGTGGTCGTCGACGACTCGATCGTCCGCGGCAACACCCAGCGCGCCCTGGTCAAGATGCTCCGTGAGGCCGGCGCAGCCGAGGTCCATGTGAGGATCTCGTCCCCGCCGGTGAAGTGGCCCTGCTTCTTCGGGATCGACTTCGCCACCCGCGCGGAGCTGATCGCCAACGGCATGACGATCGAGGAGATCGGCACCTCGATGGGCGCGGACTCCCTCGCGTACATCTCCATCGACGGCATGATCGAGGCGACCACCATCGCCAAGCCCAACCTGTGCCGCGCCTGCTTCGACGGCGAGTACCCGATGGACCTGCCCGATCCCGAGCTGCTCGGCAAGCAGCTCCTTGAGACCGAGCTGGCGGGCGGCGCGGACGCGGCCGACGCGCTCCGCCGCCCGTAAACCGCAGCCGCAATGCTCCGCATGCTCCCCCGTACGGCCCGTGCACCGAGCACGGCCCGTACGGACGGCAACGACACGAAAGCTCCCAGCCATGTCTGAGACCTCTACTGCCGAGGGCGGCGCCAGCTACGCAAGCGCGGGCGTCGACATCGAGGCAGGCGACCGCGCCGTCGAACTGATGAAGGAGTGGGTGAGGAAGGCCCGCCGCCCCGAGGTCCTCGGCGGCCTCGGCGGCTTCGCCGGACTCTTCGACGCCTCCGCCCTTAAGCGCTACGAGCGCCCGCTGCTCGCCTCCGCCACCGACGGCGTCGGCACCAAGGTCGACCTCGCCCGCCGCCTGGGCGTGTACGACACGATCGGCCACGACCTCGTCGCGATGGTCATGGACGACATCGTCGTGTGCGGTGCGGAGCCGCTGTTCATGACCGACTACATCTGCGTCGGCAAGGTGCACCCCGAGCGGGTCGCAGCCATCGTCAAGGGCATCGCGGAAGGCTGTGTGCTGGCCGGCTGCGCCCTGGTCGGCGGTGAGACCGCCGAGCATCCGGGCCTGCTGGGCCCGGACGACTTCGATGTCGCGGGCGCCGGGACGGGCGTCGTGGAGGCCGACCGGGTCCTCGGCGCGGAGCGCATCCGCACGGGTGACGCGGTCATCGCGATGGCCTCCTCCGGCCTTCACTCCAACGGGTACTCGCTGGTGCGCCACGTTGTCTTCGACCGTGCGGGCATGACCTTGGAGCAGCAGGTTCCGGAGTTCGGCAGGACTCTCGGCGAGGAGCTGCTGGAGCCGACCAAGATCTACTCACTGGACTGCCTGGCCCTGATGCGGGCCGCGGAGGTACACGCCTTCAGCCACATCACCGGCGGTGGTCTGGCGGCCAACCTGGCCCGGGTGATCCCGGACGCCCTGCACGCCGTGGTCGACCGCGCCACGTGGACCCCCGGAGCGGTCTTCGACCTGGTGGGCACGGCGGGACAGGTCGAGCGCCTGGAGCTGGAGAAGACGCTGAACATGGGCGTGGGCATGATGGCCGTCGTCCCGCCGGAGTCGGTCGACGTGGCGCTCAGCGTTCTCGCGGACCGCGGCGTCGAGGCCTGGGTCGCGGGTGAGATCACCGAGCGTGGCGAGCACACGACGGGCGCGACGCTGGTCGGCGACTACGCGAGCTGAACAGCACTCAACCCGGTCCGGGCCCCGGACCGGGTTGGAAGCGTGCAGAACGTGTCAGATGACAGACGTCAAGCGCCGCGACGCTGCGACGACGGACCGGACTCCTCGTCCTCGTCCTCGTCGTCGGTGTTGTACAGATCCGCGTAGCGGGCGTACGGGTCGTCGTCCTCGTCCTCGAACGGCTCACCGTTCGCCGGCTGGTTCGAATGCGGACCCGTGGCGCCCAGCTCGTCGGCCAGACGCGACAGGTCTGTCCCGCCGCTGTTGTACTTCAGCTGGCGGGCGACCTTCGTCTGCTTGGCCTTGGCCCGGCCGCGCCCCATGGCTCGACCCCCTCGGTGACGGGGCTCGACGGCCCCAGAGTCTTGACGCGTTCATGGTTCAGAGCGGTCTCTCCGCGAAGAGACCGGTCCGTGAGCTTCAACGGTACCTGCTTCCGCGCCCATACGGTACGCCGCCCGCATGACGCGCCTGCTCGCAGGGCCCGCGAGGCGCGTTGTCCTCGCTGGTCAACAGCGATTTTAACGTCTTCCCGGCGGTCGACCCGCCGACCGGCGTGAGTCTTCTCTCCCATGTTTTCCCACGGTCGGCGGGCAACCCACGGTGTTTCTGCGGCTCGGGTCCTTCCCGGGACTCCTTCGTCAGACTTCACCCGGGGGTGCCCCCGGACGCGCCCGGGTGGCGGGAAGCGTGCGTCGACGCTCCCCCGGGCTTCGGCGGGGGAGCGTCGCTGCGGCTATGCGCCCCGGCGATTGCCGCGGCCCTCGGCCATCCGCTGCTCGGCCAGCCGATCCGCCGCCGCAGCCGGCGGAACCCCGTCTTCCTTCGCATGTGCGAATATTGCCAGCGTGGTGTCGAAGATCTTCGAGGCCTTCGCCTTGCAGCGGTCGAAGTCAAAGCCGTGCAGCTCGTCGGCGACCTGGATCACACCGCCGGAGTTGACCACATAGTCCGGGGCGTACAGGATGCCGCGTTCCTCGAGGTCCTTCTCCACACCCGGGTGCGCGAGCTGGTTGTTGGCCGCGCCGCAGACGACCGACGCCGTCAGCGCCGGGACCGTCTGGTCGTTCAGCGCCCCGCCGAGAGCGCACGGGGCGTATACGTCCAGCCCCTCGGTGCGGATCAGCGCGTCGCTGTCGGCCACCGCCACCACCTGCGGGTGCCGGTCGAGGATGCGGCGGACCGACTCCTCGCGCACATCGGTGATCACGACCGTCGCGCCGTCCGCCACCAGGTGGTCCACCAGGTGGTGGCCGACCTTGCCGACGCCGGCGACGCCGACCCTGCGCCCGCTGAGCGTTGGTGTGCCCCACAGGTGCTGGGCGCTGGCGCGCATGCCCTGGAACACGCCGTACGCGGTGAGGACCGACGAGTCTCCGGCGCCGCCGTTCTCCGGGGAGCGGCCGGTCACCCATCGGCTCTCGCGGGTGACGACATCCATGTCCGCTACATAGGTGCCGACGTCGCAGGCGGTGACATAGCGGCCGCCCAGGGAGTCCACGAAGCGGCCGTAGGCGAGCAGCAGCTGCTCGGTCTTGATCTTCTCCGGGTCGCCGATGATCACGGCCTTGCCGCCGCCGTGGTCCAGTCCGGCCAGGGCGTTCTTGTACGACATGCCCCGGGAGAGGTTCAGGGCGTCCGCGACGGCCTCCTCCTCGGAGGCGTACGGGTAGAAGCGGGTGCCGCCGAGGGCCGGGCCCAGGGCGGTGGAGTGGACGGCGATGACGGCCTTGAGGCCGGAAGTGCGGTCCTGGCACAGCACGACTTGCTCGTGGCCGCCCTGCTCCGATTGGAACAGGGTGTGCAGGACGCCGTCGGTCACATCGGTCACGGTGGTGACTCCCAAGTACGAAGCGGCGGATGAAGGCCTTCCTGTGGGTGGGGAAGGCGCAGTTGGGGATGAGGGTAAGTCCTACGCGCGCGTAGCTGGGACCCAGTGCTCAGGATCACCCTCTCCCGGAGTACTGCCGTGGAAGGATCGGAGCATGCCAGCGCTGTCCTCGGTCCTCGTTCCCTACGCGGCCTATCTGCGGGTCTACGAGCCGCTGGCGGCCTTTCCGGAGCCGGAGCGCAGCCACTGGGCGGCATATGCCCGGCGCGACGCCACGCCGAGCGCCCAGGACGAACTGCGACGCTCGCTCGCCGACCTGCTGCCGGTGCCGCCCGTCGCGGTGCCGGTCCACGAGAGCGGCGACGCGTTCGTCGCGGAGGTCGACGGGGTGGTGTGCGTCTGCCCCTGGCGGACCCGGCTGCGCGGCTGGCTGGCGCTGGAGGAGCTTTCTTCCCGGTTTCCGGCGCCGCTGCTGGACGCGGCGCTGCCGCCGGTGGTGCGCGGGCAGGCGGCGGCCGATTTCGAGCGCTGGCGGGAGCGCAATCCGGACGCCCGGCCCTGGATCAGGACGTCGGTGTGGCAGGTGCCGGTGGGCTGGTTCACGCTCTTCGCGGACGAGGAGCGGGAGTATGACCCCGAGGGCTCCAAGGCCGGCGCCGCCGGGCCGGGGCCGGTGCTGCGCTACCGGACCCCCATGGTTCAGGCCAGACGGCGGGTGGCGCGGGCGCTGAAGACACTGCGGGAGACGATCGACGAGGGGCCGCTGACGGAGGCGCTCGTGGACGTCGGCCGCTGGCTGGAGGAGTTCCATCCGAAGTCGCTGGTCGAACTGGACTACGGCGGTCTGGTGCACGCCGTGCCCGCCTCCCGGCTCGCCGAGGACCGCTCGGCGGCGGATGTGGCAGAGGGCATCGCGGCGCTGCGGGCCGGGGACGGCGAGGGCGCGGGCACGGCGTACGCCCGGCTGACAGAGCGTTGGCGCGCGGTCAGGGACCTTCAGTTCGCCAATTGAGCGTCTGACTCATTCGGCCTTTGTTCCCGCTGGGACTTGTGGGGACGGCTGGACTCATTGAGGCTTATGGGACTCCGGAGAGGCTCTCTGTCCAGGACGTAGGTCCCGATACGGGCCTTTGTCTCAAGCGTGATGGACTGCACTATCTGGGCTCTTGCGCCCATCACCCAACCTCGTGTCAAAATAGGACAAGGAGTCCGGGGAGGGTTCCTTCCGTCCAAGTAAGGGCGGAATGCTCAGCATTGCACTCAATGGGGGGTCTGACGACTCCTGATCGCTCTGTGACTGATCGTCACTGTGACGTGACTGTCCGCTATGGCATGGTCCATCGGCCTTCCGCCGCTGATGGACACCTGAGAGGGCAATTCCATCGGTTTGGCCGACGTGGCTGGACAGATGGTGTAGTTGTAGTGCCGAGGACAAGCCGTTCGTCCTATAACCGACTCGGCCCGCGTCCGCCATTTCGGGCAACGCGGGTCAAGGTGCAGAATTTAGAGGAAAGAACCGAGAAGGTTCGGTTCTCCCGAGGAGGCCGCTCATGACCGCTCGCACCCCTGACGCCGAGCCGCTGCTGACCCCGGCTGAGGTCGCCACGATGTTCCGCGTGGACCCGAAGACGGTGACCCGTTGGGCCAAGGCAGGCAAGCTCACGTCCATCCGCACGCTGGGTGGACACCGTCGGTACCGCGAGGCAGAGGTCCGCGCACTGCTGGCGGGCATTCCGCAGCAGCGCAGCGAGGCCTGACACACCCTGCCAACCGGGCGTTCCGGACCCCCAACCCGGGAAAGCCCACCCCATAGCTCCACATGACGGGCGTCTGCCCCAACAGACAATCGTCGTCGATCGCGCTGGACTCCGCCGGGTCCAGCGCGATCTTTGTATGCCCGGAAGCATGCCCGGAGGTATGTCCAAATGCGTGTCCGAGCGTGTGTCTAGGCGTGTGTCCGGGCGTTTCCGCGGGTGTATGCGCGGAGCGGCGGTCGGCCTTGTGCGCCGACCGCGTCGTGTCCTGGGTGACAGTCCGGAACAGCGGTGCAATTGCACGCATTAAATCGGGCGCATGTAGGAAGCGGGTAAGTTCCGCGATTCTGAAAACGTGTTTGGTGACTCCGGTCACACCCCGACTGCGCCGCCGCGTCACTCGGCAGGCGGCTGCTCGTCCTCGGCCGACGCGCCGGCAGCGGTGGGCGCGGGCCGTCGGGCGGGCGCCTGGGACTCCATGGCGAGTCTCAGGAGACGGTGGCAGATGGGACAGTGCCGGGTGAGATGCCGGTAGCCGGAAGCTGCTGACAGATGGGCGCGCAACAGCGCCCTGGTCTCGTGCCGCCTTGCCGTGGACGCCGCCATGCACGTCACCTCCGGGTGTGTGCCGTCCTCTAAGGAGTGAGTACCGGTGGCAGATGACGCCGTCAAGCCACGCGCACCAATGCCGGCCACCGCGCGCGTGCACGCCGCCGGCGGGGAAGGGGCCGGATCCATGATGCGGGCTGCCGGCTCCAACGGGTATGGCTCTGGCTGGATTTGCACCCCGTGTCGCCGCAGCGCGGCGTGTCGGGCCCCGGCGGGATGCCCCACGTCCGAACGCGGCCGGCGGCGGCAGGCGCGGCCTCCCGGGCAGCGGGCCCGGGCAGCACAAGCCGAGGGCCCGCACCATCCGGTGCGGGCCCTCGGCATCACATGCGGTCCTGACGGGATTTGAACCCGCGGCCTCCACCTTGACAGGGTGGCGAGCACTCCAAACTGCTCCACAGGACCAGGTTTCGCGGCGCTTCTTCCGTGCGCTGCGAAGCAAGACTCTACAGCAGGTCAGAGGGTCCGGTCGAACTCACTCATGGCGACGGAACCGCTACCGGCCACTCCCCGCCGCCGTGCCGGACCGCCCGCTACGGCGCCGCCGCGTCGATCGCCTTCATGATGCGCTTGTCGGAGACCGGGTACGCCGTTCCCAGCGCGTGCGCGAAGTAGCTCACCCGCAGCTCCTCGATCATCCAGCGGATGTCCAGGACCTCCTGCGGCGCCGGCCGCCCCTTCGGCAGCTGCTCCAGCAGCCATGCGTACTCGTCCTGCATGTCGTGGACCTTCTGCATACGCGTGGTGTCGCGCTGCACCCCCGTCGGCATCTGCGCCAGGCGGCGGTCCACGGCGACCAGATAGCGCATCAGGTCCGGCAGCCGCCTCAGTCCGGTCGCGGTGACGAAGCCGGCCGGCATGAGCGCCGCCAGCTGCTCCCGTACGTCCTGGACGTTGGCCAGCAGTACGGGGCTGCCGACGGACTTCAGCCGGCGCTCGCAGGCCTGCCAGGCGGCCAGGATCTGCTGGACCTGGGCGATCGTGCGCACGGTGAGGTCGACGAGGTCGGCGCGGACGTCGTCGTACAGCTTCCGGAACGATTCCTCGTCCCACGCGGGGCCCCCGCGGTCCGCGATCAGCCGGTCCGCCGCGGCCGTCGCGCAGTCCTCGAACAGCGCCTGCACGGAGCCGTGCGGATTGCGGGAGAGCGCCAGCTTCTGCTGGTTGCCGAGCTTGTCCGCGGCGAACTTGGCCGGGTTGACCGGGATGTTGAGCATGATCAGCTTGCGGGTGCCGTGCCACATCGCCTCCGCCTGCTCCGCCTCGGTGTCGAAGAGGCGTACGGACACGGTGCCGTCGCCGGCGTCCACCAGCGCCGGGTACGCCTTGACCGGCTGGCCCGCCCGCCGGGTCTCGAAGACGCGGGTCAGCGAGCCGATCGTCCAGTCCGTCAGCCCCGTGCGCTCTACGGCCCCGCCGGAGCGCGTGGCGGCCCCTGCGGCGGCTTTGGACAGGGCCTGACGGGCCTTCGGCTTCAGCCGGAGCTTCAGGGCCTCCAGGTCCTTGTCCTCGGCCAGCTTGCGGCGGCGCTCGTCAATGATCCGGAAGCTGATCTTCAGATGGTCGGGGACCCTGGAGAGGTCAAAGTCCCCGGCCTCGACCGGCACGCCGACCATCCGCTGCAGCTCGCGCGCCAGCGTCGCCGTCAGCGGCTCCTGGAGCGGCTCGGCGCGGTCCAGGAACGCCTTGGCGTAGTTCGGCGCGGGCACGTAGTGACGCCGCACCGGCTTGGGCAGGGAGCGGATCAGCTCGGTGACGACCTCCTCGCGCAGCCCCGGGATCTGCCAGTCGAAGCCCTCGTCCGTGACCTGGTTCAGCACCTGGAGCGGAATGTGGACGGTCACGCCGTCCGCGTCCGCGCCCGGCTCGAACTGATACGTCACCGTGAACTTCAGCCGGCCCTGGCGCCAGGAGTCCGGATAGTCGTGCTTGGTGACCGTCTCCGCCGATTCGCGGATGAGCATCTCGCGCTCAAAGTCGAGCAGCTCCGGCTCCTCGCGGCGCTTGTTCTTCCACCAGGAGTCGAAGTGCGCGCCGGAGACGACGTGTTCCGGCACCCGCTGGTCGTAGAAGTCGAACAGCGTCTCGTCGTCGACCAGGATGTCCCGGCGGCGGGCGCGGTGTTCCAGTTCCTCGACCTCGGTGAGGAGCTTTCTGTTGTCCGCGAAGAACTTGTGATGGGTCCGCCAGTCGCCCTCGACCAGGGCATTGCGAATGAAAAGTTCGCGGGAGATCTCGGGGTCGATCCGGCCGTAGTTCACCTTGCGCTGCGCGACGATCGGCACGCCGTACAGCGTGACTTTCTCGTACGCCATCACGGCCGCCGCGTCCTTCTCCCAGTGCGGCTCGCTGTATGTGCGTTTGACCAGGTGCTGGGCGAGCGGCTCGACCCACTCCGGCTCGATCTTCGCGTTGACCCGGGCCCACAGCCGCGAGGTCTCCACCAGCTCCGCCGACATGATGAAGCGCGGCGGCTTCTTGAAGAGCGCAGAACCGGGGAAGACGGCGAACTTGGCGTTCCGCGCCCCCAGGTACTCGTTCTTCGCTGTGCTCCTCCCGCCCTCCACCCCGGCTTTCTGGACGTCCTTCATACCGACGTGGGAGAGCAGTCCCGCGAGCAGCGACACATGCACCTGCTGGTCGGACGCGTCCTGCTCGCTGAGATGAATGCCCATCTGCTTGGCGACCGTGCGCAGCTGCGAGTAGATATCCTGCCATTCGCGGATGCGCAGGAAGTTCAGATACTCCTGCTTGCACATCCGGCGGAAACTGGACGAGCCCCGTTCTTTCTGCTGCTCGCGGACATAGCGCCAGAGATTGAGGAAGGCGAGGAAATCGCTCGTCTCGTCCTTGAAGCGGGCATGCTGCTGGTCGGCCTGCGCCTGTTTGTCGGAGGGCCGCTCGCGCGGGTCCTGGATTGACAGCGCAGCCGCGATGACCATGACCTCGCGCACACAGCCGTTGCGGTCGGCCTCGATGACCATACGGGCCAGCCGGGGGTCGACCGGCAGCTGGCTGAGCTTGCGCCCCAGCTGTGTGAGCCGCTTGCCGGGATCCTTCTGCTTGGCGTCCAGCGCCCCCAGCTCCTGAAGCAGCTGGACGCCGTCGCGGATGTTGCGGTGGTCCGGCGGGTCGATGAACGGGAACTTCTCGATGTCGCCCAGCCCGGCCGCGGTCATCTGGAGGATGACGGAGGCCAGATTCGTGCGGAGGATCTCCGCGTCCGTGAACTCCGGGCGGGCGAGGAAGTCCTCCTCCGCGTACAGCCGGATGCAGATGCCGTCGGAGGTGCGGCCGCAGCGTCCCTTGCGCTGGTTGGCGCTCGCCTGCGAGATCCGCTCGATGGGCAGCCGCTGCACCTTGGTGCGATGGCTGTAACGGGAGATGCGGGCTGTCCCGGGGTCGATCACGTACTTGATGCCCGGGACGGTCAGGGAGGTTTCGGCGACGTTCGTGGCGAGCACGATCCTGCGGCCGGAATGCGGCTGGAAGACGCGGTGCTGCTCGGCGTGCGAGAGGCGCGCGTACAGCGGAAGCACCTCGGTGTTGCGCAGCTTCTTCTTGATCAGGGCGTCCGCCGTGTCGCGGATCTCGCGCTCGCCGGAGAGGAAGACCAGGATGTCGCCCGGGCCCTCGCCCTGCAGCTCGTCCACGGCGTCGCAGATCGCCGTGATCTGGTCCCGGTCGGCCTCCTCGCCGTCCTCTTCGAGCAGGGGCCGGTAGCGGACCTCGACCGGATACGTACGGCCCGAGACCTCGACGATCGGCGCGTCGTCGAAGTGGCGGGAGAACCGCTCCGGGTCGATCGTCGCGGAGGTGATGACGACCTTGAGGTCCGGGCGGCGTGGGAGCAGCTGGGCGAGATAGCCGAGCAGGAAGTCGATGTTGAGGCTGCGCTCATGCGCCTCGTCGATGATGATCGTGTCGTAGGCGCGCAGCTCCCGGTCCGTCTGGATCTCGGCGAGCAGGATGCCGTCGGTCATCAGCTTGACGAAGGTCCCGTCCTGGTCCACCTGGTCGGTGAAGCGGACCTTCCAGCCGACGGCCTCGCCGAGCGGGGTCTTCAGTTCCTCGGCGACGCGCTCGGCGACGGTGCGCGCGGCGATGCGGCGCGGCTGCGTATGGCCGATCATGCCGCGTACGCCCCGGCCCAGCTCCAGGCAGATCTTGGGGATCTGCGTCGTCTTCCCGGAGCCCGTCTCACCCGCGACGATCACGACCTGGTGGTCGCGTATCGCCTCCAGGATCGTGTCCTTCTTCTGGCTGACCGGGAGCTGCTCGGGATACGAGACCTCCGGGGCGCCGGCGGCGCGCGCGGCGGTGCGGGCGGCTGACTTCTCGGCCTCGGCGGCGATCTCGGCCAGCACGGCCTGCCGCGCTTCGGGCTTGCGGATGCGGCGGGCGCCCTCGAGACGGCGGCCGAGGCGGTGGGCGTCGCGCAGCGAGGCTCCGGCCAGCAGGGTCTTGAGGTCGGCGAAGCCGACGGAGGAAGTAGACATACGGATCCCAGGATCGCACCAGCGCGAAAGCGGTGGCGAACGTAATTTGCCCGGCAGGGCTGAGGCACGGGCGGGCTGAGGCGATGAGGCAGTATGGACCAGATCCGTCCGGACCCGCCTGATCCTGTCCGGACCTGTCTGATCCTGAGCGAAAGGAAGCCCTGTCCATGCCGGTCAGCCGCGTGCACCGAGGCCGGTGGGTTCCGGCAGCGGCGACGGCGGCGGTGCTTCTGGGCATGGTGTTCGCGCTGCTCCTGTGTGCTTCGCCCGGCGCGGCCCCTTCCACGGCTTCTTCTGTTTTCTCTGCTTCCTCCGCTTCCTCTGCTTCCTCCACGGGTGTGACGAGCACGACCGCGGCTGTCGCGGGACAGATCGCGGGGCAAGGCTTCATGGATCAGCACGTCCCCGGTTGCCGCAAGGGCGTCAAGGACCAGGACAACGGCGCCCACCCGGCGACGCCGCCGCGCGGCGGCGTCGGCTCCGAGCTGCTTCCGGCCCTGCACCAGACGGGCCACGGCGCGTCCGGCGCCGGCGGCGGCCTGGCCGGGGTCATGCTGGACGTCGCACCGGAGCGCGGGGCTCCGCAACTGGCCCCGCCCTCGCCCATGGAACTGTCCATCCTGCGCGTTTAGGCCGCGCCCGGTACCACCGGGCCCGGTTCCGCCGGCCTGGTGCCCGTACCGCACCGCACCCCACGCACCCGTCACGGCCTTCGCTCAGGAGTACCGCCATGTCCGCTTCCCCCCATTCCTCCCGCAACTCCTCCCGCGCCCGCTCCGGCGCTTCCTCCCGCAAGCCTCTGGCGATCGGCGCGGGCGTCGTCGTCGCCGCGCTGCTGCTCGGCTTCGCCTCGTACACGGCAACCCGCCCCGACGCCGGCGCGTCGCCCTCCCGGAACGCCGCAGCCGACGCCGACACCTCCGCCGGTCCGCAGACCGGCGTCTACCCGGAGCTGGAGAAGCTCGCCCGCCGCGATGCCGGGGACCCGCTCGCCCGGGGCCGTGCCGACGCGCCCGTGGTGCTGATCGAGTACGCCGACTTCAAGTGCGGCTACTGCGGGAAGTTTGCCCGGGACACCGAGCCGGAGCTGGTGAAGAAGTACGTAGAGAAGGGCACACTGCGCATCGAGTGGCGCAACTTCCCGATCTTCGGAGAGGAGTCGGAGGCGGTGGCGCGGGCGGCCTGGGCCGCAGGGCAGCAGGGCCGTTTCTGGGAGTTCCACGAGGCCGCGTACGCCGAGGGGGCGAAGGAGAAGGGGTTTGGCTCGGGCCGTCTCAGGGAGCTCGCCAAGACCGCCGGGGTCGCGGACCTCGACCGCTTCGAGGAGGACCGGGAGGGCGACGCGGCGGAGCAGGCGGTGCGGAAGGACCGGGACGAAGCCTACGGACTGGGCGCGACGTCCACCCCGTCGTTCCTGGTCAACGGCCGGCCGTTGGCCGGCGCCCAGCCGACCGAGACATTCGCCGAGGTGATCGAGGCGGCGGCGAAGCAGGCGGCGGCGAAGTGAGCGACATCGGATATCTGGCCGCCTTCCTGGGCGGCCTGCTCGCGCTGCTCAGCCCGTGCAGCGCGCTGCTGCTCCCCGCGTTCTTCGCGTACTCCGTCGACTCCGCGTCTCGGCTCGTGGCCCGTACGGGCATCTTCTACGCGGGACTGGCCACCACCCTGGTGCCGCTCGGCGCGGCGGGCTCCTACGCGGGGCGCTTCTTCTACGGCAACCGCGATCTGCTGGTCGCGGCCGGCGGCTGGCTGATCATCGCGCTTGGCGTGCTCCAGATCCTCGGGCTGGGCTTCGCCTCCCGCCGCATGGCCGAGCTCTCCGGCCGCATCCGCCCTGTGAACGCGGTCTCCGTCTACGCCCTGGGCCTGGTGTACGGCCTCGCGGGCTTCTGCGCCGGCCCGATCCTCGGCAGCGTCCTGACGGTCTCCGCGCTCAGCGGCAGCCCGGTCTACGGCGGTCTGCTCCTCGCGGTCTACGCCCTGGGCATGGCGGTGCCGCTGTTCCTGCTGGCGCTGTTGTGGGAGCGGCTCGACCTGGGGCGGCGGCGGTGGCTGCGGGGCCGCGCCTTCCGGCTGGGCCGTCTGGAGCTGCACACCACATCGCTGCTGTCCGGACTGTTCTTCATCGCCCTGGGCGCCCTCTTCCTCGTCTTCGACGGCGCCACGGCGCTTCCCGGCCTGCTGTCGGTCGACGACTCCTTCGCCGTTGAGGAATGGGCCCGGGGCCTGGGAGCCGCAGTCCCGGACTGGCTGCTCGTCGCGGCCGCCGTGACGATCGCGGTGATCACCCTCGCCGCCCGCGGCCGGCGCCGCCGCGAACGCATCTGACAACGCCGTGCGCCAGGGCCCCGTGGGGAGCTCTCCGGGGCCCTGCACGGCAGCTGCCGACTGCGGACCGGCGTCGGCGCGGCGGGAACGCAAACGCCCCCTCCGATGCCTCGGAGGGGGCGTTGGGCCCTGATGAGGGCGGTTGTGGCTGGGGCCGGGGTCGAACCGGCGACCTTCCGCTTTTCAGGCGGACGCTCGTACCAACTGAGCTACCCAGCCGCGCGACCGGTGAGGGTCGCAGCGGTCCTGACGGGATTTGAACCCGCGGCCTCCACCTTGACAGGGTGGCGAGCACTCCAAACTGCTCCACAGGACCAAGCACGATGCGAGACTAGTCTCGCACACGGTGTTGCGTGCCCCCAACGAGATTCGAACCCGAAATCGTCACCTTCCTGACGCGTAAATAGGTCCAGGTCAGGGGCGGTTTGGACAGGGCTGGGCGCCCGGTGGTCCGGCCGTGATCAAGCTGTGGTCCGACGCCTGGGCGGAAATGCTGCCCTTCCTCTCCTTCGACGTGGAGATCCGCAAGGTGATCTGCAGCACGAACGCGATTGAGAGCGTGAACGCCCGCATTCGCAAGGCCGTTCGGGCCCGCGGCCACTTCCCGTCCGAGGCCGCCGCGTTGAAGCGCGTCTACATGGCGCTCATGTCGCTGGACCCGACCGGCAAGGGCCGACGCCGCTGGACGATGCGCTGGAAGGCGCCACTGAACGCCTTCCAGATCGCCTTCGAAGGCCGCCTCACCCCCACCACCAGCCACTGACCCCCAACAACCAAGATCAGCCGTTGACTGGACAGCCCCCTGCGCGAGCCCGGTCGGCCCGGCCGGAGAGGCGGAGGTCGATGCGGCGGTCGCGGCTCTCACGGTCGAACTACGGGAGGAACCGGTCACGGAATTGGGGTACGACCACGTCGGGACCGTCGTAGCCACTTGCGGCTCGCGCACGCGCTCGCCCCGCAGGGACCTGGGATTAACGCGGATCTCCGGATCGACGACGTTGGCCACCGGCCTCGACGAGACACGGGGAGAGGCGGTCGTGTGGATGCGCAGCGCGAGGTTTCTTCCAGACGTGGATCCAGGACGTGGAAGAAGAAACCTGACCGGGCCCGGCGTTAAGGCGGATTTCCCGCGCCTTCACAGGGTGCGCACGGATGTGCCTCTCGTGTTCGGCTTTCGGGTCGGCGTCACGTCGACTCACCGTGTCGGGAAAGACCGATGCGGTAGCGTGAGCTGGCCAATGTCGCATCAACGGGGAGGCGCGAATCGTGGCTGAATACTTGTTGTTGGTCTATGAGAGCGAGGACGCGACGAGCGAGCTGGAGCCGGCCGAGGACGCGGCTCTGGTGAGGCGGTTCCAGGACTTCATGCGGTGCAACGAGGGGAACGTCCGGCGCGGGCAGCGGCTGCATCCGACGTCGACGGCGACCTCGGTGCGGCGGGACGTCGACGGTGGGGTGCGGATCAGCGACGGGGTCTTCGTGGAGTCGAAGGAGGTCGTCGCCGGGTACTTCCTGATCGAGGCGGAAGACCTGGATGAGGCGCTCGCCGTGGCCCAGCAGATTCCTGTGCCCGACGGCGGGGTCGAGGTGCGGCCGATCCGGTCCGTGCCGGGTGTCTGAGCCCCGCCGACCGGGTCCCGGACGCCCGTACCCTGATGAACACGACTGTCGCCGCCGCCGTCGCCGAGGCGCACCGCCTGCAGTGGGGCTTCGTGCTCGCGGCGACGGCGCGGGTCACCCGGGATCTCGACCTTGCTGAGGAGTGCGTCCAGGATGCCTACGCCCAGGCGTTGCAGCAGTGGGCTGAGGACGGGGTGCCGAGCCGGCCTGAGGCGTGGCTGACCACGGTTGCGCGGCGGCGGGCTCTGGACGCGTTGCGTCGGCACGACATCTTCCGGGGGAAGCTGCCGTTGCTGGTCGGTGACGACGTCGCGCCGCCCGCCGACCGGGACATCGCCGACCAGGACATTCCGGATGACCGGCTGCGGTTGATCTTCACGTGCTGTCATCCCTCGTTGCACGTCGACACCCGGGTGGGGCTCACACTGCGGCTGGTGTGCGGTCTGTCCACTGCCGAGGTCGCCCGGGCATTGCTCGTCTCAGAATCGACGATGGCGGCCCGGATCACCCGGGGTAAGAAGAAGATCAAGGTTGCCGGGATCCCGTACCGGGAGCCGTCGCCCGAGGAACTGCCGGCCCGGCTGGACGCCGTACTGGATGTCGTGCATCTGGTGTTCAGCACGGGGCACACAGCGCCGTCGGGTGAGCGGTTGCAGCGGCGTGATTTGATCGAGCGGGCGTTGCATCTGGCACGGGTGCTCCGCGAGTTGCTGCCCGCGCAGTCCGGGACAACGGGGCTGCTCGCACTCATCGTGCTCACCGACGCACGACGCCGTACGCGTACGCGGCCCGATGGTTCGCTGGCGTTGCTGTCCGAGCAGGACCGGACGCTGTGGCACGCCGAGGAGATCCGGGAAGGGGTGCGGCTGGTCAGGTCTGCGCTGCGGCACCAGCCGCCGACCCGGTATGCGCTGATGGCGGCGATCGCGGCCGAGCACGCCCGGGCGCCGAGCTGGGAGGCCACCGACTGGCCCGGCATCATCGGCCTGTACGACACCATGCTGGAGGTGTGGCCGTCACCGGTGGTGGCACTCAACCGGGCCATCGCGGTCGGGCAGGCGTACGGGCCGGCCGCCGGTCTTCAGGCGCTGGGGGAACTGTCCGCCGAACCGCAATTGACCGCCTACCAGTACTTCGCGGCTGCTCGGGCCGATTTCCTGCGCCGACTGGACCGTATGGACGAGGCCCGGGCCGCCTATCGGGAAGCGCTCGCGAGGACCGAGAACGCCGTGGAACGGGAGTTTCTACGGTCACGTCTCGAAGAACTCGGGGATTTTTTGTAAAGAATCTCGAGGGGCCGACTGTTGCCATTTCAACCATCATGTCGGCGTCGTTGTTTCGGCGGTACCCGTGATTCCGCTTGGGGTGCGACAGGTGTAATCGGAAGGCGCGCATTCTCATGAGGCAGCGGAAAATTGCAGGTGCGGAGTGGGCGTTGATAGCGTCCGTGAACATCGAAGGCGCGTCCATCTCGGATGCATCGCCGAGCGCGCTGCAAAATGCGCCGCAGGACATCGCGTCAGACGGGGGAAAAATGCCTGAAACGAGCACGCCTGCAATATCCGAAGAAAACGCTGGAAATCGTGAGCACAATCGCCAGGTCGTTGTGCGGTACATGAATACGCGCGGGCAGGACCGGCTGCGTCGTCATGAGCTCTTCACGGAGGACGGGCAGGGTGGCCTGTGGACGACGGACACGGGTGAGCCCATCGTCATTCGAGGCCGTGACCGGCTGGCTGAGCACGCGGTGTGGTCGCTCAAATGCTTCCCGGACTGGCAGTGGATCGACGTCGAGATTTTCGACACGCAGGATCCGGACCAGTTCTGGGTCGAGTGCAACGGTACCGGGAAGATCCTGTTCCCCGGCTATCCGGAGGGCCACTACGAAAACCACTTCCTGCACTACTTCCGTTTCGAGAACGGGAAGATCAAGCAGCAGCGGGAATTCATGAACCCGGTCCAGCAGTTCCGTTCACTCGGCATCGAGGTTCCGCTCATTGTGCGGGAGGGAATCCCCACCTGAAACGGTAAGTGCTGTTTACATCTCGCTCGCAAGTAACCCCGCGGGGGTGGGTTCGAACGTGAAGCACCAACGCTCTGTCAAGCAGTTCTTGCCGGCTGCGCAACAGCCGGAATGGAGCGATCCGTACCAAGCCGCCCAGGTGCGCAACGTCCTGGCGGCCACCGATTCCCTTGTCGACGCCGAGCAGGTCGCCGCACTGCGCAAGAGACTCGCGGCGGTGGCGCGCGGCGAGGCCCTGATTCTGCAGGTTGGCGACTGCGCCGAGCATCCCGATGAATGCCGTAAAGGGCACATCGAAACCAAGTCTGATCTGGTGAACAGGCTCGCCGACCTGTTGGGTGCCCGCTCGGGGCTGCCGGTCGTGCGGGTCGGCCGGATCGCCGGGCAGTTCGCCAAGCCCCGCTCCAGTCCCTTCGAGGGCATCGACGGCCCGGTTCCGCTGCCGGTCTACCGGGGCCACATGGTCAACCTGCCCGAACCGGACACGTATAGCAGACGGGCCGATCCGCTGCGGCTGCTGATGTGCTTCATGACGGCTCGAGAGGCGATGGAGCACCTTGGGTGGCGGACCGACGGCGCCTGGGCGGCGCGGGACGCCGACAGAATGCTGTGGACCAGCCATGAGGCGCTGGTGCTGGACTACGAGCGGCCGCAACTCCGCCCGCTCAGCGAGGACCGGAAGCTGCTCGGCTCGACCCACTGGCCGTGGATTGGCGAGCGCACCCGGCAGCTCGACGGCGCCCATGTCGACCTGCTGGCCGGCGTCGTCAACCCTGTCGCCTGCAAGGTCGGACCGGACATCACGGCCGCCGAGCTGCTCGAACTGTGCGCCCGCCTGGACCCGTACCGCGATCCCGGCCGTCTCGCACTGATCGTGCGGATGGGTCCGGACGCCGTCGCCGAACGGTTGCCCGGCCTCGCTCGCAGGGTCCGGGACGCGGGCCATCCGGTGCTCTGGCTGTGCGATCCGCTGCACGCCAACACCGTCAAGCGGCCGGACGGGACCAAGACGCGGCACGTCGGCACGGCCGTCGACGAGGTCCGCCGGTTCACGGCGGCCCTGGACAAGGCGGGCGTGCACGGGCACGGGCTCCATCTGGAGGCCAGCCCGTATGCGGTCGACGAGTGCGCCGGGGGCTCCCCGGGCGCACTCGCGCCCGGCGGGCTCCAGCCAGCCGTGGGCGCGCCGAGCCTGTGCGATCCGAGGCTCGATCCGGCCCAGGCGGCGGAGGTTGTCTCGGCGTGGCCGGGTGCCGGTGAGCAGCTCGGTGAGCCTCGCGGCCAGTCTGTTCTGACAAGACAGGGGTTGTCATGAGCCTGAAGCTCAGAGTCGTGCCGTACGAGCTGCCCACACGGCGGGACATGCCGGTCGGCGTCGTCGACTGGACCGTCCGGCCGGAGCGGGCCGTGCTGCTCGTCCACGACATGCAGAACTACTTCCTCGCGGCGTTCGCGCCGGAGATGCGAGCCCGACTGGTCGACAACGCGGCGGCACTCCGCAGGCGTTGCGCGGACCGTGCTGTCCGGGTCGCCTACACGGCCCAGCCGGGCCGGATGACAGCGGAGGACCGCGGGCTGCTCCAGGACTTCTGGGGAGCGGGCATGACCAGCTCCGACGCGGACCGGGCGATCGCCGCCGAACTGGCCCCGGACGCCGCCGACTGGACGTTCACGAAGTGGCGCTACAGCGCGTTCTTCCGTACCGACCTGCTGGCCCGGATGCGGGCTGAGGGCCGCGACCAGCTCGTGGTGTGCGGGGTGTACGGCCACGTCGGCATCCTCACCACCGCGTTGGATGCCTACAGCAACGACGTACAGGTCTTCCTGGCCGGGGACGCTATCGGCGACTTCTCCGCCGACAAGCACCGGCAGACCCTTCAGCACACGGCGAGTTGCTGTGCCCGGGTCGCCACGGCCGAGGAGTTGGTGCCATGAGGGGAGACCTGCTCGACGCCGTATTGAAGGACGACGCCGACGACTACGCGCTGATCTGCCGGACGGACGAACACGGCTGCCGGGTACAGGTGATCACCGGTGGGACCGGCTACCCCACCTCGCTCGACGCGATCGACCTCGCCCGGCGCCCGGCCTCCAGCAGCGCGAGCAGCGACACGCTGATCGTGGTGCCGTACCGCCAACTCGTCGAGCGCGGCCACCCCGCGCCCGACGACGGCACACCACTGATTGCGATGACGGTGACCGGTGCGGAGCACCACCCCGTCTCCTCGGTGCTGTCCCGGCTGCCGCGCCGTCAGGTGCGGCTGACCGGCGGGCACTTCGACGCCGACGACACCGTGTACGCGAGGACCGTCGAGGCGGTCCTCGCGAACGAGATCGGCACCGGCCAGGGCGCCAACTTCGTCATCAAGCGCACCTACGTCGCGGATATCACCGACCACGGTCCGGGCGTCGCCCTGGCGGCGTTCCGGGAGCTGCTCGCGGCCGAACGCGGGGCGTACTGGACGTTCCTGGTGCGCACCGGGTCGGTGACCCTCGTTGGCGCCTCGCCGGAGCGTCATGTCGGCCTGACCGGGGACATCGTCCGGATGAACCCGATCAGCGGTACCTACCGGTACCCGGTCGGCGGCCCCACACTGAGCGGCGTCACCGAGTTCCTCGCCGACCGCAAGGAGGCCGAGGAGCTGTACATGGTGGTCGACGAGGAACTGAAGATGATGTGCCGGCTCTGTCTGCCGGGCACGGTGGCGGTGAGCGGCCCGCACCTGAAGGAGATGGCCCGGGTCGCCCACACCGAGTACCACATCCAGGGGCGCACAGAGCGGGGTGTGTCCGAGGTGCTGCGCGAGACCATGTTCGCGCCCACCGTCACCGGAAGCCCTGTCGAGAGCGCGGCGCGGGTGATCGAGCGCTACGAACCGGGCGGCCGCGGCTACTACAGCGGCATCATCGGCCTGGTCGGCAGCGACGAGACGGGCGAGCGGACGCTGGATTCCGCGATCCTCATCCGCAGCGCCGCGATCGACCCCACCGGGCGCCTGTCCCTCTCGGTCGGCTCCACCCTGGTGCGGCACTCCGACCCGATGGGCGAGGTCGCCGAGACCCGGGCGAAGGCCTCTGCGCTGCTGGCGGCGTTCGGGGAGGCGGAGTCCCGCCGGGGGTTCGCCGGCCACCCCGAAGTGCTGTCCTCGCTGAGCCAGCGCAATGAGGGCATAGCCGGCTTCTGGACCACGGCCGACGCGGCCCGCTATGCCCGCTCCAAGCGGCTGGACGGGCACAAGGTGCTCGTGGTCGACGCCGAGGACACCTTCACCTCGATGCTCGAACACCAGCTGCGCGCCCTCGGGCTCGCGGTCACCGTACGGCGCTTCGACGAGCCGTACGAGACCCACGACCACGACATGGTCATCGTCGGCCCCGGGCCCGGCGACCCCTGCGACACCGGTGATCCGAAGATCGTCGCCCTGGACCGGATCATCGGCGAACTGCTGGCCGAGCGGCGCCCGATGCTGGCCGTGTGCCTGAGCCATCAGGTGCTGGCCCGACGGCTCGGTCTGCCAGTGGTGCGGCGCACCAGCCCCAACCAGGGCGTACAGCGGCGCATCGACCTGTTCGGCTCGCCCGAACGCGTGGGCTTCTACAACGCCTTCGAGGCCCACGCCACCGCCGACCGCCGGGACGCCGGCCCCGGCGGACCGGTGGAGATCAGCCGCGACCCGGACACCGAGGAGGTGCATGCGCTGCGTGGACACCGGTTCGCGTCGCTGCAGTTCCATCCGGAGTCGCTGCTCACCGTCGACGGACCACGAATCCTCACCAACATGACCGAATGGGTGCTGGGCGAATGAGCGGGAGCAAGCAGACACGGCCGACGACCCTGGAGATCGCCTGGTGGGACCTTGACGGCGACACCGCTGTCACGGTGGACGACCTCGAACGGCACCTGGACCACGACGGTGTCGTCGAGGACTGGCGGCACGTCACCGGCCTGCACGAGAAGTTCTGGATCGCCGACCGGGCCGGCAACCGCTGGGGCGCGGTCATGGTCTGGGACGGCGAGCGTCCCGCCGTACTGCCGGAGAACCGGGCCGCCGCGCTGATCGGCGGACCGGTGACGCACCGGGAGCATTTCGAGGTCCAGGCAGCCGTCCGGGGATCCGGGTCCGGCCGGGGCATCCGACACCGCTACGTCGTCGTCGACGCCTTCGCGAAGGAACCTCTCCTGGGCAATCCGGTCGCGGTGTTCTTCGATGCCGATGACCTGACCTCCGATCAGATGCAGGGGGTCGCACGGGAGATGAACCTGTCCGAGGTGACGTTCCTGCTGCCGCCCACGGGTGGTGACGCGGATCTGCGGGTCAGGATCTTCACCCCGGTAAACGAACTGCCCTTTGCCGGGCACCCGTTGCTCGGCACGGCCGTCGCGGTCGCGCTCGACGCCGGGGTCGACCGGCTGCAATTCGAGACCGCGATGGGCGTCGTGCCGTTCGACGTCGTACGCGCACCGGGCGGCCAGGTGGCACACGCCACCATGGAGCAGCCGATCCCCGAGTGGCGGCCCTACGCGCACGCCGAGGCGCTGCTCGCCGCTCTCGGCGTCGACTCCTCGACCCTGCCGGTGGAGATCTACCGCAACGGGCCCCGGCATGTGTTCATCGGGCTCCCGGACATCGCCGCGCTGAACACGCTGCACCCCGACCATCGGGCGCTGTCCGCCTTCGAGGACATGGCGGCCAACTGCTTCGCCCCGGACGGCCGGCGCTGGCAGACCCGGATGTTCTCGCCCGCCTACGGCGTGGTCGAGGACGCGGCCACGGGCTCCGCGGCCGGTCCGCTCGCCATCCATCTGGCCCGGCACGGTCTCGCCAAGTACGGCAAGACCGTTGAGATCCACCAGGGCGTCCGACTGGGCAGACGCTCGGTCATGTTCGCCGAGGCGGCTCTCGACTCGGCCGGCGAGATCGCCCGGGTGCGGGTCAGCGGCCACGGCGCCGTCGCCGCCGATGGCACCATCCACGTCTGACGGGGGAGTAGTGAGCAGCGAACTGGAGAGTCTCACCGGAGTTGCCGGCCTCGACTTCCCCGAGTACGACGACCCGCCGCCCGAACCCATGAAACCGGCTGTCGCCTGGCTGAAGGCGGCCGTCGAGAGCGGTGTACGCGAACCGTACGCCCTGGCCCTGGCCACCGCCGACGCGAGCGGACGTCCCTCCAACCGGATCGTCGCTGTCACCGACGTGTCCGGCGAGGGGCTGCTGTTCACCACGCACAGCACCAGCCGCAAGGGCCGCGAGATCGCCGAGACCGGCTGGGCGTCGGGCCTCTTCTACTGGCGGGAGACCGCACGGCAGCTGTGCGTCTCGGGCCCCGTCGTACGGCTGGACAACGACGAGAACGACCGGCTCTGGCACAGCCGCGCACCCGGCCTGCACCCGATGACCACCGCCTCCCGGCAGAGCGAGCCGTTCGACGATCCACGCCGACTGCAGGACGAGGCCGATCGTTACGCAGCCGAGGGCATCCCGCTGCCGCGCCCGCAGCGCTTCGTCGGATACCGGCTGCAGCCGCACTCCGTGGAGTTCTGGTCCGCCGCGCGGAGCCGGCTGCACCGGCGGCTCCGCTACGAGCGGACGGCCACCGGATGGCAGGTCGCCAGGCTCCAGCCGTGACCGCCGGCGCCCACCCACACCCATCGAAGCTTCGAAAGGCAGTCATGAACGCAGTCACCAACGCAGTCGCCGACGGCGTCACGGAGGACCGGCCGACCCACTTCGACGCCCTCGTCGTCGGCGCCGGAATCGCCGGCATCTACATGCTGCACAAGCTGCGCGACGAGGCCGGCCTCACTGTACGGGTCTTCGACAAGGCCGGCGGTGTCGGCGGCACCTGGTACTGGAATCGCTACCCGGGCGCCGCCGCGGACGTCGACAGCATCGTGTACCGCTACTCCTTCGACAAGGAGATGCTGCGCGAGTGGCAGTGGAAGACCCGCTACGCCACCCAGCCGGAGATCCTTGCGTACCTGGAGGCGGTCGTCGACCGGCACGACCTGCGCAAGGACATCCAGTTCGACACCGCGATCAAGTCGCTGACATACGACGAGGCGAGCAACCTGTGGACCGCGCGGACCGACGGCGGCGAGGAGTTCACCGCCCGGTACGTGGTCAGCGCGCTCGGACCGCTGTCGTCCGCGAACCTCCCCGACATCAAGGGCCGGGACAGTTTCGCCGGGCCGATCGTGCACACCGGGTCCTGGCCTGCGGACCTCGACATCGCGGGCAAGCGTGTCGGGGTCGTCGGCACCGGGTCCACCGGCACCCAGTTCATCTGCGCCGCCGCGAAGACGGCCGGGCACCTCACGGTGTTCCAGCGCTCCGCGCAGTACGTCGTGCCCTCCGGCGACGGGCCGCTCAGCGACGAGTACCTGGCCGAGGTACGGGAGAAGTACGACGAGATCTGGGAGCAGGTCTTCAATTCCCGGGTCGGCTGCGGCTTCAAGGAGAGCGAGACGCCCGCGATGAGCGTCTCCGAGGCCGAGCGCGAGCGCGTCTTCGAGAAGGCGTGGCAGGCGGGCAACGGCTTCCATTTCATGTTCGGCACCTTCGCCGACCTGGCCTTCGACCCGGTGGCGAACGAGGCCGCCGCGTCGTTCATACGGTCGAAGATCGCGCAGATCGTGGGAGACCCCGAGACCGCCCGCAAGCTCATGCCGAGCGACTTCTACGCCAAGCGGCCCATCTGCAACTCTGGTTACTACGAGACATACAACCGCGGCAACGTCACCCTGGTGTCCACCAAGGAGAACCCGATCGCGCAGATCACCCCGACCGGCCTCGTCACCGAGGACGGCACCGCACACGAACTTGACGTCCTCGTCTTCGCGACCGGCTTCGATGCCATGGAGGGCGGCTACCGCCAGATCGATATCCGCGGCCGCGGGGGCGTCGAGCTGGGGGAGCACTGGGGTGACGCCCCGAGTAGTTACCTCGGCATCGCCATGAACGGGTTCCCCAACCTGTTCATGGTCTTCGGCCCCAACAGCGTGTTCTGCAACCTGCCGCCGGGCCTGGAGACCCAGGTCGAGTGGATCGCCGAGGCGGTCCGCGCGGCGGAACGGCGCGGCATCGGCACGATCGAGGCGACCACCGCCGCGGAGGAGGGCTGGACCACGCTCTGCCGGGAGATGGCCGAGCACAGCCTGTTCGCCCAGACCGAGTCGTGGATCTTCGGCACGAACATCCCCGGCAGCAAGCGGCGCACCCTATTCTACTTCGGCGGGATCGGCGCCTACCGGCAGCGACTGCGCGAGATCGTCGCCGCCGACTACGAGGGCTTCACCCTGGACGGCCGGCCGTCCCTCACCTCGGTCTGACCCGCCGGATCTCCTCACGCCCCCTTGGGGGGACACCGGGCGACGGCCGGCGGAAGCTCCGCTTCCGTGGCCGTCGCCCGCGCAATTGAATTCCACTCGGCGCGCATTCCCTGTGAGTCAACGCACGTATTGTCCGGGCCATTTGGAAGTCGTTAGTTTCGACTCCATGAGTGAGATGACAATTCGACCGGACGACAATCTCGTCACCTTGATCAATGTCTTCGAAGTAGACCCGGCGAAACAGCAAGAACTCGTCGCGCTGCTGAACGAAGGACTCGACAAGGTCTTCCGACACCGTCCCGGTTTCGTCTCGGCGCACATCCTCGTCAGCAAGGACGGCAGCCGGGTCGTGAACTACGCCCAGTGGCGCAGCCCGCAGGACATCCAGGCCACCCTCGCCGACTCCGCCGCCCAGGAGTACGCGCGCCGCACGGCCGAGCTCGGCAAACCCGCCCCCGTCCTGTACTCGGTGGTCTCGGTGGCCACCGCCCCCTAGCGCGCTTTGGGCCTCTTCCCCACTCCGTTCCGCAGAAGGGTGACAGCCGCCATGACCAATCCAGCCCAGTCCGGCATCGTGATCGCCGGCGCCGGCATCGGGGGCCTCACGGCCGCGCTGGCACTGCACGCCCGCGGACTGGCCGCCACCGTCCTGGAGAGCGCCCCTGAGATCCGGCCGCTCGGCGTCGGCATCAACATCCAGCCCGTCGCGGTCGCCGAACTCATCGGCCTCGGCCTCGGCGACGCTCTCGCCGCCACCGGCATCGCCACCCGCGAACATCGGTACCTCAACCACAAGGGTGCCACTCTGTGGAGCGAACCACGGGGCGCGGCGGCGGGCCACCCGGCACCGCAGTACTCCATCCACCGCGGCGAGCTGCAGACCCTGCTCCTCGACGCCGTATGCGAACGGCTCGGCGCGGACGCGATCCGCACCGGGGCCGAGGTACGCGGGTTTGACCAGGGCGGCGACCGGGTTTCCGTACAGATACACATGCCAACCGGCGGGGCGACGGCCATCGAGGCCGACGCGCTGATCGGCGCGGACGGGCTGCACTCGGCCGTACGGGCCCGACTGCACCCCGACGAGCCGCCGGTGCGTACGACGGCTGTACGGATGTGGCGTGGACTGGCCGAACTGCCCGAGTTCCTCGACGGGCGGACAATGATCATCGCGGCCGACGACCGGGCGAACCGGATCGTCGCCTACCCTTGCTCCCGACGGCACGCCGAACGCGGCACGTTCCTGCTCAACTGGGTGTGTCTGGCCGCTGTGCCGGGCGCCGCCGCCTCCTCCCACGTCGGAGCGGGCCGCCTGGGTGATCTGCTCCCGCACTTCGCGGACTGGGAGTTCGACTGGCTCGACATCCGCGCAACACTCGGCGCGAGCCCCCGGATCCTGCACTACCCGATGGTGGACCGCGATCCGCTCGCCTCCTGGGGCGAGCACCTGGTCACCCTCCTCGGTGACGCAGCGCACCCGATGTATCCGATCGGCGCGAACGGCGCGAGCCAGGCGATCCTCGATTCAGTCGTCCTGGCCACCGAACTGGCCGCGTCTTCGGGACCGTCTGGGCTCTCCGGCGCGGACGACACCGCCGCCGCGCTGCGCCGGTACGAGGCGGCCCGTCGGCCGGCCACCACGGCGATCGTGCACGCCAACCGCAGGATGGACCGCTCCGAACGCGCCCTCGCCGACCGCCTGGGCGGTGACGTTTCCGGCGAACTGCGAACCATCACCCGCGACTACCGCGCCGCTGTCGAAGGGGCGTAGCCGAACGACCGCCGTGGCCCCCACTCGCCGCACGAGCGGGAGACAACCCCACGACGTCGCGCGGCCCGCGCACTGTCGCCTGTTCCGCCCACCGATTCCGAAGTTTCCACGAGAGAAGGGTCCGCTCCCGTGTCCAGCACGAGCGCCACTACATCCGGTACGAAAATCGCCCAGGTATTCTCCGACTCCCGCGGCGTGCCGACCGAACGCGCCCCGCTCGGCACGCGCCTCAAGTACGCCCTGGTCATCCGCCGTATCGAGTTCCTGCCCATCCACATGGTCATCGGCCTCGTACCGACCGTGCTGGGCGCCCGCGCCTGGGGTGAGCTCGCCTCCGTGAACGCGGTCGTGGCGTTCCTGTTCTGCGTCACCCACATGCAGATGGCCGACATGCTGAACGCGTTGGCCGACCGTGAGCTGGACGCCACGTACAAGTCCCGCCAGCCGAAGGCCGTCTACGGCCTCGGGGTGCGTAAGGTAGTCGCCCACTTCGCCGTAACGTCCGCCCTGTACCTCGGCGCGTCGGTCTTCCTCGCCGTGCGCACCGGGCACTGGGATCTGGTGCCGATCGCGTTGGCCGGCTGGCTGATGGGAGTGGCGTACTCGCTGCCGCCGCTGCACCTCAAGAGCGCTGGCCTCTGGCAGTTGCCGACCCTGCAGTTCGGTTGTGTGTTCATCCCCGGGATGTTCGCCCTGCGGGCCTACGAGCACCCGCTGGAGTGGGCCAGTGTCCTGGTCGTCGTCGGTCTGTCGCTGACGCTGACGGGCACGTTCGTCACCAACCACGCCGAGGACTACCTGGAGGACCAGCAGTTCGGCATCCGTACCTACGTCATCGCGCTCGGCATTCGCAGGGCGATGCAGGTGCAGTCCGCGATGCTGGCCCTCGGCGCGCTAATGGTCCTGGGCGCGGTCCTGCTCGGCTTCGGATTCACCTGGGGGCTGGCGCTCTACGCCGTGGTCTGGCTGGTGAGCCAGCGCTACATCTGGATGGTCACCAGCGGTACCCGCGACTCCTTCGACACCGCGCTCGCCACGGTGCGCAAGCATGCGTTGTCCCTGCCGTACCACGGGGTCGCGCTGGGCTTCACCAACGTGGCGCTGGCGCTCTTCGTCCTCGGGGGGCGCTGACACCATGGCTGTGGGACATCCCGAGACGGTCGTGGCAACGGAACTCTTCACCACCGCACTGCGGGGGTTCTTCACCGCCCGCCGCGGCGAGGCAGACGCGATCGGGGCGGGCGTGGTCCGCGCGGTCGAGGAACTGGAGAGCTATGTGCTGCGGGGCGGCAAGCGGGTACGGCCGACGTTCGCCTGGCTGGGCTGGCTCGGCGCGGGCGGCGACCCCGAGGGACCGGCCGCCCTGGCGGTCGCCCGCGCCTGCGCGGCACTGGAGCTGCTGCACGCCTCCGCCCTGATCCACGACGACATCATCGACGCTTCCCTGACCCGCCGCGGCTTCCCCGCCGCGCATGTGACGTTCGCCGAACAGCACCGCGAACACCACTGGTCGGGCGACCCGGTCGACTACGGCACCGGCACCGCGATCCTCGTCGGCGACCTGGCCCAGGCCTGGGCCGACGACCTGATCCGCGCCTCCGGACTGCCGGACCGGGCGCAGGCGCGGATCGGTCCGGTGTGGTCCGCGATGCGCACGGAGGTGTTGTGCGGGCAACTGCTCGACCTCACTGCCGAGGCGAGCGGCGCCGAGGACATCGCGTCGGCGCTGCGGGTCGACCGGTTCAAGACGGCCTCGTACACCGTGGAACGTCCGTTGCACCTCGGCGCCGCGATCGCCGGCGCGGACGAGCGACTGATCTCTGCCTACCGCGCGTTCGGCGCGGACATCGGTATCGCCTTCCAGCTCCGCGACGACCTGCTGGGCGTCTTCGGCGACCCCGTCGTCACGGGCAAACCCTCCGGTGACGACCTCCGCGAGGGCAAGCGGACGGTCCTGCTCGCCACGGCGCTGCGCCGCGCCGACGAGTGCGACCCGGACGGAGCCGGATTCCTCAGGGCGAAGATCGGCACTGACATCGATGAGGCCGAACTCGTCACCATCCGCCGTGTCCTCGTCGACACGGGCGCGGTTGACCTCGTCGAGCAGGACATCGCCCGGCGTACGGAACGGGCCCTCGCCGCACTGCGGACGAGCGGGGCCGACGAGCACGCGGTGGGGCGACTCGCGGCGATGGCGGTCAGCGCGACGCAGCGAATCCACTGATTCCGCCGAAAAGCGCGTGCATTTTCAGCGATTCCACGGAGTTGTTGTCCTGAATAATTTCGTAGGTAATTCTCGTCCTAGTGATCCGATGGTTGAAGCGATCGGACAAAGGAAACGACAAGGGGAGTTGAGCGCGTTGACTCTGCCGACCTCGGCACAGGGAGCGCCGGGAAACTCGAAGAGCCGTGAACTAGGTATGGGATGCGCCCATGGGAAAGTGATTCTGCTGGGCGAGCACGCCGTCGTCTACGGGGCCCCGGCGCTCGCTCTCCCGGTCGCGGAGCTGACGGTCACGGCGAGCGCCGCGCAGTCGTCGCACGAGTCCGCGGCCGCGGGTGACGTCACCTTCACACTCACGGGGGCGTCCGAGCCGGTGGTGCTGGAGGCGTCCGACGGGCTGCGGGGGCTGGTGGCCGAGTTCAAGCGGGTGGCGGGCGTCGTCGGCGTCCCTCATGTGGACGTGCTCATCGACTGTGCGATCCCGACCGGCCGGGGGCTCGGCTCGAGCGCGGCCTGCGCACGGGCCGTGGTCCTCGCCCTGGCCGACCTCTTCGGCGTCGCACTCGACACCGGGACCGTGTTCGACCTCGTGCAGATTGCCGAGACCGTGGCGCACGGCAGGGCGAGCGGCATCGACACCCTCGCCACCGGCTCGCCATATCCCGTGCTGCTCTCCGGCGATGTCGCCCGCGAACCGCGGATCGGGTTCGACGGCCGGATCGTCGTCGCGGACAGTGGTGTCGCCGGCCGGACCAAGGACGCCGTCGAGCTGCTGCGCCGCGGGTTCGAACGCGACCCACGGGCACAGGCCGACTTCGTGGGCCGGGCCACCGAGCTGACTCGCGCCGCCGTGCGCGACCTCGCCGACGGCCGGGCCGCCGCCTTCGGCACCCGGCTGACCGCCTGTCATGAACTGCTCGGCGAGGTGGGAATCAGCACGGACCGCATCGACACCCTCGTCGACGTGGCCCTTGCGGCGGACGCGCTCGGCGCCAAGATCAGCGGCGGTGGGCTGGGCGGCTGCGTGATCGCCCTGGCCCAGGGGCCGGAGCAGGCCCAGCGGGTCGAGCTGCGGCTGCGTGAGGCCGGGGCCGCGCGGACCTGGATCGTGCCGATGGAGAGGTTCTCCGGCCATGCCCGTTGACGTACAGCTCTTGGACGCACAGCTGTTGGACGGACGGTCCCGGGACGGCGGCGCCACCGCGGTCGCCCACCCGAACATCGCGCTGGTCAAGTACTGGGGCAAGCGCGACGCACGGCTCGTACTGCCGTACACCGACAGCCTGTCGATGACTCTGGACGTCTTCCCCACGACCACCTCCGTACGGCTGAGTCCGGGGGCGACAGCGGACGAGGTGACACTCAACGGCGCCCCCGCCCAGGGGGAGGCCGGCCGGCGGGTCACCGCCTTCCTCGACCTGGTCCGGGAGCGGGCCGGACGAGCCGAACGGGCCGTCGTGGGTACCTCCAACACCGTCCCCACCGGGGCGGGCCTTGCCTCTTCGGCGAGCGGGTTCGCCGCCCTGGCCGTGGCCTCGGCCGCCGCGTACGGCCTCCGACTGGACGCCACCGGCCTGTCCCGCCTGGCCCGGCGGGGCTCGGGCTCGGCTTCGCGGTCGATCTTCGGCGGGTTCGCGGTGTGGCGGGCGGGGGCGAACACGGACCGGGATACGGAGACGGCCCTGGACCTCGCCTCCCATGCCGAGCCCGTGGCAGTCGGCGACCTCACCCCCGCGCTCGTGATCGCCCTCCTCGACGCCGGTCCCAAAGCCGTGTCCAGCCGGGAGGCCATGCGGCGGACGGTCGAGACCTCCCCGCTCTACCGGGCGTGGGCCGAGTCAAGCCGGGACGACCTCGTCGAGATGCGGGAGGCACTGCGGCACGGGGACCTGGCTACGGTCGGTGAGGTCGCCGAACGGAACGCGCTCGGCATGCACGCCACGATGCTGGCCGCACGTCCGGCCGTGCGATACCTGTCACCGACCTCCCTCACCGTGCTCGACACGGTCCTGCGGCTGCGGCGGGACGGCGTGCCCGCCTACGCCACGATCGACGCGGGCCCCAACGTCAAGGTGCTGTGCCGTCGTTCGGACGCGGACCAGGTGTCGGAGGCCGTGCGCGCCGCCGCGTCCTGCCCGGTGGTCGTCGCCCACTGCGGCCCCGGCGCCTGCCTGCACACCGGGAACCGGTGACCATGCCCCACCGCACGGTCACCCGACACGCCCCGGGCAAGCTGTTCGCCGCAGGCGAGTATGCCGTGGTGGAGCCCGGTAACCCGGCGATCCTGGTTGCGGTCGACCGCCAGGTCTCCGTCACGGTGACGGCCGCCCCCGGTGACGGCGATGCCGACTCGGCCGTCCGTGGTGCCACCGCAGCCGTGCCACCCGCTCCCAGCGTCGCCCATGCCGTGCCATCCGCCTCCGGTGTCACCGAGGTCGTGGTCGTCTCCGAACTGCTCTCCCGGGAAGTGCGGCTGCGGTGGCGGCGGGGTCGGCTGGCCGGGATCGGCTCTGACGACGAGAGGCGGGCCCGGGAGCACCTGGCGCATGTGGTGTCGGCCGTCGAGGTGGTGGACAGGCTTCGGATCGGGCGTGGGCTGCCGGAACCGGCGGCACCGCTGCAGGTCTCGATCCGCAGCCGGCTGCACGAAAACGGCACGAAGTTCGGCCTGGGTTCCAGCGGTGCGGTGACGGTGGCGACCGTCGATGCCGTGGCGGCGTACCACGGGATGGAGTTGTCGCCCGAGGAGCGGTTTCGGGTGGCGTTGCTGGCCGGCGCCCGGGTCGATGCCGGTCCCTCCGGTGGTGACCTCGCCGCCAGCAGTTGGGGAGGCTGGATCCTCTACAGGGCACCCGACCGGGCGGCCGTACGGGAAGTGGCCCGGCAGCGGGGCGTCGAAGAGTCGTTGCGCGTCCCCTGGACGGGCTTCGAGGTGCGGCCGCTGCCGCCGCCGCGGGGGCTCGCGCTGCTGGTCGGTTGGACCGGGCGACCGGCCTCCACCGCGGCTCTGGTGGCCGACCTGGGCGGGCGTCGGGACTGGCGGGGCGGCCCGGCGCACCGGGACTTCCTGACCCGTAGCGCCGCATGCGTGGGAGCCGCCGCGCAGGCGCTCGAACAGAGCGACCGCGACGGGCTGCTGCGGCAGATCCGGACCGCCCGGCAGGTCCTGGCCGGGCTGGACGAGGAGACCGGCCTCGGTGTCTTCACTCCGGCGCTGCACACGCTGTGCGACACCGCCGAGGCCGTCGGCGGCGCGGCCAAGCCGTCGGGGGCCGGCGGCGGCGACTGCGGCATCGCCCTGCTGCCCGACGACGAACCGGCCGGACTCGACCGGCTGCGCGCCCGCTGGCAGACCGCCGGAATCACGCCGCTGCCCCTCAACCACCGCCGACCGTCGACCGAAGGACGTGTGCAATGATCGCTGAACGCAAGGACGACCATGTACGGCTCGCCGTCGAGCAGCAGCGTGGGCACAGCGGATCCAGCCAGTTCGACGAGGTGTCCTTCGTGCACCATGCGCTGGCCGGCATCGACCGCGACGACGTGTCTCTGCGAACCCGGTTCGCGGGCATCGAATGGCAAGTCCCGCTGTACGTCAACGCAATGACTGGTGGCAGCGTCAAGACCGGCGTCATCAACCGGGACCTGGCGATCGCTGCCCGTGAGACCGGCGTACCGATCGCGACGGGGTCCATGAGCGCCTACTTCAAGGACCCGTCTTCGGCAGGCACGTTCGACGTGATGCGCCGGGAGAACCCGGACGGGTTCATCATGGCCAACGTCAATGCCACGGCCACCGTCGAGCAGGCACGGCGGGCCGTCGGCCTGCTCAGTGCCGACGCGCTGCAGATCCACCTCAACACCGTCCAAGAGACGGTGATGCCGGAGGGTGACCGGTCGTTCGCGTCGTGGGGTCCGCGGATCGAGGACATCGCGGCTGGAGTGGACGTCCCGGTGATTGTGAAGGAGGTCGGGTTCGGGCTGAGCCGCGAGACCGTGGCCACCCTGCAGAAGCTGGGTGTGGCGGTGGCCGACGTGGGCGGCCGCGGCGGCACCAACTTCGCTCGCATCGAGAACGGCAGGCGCGATCTCGCCGACTACGCCTACCTCGACGACTGGGGGCAGAGCACCCCGGCCTGCCTGCTGGATGCGCAGGACGCGGGCATCCCGCTGCTCGCTTCCGGCGGAGTCCGCCACCCGCTCGACGTGGCACGCTCGCTGGCCCTCGGCGCAGTCGCCGTCGGCGCTTCGGGAGAGTTCCTGCGGACCCTGCTGGACGGCGGCGTTCCCGCGCTGGTCGCCCGGATCACCACCTGGCTCGACCAGTTGGCGGCGCTGATGACCGCCCTAGGTGCGCGCACACCGGCCGAACTGGCCCGCTGCGACGTGCTGGTCCACGGCGGCCTGCGGGACTACTGCGCCGACCGCGGCATCGACACCCGCCGGACCGCAACCCGATCCAGCTCCCACAGCACCCCCCACCGGACGACCGAGAGCACCCGATGGACGACGGGAAACACGCGATGAGCGACACACACACGACGAACGATCCGCACACCGTCGCCGGGGTCCCCATGCAGTGGGTCGGCCCCCTGCGGATCTCCGGCAACATCGCGAGCACCGAGACCGAAGTTCCGCTGGCCACCTACGAGTCACCGTTGTGGCCCTCGGTGCGGCGTGGCGCGAGGATCTCCCGGCTGACCGAGCGGGGCATCGTGGCTACCCTCGTCGACGAGCGGATGACGCGCTCGGTGCTCGTCGAGGCGAAGGACGCGCAGAGCGCATATGCCGCCGCCCGCCTCCTCGACGCGCGGATCGGCGAACTGCGCGAGGTCGTACGCGGTTGCAGCAGATACGCCGAACTGCTCGCCGTCCGCACCGAGATCACGGCCGACCTGCTGTTCGTCCGCTTCGAGTTCAGCACCGGCGACGCGTCCGGGCACAACATGGTCACGCTGGCGTCCGACGCACTGCTGACGCACATCCTGCGAACGATTCCGGACATCGCGTACGGGTCGATATCCGGGAACTACTGCACGGACAAGAAGGCGACCGCGATCAATGGAATTCTGGGACGCGGCAAGAACGTCGTCACGGAACTCCTGGTGCCACGTTCCGTGGTCACCGAGAAACTGCACACGACGGCCGCGAAGATAGCCCGGCTGAACCTACGCAAAAACCTCATCGGCACCTTGCTGGCCGGTGGCATCCGCTCGGCGAACGCCCACTACGCGAACATGCTGCTGGCGTTCTACCTGGCCACTGGCCAGGACGCGGCCAATATCGTCGAGGGTTCACAGGGTGTGACCGTCGCCGAGGACCGGGACGGCGATCTGTACTTCTCCTGCACGCTGCCGAATCTGATCGTCGGTACGGTGGGCAACGGCAAGGGGCTCGGTTTTGTGGAAACCAACCTCACCCGCCTCGGCTGCCGGGCCGAACGTGCTCCCGGCGAGAACGCTCGCCGGCTCGCCGTCATCGCGGCCGCGACGGTCCTGTGCGGCGAGCTCTCACTCCTCGCGGCCCAGACGAACCCGGGCGAACTCATGCGCGCGCACGTGCACCTGGAACGCAACATGGAGTCAACCCGGATCGGGGTGTAGGACATGACCAACCATGGCGCCAACGCGGCCGCCGGCACCATCGGCATTCACGACCTGTCGTTCGCGACGACACAGTTCGTCCTACCGCACACGGAACTGGCCCGCTACAACGGCACCGACATAGGCAAGTACCACATCGGCATCGGGCAGCAGGCGATGAGCGTGCCCGCCGTCGACGAGGACATCGTGACGATGGCCGCGGCGGCCGCCGCGCCCGTCATCGCCCGGCACGGCACCGACGGCATCCGTACGGTCGTGTTCGCCACCGAGTCCTCCATCGACCAGGCGAAGGCGGCAGGCGTTTACGTCCACACGTTGCTGGGGCTGCCGACGTCCACCCGGGTCGTGGAACTCAAGCAGGCCTGCTACGCCGGGACGGCAGCACTCCAGTTCGCCCTCGGCCTCGTCCACCGCGACCCCACCCAGCGGATCCTCGTCATCGCCAGTGACGTGTCGAAGTACGACGCGGACAGCCCCGGGGAGGCCACCCAGGGGGCCGCCGCGGTCGCCATGCTGGTCTCGGCGGACCCGGCCCTCCTCCATATCGAGGAGCCGTCGGGGCTGTTCACTGCCGATGTCATGGACTTCTGGCGGCCCAATTACCGGGAAACCGCACTGGTCGACGGACAGGAGTCCATCTCCGCCTACCTCCAGGCCGTCGAGGGGGCGTGGAAGGACTATGGCGAGCAGGGTGGCCGGGCGCTCGGTGAGTTCCACGCCATCTGCTACCACCAGCCGTTCACGAAGATGGCCCACAAGGCGCACCGGCACCTGCTGCGCTGCTGCGGCGAGGACACTGACGAAGCCGTGGTGGACCGTGTGCTCGGGCGGACGACGGCGTACAACGCCGTCGTCGGCAACAGCTACACCGCCTCCGTGTACCTCGGCCTCGCTGCGCTGCTCGACGAGACGGACGAAGACCTGACCGGTCGGCCGATCGGGTTCCTCAGCTACGGCTCCGGCAGCGTCGCGGAGTTCTTCGCGGGGACTGTCGTACCCGGCTACCACGCGCATCTGCGCACCGCCGCGCACCGCGAGGCCGTGGATCGCCGGCAGACCGTCGACTACCCCGCCTACCGTGAACTGCGCGACAACTCCCTCCCCGCCGACGGCGGCGACCACATGCTCCCGGCTCAGACGGGGGGGCCGTACCGGCTGGCGGGCACCAGCGGCCACAAGCGCCTGTACGAGCCCCGCTAAGGGCTTGCAGATCAGGAACACGTTGTCTTGTTCATGCAGTTGGGATCGCCGCTCAGGGCTGGAACCGAGCCTGGAGGGCTGTGAGAGGACCGACAGAGCCACGTTGCTCATCAACGGCGACGGCTTGGCATTGCTGTTCCAGACCTTGATCCGGTCCTTGAGACGGTCTCCGGGGCGCCGACCTGGACGTCGGTGATGTGCGCGGCACCCCTGGCCGTGGCCCGTCGCTGAGCCCGTCCAGCCTGTTGCGCAGGAACCTCGCCCGCCACTTGGTCGCGGTGCCCCGGTTGATACCCAGCCGCGCGGCGACCGCACACCACCGGCGTCGCGCTTTCATGACCCTGGTCGGGCATCGGCGCTACCTGGAAGAGTCCGTCCTTACGGCGCTCTGGGCCGTAAGGACGGACTCTTAGGTCAGGCCGTGGCGCCCTGCGTCCGGTGGTGGGCGCGGTGCGGGGACGGGGCCGTGGCGCTTGTCGCCAGCAGGTGCAACCGGCCGGTCATGGCCGTGATCTGGCGGTGCAGATCGGCCGGGTTGAGACATACGTAGGTGTCGGCGAGGATCGCCTTGTCATGGACGGTGACCTTGGGTTGGCGCACGGTGCGGCGATAGGGCGTGGCCGTGTCGAACTCTTTGCGGCGCAGGCCGGCGGGCTCGTCGGCGGGCACCGAGTGCTGTTGCGGGTAGAAGTAGTTGGTGAGCCTGGACAGGGCCGTCCAGATCCGGTTGAGCAGGGCGAGCTCGGTGGTGGTGTCGTAGCGGCGGCCGTCGGTGATGGTATGCAGCATGCTCCAGTTCTTCTGGCCGACATGGTGGTTGCCGCCGCTCGTGGGCCGGGCGTGGGTGAAGGTCACCCGGCGCTGCTGGCACCAGTGCAGCAGGATCTCCTCGGCTTCCGAACCGGAGTTGCCCGAGTCGAGCCCGAGAATGGGGAAGGGCAGCTTCTGGGCGATCTCGTTCAGCGCGAAGGGCACCCAGTTCACGGTGCGCACCGTGCGGTTTTCTGTCCAGCCGGTCGCGATGTCGGTGGCCGTCACCGTTCGCAGACAGCCGCCGTCCGGTCCGCCTCCATGGTGTCGGACCACCGTGATCTCCATGAACCCCGGCTTGGTGTGGTCCCACTCCGCCCAGCTGACCAGCGGCAGTTCGCCCCGCAGCAGCGAACCGGCCCTGATGTGCCGGGGCGCGGTGGTGGTCTGCCGTTGTGCCGCCAGTCGACGGTCGATCGTCGCTGCCGACATGCCCATCAGCAACTCGGCGGTCTCCTCGCTGATGTCCAGCTCGCCGTGGCGGCGCAGCACCGGCACCAGTTCGGGCAGCATCGGCGCCAGCCGCTTGCCGGCGGGCCGGTCCAGCACTGTCCAGCAGAACGTCAGCGCGGCGATGACCTCGGCGTCGTACTTGGTACGACCGCTGCGCAGCGTCCTGGTCGGCTGTGGCCGCGCCGCCCTGAGCAGCGCCTTGCGGGCGTGGTTGCGGTGCCAGCCGGTCACGGCGCAGACCCGGTCGAGGATTTCCGACTTCTCCTGCTTGCCCGCCCGCGCGTAATGGGTGGCCACGGCATTGGTCAGCGCCTTGCGCTCGGCGAGCGTCCTGGCGGCCGTACGCTCGGGTTCGAGCTTCCTCCTGGTGTCGATCCATGTGTCGAGCCGCACCGTGGCGCCGGCTGAGTCCATCGCAGTTCCCCCGTGATCGTCGGCCTCCCCGTGAGCCCGCTCGTTCTACCCGTCGAATGAGGGACGGGCCAGATCGACAACCCGCCCTCCCCAGCACACGATTTCGTGGTTCCGGCCGAATTGGCACGCGCATTTTGCGTGCGGCAACCCAGCCGTAGCGGTCAGCCCGGCGGCTGCCTACGCTCGACGCGAAAACACAGGCAACAGACCAGAGGTGGCCCGTGGCAGGGGTGCAGGAATGCTGACCCGAGTAGTTCAACTAGCAATCAACCGGCCCAAGCCGGTGCTCATCGGCGCGCTATTGGTTGTGATTGTGTGCGGGATTTTCGGCGCATCCGTCATGGGTCATCTGAAAGCTGGCGGCTACACCTCGCCGGACTCCGAGTCTGCGCGTGCCACCACCATCGTCAATGATCACTTCAACGGCCTACAGCCGAACCTCATCATCGCGGTGACGTCCGGCGAGGGCGTGGACAGCACGCGGGCGACCGGCGCGGCAGGCACCGTCGCGAAGTGGCTCGACAAGCGCGACGACATCGACGGCATCCAGTCGTACTGGAGCCTCGGCGCGAAGGCCGGAGCCGCACTGCGCAGCAAGGACGGTGACACCGGGCTCATCACCGCACACATCGACGCCAGCGAGACCGAACTCCCCAAGGTTTCCGACGAGTTGTTGGCGAAGGCGCCACGGCCGGACGGCGTGCAGGTCCGGGTCGGCGGCTACGGCCCGCTGACGGCGGAGATGAACTCGGTGGTCGCCAAGGACGCCACGATCGGCGAGGCCGTCGCCTTCCCGATCACGCTCATCGTGCTGATGATCGTCTTCGGTAGTCTCGTCGCGGCCGGACTGCCCTTGCTGATCGGTGCCATCTCCATCGTGACGACGCTCGCGGTCCTGCGGCTGGTCACCATGTTCGCCGACGTCAACATCTATGCGTTGAACATGACGACCGTGCTCGGTCTTGCCCTCGGCATCGACTACAGCCTGCTGATGGTCAGCCGGTACCGCGAGGAACTCCGCGCCGGACTCGACGCGAAGGACGCCGTGCTGCGCACCGTGCAGACCGCCGGCCGCACCGTCGTGTTCTCCGGAGTGACCGTCGCGCTCGCGCTGGCGGCGCTGTTCGTCTTCCCGGTGTTCTTCCTCAAGTCCTTCGCCTACGTAGGGGTCGCCGTCGTCCTGGTCGGCGTCCTGACCTCCGTACTCGTCCTGCCGGCGGCCCTCATCCTGCTGGGCGACCGGGTCGACAAGTACGACATCCGTGTCCCGCTGCGCCGCTGGTTCCGGCTGAAGCCGCCGCACCAGGTCGGGCCGGAGGACAGCCGCTGGTACCGCATGGTGGTCGCCGTCACCCGGCGTGCCGCGCCGATCGCGGTGCTCACCACCGCCGTACTGCTCCTCCTCGGCGCCCCCTTCCTCAACTCGAAGTGGGGTTACCCCGACGACCGTGTCATCACCGCCAGTGCCTCCGAGAGCCGCCAGGTCGGCGACCTCCTGCGCAAGGACTTCACGGAGGACGCCGCCGCCTCGACAACGATCGTGCTGCCCGACTACGACGGTGGCGACGGCAAACTCACCTCGTACGCAACCGAGCTGTCCCGCGTCGACGGCGTCCTGGAGGTGGCCGGCGGGACCGGTGTCTTCGCCGACGGCACACAGGTCGGCCCGGCGAACGCCGGGCTGGCCAACAAGGCGGGCGCAGTTGTGAGCGTCGGCACCGACGTCGACCCGTATGCCAAGGAGGGCAAGCAGTTGCTGGAGCGGCTGCGCGCTGTGGACGCGCCGGGCGAGACCCTGTTTGCGGGCGCCGCCGCGGAGAACCAGGACGTCATCGACGCCCTGGCCGAGCCGTTGCCGTACGCGGCCGGGTTGATCGCGCTCGCCATGTTCGTGCTGCTGTTCCTCTTTACGGGCAGCCTGGTGCTGCCCGTAAAGGCGCTGGTGATGAACACGCTGTCGCTCGCCGCCGCGTTCGGCGCGATGGTGTGGGTGTTCCAGGAGGGCCATCTCTCCGGCGTCCTGGGCTTCACAGCGACCGGTTACCTCGTCGCCAACGTCCCCGTCCTGATGTTCTGCCTCGCCTTCGGTCTCTCCATGGACTACGAGGTGTTCCTGCTCTCCCGCATCCGCGAGGAGTGGCTTGCCTCGGGCCGCACCACCACGGAGGACAACACGCACGCCGTGGCGATGGGCGTCGCCCGCACCGGCCGTGTCTTCACCGCCGCCGCCGTCCTCATGGCCATCGTGCTGACCGGCATGGGCGTGTCCAAGGTGTCCTTCATGCAGCTCTTCGGCCTGGGACTGGCCCTGACCGTCCTGGTGGACGCCGTGATCGTACGGTGCCTGCTCGCTCCGGCCATGATGCGTCTCATGGGCCGCTTCAACTGGTGGGCCCCAGCCCCCTTGAGGCGCCTGCACGCCCGCATCGGCCTCACGGAGGAGGAGCCGCCACGGGCCACCGGGAAGAAGGAGCCTGCATGACTGCCGTGGCGATCCTCGGCACCGGCGCGTACCTCCCGGAGCGCGTCGTGTCCAACGACGAGGTGGGCCGGGCGGCGGGGGCGATGACGCCTGGATCACCCGTGAGACGGCGATCCGCGAACGGCATTGGGCGGCTCCGGACCAGGCGACCTCGGACTTGGCCACCGCGGCGGCCCGCGCGGCCCTGGGCTCGGCCGGCGTCAACGCCGACCGGCTGTCCGTGATCGTGGTGGCAACGTCCACGCCGGACCGGCCGCAGCCGCTCACCGCCGTCCACGTCCAGCACGCGCTCGGCGCGTACGACGCGGCGGCGTTTGACGTCAACGCCGTGTGCTCCGGTTCGGTGTTCGCCCTCGCCACGGCCGAGGCCATGCTCGCGCGGTTCGGCGGATATGGGCTGGTCATCGGCGCGGACGTCTACTCGCGGATCCTTGCCCCGGCCGACCGCCGGACGGCCGTCCTGTTCGGTGACGGCGCCGGAGCGATGGTGCTCGGACCGTCTCCGCGCGGCAGCGGCATACGGCACTGCTCGTTGCACACCTTCGGCGAGTAGGCGGAACTGATCCGAGTGCCCGCGGGCGGCAGCCGGCTGCCCGCCGACACGGGGACGTGCGACGCGGGGCTGCACCACTTCGCGATGGACGGCCCGTGCGCCGAACCTGCTCACTGTGAGTATGCTCTTTGGTATGACGACACGTAAGCGCGTGACTGTGAGTCTGCCCATAGACGTCTTCGAGGCGGCGAACAACGAGGCCGGCGGGAACCTGTCGGCGTACGCGGCGAAGGCTCTCATGGCGCAGGCTGTGCGGGACTCCGCCGCTCGGCTGTCCCAGTGGCAGGAGTCCCGCCTCGACACCCTTGAGGAGTTCGACCGGCTGCAGCTCGATGCTCTGGACGAACTGAACGGCGGCACCGCGGCGTGAGCGAGAGCCTTCCGCCGCTGCGGCGTGGCCAGGTGTGGGAGCTCCCGGGACGGCGCAGCGGACATACGCTCCTTGTGATCGAGGCGGATCCTGCTCTTTCCGTGTTCCCGCGCACCGCCGTGACGGTTCTGGTGGATACCACCGGCACCGCTCCAGACACGTTGCTGTCGACCCGGATCACCGCGCCCGTGGCGGGCGACGTGATCGGCACCCAGATCATGACCCTCACGGTCTCCGCGATCACGGCGGGCAAGTATCTCGGGATCGTCCCCGATGAGGAGATGAGCGCGGTCTCCCGGACGCTTCGCATCGCCCTGGATCTCACCGACTAGCGCTGAGCGGTGGTCTGCGGCCACTCGACATCCAGGCCGCTCAGGCGGGGACCACCGCGGCGATCGGCGCGCGGGGTGGGCAGGCCGAGGAACGAGACCGCCCCACGGAGGGAAACGATGATCACGACACCGCGGCCCGACCGGTGGCGGCCGGACGTCGACGCCGCCCTCGGCGACGGGCGCTCTGCCCGCAGGAGACACGAGAACGCTCCGGACGGTATGCCGTCCGGAGCGTTCTCGATGCTGGTGGCTGGGGCCGGGATCGAACCGGCGACCTATCGCTTTTCAGGCGATCGCTCGTACCAACTGAGCTACCCAGCCGCGAGGCCTCTTACGAGGCCTCAGCGGTCCTGACGGGATTTGAACCCGCGGCCTCCACCTTGACAGGGTGGCGAGCACTCCAAACTGCTCCACAGGACCATGTGATGTGCACAAGCAAATGCTGCACAGGATTTTGCGTGCCCCCAACGGGATTCGAACCCGTGCTACCGCCTTGAAAGGGCGGCGTCCTGGGCCACTAGACGATGAGGGCGGGTACTGCCGCTGCTCTTTCGCCCCCAGGGGACGCGAGAAGCATGTGACTCCGCTTCCCCCCGAAGGGGTCTGCTTCTCCTTTGCCCCTTGCGGGGTTCAGGACGGTCAAGCCCTGACCGCTGCCCTTGGGCACGACGAGACTGTACTACGGCATTTAGGTCCTGACCAAACCGAATAGATGCGGGGAGCCGTCACCCGGACGGTTCGCCGGGAGGGGGCGCGGGGCCTGACGACGCGGGGCTCGAGGAAGGGCCGGGCGCGGGGGTCGGCAGCGGGGTGTTCTCCTCCGCCAGATGGCGGGACACCTCCGCGGATGTCAGCCCCAGGCCGCCCAGGGTGATCTCGTCCCAGGCCTGCAGCCGCTTGGTCGCGCGGTCCAGATAGAGCACCGAGGCCTCGACCTTGGCCGGCTCGTCCTGCTCCACCGCGCGCAGTCCGCCGCCTCCCGTCGAGCCCTCGACCTTGAGGCGGGTGCCGAAGGGGAGGAGGTCGTTCTCGCGGCGGTGGATGTCACCCGCCAGGACGAGCGGAACGGTCCCGTCGGTCTCGCGGGCGGCGAGCGGGTTGTGGACCACCGCGATGTCCACCGGGGTGCCCGCCCTTTCCTGGTCGCGCAGGGAGGAGGCGAACCGGATCCCGGCCATGCGTTCGACGGCGTCGCCGCCGTCCTCCTGGGAGCGGTCCGGGGTGAAGCGCGGGTCCCCGCTGCCCGCGATGCGCAGTCCGCCGATGTCGATGGCGGCGCCCTCGTCGAGGACGTGCACGTTCTTCAGCTTGGCGAGGTACTCCTGGGTTACGCGGGAGTCGTGGTTGCCCCGGACCCAGACGTAGGGAGCGCCGAGCCCGGGGATCGCGTCGAGGAAGGCGTTCTCGGCGGCCGCGCCGTGGTCCATGGTGTCGCCGGAGTCGACGATCACATCGATCTCGTACTGCTCCACCAGCGAACCGATGATGTGCCACGCCGCGGGGTTGAGGTGGACGTCGGAGACATGCAGCACCCGGATGGTGCCCGGGTCCGGCTGGTACGCGGGGAGCGTGGAGGTGGCCTCGTACAGCTTGGTCACATTGGCCACGAGCCGGGCCAACTCTTTCTGGTAGACGTCGAATTCGCTGATGATGGAGCGGGCGTCGCCGACGACGGAGGGCGCGGAGGAGAGCAGTCCGGAGTAGCGGGGCTCCAGGACGGACTTGGGGTTCCAGGTGGCGTACGCGGCGGCGCCGGACGCGGCCAGCAGGGCGAGCGCCAGGCCGCCGGCGGTCAGGGCCCGACGCGGGCTGCGGAAGACGACCAGGCCGAGCGCGGTCGCGCCGACGACGACGGCGACGCAGGAGCGTACTGCCAGATCGGTGGCGCCCTCCTTCACATCGCGGGAGATCTCGTCCTGGAGGCGGGAGATCAGCTCCGGGTTCTCGACCAGGGCCTGGGAGCGCACCGGGTCGAGCCGGTCGACGTCCACGTCGAGGCGGATCGGGGCGACGTGGGAGTCCAGCTCCAGCGCGCCGAGCGGCGAGACGTTGATCTTTGTGCCGCCGGTCGCGGAGGGGCGCAGGGTCATGCTGGTGTCCATCGGCCCCACCGGGGTGTGCACGCTGCCGACGATCAGCAGCCCGAGCCAGGCGCCGAGCAGCACCACGGCCGCCATGCCCAGGGCGCTCGCCCACGGGTGCGGGCTGTGGACGAGGGAGCTGACGGGGGCGGCGCGGTGCGCCCGGTAGCGCCGGCGGAGCCCGGCGAGCGGGCCCCTGAGACGGCCCGGGGCAGGGCTGCCCTGCGGCTGCGCGCGGCGCGGCTGCGGAAGGCGGGGACGCCGGCTGCCGGGATGGAGACGGCCGGGATGGGGACGGCGTGGATTCAGACGGCTCGGGTTCGGGCGGCGAGGACGGCGTTCGGAGGCTTCGCGGTCCATTGCTCCCGTATGCCCAGATATGCAGCAGAGCATGCGGAGAGGCGGGCCGGGGCCCTGCGCGAGGGGGCTCGTACGTGACAATGGCCACGTGCTGGAGATGACGAGCGAGGAGTTCGAGGAACTGGTCGCCGAGGCCCTCGACCGGATTCCGCCGGAGCTGACGCGGCTGATGGACAACGTCGCGGTGTTCGTCGAGGACGAGCCGACCGCGGACGACCCCGAGCTGCTCGGGCTCTACGAGGGGACTCCGCTGACCGACCGCGGCGAGTGGTACGCGGGTGTGCTGCCGGACCGGATCACGATCTACCGCGGCCCCACGCTGCGGATGTGCGAGTCGCGCGAGGACGTCGTCGCGGAAACCGAGATCACCGTGGTGCACGAGATCGCCCACCACTTCGGGATCGACGACGAGCGGCTGCACGCGCTGGGGTACGGATGACAGCCATGGGATCCGGGTCCGGGGGTCACTCGAACGAGGGCTACCCGAACTACGCCCACGGCCCTGTCTCGGAGGCCATCGACCCCGATGTCGACCTCCATGTGCCCGCACAGCGCACCGAGACGGCCGGCGCGCACAAGTGGCAGGTGCTGGGCGCGATCTCGGCGGGCGGCGCGGTCGGGGCGCTGGCGCGCTACGCGGCCTCCGTGCACTGGCCGGCCCCGGCGGGGGCGTTCCCGTGGGCGGTGTTCTGGGTCAACGTGGCGGGCTGCTGTCTGATCGGGGTGCTCATGGCACTGGTCAGCGAGGGCGGGCGCGGCACGCGTACGCATCCGCTGGTGCGGCCCTTCCTCGGAGTCGGGGTGCTGGGCGGCTTCACCACGTTCTCCACCTACGCGCTGGACTTCACCGAGCTGCTGGAGCAAGAGGAGGCCGGCACCGCCCTGGCCTACGCGGGCGGGACGGTCGCGGGCGCGGTCGCCGCGGTGTGGCTGGCGGCGTCGGCGACGCGGGCCGTGCTGGCCAGGACGGCGGCGTCGTGAACTGGCTGCTGGTGGCGGTGGGCGCGGCGGTCGGGGCGCCGCTGCGCTATCTGACGGACCGTGCGGTGCAGCTGCGCCACGACTCGGTCTTCCCCTGGGGGACGTTCACCGTCAACGCGTGCGGTTCGCTGGTGCTCGGACTGCTGGCGGGGGCGTCGGTGTCCTCGCCGACGTATGCGCTGCTGGGGACGGGGCTGTGCGGGGCGGTGACGACGTACTCCACCTTCTCGTACGAGACGCTCCGGCTGGCCGAGCGCGGCTGGAAGTTCCTGGCGGCGGCGAATGTGGCGGCGTCGCTGCTCGTCGGGCTGGGGTCGGTGTTCCTGGGCGTGGAGCTGGCAGGCGGGCTGACGGGCTGACGGTTGACGCGTTGACGAGTTGACGGCTCGGTACGGCGATCCAGGCGGCGGTCATCCGGACGGCGGTCATCCGGACGGCGGTCATCCGGGCGGGTGTCTCCGTGTGGGGCAGACGGGTGGCCTGTGGGGCGTGTCCCTTGCGGGGCGCGGGGAGTTGGGCAGGGCAGTCGCGTCCCCTGCTCCCGTTCCGGAGGTGCCGTTGTGCGCCAGTTGTCAGTCCCCGGTCGCCCTGGCCGCCGTACGGCCGCCTGGATCGCCGCCTCGTTGGCGCTCGCGGCCTCGGCGGGCTGTATGAGCGTCGGCGACGACGACAAGGGCGACGCGAAGCCGGCGCCGAGCACCTCCGTGGACCAGGGCGGAACGGCCGCGGAGCCGGACGGCGGACACGGGGCGCCGGGCGGCCGGCGGGTGTACACCGACCATGAGCACGGCGGGAAAAGCGAGAAGGACGAGGTGGCGGAGGAGGAAGAGGCACAGGGGGAGAGGGAAGCGACCGTGTCGCCCAGCCCCAGCGGGCCGGAGCCCTCTCCGCCGTCGGAGCCCGGGAGTGGAGGAGAGCCGCCGGTGCCGCCGAAGGGCGAGCCTTCGCCGACCGAGGGAGACGACGGCGGGTCGACCCCGTCTCCCCCGCCGTCCCAGCCCCCGAGCGAGCCTGCGGAACCGCCCTCCGAGCCGAGCCCCGGCCCCTCGCCGGAGCCCACCGACGAGCCAACCGCGTCGTCCGCGCCCGAGGTGCATGCCGGGGCGATGCACCCGGTGGACGAGCGGGGGGAGGGGATGAGGGGCGAGCCGGAGGCGTCCCCGCAGCCGGGGCCCGCGTAGCGGGCGTGGGCACTGTGCACCCGGTTTGCCTCGGAGGGGGGAGGGTGCGTATGGTGGTAGATCGTTTGATCCCATTCATTGCCCGGCGCCGAAGAGCGCGCCGTGTGGCGCGTACTCTCCCTGGCCGTGGCTGACCGCATTGAGGCGGTCGATTTGCGAATCACGGAGTTTGGGCGCGTGCCGAGACTCCGGAAGGTTTCGCATTTCGCATGTCCGCATTCAGTTCTGATCACGTCGTCGTGCCCGAGGCCTCGGCGGACGCCGCCGCGGCCGCCGAGGCCCCGCAGGCCTCCGCGACCGAGAGTGCGCCCGCCGAGCCCCAGATCACCTTCGGGGACCTGGGCCTGCCCGAGGGCGTCGTCCGCAAGCTCGCGCAGAACGGCGTGACCGTCCCCTTCCCGATCCAGGCCGCGACCATCCCGGACGCCCTGGCCGGCAAGGACATCCTCGGCCGCGGCCGCACCGGCTCCGGCAAGACGCTCTCCTTCGGCCTGCCGCTGCTCGCCACCCTGGCCGGCGGCTACACCGACAAGAAGAAGCCCCGCGGCGTCATCCTCACCCCGACCCGTGAGCTCGCCATGCAGGTCGCCGACGCCCTTCAGCCGTACGGCGACGTCCTCGGCCTGAAGATGAAGGTCGTCTGCGGCGGTACGTCCATGGGCAACCAGATCTACGCGCTGGAGCGCGGGGTCGACGTCCTCGTCGCCACCCCGGGCCGGCTTCGGGACATCATCAACCGCGGCGCGTGCTCCCTGGAGTCCGTCCAGGTCGCCGTCCTCGACGAGGCCGACCAGATGGCCGACCTGGGCTTCATGCCCGAGGTGACCGAGCTGCTCGACCAGGTCCCGGAGGGCGGGCAGCGTCTGCTGTTCTCGGCCACGCTCGAGGACGAGATCGACACCCTGGTCAAGCGCTACCTGGTGGACCCGGTGACCCACGAGGTGGACCCGTCCGCCGGCGCCGTCACGACCATGACGCACCACGTCCTCGTCGTGAAGCCGAAGGACAAGGCCCCGGTCACCGCCGCCATCGCCGCCCGCAAGGGCCGCACCATCGTCTTCGTACGCACCCAGCTGGGCGCGGACCGGGTCGCGGAGCAGCTCCGAGAGTCGGGTGTGAAGGCGGACGCGCTGCACGGCGGCATGACCCAGGGCGCGCGCACCCGCACGCTGGCCGACTTCAAGGACGGCCAGGTCAACGTGCTCGTCGCCACCGACGTCGCAGCCCGCGGCATCCACGTCGACGGCATCGACCTGGTCCTGAACGTGGACCCGGCCGGCGACCACAAGGACTATCTGCACCGCTCGGGCCGTACGGCGCGTGCCGGCAAGTCCGGCACGGTCGTCTCCCTGTCGCTGCCGCACCAGCGCCGGCAGATCTTCCGTCTGATGGAGGACGCGGGCGTCGACGCCACGCGCCACATCATCGGGCAGGGCGGCGCCTTCGAACCGGAGGTCGCCGAGATCACCGGTGCGCGGTCCCTGACCGAGGTCCAGGCCGACTCCGCCAACAACGCCGCCAAGCAGGCCGAGCGCGAGGTCGCCGAGCTGACCCGCCGCCTCGAGCGCGTCCAGCGCCGTGCGGCGGAACTCCGCGAGGACGCCGACCGCCTGGTCGCCCGCGCGGCGCGCGAGCGGGGCGAGGACCCCGAGACGGCTGTCGCCGAGGTCACCGAGGCCGCGGAGGCCGAGGTCGAGGCGGCGGCGGCCGCCGCGGCGGCGGTCGAGCGGCGCGAGGAGCGGGAGCAGCGCCGGGACGTTCGCCGTGACGACCGCCGTGACGACCGTCGCGACGAGCGCGGCAACTTCGAGCGCCGCGGTTCCTTCCGTCGGGACGACCGTCGGGACGACCGCGGAGACCGTGGTGACCGTGGCGGGTTCCGGCGTGACGACCGCCGTGACGAGCGTCGCGATGACCGTGGTGACCGTGGCGGGTTCCGCCGCGAGGACCGCGGTTCGTTCCGCCGTGACGACCGCCGTGACGACCGCCGTGATGACCGCCGTGACGACCGCGGCCGGCGCCCCTTCGAGCGCCGTGACGAGCGTGGCGGGTTCCGCCGCGACGAGCGCCACTCCGGCCACCACCGCGGCAGCGACCGGCCCTTCAACCGCGACCGCCGCGACGACCGTCCCTCCGGCGGCGGCCACCGCTTCAACAGCGACCGCCCGTACGGCCGTCGTGACGACCACCGCGGCGGCGACCACCGCAGCAACTCCGGCTCCTCCTTCGGCCGCCGCGACGACAAGCCGCGCTGGAAGCGCAACGGCTGACGCGGAAACCCGGAAGTACACTCCGGACAGTGACAGATGGGCCGGGCGCACTTGGTGCGCCCGGCCCGTCCGCCCGTTTGCCCCTTCACGCCCGGCGAAGATCCGATACCCGATCGGCTCGCGCGACCAGTCCGGCTATGCTGCACGGGTGCCTGTTTCGCGGGCCGTTAGCTCAATTGGCAGAGCAGCGGACTTTTAATCCGTTGGTTGTGGGTTCGAGTCCCACACGGCCTACTGCTTCAGGCTCTGGGGAGGCTTCCCTGGCCTGCGGCGAAGCGCCCGACCGGTTCAGCCGGCCGGGCGCTTCGCCGTTCCCGGGCCCGTGTGCGGCCTCGTGCGTGCACCGCACGTCGCTGGGGTCAGCAGGACTTCCCCGCGCTGGCCGCGTGGGGCAAGGCGACGAGGCAGGAGGAGCGGCGGGCCAAGCCGATCGGCGCCCACACAAACCCTTGCCTGCCGGCCGCCGAGGCCCCGTCAGGTCACCAGCGCGGACGAGGGGCGTGCGCGCTGGCGCCGGGGTGTTCGGGGGCGTGCCGGGGTGTTCGAGAGGCGCGCCGGGGGACGTGGACTACTTTGGCACGCCTCTCAGCGCCTCGCGGTCGCCGGGCGCCGTCCAGTCCGCCGACGCGCCCGCGTCGCCTCCCGCCATGTCACCCGCGGGGTGACGGACGGCGGCCGCGGGGTGCTGTCCGGGGAGCAGGGACGCCGCCGGGCCGGCGGCGCCGCCGGGCGTCGGGCGGCCCAGGGTGCGCACGGTCCACCCCGCCGCCCGCCAGCGCGGTGCGTTGAGGGCGTTGCGTGCGTCCAGGATCCTCGGGGTCCGCACGAGCGGGGCCAGCGCGGCCGGGTCCAGCGCGCGGTACGGGGCCCACTCGGTCAGATGCAGGACGATGTCGGCGTCCCGGACCGCGGTGGCCGCGTCCGGCGCGTACTCCGGCTCGGGCAGTACCGCGCGGGCGTTCTCCGCACCTTCCGGGTCGTGGATGCGCAGCTGTGCGCCTTCGAGGAGAGCCGCCTCCGCCACGGCGAGGGCGGGTGAGTCCCGTACGTCGTCGCTGTCCGGCTTGAATGTCACCCCGAGGATCGCGACCCGCCGCCCGGAGAGGTCTCCGCCCACGAGCTCCCTGGCGATGTCCAGGGTCCGCCGCCGCTGCCGCAGATTGATCGAGTCGATCTCGCGGAGGAATTCCACGGCGTTGCCCACACCCAGTTCCCGGGCGCGGGCGGCGAAGGCGCGGATGTCCTTGGGCAGGCGTCGGCCGCCGAAGCCGAGCCCCGCGGTCAGACAGCGCCGCCCGATGCGGGTGTCGTGCCCGATGGCGTCGGCCAGGGTCGCCACGTCCGCCCCGGCCGCGTCGCACACCTCGGCCATCGCGTTGATGAACGAGATCTTGGTGGCGAGGAAGGAGTTCGCCGCGGCCTTCACCAGTTCGGCGGTGGCGGGGTCGGTGCAGAGGTACGGGACGCCCGCGGTGAGCATCGGCGCGTATACCGCGCGGAGGGTCTGATCGGCCTGGGCGGACAGGACGCCGGCCACCAGCCGGTCGGGACGCAGCGTGTCCTGGACGGCGAACCCCTCGCGCAGGAACCCCGGATTCCAGGCGATCTCCGCGCCGCCGCCCTCGGGGGCGAGCCCGTCGACCAGAGAGGCCAGCCGGACCGTCGTGCCCACCGGGACGGTCGACTTTCCCACGATCAGGCAGCGGCGGTGCAGATGAGGGGTGAGGCCCGTGACGACCGCGTCGACGTGCCGCAGATCCGCGGCGGGCGAGTCGTGCCGCTGGGGCGTGCCCACGCAGATGAAGTGGACGTCTCCGAAGTCGGCGGCCTCCCGCAGGGAGGTGGTGAACCGCAGCCGCCCGGAGCGGACGTTCCTGTCGAGGATCTCGCCCAGCCCCGGCTCGAAGAAGGGCGGGCTGCCGGCGGCGAGCTTCTTGATCTTGGAGGCGTCGGTGTCGACGCCGAGGACGTCGTGTCCGATCTCCGCCATGCACGCCGCATGCACGGCGCCCAGGTATCCCGTGCCGATGACGGTCAACCGCATGTCTTGTCTCCTTTGAACCGTTGTGAAGCAGGTCAGTCCGGATAGCCGTCGGGATTGAGGTCCTGGAAGCGCCAGGCGTCGGCGCACATCGCGGCAAGACCGCGGGAGGCGGTCCAGTTCCATGCGTGGGCCACCGCGCCCGGGTCCGCCACCAGCGCTGCCACGTCTCCGGGGCGGCGGCGGATGATCTCGTACGGGATGGGCCGGCCGCAGGCGGCCTGGAACGCGGCGATCAGCTCCAGGACGGACGTCCCCACCCCGGTGCCCAGGTTGAAGACGCGCATCCCGCGGTCGTCGCCGAGGTGTTCGAGGGCGACGCGGTGGCCGTCGGCGACGTCCACGACATGGATGTAGTCGCGCACTCCGGTGCCGTCGGCCGTCGGATAGTCGTCGCCGAAGACGCTCAGCCGGTCCCTTCTGCCGACGGCCACCTGGGCGAGGTACGGCATGACGTTGCCCGGCACGCCGTGCGGGTCCTCGCCCAGCAGACCGCTCGGGTGCGCTCCGACCGGGTTGAAGCAGCGCAGTGCCAGGACGCTGAGCTCCGGCTGGTGCCGGCAGGCGTCGGCCAGGAGCTGCTCGCAGAGCCATTTGGCGGTGGCGTACGGATTGGTGGGGGCGGCGGGGTCGTTCTCGGTGAGCGGGATGCCGACGGGGGCGTCGCCGTAGATCGAGCAGGACGACGAGAAGACCAGCCGCTGCACGCCGTGCACCCGCATGGCGTGCAGCAGCGCCGTTGTGCCGCCGAGGTTGACGTCGTAGTACTCCGTCGGCTTCTCCACGGACTCGCCCACGGCCCTCTTCGCCGCGAAGTGCACGACCGCGTCGATGCGGTGGGCGGCGAACACGCGGTCCAGCGCGGCCCGGTCCCGCAGATCGGCCTCGTACGCGGCGGCGACGGGGCGGCCGGCGACCTTCGCGACGCGTTCCAGAGCGTGGGGCGAGCTGTTGGAGTGGTCGTCGATGACGACGACCACGTAGCCGTGTTCGAGCAGCTCGACGCAGGTGTGGCTGCCGATGAATCCGGCGCCGCCGGTCACCAGGACCGTTGCGGACATGGAGGGACCTCGTTTCGTGCCTCAGGGAGGGAGCCGCCGCCGGTCAGAGCAACGCGCATGAGATATCTCCAGCGGTCTGATGGGGAGCGTTGAGTTCTCCGGGACCGGAGACGGTCTCGGTTCTCGGACAACCGCAGAAAAGCGTATGGACGTTCATAGGATCTTCTGCGGCGGTTTTCGGCGGTGCTGAGCTGATCGGCGGGCATCCGGCGGCCCGCGGTTCGCGCGGTTCGCGCGGTTCACGCGGGGGCGTCCGTGGGCGCGCTCACTCGGGCGTGTGAAAGGGCCCCGGGCGAGTCGTCGGACCCGGCGGCCGGAAACCGTGTCGTCGGCAGCCCTTCGGATGGCGTAAGGTGGTGTGCACCGACGCGGGGTGGAGCAGCTCGGTAGCTCGCTGGGCTCATAACCCAGAGGTCGCAGGTTCAAATCCTGTCCCCGCTACTCGCAGCACGGCGGCCCGGCACTTCTCACAGAAGTGCCGGGCCGCCGTCGTCGTACCTCCGGCGGCTTCGCGGGTGAGCGGCAGGGCATCGTCCGGTCAGCCGACGGCCGGGTCGCCGTGCGGCGCGGCTCCGGCCAGCCTGGAAGGGGCGCGGTACGGTCCGCGGCCTGACGGACTGGGCAGGAGAGCACAGGTGGGGCAGCGACGGCACGACGGCATGAGCTCGGCGCAGCTCCTCGTCCGCCTGCTGCCCGGTCTGATGATCCTCGGCGCGATCTTCTTCGACCTCGCGACGCCGGCCAAGTTCACCGCCGTCCCCATGTTCGCCGCCTCCCCGCTGATCGCCGCGCCCTTCTTCTCCTGGCGCGCCACCGCGATCACCGGCCTCGCCGCGGTGGTCGGCGCCATGGGGATGCACGCCTACAACGAGACCGCCGCCCAGATCACGGCACTGACCGAGACCACCACGCTGGTGACGGTGGCGGCTCTCGCGCTGCTCATCAACGACGTCGTACGGCGCAGCAACCAGCGGCTCGCCTCCGCGCGGGTGATCGCGGAGACCGCACAGCGCGCCGTGCTGCCCTCACCCGCGGACCGGATCGGCGGGCTGCAGGTCGCCGCGCGGTACGAGGCGGCGCAGGAGGACGCGTTCATCGGCGGCGACCTCTTCGCCGTACAGGACACGCCGTACGGGGTGCGGCTGGTGGTCGGGGACGTACGGGGCAAGGGGCTGGGCGCGGTGGAGGCCGTGGCCGTGGTCATCGGGGCGTTCCGGGAGGCCGCGGAGCAGGAGCGGTCGTTGGAGGGCGTCGCGGGGCGGCTGGAGCGGGCGCTGGCGCGCGAGGGGACGCGGCGCAGCGGGCTGGACGCGGTCGAGGGGTTCACCACGGCGGTGCTCGCGGAGATCTCGCGGCCCGTGGACGCCCTGCGGGTGGTGAACCGGGGGCACCCCGCGCCGCTGCTGCTGTACGCCGACGGGCGTGTGGACATGCTGGAGCCGTCCGAGGCGGCGCTGCCTCTGGGCATGGGGGACCTGGGGAGCTGGCCGGACCGTGCGGAGGAGCGGCCACTGCCCCCTGGGGCGACGCTGCTGCTCTACACCGACGGGCTGTCCGAGGCGCGTGACTCGCACGGCGTCTTCTACGACCCGGGGGAGCGGCTCAGCGGCCGGATCTTCCCCGGTCCCGAGGAACTGCTGGACGCGCTGGTCGCGGATGTGCGGAGGCACACGGGCGGCGGCACCACCGACGACATGGCGCTGCTGGCCGTGATGCGCCCGACGGAGCGGCAGCCGCGAAAGCGCAGGACCGTGCCGGTCGTCCGGGCCGGGACGGATGACGACCGTCCGTAATCGAGAGGGAGCCCTCCGCATAACATTTGACACACAGTCAGATGCTGGACCAGTCCAAGAAGGGGCTCGGAAGGGCCTGAGGTCCACTCAACTCGCCCGCTTCCATGGCCTTGTGTCCGGTTATGTCCCGCGCAAAGAACTTAAAGATCAGACGGAACAGCTTGGATTCCCGTGCGGGTGTCTATTAACGTTCGATAACGCAACGCGGTCGTCCCAGCCGTCGCCAGAGGCGGCGCCGTGCGTGTGCGCCGAATTCCGAAAGGGAGCCGGGGAACCACTATTTGGGGTGAATCGGACGCCTTCGCAGCCTGCGGAGGGCCGTAGGAGACCTTCCTGCTCCGAACCCGTCAGCTAACCCGGTAGGCGAGAAGGAAGGAAAGGAGTACGCCTCCGTGGCGTCCAACACACCTGCCCCTGAAGCACCCTTCGAATCCGCCTACTTCGGTGAGCGGGCTGCAGAGCGGTCTTGGGGGGAGTGGAACCCCACCGAGGACTCCGTCCGTCCGGTGCGCGGCCGGCACCGCGTCGTCAAGCAGCGCGGGGGACTCGCCCGCAGCTCCACCGTGCTCGGCGTGGGCGTCATCGCCGCGGTCGGCGCGGGCGGCCTGGCCACCGCCCAGGACAAGCCCGCCGTCTCGATCTCCCTTCCGGACCTCCCCGACGCCGAGTCCCTCCCGGGCGTCGGCGCCCTGATCGGCGACGCCGAGGACTCCGGCGACGCCGACGGCTCGGGCGACTCCGAGGGCAGCGAGGTGTCCGCCGAATCCGGCCCGGCCGGCCAGGACGGTGCGGGCAGCGGGCCCTTCGCCATGCTCGGCTCCGACCCCGCCGAGTCGAGTGCGGGCGGCGCGGGCGAGGCCCTGCGCGCCCGCATCCTCCAGCAGGCCGAGCAGCAGCAGGCCGCGGCCGAAGCGGAAGCCAAGGCAGCAGCCGAGCAGGCCGCCGCAGAGAAGGCCGCGGCGGAGGCGGCGAAGCAGCAGGAGGCGGCCGAAGCCAAGGCCGCCGAGGAGAAGCGGAAGGCGGAGGAGGCCGCCAGGGCCAAGGCGGAGGCGGAGCGCCTCGCCAAGCTCGCCGCGAGCTACTCCCTGCCCACCTCCTCGTACACCATCACCTCCACCTACGGCCAGGCCGGGTCCATGTGGTCCTCCGGTCAGCACACCGGCCTCGACTTCGCCGCGCCGACGGGCACCCCCGTCAAGGCCGTCCACGGCGGCACGGTCAAGTCCGCCGGCTGGTCGGGCTCGTACGGCTACCGCATCGTGCTGGAGCTCGAGGACGGCACCGAGGTCTGGTACGCGCACCTCTCCTCCATGACCGCGAGCGCCGGGCAGAAGGTGACGACCGGCGAGACCATCGGGCGGGTGGGCGCGACCGGCAATGTGACCGGCCCCCACCTCCACCTCGAGGTGCACACACCGAGCGGGGCCGGCGTCGACCCGATGGCGTGGCTGCGTGACAAGGGCCTGACGGTCTGACGCTCCGACGACTGCAACTGCCGAGGACGACTCCGGACGGCCCCGGACGCCCACCGTCCGGCGGAGCGCCGCGCCGCACAGGCACGCCGCGCCCGCGTACGGTGGCAGCGTCCGCACCCCGAACCCCGGCAGCTCTGGCGCACACCCCCCGACGCCAGGGCTGCCGGTCCTGCGGTGGAGCAGCTGCCCGATTGCTCGCCGCCGCCGAACTGCCGGCGTCGGGTCCGCCCGCCATGGCTCAGGAGCGGTACGGGTTGTAGCCGCCGTAGTCCCGGTGCGGCGGCGGGGACCACACCCGGCCCGACGCCCGTGCCGCGTACGTCAGTGCGGGTCCGGCCACCTCCCTTCGCTGCCACAGATGGTGCAGCAGCTCCCGCTCCCGCTCCGCGAAGTCCTCTCCGGCCGTGCCCCGGTGGGCCCGGTGGCGCAGAAACGCCAGTGTGGTCGCCAGCGACTCGTACTCCGACACCGCGTTCGCCGCGGGCCTGCCGAACGTATGCCGGGCGAAGTCGCGTGCCATCGCCCTCGCCCGCATCGACGACAGGGCGGGCGGCTCGTCCGGGGACAGCCACCCAGCCGCCGCATACGCGGGCAGATGCCTGGATATCGTGCGCAGCTCACGCTGCCGAGACCAGATCGTCAGCCAGGTCAGCAACCCGAAGGCGGGAACCATGAACGCGCCGTAGACGGCGTAGAAACCCCAGGGGCCGAGGAGCGTGGCCGAGCCGTTCCACAGCGCGTGCACGCCCATCGCGAGCAGGAGGCCGAGGACCGGCAGCGCCGTCCTGCGGAACCGGCGCTGCCGGGCCGCGAGGGCGGCGATCCCGAAACCGAGGCCGGTGAGCACCGTGAAGAGCGGATGGGCGAACGGCGACATCACGATCCGCACGAAGAAGGTCGCGGCGGTCACCGACTCCAGACCCGAGGTGCCGAGCGTCTGGTCTTCGCCGAAGGCGCTGCCCAGGTACAGGATGTTCTCGGTGAAGGCGAAGCCGGTGGCGGTGAAGCCCGCGACGACGACGCCGTCCACGATCCCCGTGAAGTCCCGTCTCCGAAAGAGGAAGATCAGCAAGATCGCGGCGGCCTTGGCACTCTCCTCGACCACCGGGGCTATGACCGTCGCGCCGAGTGTGTCCGCACTCGCCGGGTCCGCGGTGGCCGTGGCTATCCAGCGCGTCGCGAAGGTATTGGCGATGATCGCGACAAGGGCGGCGGCGCAGGCGCCCCAGGCGAAGGAGAACAGAAGGTTCCGCCAGGGGCCCGGCTGCACCCTGTCCAGCCAGCGGAACGCGGCCATCAGGAGGGGGACCGGAAGGGTGGCCAGGCCCAGGCCGACCAGAAAGCCACGGGTGCCGGTCTCCTCGCGCACCAGCGCGAGGATCATCAGCCCGCACAGGGCCAGCAGGGTGATGACCGCACCGGCCCGGACGGCCTTGCTGCGCCACAGGTGTGAGACTCGGCGCGGCTTGTAGCGCCACCGGGAGCGCTCGGGCACGGCGGCGAGCAGCTCCGCCAGCTGCTGCGGGGAGCGCAGCGGAGGCGGCGGCTGCGGCGGCGACTGCTGAGGCTGCGGCGGGGACTCGGACACCACACGACCCTAACGAGGCGTACTGACAGTGTGCGACCGTGTTGTAGCTGCGATCAGGAGGGTGATACCCGGCGGAACAGCAGGTCGTGCACCACATGGCCCTTCTCGAGTCCCTGGCCTTCGAATCGGGTCAGCGGCCGGAACGCGGGGCGGGGGGCGTACCCGCCGTCCGGCTGGGTGTTCTGGAAGTCCGGGTGCGCGGTGAGCACCTCGAGCATCCGCTCTGCGTACGGCTCCCAGTCCGTGGCGCAGTGCAGCACGGCGTCGGGCTTCATCCGCTCGGCGGCCTGCGTGAGGAACTCGGGCTGGATCAGCCGTCGCTTGTGGTGCCGCTTCTTGGGCCAGGGGTCGGGGAAGTAGACGCGCACGCCGTCGAGCGAGCCGGGCCGCAGCATTTCGCGGAGCAGGATGATCGCGTCGCCGTTGGCCACCCGGACGTTGGACAGGCCGTTGCGCTCGGCCAGGGCGAGCAGGTTGCCCTGACCGGGGGTGTGCACATCGACCGCGAGGATGCCGGTGTGCGGGTCCTCCGCGGCCATCTGAGCGGTGGCCTCGCCCATGCCGAAACCGATCTCGAGGACGACGGGCAGCCCGTCGAACATCTCGTCCAGGTCGAGGACGCGCCGGCCGTCGATGTCCAGACCCCAGACGGGCCACAGCCGCTGCAGCGCGTCGGCCTGCCCCGCGGTGACCCGGCTCCGCCGCGGCTGGAAGCTCCGGATCCGCCGCTCGTGGTGCGATCCTGCGGGATCGGCGGCGGGACCGCCGGGGAAGCGCGGTTCCCCCTTGGCCCGGTGACTCACAGGGGTGGCGCCGGACGGTGCGCGGTCGGGACGGTCACCGGGCACGGCGTTTCGAAGCTGCTCAGACACAATGCCCCGATTCTACGGCCCGGAGCAGCGGGCCTGCGGCGGCAATTCAGCCTCGCCGGCGTTTGAGGAGCGGGGTCCGGGGGCGGAGCCCCGGGGACGGGGTCTGGGGCGGAGCCCCGGCCCCTATCCCTCCGCCAGGGCCGCCAGCGCCCGGGCGGCGATTTCGCGGCCGATGGGGAGGGAGGCGGTCGCCGCGGGGGAGGGGGCGTTCAGCACGTGGACCGCGCGGGGGGACTCATGGATGAGGAAGTCGTCCACGAGCGTGCCGTCGCGCAGTACGGCCTGTGCGCGCACACCCGCCGCGGCGGGCCGCAGATCGGCTTCGGTGATCTCCGGAAGGAGCCTCCGCACCGCTGCGAGGAAGGCCGGCTTCGACAGAGAGCGGTGCAGTTCGCCCGCCCCGTACCGCCAGTGGCGCTGGGCGATGCGCCAGGAGCCGGGCCAGGCCAGGGTGGCGGCCAGCTCGGCCGGGCGGACCGTGGACCAGCGGTAGCCCTCGCGGGCCAGGGCCGGGACCGCGTTCGGCCCGACGTGGACCTCCCCGTCGACGCCTCGGGTCAGATGGACGCCGAGGAAGGGGAAGGCCGGGTCGGGGACCGGATACACCAGGCCGCGCACCAGCGCGGGCCTGGTCAGCTCGTAGTACTCGCCCCGGAAGGGGACGATCCGCATGCCGGGGTCGTCGCCCGCCAGCCGGGCCACCCGGTCGCAGTGCAGCCCCGCGCAGTTCACGAGGACGCGGGCCCGTATCACCGTGCCCGCGGTCGTGCGCACCGCCACGCCCCAGGCGCGCCGGTCGACCACGGCGACCTCTTCCCCGTACCGGATGTCCGTGCCGGAGGCCTCCGCGGAGGCGGCCAGCTGGGCGGCCACCGCGCGGAAGTCGCACACCCCCGTGGTGCCGACGTGGATCGCGGCGAGGCCCCGCACCTGTGGCTCGTGCTCCGTGATCTGCGCGGCGCCGAGCTCCCGCACCGGAATGCCGTTCTCCCGGCCGCGCTGCACCAGGGCGTGCAGCCGGGGCAGCTCCTCGCGATCCGTGGCGACGATCAGCTTCCCGGTGACCGCACAGTCGATGCCGTACTCCGCGCAGAACTTCACCATCTCGGCCGCGCCGCGCACCGCGAACCGCGCCTTCAGCGAGCCGGGACGGTAGTAGACGCCGCTGTGGATCACGCCGCTGTTCCGTCCGGTCTGGTGGCGGGCCGGTCCGGGCTCCTTCTCCAGGACCGTCACCTTGGTGCCGGGCGCAGCCCGGGTGAGCGCATACGCGGTCGACAGGCCGACGATCCCGCCGCCGACCACCAGCACCTCACAGTCGTACGCCCTCAACGCGACACCTCCCACCCCGATACTGCACTGGCCCACTGACAATGCCGTTAAACCAGCTCAGACAGTGGTGTGCGCCTCACCGCGACCGCGGGCGGCTGCGCGCAGGCTACGCCGGGGCCATCAGAAGCGGCCGGGCCCGCTCCCTGAGCTCCACCACTCTCGGCTCGTCCCCGTACGGCTCCAGTCGGTGCAGCAGATCCCGCACATACTCCGTCGTACGGGCCGAGGAGATGCGCCCGGCGACCTCCACCGCGCGCGTGCCCGCCGCGCAGGCCGCGTCCAGGTTCCCCGACTCCAGCTCGGCGACCGCCGAGACCACCAGCCGCAGCCCGTGGGAGCGGACGAACTCCTCCGTGGGCCGCGACAGCGCCTGCTCGGTGAAGCGGCGCACTTGGCGGGGCGCCTTCAGATCGCGGTAGCACTCGGCGGCGTCGGCGGCAAAGCGGTCGTACGAGTAGAAGCCGAGCCACGTCGGGTCGGTGTCTCCCTCGCGGGAGCGCTCCAGCCAGCCCTCGGCGGCACGCAGGGCGGAGCCGGCCGCCGAGGCGTCGTTGGCCTTGGCGTGTGCGCGGGCCTCGACCAGCCGGAAGAAGCTCATCGTGCGGGCGGTGGCGAGGCCGCGGTTGCGCTCCAGCGCCGCCTGGGCGAGGTCGACGCCCTCGTCGGCGAAGCCGCGGTAGGTGGCCTGGAGGGACATCGAGGCCAGCACATAGCCACCCAGGGGCACGTCCGCGGCCGCGCGGGCGAGCCGCAGCGCCTGGATGTAGTAGCGCTGCGCCGCCTCCTGCTGCCCGGTGTCGAAGGCCATCCAGCCGGCCAGCCGGGTCAGTTCCGCGGTCGCGCCGAAGAGTCCGCGGCCCACCTCGTCCGAGTAGGAGCCGAGGAGCAGCGGGGCCGCGTCCACCCTCAGGCATTCCGGGACCATCGACGAACGCCAGTCCCCGCCTCCGTATTTGGAGTCCCAGCGGCGGGCGTCCTCGGCCGCCTCGCGCAGTTTCGCCACGTCGCTGTGGCCCACCCGCGCGGGAGCCTCGTCGCCGCCGTCCGCCGAACGCTCGACCGAGGAGTCGGCGGGCGTTATCAGCCAGCGGGACGCGGGGGTCGCGTAGGCGCTCACCGCGAACGATCCGGCCAACGACTGCCAGATCCCGCCGCTGCCGGTGCGCCGGCCCGCGAGGTCGAGTCGGTACAGCTCGGTGGCCGTCTTCACCGCCTCGCCGACGTCGCGCGGGAAGGCGAGACCGACCTCCGGGGCCGGGTCGGCGTCGGCGAGGCCGATCTCGTGCAGCGGCACGGGACGGCCGAGCTTCGCCCCGATCGCCGCGGCGATGAGATGGGGCGCGGCGCCTTGCGGCACCATGCCCTTCGACACCCACCGTGCCACCGAGGTCTTGTCGTAGCGAAGGGTCAGACCGCGCTGCGCCCCGAGGTCGTTGACCCGCCGGGCGAGGCCGGCGTTGCTGATTCCCGCGAGGGCGAGAACGGTGCCGAGCTTCTCGTTCGGCCCGCGTTGCTCCCTGGACATGCGCCACCCCTCGACACACAGACGGCCGCCGCGTCGCTGCCCGGGCGCGCGGCTTTCGTGCTGAGTCCTCCTGGTCCACACCCCCGGGATCACGGCTGCAAAGGCTTGTGGCCGAGCCCCCGGGAATATGCGCCCCCGCGGAGAACATCAGTAAACCCAGCGTAGTTCGCCGCATCCCGACCGTTAAGGGGCGGTGTTCCGTATGGCGAGATTGTTGTGCGTAACGCGCGACGGGTTTCTGACGACGGGCGGTTGGCCGGTCGGCGGCCGGTCCGCCGAGGGTGGCCGGCCGGCCGGGGCGGGCGGGCGGGCGCGGGGAGGCGCGAAGGGGCGGGGTCCGGCCCTGCGGCGCGGCCGGAACGCGAGGCGGCGGGCCCGCCCCGTCCGCCCCGTTCGTCCCTTCGCGCCCCGTGGTGCCGTGCTCCGGGCGTGTGGCCGTGCGCCTGTGCGTGCGCTCTGGCCCGACTGGTGGGGGACCGCTTCCATGAGTGCTGCGTGGGTCGGCCCGCCGTGGACTTCACCGGTGGGCTGGGGGATGCCGCCGCCTCAATCCCCGCGGGCGGCGGACCGGTCCGGGGGGCGTGCCGCGTCTCCCGGATCGTGCGTCGAGACCGCCCCGGGGTCGTCTCGGGGCCGCCCGTGCGGTCGCCGTGCGGGGATCGGCGACTCCTCCCGGCAGCCTGCACAGCCATCCGTACGGACGTGTGTGCGGCCCGCGTTCCTGTCGCAGATTGGCCGAATGTCGACGTTCCTGCATGGGCCAACTTCCCACTTCTGAGGGCTTGTTCGCGTCCATTGAGGTGAAGTGCGGGCGCACTTCCAGGGGCGTGAAGGGGGCGCGCAAGGGTGCGTCGGGGCGGTAAGTGGCCCATGCCAGGGGCGCGTTCACATTTTGCGTGCGCTACCCGCAGCCCCGCGTGCGCGCCTCCTTCGTGGCAGCATGTCCCCCAGATGTGAAGCGGCGGATGTGGTTGTCCACAACCTGTGGAGGCGGCGATGCGGTGGCTGGTGGGTTGGAGCAGTATCGCCGCGCACTTCGGCACGGCCGGGGCCGTCGGGGACCCCGCCGACCCCGCCGACGCGTCCGACGAAGCCCGCACCGTCCACCCCGTCGGCTCCCAGCTGCTGTGGGGAGACCCGGATCCGCTGTGGGCCGTGGGCGACTGGCGACCCGACGAGATCCGCGTCGTCACCGCCGACGCTCCCCCTCGGCCCACCGGGGCCGCCCCCGTCGCCAGGCTCGCCGTCCTGGGCTGCTGCGGGGCCGGCGACGAACAGCTCAGACTCGGCCTCTTCGCAGCGCGCGGGGGCGCACTGCGGCATCTCACGGCCTGGCCCGGCAGCTACACGGCCGTCGTTCAGGTCGGCCGCCGCATCACCGTGATCGGCGATCTCGCAGGCGCCAGACCCGTCTTCTACACCCCGTGGGCGGGTGGCACCGCCTACGCCACCGCCGCCCTGCCGCTCGCCGACCTGATCGAGGCCCAACTCGACATCGGGCACCTCGCGGCGCTGCTCGCCTGCCCGGAGAGCCCTGAGGCGCTCGGCGACTCCACCCCGTACGAAGGGGTCAAGCGCATCCCGCCAGGCCATGCGCTGATCCTCCGCGAGGGCTCGCGGGAGATCACCGGATACGAGCCGGTCGCCTCGCTCGCCGTCGCCGGACCTCAGATCGACCCGGACCGCGCCGTCGACGGCGTACGGGACGCCCTGATCGAGGCCGTACGAGCCCGCCTCACCGCCCCCCGGCACGCGCCCGAGACCCTGCCGCCCGATCCGGGCCCCGTGCCGGGCATGGGCCCGGCCGACCGGCGCGCCGCCCGCGGACGCCCCGGGCCCGCGCCCGGCATCGGCGCGGACCTGTCGGGAGGCAGCGCGTCCGGCACGCTCGCGCTGCTCGCCGCCGGGCTGCCCGGCGTCCCCGGGACCGTACTGGGACACGGCACGGGAGCGGGCGAGCGGCTCCTCGCCGTCACCTTCAACGATCTGGCCACCGGCGGCCGCGAGGCCCGCGAAGCGGAACTGGAACGCGCCCGCGCCATCGCCTCCAACCCCCGGCTGCACCATGTCGTGGTCGCCGCAGGCGAGGAGGGCCTCCCTTTCGCGGGACTCGACAGCGGGCCGCTGACCGATGAGCCCGCGCCCTCGCTCGTCACCGCGGAACGCCACCGCTCCCGGCTCGCCGCGGGCAGCGCCGACCACTTCACCGGGGCCGGAGCACGACAGGTGCTGGACGCCCATCCGGCCCGGCTTGCCGATCTGCTGATGGACCGGCGCCGCCGCCATCTGCTGCGGCCCGTCACCGCCCTCGCGCGCGCCGAAGGGTCGTCGCCGCAGTCGCTGTTCATTCCGCTGACCGTCTACCGCGCCGCCCGCCGACTGGCCCGCACCTCCTACCGCACCGGCATGGAAAAGGCCGCCGGGCGGCTGCTGGAGGCCAACCGCGTGCCGGGTCGCGGCGCGGGCAGCGGCGGCCCGGGCGGTCGGGGTACGGGGCGCCGGCAGGGCGCCGCACGGGACGGCTTCGCCGACCTCATGGACGCCGACGGGCCGCTCAGCGCCTCGCTCGCCGCCCTCGCCTGGTCCCGGCCGGGGCCGGCCGCACGCTGGCTGACCGGTGAGGCGCTGGCGGAAGTATCGGTTCGCCTCAACGCGGCGGCGACCCGGCCCGTCTCCGTGCAGCGCCCCGGCGAGGCACGAGCGCGCGCCGCCCTCGCCCGCCACGCCGTCGACCAGCGGATTCTGGAGCAGGCCGCGGAGATCCGCAGCCAGCGGCTGCACGCCCCGTTCCTCGACAACGCCGTCGTACGCGCCTGCCGCGGACTGCCCGAGTCGCTGCGGGTCCAGCCGGGCGCGCGTGCCGCGATCCTGCGCGACGTGCTCGCGGGCACGGGCATCCACGACCTGCCGCCGGGCTGGGGCGCGACCACCCACGCCTACGCCGCCGCGGCGGCGCGCGCAGGGCTGCGCGCCGCGCTGCCGCATCTGATGGCGCTCTTCGACGCCCCGCTGCTGGCGGACGCCGGACTGGTGGAGGCCCGGGTCGTCCGCAAAGCCCTGCGGGCGGCCGCCGACGGGGAACCCGTCCCCCTGGACGGGCTGGCCGAACTCGTCTCGACCGAACTCTGGCTCAGACGGCTGCTGTCCCGCCGCGGCACCTGCTGGACGGGCGCGGCCGCCCCTCGCCAGCGAGCCGTCGCAGCCGGCGTCCCGCCGCGCCGCACCCTCCAGGCCTGACCGCCCGTCGCCGGAAGCGGCCGCCCGGAGCGCGTCAGCGGCAGCTGATCCGCGACTCGGCCCAGTCCGCGAGCGCGGCGGCGTCGAACGGCGACTGCGGCTCCACGACCAGCCGCAGCGTCTTGCGGCCGATGAGCGACACATTCACCGGCACCGCCGGATCCCCGCTGCGGACCACCGGCGAACGCCACAGCCGCGTCCCGTCCCCATAGACGGAGAACCGCACCGCGCCCAGCCCCAGCATCATGTCGTCCACGCCCGCCCTGGCCCGGTAGGCGGAGCAGGACCGGTTGAGGTCGATGGTCACGGAGGACTTGCCGTGCACGGTGACCCCATGGGCGAAGTGCGTGCCGGCGATCGACATGCCCCAGCGCTGCCAGAGCCAGCTGCTCCCGCCCAGCCGCACTTCCGGGCCCGTGTGGTCGCCGAGGACCCCGTAGCGGAGCTGGTTGACCTGGTAGACCTCCGGGGCCGGAGGCGGCGGTTCCGGTGTGGGCGTCGGAGTGGGGGTCGGAGTGGGCGTCGGGCTCGGCTCGGGGGTGGGGGTCACAGAAGCCGGGGTCGGCGTCGGCGTCGGCGTGGGCGTTGGCGTGGGCGCCTTGGATGGTGTGGGCGCGGGCGTCGGTGTCGGGGCAGCGGGCGGCGTTGCCGAGGACGACGGCACGGCGGGTGCCGCCGCGCGCGCGGCAGGCGGCTCGGACGGCTCCGGGGACGGCGACGACGGCGCAGGCTCCGGAGGCGGCACCGGCTGCGCCGCGGGCGGCTTGGCCTGTGGCGCAGGCTCGGACCGGATTTCCCGGTCACCGGCCATCGCCCAGACGATGGCCGCCGCGGCTGCGGCGGCCAGCGCCGCCGCGACGGTCGCCTTGGCGGCGGCCCCTACGCCCTCGCCCGCTGCACCGCCGGCCGCTGCCGAACCGGTCGATGAACCGCCTGCGCTCGCCCCCGCCGAACCGCTGGCCCCTGCGGTACCGCTTGCGCCGGCCGCTGCCGAAGCGGTCGATGAACCGCCTGCGCCGCCTGCGCCGCCTGCGGCACCTCCCGCAGCCGCCGAACCGGCAGCCCCCGATGCTCCGGCGCTCCCGGACGCTCCGCCGGCAGCCGCACCCGCAGCCCCGGCGGCCCCTCCGGCCGCCACGCCCGCGGCCTTGAGCGAATAGCCGGCGGCGAACCAGCCGATGACCGCGACCGGCAGCAACGCCGGAATGCCCGCGTTGACATGCTCCAGCTCGCCGGCGGCCAGCCGGCACCTGGCGCACTCCTCCAGATGCCTGCGCAGTCCCCGCTCCGCCCGCATCCGCAGCCCCCCGCGGGCATACGCACCCAGCCGGTCCGCATACCGCGCACAATCCCCACCCGAGGTGAGAGCGGAGCTCACATGGGCCTGCAGATACGCCTGCTTGAGCCCTTCCCGTGCCCGACTGGCCAGCACCGCCGTGGCATTGGCCGTCAGCCCGAAGAGCGGCGCGACCTCGCTCGGTGACTCCTCCTCCACCGTCGTATGCCACAGCACCGCCTGCCAGCGCTCCGGCAGCGAACGGAACGCCTGCAGGGCCAGCGACTGCTCCGCCTCGTGCATCGCGCGGACGTCCGCGCCCAGACCGAGGGCATCGTCATGCGCCCCGTCCGCGCTGCGTGCCGCCTCCACGGCGAACACCGCGAAATCATCGACCAGATGCTCCCGTTTCGCCGCCTTCGTCCAGGCCGCGGCGACCCGTCGCACCGTCGTCAGCAGATACGCCCGCACCGCCTGCTCAGGGCCAGCGCCCCTGCGGACGGCCTGCAGCGTCCTTGCGAAGACCTCCGCCGTCAGATCGTCGGCGGTGTGCGCATCCCGGCAGCAGCTGCGCGCATAGCGGCGCACTGCCTCCGAGTGGCGGCGGAACAGCTCCTCGTACGCGCTGTCCTCGCCGTCCCGCATCCGCTGGACGAGACTGGCGTCCGACGGAGGGGCCTTCACGGGCGGCGGCAGTACGGACTCCTCCCGCCTGCCGCCCTGGCGTTCGGCGTGCCGGCTGCGGGGCCCCTGGCGTTCGGCGTGCCGGCCGTGGGGCCCCCGGCGTCCCGTACGTCCCCACTGCGGCGGCACGGAATGCCCGCCGGAAACCGCCTCCGTGCCGGAAACCGCCTCCGCCTCCGCCTCCGGGCCCCGGACGTCAGACGCATCAGGGTCCGCACCCACGCCGGGCATCCCTGACGCGCCACGGGGCCCTCCCTGGCTCGGCACCTGCCTCGAGGGCAGACCGGCTGCCTCACCCCCGCCCGCACTGTCGAGAGACTCGTCCCGTCTGTCACCCCGACCGTCACCGCTCATCGCGGAAGCTCCCGTACGCACGCGCGGACTCGAACACCGAGCCAGAGTGCCACAGAGCCGCAATACGCCGGCCCCTCAGGTCCCGCAACCACCCGTCCGGGGAGACTCCCCGAAACCAGGCACGAGCTTTCACCCGTTCGGGGAGTGTCGCGACGGCACCACGGAGCAGACCGGTTGACCAGCCGTCGCCCAGTAGTTCGACTACGGCTCGACAGCGCCTCACCCGCAGAGCGAACGCAGAGCGACCATGGGCCGCCCAGCCGCCCAGCCGACCGACGCCCGGCCCGCAGCCGGAACGTCACAGCGCCCGCGGACGCAGTCCCTCCAGCAGGATGTCCAGCAGCCGCTCCGCAGCCGCCGCCTGCTGCGCCGCATCCGGCAGGGAAGGAGCGGCCGTGGCTATCACCAGCAGCACATCGGCCACCGTGACGTCGGCACGCAGCTCGCCGGCTTCCCGCGCCCGCTCCACGAGCTGCCCCACGACCTCCAGCAACTCGTCAGCGCCCGACTCGGCCTGCTCCTCCGCCGGCGCCCCGCGCGGCCCGACCACCCGCGCCGCAGCCGGCCCGCCCGCCCGCTGCTGGGGCACCCGGACCTCTTCGCCGCCGTCACCCGGCTGGCCCCCGCCGTCCACGCGCACCCGCAACACATGAGGCGGCAGCAGCCGGCCCGCGCCCGACGCCACCGACGTCCGCAGGAAGCACGCGAGCGCCGGCCATGGCTCCTCCTCCTGCCCCAGCGCCGTCCGCGCCTGCTCCGTCAGCCGCGCGGTCTCCTCCTCGGCTATCCGCCGCACCAGCACGTCCTTGCTGGGAAACCGGCGGTACACCGTGCCCACGCCGACCCTGGCGCGCCGCGCCACGTCCTCCATTGGAGCGCCGTAGCCCAGCTCGCCGAACACCTCGCGCGCCGCGCGCAGGACATGCTCCAGATTGCGCTGGGCATCCACCCGCAGCGGAGTCTGACGCCCGGCCCCGACGGACCCCGCGCGTGTGGCGATCGCCGTCGGCGCGCCCTGCGCGGATGCCGACGCGGTCGAGACGTCGGCGGTGTGCCAATGCGAGTCCTGGATGTGCATATGTGTTCCCCCGGTCATGACGTCTCCCCCCGGAGACTTTCCCCACCCTGGTCTGCCGGGCGTGCCGCGTCCGGACACCCCGACGAGATACGAACATAGTTGAGCCCAGGTCAATTCAGAAGGGGGTGGTTCCGCACGGAGCGCCCCCCGATCGGAGCAAGGGCCGGAAGGTTCCCTATGACCCCCCGTCCCCACACCCCCCAGGCCTATCCTGACCTGCACGCCTTTGATCCTCCACGGCCGACGGACCGCCCCGCCCCCGCGCGGGCTCCGGTCACACAATTTGCCGGGGCTGTGGACAAACGCCTGAGCCCGTTGCGTCATGGGATGGTGAAGGCTGCGAATCCCGGCGGGACGACCCTCGGACGACGACGTCCGGACAGGCGCATCCTCGTCGTCGGCGGAGGCTATGTCGGCATGTACACCGCGCTGCGCCTCCAGCGGACGCTGAAGGCCGAGCTCGGCCGCGGCGAGGTGGAGATCCTGGTGGTCACACGCGACCCGTATATGACGTACCAGCCGTTCCTGCCGGAGGCGGCCGCAGGCAACATCTCCCCGCGCCATGTCGTGGTCCCGCTCCGCCGGGAGCTCCACAGGTGCGCCCTCCTCATCGGAGAGGCCACGGCCATCGACCACGCCAAGCGCACGGCCACCGTCAACACCCTCGCCACGGACGAGGAGGGCGCAGGCCCCAAGGAGATCGCCTACGACGAACTCGTCCTCGCGCCCGGCTCCATCTCGCGCACCCTGCCCATCCCCGGCCTCGCCGACCACGGCATCGGCTTCAAGGCCGTCGAGGAGGCCATCGGCCTGCGCAACCATGTCATCGAGCAGATGGACATCGCCTCCTCCACCCGCGACCCGGCCATCCGCGACGCCGCGCTGACCTTCGTCTTCGTCGGCGGCGGCTTCGCGGGCGTCGAGGCACTCGGCGAACTCGAGGACATGGCCCGCTATGCCGCGCGCTACTACCACAACATCAAGCCCGCCGACCTGAAGTGGATCCTCGTCGAGGCCACCGACCGCATCCTCCCCGAGGTGGGGGAGCAGATGGGCAAGTACGCGGTACGGGAGCTGCGCGCCCGCAACGTCGACGTCCGACTCGAAACGCGTCTGGAGTCCTGCGAGGACCGGGTGGCCGTGCTGAGCGACGGCTCACGCTTTCCCACCCGCACCGTCGTGTGGACGGCGGGCGTGAAGCCGGCGCCGCTCCTGACCGCCACCGACCTGCCCCTCAACGGACGGGGACGCCTGCGCTGCACCGCCCGGCTCACCGTGGAAGGCGTCGAACACGCCTGGTCGGCCGGCGACGCCGCCGCCGTCCCCGACCTCACGGCCGACGAGCCCGGCACGGAGTGCGCGCCGAACGCCCAGCACGCCCTGCGCCAGACCAAGGTCCTCGCCGAGAACATCGCAGCCTCGCTCAGCGGCCGCCCCCTCAGGGAGTACTCCCACAAGTACGCGGGCTCCGTCGCCTCCCTCGGCCTCCACAAGGGCGTCGCCCATGTCTACGGCCGCAAGCTCAAGGGCTACCCCGCGTGGCTGATGCACCGCATGTACCACCTCAACCGCATGCCCACCTTCAACCGCAAGGCCCGGGTACTCGCCGAATGGACCCTCGCCGGCCTGTTCAAACGTGAGATCGTCTCCCTCGGCTCGCTGGAACATCCCCGAGCGGAGTTTGAACTCGCGGCCGGCGGCAGACGTACATCCCAAGGGCCTGACGGGCCCACCGGATCCGGCGACTCCGAGGACGGGCGCGGCAGCCCTAAAGACCGTCCGAAGGACGGTCCGTAGCGGCAGGACTGTCAGTCCGGTCGGTCACACTGGACGTGTGACCATAGGTGGGCTCACACCTGCGCAGAGTGACCCTTGGCGACAACCCATTGAGGCTAGAAAGTCAGTGAACTTCACGCGTTGGAGCGCAAGGCTCCCGGGTACGCAGCGTCGCGCCGCAGCGCGGAGGACCGACCATGGGCGCTCCCCGGCCCAGCGGGGGGAAGGCTCGGTGCCCGCGGCCCGCGGCGAGTACACCCGGCAGCCGGAGGCCCCGCCCGACGCGCCCGCCCTCGACGACTTCTCCGTAAGCGAGATGCTCGGCAGACTCCCCGCGCTGGTCGCCCTCGTGTACGGCCCGGAACACCGCGTCGCCTATGTCAACGACGCCTACGCCGCGGTGTTCGGCCCCCGCCAGGCCGGCACGGCAGCCGCCGAGAGCTGCCCCGAGCTGGCCGAACTCGGCCTGCTCCCGCTGATGGACCAGGTGCTTCGCAGCGGCCGGCCCCGGACCGTCAAGTCCCGCAAGGTCCGGGGTCACGGCTCGTACACCATCACCTGCCTGCCCGCCGAGCACAGCGGCGACGCCGCCGCGCCGTACACCGGACCGGTCGTCGACGGCACTGACTCCCCCCTCGGCACAACGGGCGGCGAGCGCGCCGACGGCGCCGGGAACGTCGCGGGCGTCCTCGTCTTCGCGGCCGACGTCACCGACCAGGCCGAGGCGGCCGAGCGACTCCGCGCCAGCGAGCGCCGCCACCGCGAGACCGCCGTCACCCTCCAGAGGTCGCTGCTGCCCCAGGAGTTGGAGCAGCCCGACGACCTGCGGATCGCCGCCACCTACCAACCGGGCGGCACGGACGCCGCGGTGGGCGGCGACTGGTACGACGTGATCACCCTCGGCGCGGGCCGCACGGCCCTCGTCATCGGCGATGTCATGGGCCGCGGGGTGCGCGCCGCCGCCGTCATGGGCCAGCTTCGCACCGCTGTACGGGCTTATGCCCGCCTGGACCTGCCGCCGCACGAGGTGCTCCAGCTGCTCGACGGGCTCGCCTCCGAGATCGACCCCAGCCAGATCGCCACCTGCGTCTACGCCGTCCACGACCCGAACGAGGGACGCCTGGTCTACGCCTCCGCCGGCCATCTCCCCGTCCTCGTCAGGGACGAGGACGGCACGGTCCGCCGGGCGGAGGAGCCGACCGGCCCGCCGCTCGGCACCGGAGGCTGGCTGCACACCTCGGGCTCCATCGCCCTGCCTCCCGGCGCCAGCGCCGTCCTCTATACGGACGGGCTGGTCGAGCGCCGCGGCGAGGACATCGACAAGGGCGTGGCCGCGCTGGAGTGCGCGCTCGCCGGTGCGACGGGTGGGCCCCAGGTGGTCTGCGACCGGCTGATTCGCGCTCTCGGGGTGACCGCCGACCACGACGACGACGTGGCGGTGCTCGTCGTCCAGCACCCCACCCGCACCGGCGTGGACGCGGAGCTGTTCCACAACGCCGCCCTGGACCTCCTCGGCGGGGTGGAGGCCGCCCCGCGCGCCCGGGCCTTCGCCTCAGGGGTGCTGGCGTCCTGGCGCTTCTCCCCGGAGCTGCACGATCTGGGCGTGCTGGCGGCGAGCGAACTGGTCGCCAACTCCCTGAAGCACGGCACGCCGCCCATGCGGCTGCGGCTCCGCCGCACCGACCGCCGGCTGACCATCGAAGTGACGGACGGAGACGACCATCTGCCGCGCCGCCGCCGCGCCGAGACGGAGGACGAGGCGGGCCGCGGAATCTCGATCATCGCGACGATCGCCTCGTCCTGGGGGAGCCGCCGCACCCCGGGCGGAGGCAAGGCGGTCTGGTGCGAGTTCGCCCTGCCGCGCTGAAGGGGCTCCGCCCGGCCTGAGCGCGCCGCCGACCCAGCGCCGGCAGCGGTCGGCGGGCGGCCAGGGGCCGCCGGTCAGTGGGCAGCCCGCCAGCGTGTGGCCTTTCAGCGTGCGGCGCCCACGGCCCTCTCCGGCGCGGGTTTGTGCACCGCCACCACGCGCGACGCCGCGGCAAGCGACGGCTGGTCCTGCACGGGGGTGAGCCGCCGCCCCAGCCGCAGCGCCAGCACGGTGATGCCGAGGGAGAAGAGGATGAAGGTCACGATGTACGGGCCGGGCAGCATGGCCCCCATCGGACCGCCCACCGCCGGGCCGACCGCCAGCGCCAGCTGCTTGACCAGTGCGAACGCGGAGTTGTACTGCCCCACCATCGACTCGGGCGCCAGATCCGCGACGAGCGGTGCGACGGTCGGCGACAGCATCGCTTCACCGAGCCCGAACAGCGCGTACGTGGAGATGAAGGCGGCCGTCGCCATGGCCTGGCTGCCGTGCCCGAGGCCCGCGTACCCTGCCGCGATCCACGCTGCCGCCCACAGCAGCCCCACTCCGGCGATCACCCGGCTCCGCCTGTGGCGCTCGACGAACTTCAGGACCAGGAACTGCGCGACCACGATTGCCCCGGTGTTGGCGGCCATCGCCACGCCGAGGGTGGAGGCGTCGATCCCGGCGGCTTCCGTGCCGTATGCCGTGAGACCGGACTCGAACTGCCCATAGCAGGCGAAGAACAACACGAATCCCAACACACACAGCTGCACCATGGACCGGTGCCCCAGCACTGTTCGCAGCCCGCTCTTGGCCTGGGCCTCGGCGTTCTCCGGCATCGCGTCGCGCAGTGACGGCGCCTGCGGCAGCCTGATGGTGAGTGCGAGCCCCGCGAGCACCAGGAACATCACGGCTTCGATGGAGAACAGCAGCGTGAAGCTCGCCGGCCGGCTCTCATCGACGATCTTCGAGCCGATCAGCCCGCCGATGCCGAGCCCCAGGTTCTGCAGAAAGAACTGCGTGGCGAACGCCCGGGTGCGGGTGCCGCTGTTTGAGCACCACACGATCATCGTGGCCAGGGCGGGCTGCATCACCGCCGTGCCGCCGCCGAGCAGCGCCGCGGACAACACGACGGCGTGGGTGCTGCCGGACACGCCCAGCGCCGCGGCCCCTACGGCCGCCAGCAGGACGGCCCCCAGGAGGACGGGCAGCGGCCCGCGGCGGTCGATGATCCGCCCGGTGAAGGGGAGGGCGACAAGGGCGGCGACGGCGAACACGGCGAGCACCACACCCGCAGCCGTCGCGCCCAGCTGTCTCACCTGCGCCACATAGACATACAGAAAGGGAACGGTGAAGCCGAGTCCGAACGCACTCAGCACGTTGCCTGCCTGGATCCGGCGCATCGCGGCGCCCATCGCCCTGGTCACACTCACCTGCCTTGGGTCTGAAGATCACGGAGATCTGGAGGGATGAAGGCATGAAGCCCTCAAATCTGAAGACTTCAAGACTAAAGTTCGAAGCTAAACAGTACATGTCCAAGGACTTCAATGCCAACGCGCCGCGTGCGATACTGCAGTGCATGCCAACTGCGACCCCTGAGGGCCCCGAGACGTCTTCCGAGCCCCAGGAACCGAGCCTGGACGAACAGATCGCCGCGTATCAGCGAGAGTTCGGCGATCTCGACCCGCAGGTCGAGAAGGTGGTCTCGGCTCTGGGCCGGCTCAATCGACGGATGAACGTGGCTTACGGCCGCCAAGTGGCCGACCTGGGCATCAGCAACGCGGAGTGGGAGGTCCTCAAGACCCTCGTTCTCTCTGGCGCCCCCTACCGCATGGGCCCCGGCGACATCGCCAGACGCCTGGGTCTCACCCCGGCGGCGATGACGCACCGCATCGACCGCATGGCGGGCGAGGGCCTGGTCACGCGCGACCGCGACGAGACGAACCGCGTGCGCGTCATCGTGGAGCTCACCGACGAGGGCCGAGCGAAGTGGCTCGAGGCGATGCGTATGGCCACGAGCTTCGAGGAGGATCTGCTCCAGGACCTGTCCGGAGGGGAGCGCGCCCTGCTGGGCGAGCTGCTGATCCGTGTGCTGCGCAGGGTTGAGGACACCCAACCGGACGCGGGCGGCCGGCTGACCGATCTGGACTGAACTCACTCGACTGATCAGCGGCGCTTGACACGCACCTGCGCGGTCCGTAAAGTTCTTCGGGTTGTCACGGAGCCGGAACGGTTCTGCGACGGCAGATCACGCCGTCTGGAGCGGCAACCCAACTCACGCACGACCTCCCAGCCGGGATGAATTTCGGCATGCCGAAATTCATTTCGAACGCTCGATTATGAGCAGCCCGGGAAATCGGCTACAGTTTGGGCGTCGGAACGGCCCGCAACGGCCGGAAAGACAACTCCCGCTGACTGGGAATCAGGTCCGAAAGGATCTGGTAGAGTCGGAGTCGCCGGAAAGGGGAAAGCGCGGAAGCGCTGGAACCGGAAGGCGAACCCCCTTCCGACGGGGAATCGGACGCGAAAGAGTCTGATAGAGTCGGAAACGCGAAAAGCGAAACACCGAAGGGAAGCGCCCGGAGGAAAGCCTGGACCGGTTGGTCGGGGTGAGTACGAAGGAAGC
>NZ_JADWYQ010000031.1 GCF_022414575.1 Streptomyces sp. MUM 178J | reverse complement strand
GTGGGGACGGGCCGGCTCAGGCACCGCCGCACGGCCGGGTCCCGGGTCCCGCGAGCGCGGCGGCGCACGGCTCCCCCGCCCTGTCCGGCGGTCCCGCGGGCCCCGGCGGCCGTAGGCCGGGGCCCGATGACCGCGGCTGGGGGCAGAGTCCCGCGAAGCACCCCGCGGAAGGGTCCGGGCACTCACCCGCTCACCGCCGCGCGGACGGCCCCTCGGGTCCCTCAGCCCGCGGCCATCTGGACGGCCCCGGCGACGGCGAGGGCGCCATAGGCGGCGAGGACCCGAGCGAGGCGCGCCTCGCCACCTCCCTGTGGCTGCTGCTCGGGCTGGCCGCCGGGCTGTTCTGGACGCCCCTGCTGGGCACGCCCGCCATCGGCGGCCTGCCGCTGACCGGAGCGCGCCTGCTGGACGCCCTGCCGCCCCTCACCGTCACCGCCGGGGTGCTGCTGATCGTCGTCCACAGCGCCGCGCTGTCGCTGCTGCGGCCGCGCCCGGGTCTGCTCGCCGCCACGCTGGGGGTCACCTTCGCCGCGCTGCACGGCGCGCCCGCCGCCCTCGGCCGGATCCCGGAGCCCGTCAACAGCGCGTGGTACGAACCACTCGCCGGATTCCTCGCCGCCGCGGCGGCCCTCGACAGCCCGGAAGCCCTGCTCCGCTGGCTGCCGACGGTCTGTCAACTGCTCATACTGCTCGCCGTGTTGTCGATTCTGCGCACGGCGGGGCTGTCGGTCGCGGCACAGTGGGGAACGCTGTGGCTGCTCGCGGTGTGCGGCTGGACGCTGCAACGGCAGCTCGCGCCCCTGGCGCTGCCGCTCCAGCTGCTGCTCGCCTGCGCCGCGGCGGCCCTGTACGCGCTGCGCGCGGTGCGCACGAGACGTACGAGACGTACCGCACCCGCCACACGCTGACGGCGCCGGCGGTCCGCTTCCGCGTCCGGCACTGTCCGGCCGCCGGACCGCCGGCTCCCCTTCACTCCTGCCCGTAACTGAAATCTGTGGGGGACATGTTGCACCAGCCAACCGATTCGGCCGGGAGAACCGCCACCGCCCCCGGCCGGCGGACCTCAAAGGACGACCCTGCGATGGATCTGGCCGATCTTCCGGCGTCCCCGGACCGGTCGGGCCGGTACCGGATGCTGGGCCTCGGCGGGCCCCTGGCCGCGGCGCTCGCCCTGTGGACGTACGCCGTCGTGCGCACCGACCCGGCCGATCTGGGCGACTTCGGACTCGCCGGGGCGCTGCCCCTCGCCTTCTGGCTCGGGCTCGCGGTGCTCGCCGCGGGCTTCTGGCTCTGTGTGCGCGACCCCCTGCGCCCGCACCGCTGGCCGCTTGCGTACACGCTCGGCCTGCTGCTGATGGAGCGGGCCACCCAGGCGCTGGTCTATCCGACCCCGCTGTACGCGTGGGCGTGGAAGCACGACGCGGTCATCGACCATCTGCTGACCGCGGGCGCGCTGGAGCGCGGCGCGGCCCTCGGCGACATGGCCGTGTACGACCAGTGGCCGGGCTTCTTCGCCGCACAGGCCGCGTTCGTCGAACTCACGGGTCTGGAGCAGGCGACGGCGTACATGGCCTGGTGGCCGCTGCTGTCCAGTCTGCTGCTGCTCGCGCCGCTGCTGCTGATCTACCGCACCTTCACCCAGGACCGGCGGCTGATCTGGACCGCGGTGTGGATCTTCTATGCCGCCAACTGGGTGGGGCAGGACTACTTCTCCCCCCAGTCCCTGGCGCTGTTCCTGTGCCTGAGCGTGCTGGCGGTCGTACTGCGTCGAGGCGTGCGCCCCCCGGCGGGCGGCCGACGCCGGGCGCTGCTGTGGACGGCGCTGCTCGTCCCGCTCACCTCCGCCCTCGTCACCGCGCACCAGCTGACGCCGGTGATGCTGGCCGCCGGACTGGGCGCGCTGTGTCTGACCCGGCGGTACCGCGACTGGGCCGCACCCGCAGTGCTGCTGCTGGTGTTCCTGGCCTGGAACCTCACCGTCTCCCTGCCGTTCCTCCGCGAGGCCGTGCCCGAGATGGTGCGCTCCTTCGGCGATGTGGCGGGCAATCTGGAAGCGGGCTACGGCACCACCCCGACCGGGACGGGCCCGGTGCTGGTGTCCTGGGTGTCGCGGGCGCTCTCGGCGTCCGTGCTGCTGCTCGCGGCGTACGGGGCCTGGCGGCGGCCTCTGCTGAGGCGCCGGGCCACCGGGCTGCTGCTGTTGGCCACCGTGCCGTTGCTGATGCTGGCCGCCAATGACTACGGCAGCGAAATGATCTTCCGAGTGCTGCTGTTCATGCTGCCCGGAGCGAGCTTCTTCGCCGCCGCCGCACTGCTGCCGGACGCCCGGACGCCGGCGACCGCGCCCGACGGCAGGGGGAGGCCGCTGCCGGTCAAGGGGTGGCGGTTCGGCGTGCTTCCGGCCGTGGCGCTGCTCGCGCTGACGGCCGCCTTCGTACCGAGCTACGCGGGCAAGGACCAGCTGAGCTACTTCCCTGAGCAGGAGGTGGCGCTGGTGCGGCAACTGGTCGACGGCGCGCCGGACGGCTCGCTCGTGGTGGCCGCGAACCGCAACTACCCGCTCGCCTACGACACATACTGGCGCATCGACCACTACTGGTTCCTCGACGACGGCAGGAGCCATGTGGAGGCGGTCCTGAACGACCCAGCCGCCACCCTCGCCCGGGACATGTCGGCCGTCGAGCCGCCCGCACGCGGCTATCTGCTGCTCACCCGGGGCCAGATCGCCTATTCGGACGGCAACGGCATGCTCACCGCCGCCGAACTGCACCGCATCGAGACATCCGTCGCCGCCTCACCGCTCTTCGAGCGGGTGGCGCAGAACAGCGCAGGCGCCGTCTACGAACTCCGGAGGACCTCATGAGGACGCTGCCCACCGCCCGCAGAGAACCCGGCAGAGACGCCATGCGCAAGGACTCCCGGCCCGCCGGCCCCGGACGGGGCGGCCCGGCCCGCGTCGATCTGTCCCTGCGGCTGCTGCCGCCCGCCGCGGGGTGCTGCGCCCTCGCCGCCACCCTGCTGCCCGCCGCCACTGAGCTGCGCATCGCGCCGGTCGCCGTGTTCCTGCTCGCCGGGCCCGGCGCCGCGCTGGTGCGGCTGTGCAGACCCGTTCTCGCCCGCCATCAGGCCGTCCGCCCGGCCGAGAGCTGGGACGGCGGCTTCGAGCGGGACTCGCGGCGACTCGAACAGCTTGCACTCGCTGTTTCACTGAGTGTGAGCGCTAGTGTCCTCTGTGCGACCGCGCTGCTGGCCGTCGGGGCCTTCAGCGGGCTGCGCGTGCTGCTGCTGCTCACCGCGCTGACGGCGGCCGCCGCGTGCAGCCCGAAGCTGCGCGTCGCCTCGAAACCCGTGGACGTCCCCAAGCCCGCAGAGCCCACTGCCGTGCAGAAGACGAAAAAGAAACCGAAGGGCGCACCTTAAGTGATGACACCCCGCCATGACCGGCTGCGGATGATCAGCGTGCCGGTGCTCCTCATCGCGGCGCTCCTCGCCGGAGTGCTCGCCGTGCAGAAGTCGCCCGGCTGGGACGACGGCGCGAACGGAGCCGACGGCAAATGCGCTGCCGACGAGCGTCTGGTCCCGGAGTGCGGCGCGTGGTTCGGCGCGTACGTACGGCACGACAAGCCCGAACTGGAGGAGAAGGTCCTCGCCTACGAGGACCGGATCGGCCGCCGGCTCGACATCGTCTACACCTACCACGACATGTCCACGGACGGCCTCGAAGGGCAGCTGCTGACCGAGCAGGAGCGGCGCGTTGGCGAGGACCGCATGCTGCTGCTGTCCTGGGAGAGCAAGTGGTGGGGCGGCACGGCGGAGCAGCAGCCCAGCTGGTCGGAGATCGCCTCCGGCGCGCTGGACGAGACCGTCGTAGACGTCCAGGCGCAGCGGATCAAGGATTACGGGAAGAAGGTCTTCCTCTCCTTCGACCTGGAGATGGACACCCGCGTCCCGGACAACGGGACCACCGAGGAGTATGTGGCCGCCTACCGCCACATCCACGACCGCTTCCGCGAACTGGGCGTCGAGAACGTGGTGTGGACCTGGATCGTCACCGGCTACACGGGCCATGCGGAGCTGTTCCTGCGGCTCTACCCGGGAGACGCGTACGTCGACTGGATCGGCTACAACCAGTACAACTACTTCCGGTGCCACAAGACGGACTGGAAGACCTTCGAGGACACACAGCTCGCGAGCCACGCCTGGATGCGCGAGAACATCTCCGACGCCAAGCCGCTGATGCTGTCGGAGTTCGGCACGGCGGACGACCCGGCCGCCCCCCGGGCCCAGGCCGAGTGGTACACACAGGTGCCGCAGGTGGTGAAGCGACTGGAGGGAGTCAAGGCCGCGCTCCAGTGGAACTACCGCGACCCGGGGCCGAACTGTGATCTGTCGCTCGCCCGGGACTCGTCCTGGGAGGCGCTGCGGAAGGCGGTGGCGGACCCGTTCTTCCACCAGCTCCGACCGGCCCCGTAGCCGGGGCTCCGCCCACCGGGCCCCGTACTGGCGGGGGCTTTCGGAACTCCCCCGGCTGCCGCCGGGGGAGTTCACGGACTCGGCCGGACGCCGCACACGGCGTCAGCCCGCGAAGACGGGTCCTTTCAGCGCCGCGCGAGCCCGCCGGTACATCCGCCAGCCCACCGTCTTCGCCGAGTCGGCGAAGGGCGCGACGGGTGCCCCTTCACCCGCCATCCACCGTCCGACGTCGGCTGCGGTGTGCGTACGCCGGAGGATCAGCCGGGCGATCCGGTAGGTCTCGTCGCCCGCGGAGCTGAGTGCGTGCCGCACCGCGGCGGCGGAGGCATAGCCCGCGTCCGCGGCGGCCCTGCGGACCGCACGGCTGTTGTAGCCGTGCGGGTACGCGAGGTGGGCGACCTCATGGCCGAGGGTCTGTTCCAGCACGGTCTTGGGCTCGCGCAGTTCGCGGCGGAGTCGGCCGGCGGACAGCGTGTCCAGCTGCGGATGGGTGTCGGTGTGCGCGCCGACCTCCATGCCGTGCTGCTCCAGCAACGGCGCCTGCGACAGCGCCATCATCGGCGCGGGCGGCAGCAGACTGCGCCGGCCGGGAGTGATGGCCCCGGTGGTCAGATAGGCGGTGGCGGGCAGCGAGCGCGCGGCGAGCGCCTCCGCCGTGGGGCCGGGCAGATCGGCGAAGCCGTCGTCGAAGGTGAGGACGACCGGCCGGGGCGGCAGCGGCCCGCCCCGGCCCGTCAGACAGCCGACGAGGTCGCCGACCGTCACCGCGGTGCGGCCGCTCGCCGCGACCGCATCGAGCTGCGCCCGGAACTCCCCGGGGGAGACGGTGAATTCAGCGATCCAGTCGGGCGGATCGTCCATGACCGCGTGGTAGAGCAGTACGGGGATGCACTCCTGGCCGTCCGTCATTTCTCCTCCCAGGGACGCGGCAGTCCGCGGACCTTGCGGCGGGCCTTGACGTAGCCGAGGGGGCCGGCGAGCATGCCGCGCCGCTGCAGCCGGGAGAGGCTCGGCGGCCAGGCGTGGGCCTGCGTGCCATGCCGGCCGGGGACGCCCACGTTCCAGCCGTCCCCGCCGTCGCCGGTCCGCGGCGCGGAGATGGAGCGGGCGTGGGCGAGGCCGCGCGGCAGCTTGCGCAGCAGCGCGGGCAGCAGGGCGGGGCGGCGGGCCAGAGTGGCCGCCAGATACGCCGTCAGACCCGCGCCATAGCCGTACGCCTGGTTCTCCAGGTCCTGCCAGGACTCGCGGTGGTGGTGCCATACCAGGGCCTCGGGGCTGTAGCGCAGCCGGTGCCCGGCGGCCAGGATGCCGACGAACGCGTACAGGTCGTCGCCGCCCCTGGCGGGGGTGCCGGTGCCGGTTGCGGGGTCAAAGCCGCCGATGTCGCGCAGTGCGCGGGCGCGGAAGGCCATGTTGGCGCCGGAGCCGAAGCTTCCGGCGGTGAACGGGAACAGCGGTTCGCCGGCGGGCGGGCGCGCCGGGTCCCAGGTGCGGGCGGTGAACCCCTTGGCGAAGCCTCCGTGGCTCTCCAGCAGGATCTGGGCCCGGGTGCGCAGCCGGGCGGGGAGGATCAGTCCGGTGGTGCAGCCCAGGCCGGGGTCGTGGGCGAAGGGCATGGCGAGCGCGGTGAGCCAGTGCGGGTCCGCGACGACGTCGTCGTCGGTGAAGGCGAGGACCAGGCCGTCGGCGGCGGCGATGCCGCGGTTGTGGGCGGCGGCGAGGCCGGGCACGGGTTCACGCACATAGCGCACGCTGTCGGCGTACTTGTGCTCGATCAGATCCCGGGTGGCGGAGGTGACCGGGGCGTTGTCGACGACGACGATCCCGAAGTCGGGATGGTCCTGCGCCAGCAGCGAGTCCAGCGCTCGGGCCAGCTGGTCGGCGCGCTCCCGGGTGGCGACGATGACGCTGGTGCGCGGCGGCGCGACCCGCTGGGCGGGGGCGGCCGACCGGGCCGGGGGCCGGGCGGCGAGTCCCGCCCGGGCGGCGACGGCCACCGCGTCGCCCGGGTTCTCCCCCGGCCTGACCCGGCAGACGACGGTGGCGACGGGGCGGCCGCGCAGCCTCACCAGGGCGAAGACGTCGCCCGCGGGGACGGGCGGGCCGCCGAGGGCGGGCCCGAAGGAGAGCACCGCGCCGTCGGGCCCTTCCAGGTCCAGTTCGGCGACATGGATCTCGGACACGGTGCGTTCACCGTCGGGGCGGCCGGCGTCGTCGGCGTGGTGGGGGCGTTCGGTTCTGCCTGGGTTCCCGTCCGGGTTCCTGTCCGGGTTCCCGTCCGGGTTCCTGTCCGGGTTCTCTGGGCCATCCGGGCTGTCTGGGTTGTCGTTCGTATTGCTCGGCATGCGGTTCCCGCCCCATTCGATCGGTACGTCCATCAGGCATGCTCATTCGGCTGGTCATGGCAGGCCGGTCGCTGCCGCCGGTCACGGCCGGCCCGCTCACGGGCGGTGTCAGCAGCGGCGGGCTCCCCGCAGCGCGCCCACCCGGTTCAGCGTCCGCTGCGCGAATCCGGACAGCCGTGGCCGTCCGCGCACGTAGTGGTGCGCCCGCCGCACCGGCTCCCGGTGCAGCCAGTGCACGACCGCCCCCGCTCCGGGCCTGGTCGAGGCCCCCTCGTACACCCGCAGCTCCCGCGTCTTCAGCGCGTCCTTGTACTCCGCCGCGCCACGGCCCAGATCGAGCACCCCGATGCCCTCCGCGGCGGCCGACTCCGCCATGCGCAGATGCAGGATCAGACCGGGCGAGTACCGGGCGAACTCCGGGTCGTATGCGGGGAACCAGCAGGACAGCACGGTCGCGGAGCGCAGCCCGAAGTGCGCGGCCACCGGCCGTCCCGCCACGTACAGCACGGACAACAGCCCGCGGCAGCCTCCCCCGCGGGCCTCGTGGAGCCGCCGCACCAGCATGCTGATCCACTCCTTGGCGAAGCGGTCGCGCCGGCCGGTCCGCCGGTACTGGGCCGACTTCCACTCCATCAGCGTGCGCAGCGCGGCCGGGTCGGGCTCGTCGAAGACGAACCGGACCTCCCCCACGCGCCTCCCCAGCCTGCGCTCCTTGGCCAGGGTGGTCTTGAGGAACTTCGGCGACCGGCCGCGCAGCCCGGCCTCGTAGGCCGCGTAGCCCGCGCGCACGTCGATGACCGGCGAGCCGAACTCCGCGGCCGCGGAGGGCTGGAACAGCGTCTGGCCCGCTTCGAGGTTGTCGTACTCCCAAGCCGACAGCGCGCAGGCGCGGAGCAGCTCACGTGAGGTGAGCGGGAGCCCTGGGCGGAGTATCGCGCCCTGGCAGTCCGACACCCCGAACCCGATGGCCCGGCCGCGGCCCAGCGGTCCTCGTTCGTACGGGAAGAACCCGGCGGGCTCCCCGTCCTGCCGCACCACCGCCACACGGGCCGTCGGCCGCACCCGACCGACGGCGAGTGTGAACTCCGGCTCCATGAAGGGGCTCAGGGACGCGCCGGAGCCGGCGCGCAGTTCCCGCCAGGCGGCTATCTCCTCCCGGCCCAGCGCGTCGGGCCTGACGACCTGTATGCGCACCGCCTTCTCCGACTGTGCGCGTACCGGCGCATGCCTGTATGTCTGCACTCTGCTCAACACGACCCCCCGGTCTCCCCCTTGAGCACCCCTCACGGCAGCACGGACGGTACCGGGCCGAATACCGACAGGGTAGGGAGGAACGCATGTGTTGTGACCGTTCCGTGAAGTCCGGGAAAGCCGGGAGGAACGTGATGTTCGAGAGACGCCTGGGGCAGGTGGGTGAAAGAGAGCAGACGGGAAGGGAGTTGGCCGACTGACATTCGAATACGACTGATTACTCTTAGGATTGGACCGTTCCCGTCACTCAAAAGAGTCCCGTCCTGAAAGGTCTGTCACTCCGTGGTCAACGTGAGGTATCCGTGCTGAGCGGGCCGAAGAGCAAGCGGACGACCAAACAGGCGGTGTGGTGGGCCTCCGCCGTGCTGGCCGCGGTCGGAGCCGCGGTGGTCGCCGGCTGGGGAGACGGCACAGGTGCGGCGAGCGCGGCGGCCGGGTGGCGGCGGGCGCTGGCCGGCCTCTGCGCCGCGGGGCTGGTGCTGCTCGCGGCCTGGACGGTCCCGCTCGCCCGCCGACTGCGGGAGGAGCGCACAAGCCGGGCCCGCGACCGGCAGCTGGCCGCGGCCCGGGAGGCCGAAGTGGCGCATCTGGTCTCGGTGCGGATCCCGGCGATCGCCGAGCGGGTGCGCTCAGGGCAGCGGCTGGAAGGGGTGCCCGGACCTCTCGCCCCGCCCGCCGACACCGGCGAGGAGTTCGCCCGGTCGATGGCCGCGGTGGTCGCGGCGCTCGGCTCGGACGAGGCGGTGCGGCGGGAGCGGGCGCTGCGGGACTCGGTGCAGGCGGCGTTCGAGTCGGTGGCCCGCACCATGCACGCCATGGCCACGGTGCAGCAGCAGGTCCTGGACCACGTCGAGCAGTCCATCGACGACCCCCGCCTGATGGCCGAGGTGATGAAGGCGGACCACGCCGCGGCGCAGATGACCCGCAAGGCGCAGACGCTGCTGGTGATGTGCGGCATCTGGCCGGCCCGCCGGGAGACCCGGCCGGTCTCCCTGTACGACTGCGTGCGCGGCGCGCAGTCCCGGATCGTGGAGTTCGGCCGTATCGAGGTGCACGGCGGCCAGACCCTGTACGCAGTGCCGCCTGCCGTCGAGGGCCTGATGCACACGATCGCCGAACTGCTGGAGAACGCCACGGTGTTCTCGCCTTCGCGTACCCAGGTCCAGGTCACGGTCCGGGAGGTGGGGGCCGGGGCGGTCGTCGAGATCGACGACGCGGGCCTGGGCATGCCGCCGGACGTCCTGGCCCAGGCTGCCGCCCAGCTCCGCGACGACCTCGACCTGGCCCAGCTGGGCGCGGTGCCCCGGCTGGGCCTGGCATGCGTGGGCCGCTGGAGCCGGGAGCTGGGCTTCAATGTCGAACTGACCGGCGCCTCGGCCTACGGCGGCACCCGCGCGGTCACGTTCGTCCCGTACCGCCTGCTGACGGAACCGCTGTCCCAGACGACGGGACAGCACCGCGTACCGCAGCCGAACGACCGTCAGCCCCATGGGTACGATCCGTCGCCGACGCCCGCGCCGGGCGTCCCGCTCAGCGACGCCGCGTCTCCGGCGGCCGCGGGCCCGACCGGCGCGTACGGCCCCGCGCCGTCCGCGGCGACCGGGCCCGGCGGACCCGCGCACTACGGACACCATGCCTCTGCGGGCGCGCCTGAAGGGACCGGGCCGTACGGCCCCCACGGCCGTGCAGCCGGGCCCGCCCGGCTGCACGGCGGCCCGAACCGGGACGACGCGGCGAGGGCGGGCACACCGAACGCCGCCGGGCAGGCGGCGGCCGACGCGTACGGGCCCGGGCCGTACGGCCGGACACAGGGCAGCCCGCTCCTCGACGCACAGGTCGGGCACCCGGACGGTCGGCACACGGTTCCGGCTGCGGAGCCGGTCGGCGGCCGTCAGGCCGCGCGAGACACCTCCCACGAGAGCGATGCGCCCCGGCGGGGCGGCCCGGATGCCGCAGGGTACGCGACGGCGGCGCACGCCTCGGGGCCGTACGGCCCGCAAGGCGGGCAGCCGGACGGCCGGAGCGGCAACGCCGCGCCGGCACAGCCGACCGACGCCTATCGGGCGCCCGCGCCACACCCCGGACACGGGACCGCCGCGGGCGTGCCGGACACCGCCTGGCGGCCCGCCGGCCCGGAGACGGCCGGGTGGGAGGAGCAGGCGGACGCGCGCGGCCGCGGGCGGGACGGGTACGCCGACGGCGGGACGCGCGGCTCCGGGACGTACGGGGATCCGACGCAGGCACACCCGGGCGGCTCCGGGACGTACGGGGATCCGACGCAGGCACACCCGGGCGGCTCCGGGACGTACAGAGCTCCGACGCAGGCACACCCGGGCGGCGGGTACACGGCGTCCGCCGAAGCCCCGGAACGCGGCGGGGCGCAGGAACCGTCCGCGGGCGCGCACCGCGCGGCGACGGCCGGTGGGCTGCCCCGGCGGCGCAGCCGGCGCGGGGCGTACTCGCCCTCCCCGCAGCAGACCCCGCAGGCGGCGGATGCGCCGTCCGCGGCCACACCCCCCGCTCCGTCTTCCTCCTGGACCCCCGAGGCCGCGCGCGCGTCCATCGCGAGCGTGGTGTCCGGGTCACGGCGCGGCCGCGCGGCCGTGGGAGACCAGACGGAAACACGCAACGAACACGATGGAGGCCGGTCGTGACCGGAACCATAACCAGACTCCCCGACCTGGGCTGGATGCTGCGCCCGCTGACGGAGATCCCGGGTGTGCGGCACGCCGTGGTCGTCTCCGAGGACGGGCTGCGCCTCGGGCACCTCTCCGCGGAGAACCTCTCGGGCGCGGTCGCCGCCTTGAGCGTGGCGGAGGCGGAGTCGCTCTCCGCCGCCTGCGCCGCGATCACGATGACGGCGCGCTCCACCGCGTCGCTGGTGTTCGGCGGCGGCTCCGGGGTGCGGCAGCTGATGCTGGAGTCGGAGCACGGGTTCGTGCTCTTCACTCAGGCCGGCCTGGGAGCGCATCTGGGCGTGGCGACCGACACCGGGGCCGATGTCGGCCTGGTCGCCCAGCAGATGCAGCTCCTGGTGGCGAAGATCGGCGCGCATCTGAGCAGCCAGCCGCGAGATCAGGTGGCCCCGAGTCCGTCGTCATGAGCGACGGCTCCCCGTACCGCCCGGACGGCCAGGGCTTCCCGCCGTCCCCGGAGGGACGGACGACCTCGGCGGTACGCCCGTACGTGATCACCGGCGGACGGGCGGACGCCGGCGCCGCGCCGCTGTCCTGGGAGTCGCTGGTGATGGCCGCGGAGACGGAGGTCCCGGCGACGCTCCAGCCGGAGCACCGGGTGATCCTGGCGCACTGTCAGGGTCTGCTCTCCGTCGCCGAGGTGGCCGCACACCTGGGCCAGCCGCCCTCGGTGGTGCAGGTGCTGCTGGCCGACCTGCGTGCGTGGGGGCTGCTGGTGACCCGTCCGCCGATTCCGCCGGCCGAACGCGCCGATGTGAGCATGCTCAGAAAGGTCCTCCATGGCCTCGAAAGCCGTCTCTGACGCCGAAGCCCCGGGCATGGCCGGGGCGCCCGGAGCACCGGGCGGCCCCCGGTCGCCCGAGCCCCCCGGCAGCCGGCTGCCCCACGGCGCCGAAGGCGCCGGAACAGGCGGCAAGTACGTCGCACCCACGGTCGCCGGCGCGGCCAAGATCCTGGTCGTCGGCCCGCTGGGCGTCGGCAAGACGACTCTTATCGGCACGGTCTCGGAGATCGAGCCGCTCTCCACGGAAGCGGTGATGACCCAGGCCGGCGCCCGCGTCGACACCGGCGGGGAGCGTACGAAGCGGACGACCACCGTCGCCCTGGACTTCGGCCGGATGACGCTCGGCGACGAGCTGGTGCTCTATCTCTTCGGAACGCCGGGTCAGCAGCGGTTCCTGCCCGCGTGGCGGGATCTCGCCAAGGGCGCGCTGGGCGCGCTCGCCCTGATCGACACCCGCGACCTGGCGGCGTCCTTCGACGCGCTGGGCAATCTCGAGGACCTCGGGCTGCCGTTCGCGATCGCGGCGAACGTGTTCCCCGGCAGCCCCCGGTACCCGGAGGACGAGCTGCGGCTCGCCCTCGACCTCCTCCCCGACACCCCGCTGGTGGCGTGTGACGCCCGCGAACACCGCTCCTCGGTCGAGGCGTTGATCGCCCTCGTACGCCATCTCATCGACACCGCCACGGTGACGACCCAGTCCTCGGAGCAGCCTCGATGACCCACCCCGGACCCTCCGGACCCTCCGTCCCCTCCGTCCCCTCCGTCCCCTCCGTCCCCTCCGTCTCCTCTGTCTCCTCTGTCTCCTCTGTCTCCTCTGTCTCCGCACCGTCGCCCGCGGGCCGATGCCCGGCCGCCACACCGCTGTACGGGCCGCACCTGGACGGCGACCGGATGCCCGCGCTGTACGAGGAGCTGCGCCGGGCGCACGGGCCGGTGGCCCCCGTGACGGTCGCGCCCGGGATCGACGCCTGGCTGGTGCTCGGCCACCATGAGCTGCTGCGGCTGACCCGCGAGGAGCAGGACTTCTCACACGATCCGCGCCGCTGGTCCCTGCTGCGTGAGGGTCGGGTCCCGGCCGACTCGCCGATTCTGCCGATGGTCGGCTGGCGGCCCGCGTTGCTGTTCGCCGACGGGCAGCAGCACCGCAGGATGCGTGCCGCGGTCTCCGATGCGCTGGCCCGCATCAACGGGCACGAGCTGCGGCGCAGCGTGCGGGCGACCGCGGAGCGGCTGATCGCGTCGTTCGCCCGGCGGCGGGAGGCGGACCTCGTGCCGCACTATGCGCGCAGGCTGCCGATGCAGGTGATCACCGGGCTGCTGGGGGTGGACGAGCGGACGGGGCAGCAGCTTGTCCAGGCGATCGCGGGGATGGCGGCCGCCAACGCGGACTCGGCGAACGCGAGCAAGCGCATGGGCGCGATCCTCCTCTCCCTGATCGAGGAGAAGCGCCGTCGGCCCGGCAACGACATCACATCGGCGCTGTGTGCGCACCCGGCGGCGCTCACGGACGAGGAGGTGCTGCACAACCTGGTGGTGATGTTCACCGCGGGGAACCAGACGACCGTGAACTGGATTGCGACCACCCTGCGGATCCTGCTGTGCGACCCCGCCTTCCGGTCCTCCCTCACCGGCGGGCATCTGAGCGTGGACGACGCCCTCGACCTCGTTCTGTGGCGCTTCCCCCCGACGCAGAACTTCCCGGCCCGCTACGCCACCCGCGATCTGGAGTTCGGCGGCCAGGCCGTCCGGGCCGGCGACATGCTCATCCTCGGTCTGGCTGCGGCCAACCAGGATCCTCGGATCCTGCCGGCGGACGGCAGCCCGGTCGTCGGCAACCGTTCGCATCTGGCGTTCGGCGCGGGACCGCACACGTGCCCGGCGCAGGACCCGGCGCGGCTGATCACCCGTACCGCCGTGGACACCATCCGGCACCGGCTGCCGGACATGGAGCTGGCGGTGGACGAGAGTGAGCTGGCCTGGATCAAGTCGCCCTGGAGCAAGGGGCTCGCGGCCCTGCCGGTGCGTTTCACGGAACCCCACCTGCCGCCGTCCCCCTCCGACGCCTCCGCCTCATCCCTCTCGGTTTCCTCCGCCGCATCCCCCTCAGTCTGACCCCGGCAACAGTCAGGAGAGCCACGTTGAACAGCTCGCATGTCACGCAGCACGGCACACACGCCCATCGGATGGACCCGGGCGGCGGCTGCCCGCACGCGGACAACGCCCGGCTGCTCGCCGCGGGCGCGGCCGTCACGCCCGTCGTCCTGCCGGGCGAGGTGGCGGGGATGGCGGTGCTCGGCCATGACGCCCTCAGGGAGTTCCTCGCGCACCCCGATGTGGCCAAGGGAGCCGAGCACTTCACCGCGCTGCGGGAGGGGGAGATAGCCGACGGCTGGCCGCTGAAGACCTTCGCCACCGTGCAGGGGATGACGACGGCCGACGACGCGGACCACCGGCGGCTGCGGTCGCTGGTGAGCAAGGCGTTCACGGCGCGCCGGGTGGAGGAGCTGCGGCCGCGGATCGAGACGGTGACCGAGCAGCTGCTGGACGCCCTGGCCGACGCGGCGGCGCACGGCGACGGCGTGGCGGATCTGCGGAGGCACTTCGCACTGCCGCTGCCGATGGGGGTGATCTGCGAACTGCTCGGCGTGGACGCCGAGCACCAGGACCGGCTGCACCATCTCTCCAACCAGATCGTGGCCACCGACATCGGCCCCGAGGAGGCGATGGCGGCCAACCGGGAGATGGTGGCCGTGCTGAGTGCGGTCGCGGCGGGCCGGATGGAGAACCCGGGCGACGACCTGACGAGCGCGCTGATCGCCGCCCGTGAGGAGGACGGCGACCGGCTGAGCCCCCAGGAGCTGCTCGGCACCCTGATGCTGATGATCATCGCGGGTCATGAGACGACCCTGAACCTGATCACCAACGCCGTGCGGGCGCTGTGCGGCCACCGGGAGCAGCTGGAGCTGGTGCTGTCGGGGAAGGCGGGCTGGGGGGACGCGGTCGAGGAGACCCTGCGCTGGGACAGCCCGGTGAGCTACTTCCCGTTCCGCTACCCCACCCGGGATCTGGAGCTGGCCGGGACGGTGATCCCCAAGGGGACGCCGGTGCTGGCGGGTTACTCTGCCGCGGGCCGGGACACGGCGAGCCACGGCCCGGACGCCGCACGCTTCGATGTGACGCGTGGGGCGCGAGGGGCCGGGGCGCGCCATCTGTCGCTGGGGCACGGCCCGCACTACTGCCTGGGCGCGCCGCTGGCCCGTATGGAGGCGACGATCGCGCTGGAGCGGCTGTTCACCCGCTTCCCGGAGCTGGACCTGGCCGTGCCGGAGTCCGAACTGCCCCGGCACGCCAGCTTCGTGGGCAACAGCGTGCACCGGCTCCCGGTGCGGCTCAGCCGTGCCCCGAAGGAGCGCGGCTAACGCGTCCGGCGCGGCTCGGCAGCGCCCTGGAAGGGGCGGCGGGGCCGTATCGACATGCGGCTCCGCCGCGTGGGCGCGACCAGCCGCGGCGGAACCCGCACACGCCGACGGCCGATCACGCCACGCCCCAGCGTTCAGCGCCTGCGCACACCCCGCTGCCAGACCGCGTCGACCAGCGGGACACCCGGACGGTAAGCCAGGTGCACATGGCTGGGCGCGTCGAGGAGTGCCAGGTCGGCGCGGGCGCCGGGGGTGATGCGGCCGACGTCGGTACGGCGCAGCGCGGCCGCTCCGCCGGCCGTGGCGGACCAGATCGCCTCGTCCGGGGTCATGCCCATGTCGCGTACGGCGAGCGCGATGCAGAAGGGCATGGAGGAGGTGAAGGACGAGCCGGGGTTGCAGTCCGTGGACAGGGCGACCGTCGCACCCGCGTCGAGGAGACGGCGTGCGTCGGGCCATTCGGCGCGGGTGGAGAACTCCGCGCCGGGCAGCAGGGTGGCGACGGTCGCACTGCCCGCGAGCGCGTCCACGTCCTCGGCGGTGAGGTGGGTGCAGTGGTCGGCGCTGGCGGCGTCGAGTTCGACGGCGAGCTGGACGCCGGGCCCGTACGAGAGCTGGTTGGCGTGGACGCGGGGGGTGAGGCCCTTCGCCTTGCCCGCCGTGAGGATCCGGCGGGCCTGGTCGCCGTCGAACGCGCCCTTCTCGCAGAACACGTCGACCCAGCGGGCGTGGGGCGCGCAGGCGTCGAGCATCTCGCCGGTGACGAGCCCGACATAGCCTGCGGGGTCGTCCGCGAAGTCGGGCGGGACGATGTGCGCGCCGAGGAAGGTGACCTCCTCGGTGTGGCGGGCGGCGATGCGCAGGGCGCGGGCCTCGTCCTCGACGGTGAGGCCGTAGCCGGACTTGGTCTCGAAGGTGGTGGTGCCCTGGCGCAGCGCCTCGTCGAGGTAGCGGACGAGGTTGGCGTCGAGCACGTCGTCGGCGGCGGCGCGGGTGGCTGCGACGGTGGTGCGGATGCCGCCCGCGGTGTAGGAGCGGCCGGACATCCGGGCGTTGAACTCCCTGGTGCGGTCGCCCGCGAAGACCAGGTGGGAGTGGGAGTCCACGAAGCCGGGGATCGCAGCGCGGCCGGCGGCGTCGACCCGGTTGTCAGTGGCGGGTGCTTTGCTTGACTCGCCGACCCAGGAGACGCGGTCGCCGTCGATGACCACGGCCGCGTCCTGGATCAGGCCGAGGGGGGTTCCGTCACCCAGGGAGGGGTCGTTGGTGACCAGGCTGGCGATGTTGACGATGGCGGTGCTGGTGCTGGTGCTGGTGCTGGTGGGGCGGGTGCTGTCGGCCGTCAAGACGTTGCTCCTCGGGGGCGGGTGTCGTGCAGCGCTGCGATCGAGTCCGTCAGGGCCGCCGGGACGTCGGGGACGCGCGCATGGGTTCCGTCGCGGACCACATGGCGGCCGGCCACGACGGTATGGCGGACATCCGCCGCGGAGGCGGCGAATACGGCCGTCTCGGCTCCGAGTCGCGGCGGCGGTCCCGCCGTTCTGACCGAGTCCAGGGCGACGGTCGTGAAGTCGGCGAGCGCGTCCTGCTCGATGCGGCCCGCGTCGGGGCGGCCGAGCGCGGCATGGCCGTCCTCGGCGGCGGCGCGCAGCAGCGCCGCCGCGGTCCAGTGGCCGCGGGTGCGGGTGCGCAGACGCTCGTTCAGCTCCATGGCGCGGGCCTCTTCGAAGAGGTCGACGACGGCGTGGCTGTCGCTGCCGAGCGAGAGCGGGGAGCCCGCGCGCTGGAGTGCGGCGGCCGGGCCGATGCCGTCGGCGAGGTCGCGTTCGGTGGTGGGGCACATGCAGGTGCCGGCGCCGGCGCCGCCGAGCAGCGCGATGTCCTCGTCGGTGAGGTGGGTGTTGTGGACGCCTGTGGTGCGCGCGCCCAGTACGCCGTGGTCGGCCAGCAGCCGGGCGGGGGTGCAGCCGTGTGCGGCGAGGCACGCCTCGTTCTCGGCGGGCTGCTCCGACAGGTGCACATGCAGCGGGGCCCCCCGCTCCTCGGCCCAGCGCGCCACCGTCGCCAGCTGCTCGGCGGGCACGGCGCGCACGGAGTGGACGGCCGCCCCGATCCGCACGTGATCCCGGTCCTTGAGAACTGAACAGCGTTCGGCCCATGCCTCCGCGGTGCCGTCGGAGAAACGCAGCTGGTGCTCGCCGGGCGGCTGCCCGAAGCCGGAGGACAGGTAGCAGGTGTCGAGGAGGGTGATCCGGATCCCTGCGTCGGCGGCGGCCGCGATGAGGGCCTCGCCCATGGCGTTGGGGTCGGCGTAGGGGGCCCCGCCGGGCGCGTGGTGGAGATAGTGGAACTCGCCCACGGCCGTGATCCCGGCGAGTGCCATCTCCGCGTAGGCCGCCCGCGCGAGGGCGAAGTACATGTCGGGCGTCAGTCGCGACGCGATGCGGTACATGGTCTCGCGCCAGGTCCAGAAGGTGCCGGACTCGGCCTGGACGGCGCCGCGCAGCGCGCGGTGGAAGGCGTGGCTGTGGCTGTTGGCCAGGCCGGGGAGGGTGAGCCCGCGCAGCACCTCCGCTCCGGGCGGCGGGGCGGGCGTCTCCTTGTGCAGGGCCGCGATACGGCCGTCCGCCGCCTCGAGCAGCACGCCCGGCTCTACGGCGTCGCCGAGCCAGGCGTGCTCCAGCCAGTACGTCGTCGTCAGCGGCACGCCAGGCCCTCCAGCACGTCGGCGAGGGCGAGCACCCCGGCTGCGCAGTCGTCCTCGGCGGCGAATTCGGCCGGGGAGTGGGAGACGCCGGTGGGATTGCGGACGAAGAGCATCGCGGTCGGGATCGAGCCGGACAGGATGCCCGCGTCATGGCCCGCGCCCGTGCCGAGGACGGGCACGGCCCCGCCCAGGATCTTGCCGAGCTCGTCGCGCAGGGCGTGCTCGAACTCGACCACGGGAGTGAAGGACTCGCGGACGACGTCGAGATCGACGCCGTCCCGCTGCGCGCGCTCGCGGGCCGCGGCCTCCACGGCGGCGACGACGGTGTCGAGGACGTCCTGGTCGGCAGCGCGGGAGTCGAGCCAGCCGCGGACGAGGGACGGGATGGCGTTGACTCCGTTCGGTTCGACGGCGACCTTGCCGAAGGTGGCGACGGCGCCGGCGAGTTCTGCCTCGCGGCGGGCGGCGAGCACGGTTTCGGCGTAGGTCAGCATCGGGTCGCGGCGGTCGGCGAGCCGGGTGGTGCCCGCGTGGTTGGCCTCGCCGCGGAAGTCGAACCGCCAGCGGCCGTGCGGCCAGATCGCGGAGGCGATGCCGACGCGGTCGCGGGTGAGGTCGAGGGCGCGGCCCTGTTCGATGTGCAGCTCGACGAACGCTCCGATACGGCCGAGGCGTTCGAGGTCGGACCCGATGGCGTCGGGGTCGTGTCCGGCGGCCTCCATGGCCTGCGCGAGGCGGACGCCGTCCGCGTCGCGCAGGGCGTGGGCGGCCTCGCGGGTGAGCTGCCCCGCCGTGAGCCGGGAGCCGGTGCAGGCCAGCCCGAAGCGGGCGCCTTCCTCGTCGCCGAAGTTGGCCACGGCGACGGGCCTGTTGAACGTCACGCCTCTGCTGCGGAGTTCGTCGAGCGCGGCGAAGGAGGAGACGACGCCGAGGGGGCCGTCGAAGGCCCCTCCGTCGGGCACGGAGTCCAGATGCGACCCGGTCACGACGGCGTCTCCGGCTGCGGGGTCCCCGAGCCAGGCCCACTGGTTGCCGTTCCGGTCGACCTCGTAGACCAGCCCCCGCGCCTCGGCCTGCTCCCGGAACCACGCCCGGCACTCGGCATCGGCGGCCGTCCACGCGTACCGGCGGTACCCGCCGCTCTCGGCGCTGCGTCCGATCCCCGCGAGGTCGGCCCACATCTCGTGGAACGAGCTCCCCCGCCCGCCCGCCGCGGATGCCTGGGCGGCCGCGCCGCGGTCCCCGGGCGCGTCCGGGGCGGGGGGAGGCATGGGGCTCATGCGTCCTCCCGCATCGGGACGCGGACGCCCTTCGCCGTGGCGACGGAGTCCGCGAGGTCGTAGCCGGCGTCGACATGGCGGATGACGCCCATGCCCGGGTCGTTCGTCAGGACGCGGCGGATCTTCTCGCCGGCCAGCGGCGTGCCGTCGGCGACCGTGACCTGGCCCGCGTGGAGGGAGCGGCCCATGCCGACGCCGCCGCCGTGGTGGAGGGAGACCCAGGACGCGCCGGAGGCGACGTTGACCATGGCGTTGAGCAGCGGCCAGTCGGCGATCGCGTCGGAGCCGTCGAGCATCGCCTCGGTCTCGCGGTACGGGGAGGCAACCGAGCCGCAGTCGAGGTGGTCGCGGCCGATGACGACGGGCGCGGACAGCTCGCCGCTCGCGACCATGTCGTTGAAGCGCTCGCCCGCGCGGTCGCGTTCCCCGTAGCCGAGCCAGCAGATGCGGGCGGGCAGTCCCTGGAAGCGGACGCGCTCCCCGGCCATCCTGATCCAGCGGGCGAGGGACTCGTTCTCCGGGAAGAGGTCCAGGACGGCGCGGTCCGTCGCGGCGATGTCCTTCGGGTCTCCGGAGAGGGCCGCCCAGCGGAAGGGGCCCTTGCCTTCGCAGAACAGCGGCCGGATATAGGCGGGGACGAAGCCGGGGAAGGCGAACGCCCGGTCGTATCCGGCGAGCTGTGCCTCGCCGCGGATGGAGTTGCCGTAGTCGAAGACCTCGGCGCCCGCGTCCATGAAGCCGACCATGGCCTCGACGTGCCGCGCCATGGACTCGCGCGCCCTCCGGGTGAAGTCGGCGGGCTTCTCGGCCGCGTACGAGGCCATGTCCTCGAAGGCGACGCCCAGCGGCAGATACGACAGCGGATCGTGGGCGGAGGTCTGGTCGGTGACGATGTCGACGGGCGCGCCCGACTCCAGCATGCGCGGCAGCAGCTCCGCCGCGTTGCCCAGCAGGCCGATCGACAGCGGGCGGCGGGCGTCGCGCGCCTCGACGGCCAGCCGCAGAGCCTCGTCGAGCGAGTCGGCGCGGACGTCCAGATAGCCGTGCTCGATACGGCGCTCGATGGCGCGCGGGTCACAGTCGATGCAGATCGCGACGCCGTCGTTCATGGTCACGGCGAGCGGCTGCGCGCCGCCCATCCCGCCGAGCCCCGCCGTCAGCGTGATCGTGCCCGCCAGGCTCCCGCCGAACTTCTTCGCCGCCACCGCCGCGAACGTCTCATAGGTGCCCTGCAGGATGCCCTGGGTGCCGATGTAGATCCAGGAGCCGGCCGTCATCTGGCCGTACATGGTCAGGCCGAGCGCCTCGAGGCGGCGGAACTCCTCCCAGTTGGCCCAGTCGCCCACCAGGTTGGAGTTGGCGATCAGCACACGCGGCGCCCACTCGTGGGTCTGCATCACGCCGACCGGCCGCCCGGACTGCACAAGCATCGTCTCGTCCTGCTTGAGCGTGCGCAGGGTGCGGGTCATCGCGTCGAAGGAGCGCCAGTCGCGGGCGGCCTTGCCCGTGCCGCCGTAGACGACGAGCTTGTCCGGGTGCTCGGCGACCTCGGGGTCGAGGTTGTTCTGGAGCATGCGGAGGGCGGCCTCCTGCTGCCATCCCAGGGCGCTCAGTTCCGTACCGCGCGGCGCCCGTACGGGGCGGGGTCCTGACATGGCACTGCCTCCTCGCGAATGTTGAGACTTCTATTCACATCCTGGATGGATGAATATCTGTAGTCAACAGCTGCGTCGCGCGCCGTCCGGTGATTGGCTGGGTTCCATGGCTTCGGACCGCCGGGATCAGGCCGTGCACGCGGCCCTGGCACAGGGTCTGCTCACCGAGGAGCAGCCGGTCGCCGCCCTGCTGGACACGGGCGGCATCCGGGCGTCCGCGACCGCCCTGAAGGAGGCGTTCGCCGCGGTGACCGATGCCCCGGTGCTGCACGCCTTCGCGGTCAAGGCCGCGCCGCTCGTTCCCGTGCTGGCGCTGCTGCACTCCGAGGGCCTCGGCGCGGAGGTGGCGAGCCCCGGAGAGCTGGCCCTGGCCAGGGCGGCCGGCGTGCCCGCGGCGCGCACGGTCCTGGACTCCCCGGCCAAGAGCGCCGGGGAACTGCACGAGGCCCTCGCCCTGGGCGTCGCGGTCAACGCCGACAACCTCCAGGAGCTGGCCCGCCTCGACGCGCTCGCGCCCGGGCGGGCCGGCAGCCCCGAAAGCGCCGCTCCGGCGGTCGGGCTGCGGGTCAATCCGCAGCTCGGCGGCGGCTCGATCGGCGCGCTGTCCACGGCCACGGCCACCTCCAAGTTCGGGGTCGGTCTGCGCGACGCGGGGGCGCGCGCCCTTATCGTGCGCGCGGTCCTCGACCGGCCCTGGCTGACCCGGCTGCACATCCACACCGGCTCCCAGGGCATACCGCTGCCCCTGATGGCGCGGGGCGTCCGAGCCGTCTGGGAGCTCGCCGAAGAGATCAACGCCGTGGCCGGCCGCCGCCGGATCGACACGGTCGACATCGGCGGCGGACTGCCGGTCAACTTCGCCTCCGACGAGCACACCCCGTCCTTCTCCGCATACGCCCGACTGCTCCGGGAGGAGGCGCCAGGGCTGTTCGACGGCGGCTACGGCCTGGTCACCGAGTTCGGCCGGGCGCTGCTGGCCAAGCACGGCACGATCCTGAGCCGGGTCGAGTACGCCAAGACCGCGGGCGGCCGCCCCATCGCCGTCACCCATGCGGGCGTGCAGGTGGCGGCCCGCACGGTGTACGACCCGGAGTCCTGGCCGCTGCGGATCCGCGCATACGACGCCGAGGGGCTGCCCAAGTCCGGACCCGCGGTCGCACAGGACATCGCGGGGCCCGCCTGCTTCGCGGGCGACCTGCTGGCCGAGGCCCGGCCGCTGCCGCTGCTGGAGCCGGGCGATGTGATCGCGGTCCTCGACACCGGGGCGTACTACTTCTCCAGCCCCTACGGCTACAACAGCCTGCCCCGCCCCGCCGTCCACGGCTTCACCGCCGCCGCCGCCGCCGACGGCGGCGGCGGTGCGGTGCGGTTCACGACCGTACGGCGGGCCCAGCGGCTCGACGAGATCGTCGCCGAGTCGGGGGGCGCGTACGCCGCGGCGCTGCTTCCATGAGGGCATGGCAGCAGGAGACACCACGGTGCACGTCGAACGCCGGATCGCCGCCCCCGCGGGCCGGGTGTGGCGGGCGCTGACCGATCTGGAGAGCATGCCGCGGGTGCTGAGCGGTGTGGAGCGGGTGGAGATTCTCTCCGAGGGGCGGCACGGGTCGTTCGATGTCGGCACCCGCTGGCGCGAAACCCGCCGGATGATGGGCAAGCTGGCGACGGAAGAGATGTATGTGACTGCAGTGGAGCCTGAGCGCCGGTATGTGGTGGAGGCCGACTCCCACGGCGCGCACTATGTCTCCGAGTTCGCGCTCCGCGGGGACGGGCCGCAGGCGACGACCGTCCGGATGACCTTCTCGGCCACCCCGCCGAGCGGGATCGGCGGCGTGGTGGCCAAGCTGCTGGGCGGCCTGGGCCGCCGCGCCGTGAGCAAGGCGATCGCCAAGGACCTGGAGGACGTCGCCCGTTCGGTGGAGTCCGAACCGTCCGCCTGACGTGTGCGCCGCGGGTTGACGTACAGGCCCCGGCGCCCGCGCCGGGTTTGCGGAGGGCTCCGCCCCGCGCCTCAAACGCCGGCGGGGCCGAGTTTCCGGCCCCTGCACCTCAGACTCCGGCGGGGCTCGACTGTGCAGCCCCTCGCGCCTCAAGGGACCCCACGGAGGTGCCCCCGGGCGGGGCTGGAGAATCCAGCCTGTCCGGTCACTGCGCTGATCCTGGCCAGCCCGCTCGCCGACCGGGACATGAAGGTGCATCTGACGGCAGGGGCGCTGATCGCGATCGGGATCGGCCTGTGGATCGTCAACAAGGCGGTGCTGCGCGCCCGCGGCGAAGACTGAGAAGAGCAGGTCGTGACCGGAAACCAACCCGCTGTGAAGGGGCGGACCCTATCGGTCTCGGGCATGTTCCGTTGGGAATTGCCGGAAAAAACGCGAGCACTCGCCACCTTGCGTAATGTGCCGGTCACTGCCGCACATGCGTACGCGGCATGGCCCGGGGGTGGGGAGGAGTGCCGGCGTGCCCGGAATCGACGAGTGCCTGCTGCAGGCCATGGTGGTGCCGGGCGCGCGTGGCGCGTCCATCGTCGACTGGACCAGCGGGCTGGCGATCGGGTCGATCGGCGACTCGCCGGGAGGCGACCCCGAGGCGAATGCCGCGGAGACCGCGGAACTCGCCCGTATGGCAGCCGAGTACACATCCTTCACCACCCGCACGGCGGACGGCGGGGACGGCGAGCTCGGCAAGGGGCTGCCCGTCGAGGACCTCATCGTCACCGCGCACAACGGCTATCACATCATCAGATTCGTCGAGACGGACTTCGACAGCAGCGTGTTCCTGCATCTGTGGCTGGACCGTGACACGGGCAACCTCGCCCTGGCTCGGCTCCGCATCGCGGACCTCGCCGAACGGCTGGTGCTGTGATGGCCTCGGCCGTCTCCCCCATGCTGGTGCGTCTGACCGAGGAGAAGGCGACCGGCGTGCTGGTCCGCGACCACGGCGCGCTCTATCTCGTCGACGGCGAGGTCGTGCACGCGGAGAGCCCGGCGGCCCCCGGTCTGGACGTCCTGCTGACCGCGAGCGGCCGGCTGCCGCGCGAGGGCTGGGAGGAGGCCGTCGCCGAGGCGGGCGTACGACGCGAGGTCGGCCGCCACCTCGTCGCCAGCGGGCGGCTGGGCTGCGGCGAGCTGGAGATCTGCCATCTGGGGGCGCTGTTCGACGCCGCGTACTTCGCGCTGACCCCGTGCAGCGGGCCGACCCGCTTCCGCTACGGGGTGGGGCACTGGATCGGCCGGGTGCGCCCGGTTCCCACCCCGGTCGTGGAGCGCGAGGCGCTGCGCCGCGGGGCGCTGCTCGACTCCATCTGGCCCCACCCCGAGATCGACGCCGCCCCGGTGGTCCCCCGGGATCCGGGACCCGGCCGCGGGCCGACCCGGCGGCAGGCCACAGTGCTCGCACTCGCCGACGGGGTGCGCACCCCGCCCGACATCGCCCGGATGCTGGGCAGGCCAGCTTTCAACACCCTGCTCGACGTGCGTCGGCTGGCCGCGGCCGGACTCGTCGACACCGCCGTCCGGCCGTCCGGGCCCCCGCCCGAGCGGCCCGCGCTCCCCGCCTGGGTCCCGGAGGTCTCCGACGACCCGGACATCGCCCTGTTACGCCGGCTCCGCGACGCTCTGGAGGCAACCCTGTGAGGCACCGTGACACCCGCTCAGCCCATCGGGCACAGCGCGGCACGTCATGAAGCGGGCACTTCGGCTGCGGCCCAAGGGGCTCGAGAAGGGCCGGCCCGAGACGAAACCGACGAACGACGCCGAGAGGAGACAGCTGATGACGGCCGAAGGCGAGGTGCGCGGGGAGCTCCGACGGCTGCGTGCCCGGCTGCCTCAGGTGACCGGCGCCCTCGCGGCCAGCGCAGACGGCCTCGTCCTCGCCTCCGAAACGGACGAGGCCAAGGAGGCGGAACACGTCGCCGCGCTCACCGCGGCCGCGCTCGGCGTCGCCCTGCGGCTGACCGAGGCGACCGGCCAGGGAGGTTTCCGGGAACTGCTCATCCGGGGTGAGAGCGGCTATGTCGCCACCTACGCGGCCGGCCCGACCGCCGTTCTCACCCTGCTGGCCGAGCCGCGCATCAACGTCGGCCGCCTGCATCTGGAGGCCCGGCGCTCCGGCGCCCGCATCGGAGAGCTCATCAGGGGCGCGCTCGAGCGGCCCGCGCTGGTCCCGCGCAAGCCGAACCGGCCCCCGAGCCTCGCCGGCCCCTGATCTGCCGGCCGCCCCGCGGCCGGAGCGAACGACCACAACCCACACGAAGAACCAAGTACGAAGAACAACGACCGAAGGAAGTGCGTTCATGGCCAACACCGAGACCGCTCTCAAGGAAGCCACCACCGCCATCGAGGGCGCCGTCGGCGCCGCGCTCGTCGACTACACCAGCGGCATGGCGCTGGGCACCATCGGCGGCGGCAAGGACCTCGACCTCAATGTGGCGGCGGCCGGCAACACGGACGTGGTGCGCGCCAAGGTGCGCACCATGGAACTCCTCGGCATGCAGGACGAGATCGAGGACATCCTGATCACGCTCGGCACCCAGTACCACCTGATCCGGCTGCTCAAGGGCCGCAACCACAGCGGCCTCTTCCTCTACCTCGCGCTGGACAAGCAGCGCGCCAACCTCGCCATGGCGCGCCACCAGCTGAAGCGGATCGAAGCTGATCTGGAGGTCTGAGCCGAACCGTCAGCGACGCCGCGCCCCGCCCGGCGCGGCGTCCCCGGCCGCGATGCCGGCTGCCGGACGGCGGGCGGCGGGCGGCGGGCGCGCTCACTCCATGAACAGACCCCTCGCGACGGCCGACGTGTCGAAGTCCTCCAGCCGCGCCTGAGCGTCCGGCAGCGCGTCGCACATCGCCTCCAGCAGCACCCGCCCCAGCAGCATCGGGGCGCATGCCGTGTCAAAGGCCAGCCCCGTCCCCACGGCGGCCGGGATCAGCAGATCGCTGTGGGCCGCCACCGGGGCGAAGGCGGAGTCCGCGACGGTCACCACGGTCAGCCCGGCCCTGCCGCGCGCGTACTCCAGGGCCTCGACGACCTCCTTCGGATGCCGGGGCAGGGCGAAGCAGAGCAGCGCGCTCGCACCCGCCCGCCTGGCCGCGTCGATGCGGTCGGCGAGCAGCGTGCCGCCCTCGTCCAGCGGCCGTACGTCCGGGTGGACCTTGGCGGCGAAGTAGGAGAAGCCCCTCGCCTGCGAGGACGCAGCGCGCAGTCCCAGCACCGGCAGCGGCCGGGAGGCCGCCAGCAGCCGTCCCGCGCGCTCCACGGGGGCGGGGTCGGCGAGCAGTTCCGCGAGCTGCCGCAGATTCTCGATCTCGCCGTGCACCGCCTGCTGGTACTCGTTGTACGCGTCCGACTCGCCCGCGCCCGTCTCCGCGGGCACGATCTCCCGGAGGTGGCGGCGGAGCGCCGGATAGCCGTCGAAGCCGAGGGCGACCGCGAAGCGGGTGACGGACGGCTGGCTGACCCCGGCCAGCTCGGCCAGCTCCACGCTGGACAGAAACGGCACATCGGCGGCCCGCCGCACCATGCTGTGCGCGATCCGCCGCTGGGTGGGGGTGAGCCGACGGCCCTCGAAGAGCTCCTGAAGCCGTGCGGCCGGGCTGTCCCGCAAGCCGTTCCCCCTTGTCGATTCAGACACCAGATGACTGCATAAGCATATGCAGCAGCGCCGGCGCGCCGCCCGTTCGGCGGCGCAGCCGCTCGGGCACGGGGACGTCGAACTCCGGGTCCCGGTGCGCGACGTGCCCTCCCTCGAGTGTCGGCAGCGAGGTGAGCCGGGCCGGCCCGTCGTCGGGCACGCTGAGGCAGCCGCCCGGGAGCACGGCCGGGTCAGCGGGCTTCCGGGGCTCCGGGATGCCCTTGAGGTGCTCTTCAAAGGTGAGAAGAAGAGGGGGGCTACCCCCACTGACCCGGGCGGGGCGCATCCGTACCGTGAAGCCATGACCTCCCGCGACCCGGAGCTCGTGAAGGAGCTCGACGCCACCCTGCACGCCCGCCGCGAGCTGGGCGAAGAGTATGACTCGGCCCTCGTCGAGTCCTTCCTGGAGAAGGTCGACCAGCGCATCGACAGCACACTGGACCGCCGTGTCCGCCGGCAGCTCGCCGAACAGCAGATGGTCGTGGCCCGCGGCGCCCGGCCCCGGCCGCCGTCCGGCGACACCGGCTCCGACTCCGGCTTCGGCGAGCGCTTCGGCTTCACGGTCGTCTCGTTGATCCTCGCCGTTCCGCTGACCGCCATCGGCGTGGTGAACGAGGGCTTCAAGGGCCTGCTGGTCTCCTGGCTCGGCATCGTGGCCGTCAACGCGGTGCACGGGGCGCGCGGTTGGCCATGGCTGCGGCGGCGGGACCGGGAGAGGGGCGGGAACCGGGATTCCGACTGGGAGGAGTGACTGACGCGGGGGCCGCCGCACCCCCGGCGAACCGGGGGGCGGGACGACGGCGGCCCCCGCGTGGGACACGGTCCGGGTCAGGGCCGGTCTCCGCGTCCGGGGCGTCTGGGAAGGTCCGGGAGCCGCTCCGGAGGTCCTCGAGACGCCGCTCGGTCGTCGGCCGGGCTCCCTGCCAGGCTCCCTGCCGACATCAGTAACTGTGCCGGACGCGTGTTAAGCAATTGCTGCGCGGACGTGACGCGTTCGTAGCCTTTTCGAGGCCCGCTGGACGACTGACGCCCTGACGCCCTGACGCCCTGACGCCCTGTCGGCTGCCGCGGACCCGATGAGGCGCATTGCCCCGACGGGAGACACGTCCTCGAAGCCCAAGCCCCGCTCCCCTCGGAGTGCCGCGTGCCCGGTGGCCGCGGCGCCGCGAGGGGTGCGGGGGTCGGGGGCGGGGGCGAAGCCCCCGCACCGGAACGGCGACGGGTTACTTGCCGCCCGCCGCCAGGAAGGCGAGCAGGTCCTGGCGGCTGACCACGCCCGTCGGCTTGCCCGCGACCAGGACGATCGCCGCGTCGGCCGCCTCCAGGACCTTCATCAGGTCGGCGACCGGCTCACCCGAGCCGACCTGTGGCAGCGGCGAGGACATGTGCTTCTCCAGCGGGTCGCCCAGTGACGCGGTCTGCGTGAACAGCGCGTCCAACAGCTCCCGTTCCACGACAGAGCCGATGACCTCCGCGGCCATCACGTCCGGGTGCCCGGCGCCCGGCTTGACGATCGGCATCTGCGAGACCCCGTACTCGCGCAGCACCTCGATCGCCTCGCCGACGGTCTCCTCCGGGTGCATGTGCACCAGGCTGGGGATGCCGCCGCCCTCCTTGTGGCGCAGCACGTCGGCGACGGAGGCGGCCGGACCCTCGCCCTCCAGGAACCCGTAGTCGGCCATCCACTCATCGTTGAAGATCTTGCTCAGATAGCCGCGGCCGCTGTCCGGCAGCAGCACCACGACGACGTCGTCCGGGCCGAGCCTCTCGGCGACCCGCAGCGCCGCGACCACGGCCATGCCGCAGGAGCCGCCGACGAGCAGCCCTTCCTCCTTGGCCAGCCGCCGGGTCATCTGGAAGGAGTCCTTGTCGGACACGGGGACGATCTCGTCGGTGACCTCGCGGTCGTACGCGGACGGCCAGAAGTCCTCGCCGACGCCCTCGACCAGATATGGCCGCCCGGAGCCGCCGGAGTACACGGAGCCCTCCGGGTCGGCGCCCACGATCTTCACCTCGCCGCCGCTGATCTCCTTGAGGTAGCGGCCGGTGCCCGAGATCGTTCCGCCGGTGCCGATGCCCGCGACGAAATGGGTGATCTTCCCCTCGGTCTGCTGCCACAGCTCGGGACCGGTGGTCTCGTAGTGCGAGCGCGGGTTGTTGGGGTTGGAGTACTGGTCCGGCTTCCAGGCGTTCGGCGTCTCGCGCACCAGCCGGTCGGAGACGTTGTAGTACGAGTCCGGGTGCTCGGGATCGACGGCCGTCGGGCAGACGACGACCTCGGCGCCGTATGCGCGCAGCACATTGATCTTGTCCGTGGACACCTTGTCCGGGCAGACGAAGATGCACTTGTAGCCCTTCTGCTGGGCCACAATGGCAAGTCCGACGCCGGTGTTTCCGCTGGTCGGCTCCACGATCGTGCCGCCCGGCCGGAGCTCTCCGGACTCCTCGGCAGCCTCGATCATGCGCAGGGCGATCCGGTCCTTGACCGAGCCGCCGGGGTTGAAGTACTCGACCTTGGCCAGGACCGTCGCCTGAATGCCTTGGGTGACGCTGTTCAGTTTCACCAGCGGGGTGTCGCCGACAAGACTGATCATCGAGTTGTGGATGCGCACAGTGTTCTCCGGGGTCTCCGTGTTGGTACGGCCAGCGTATGTGGAGCAGCGCGTGATTGGGCGACGGTTGCTTCGGGGCAGTTAGCTCATGTACGCGAGGAGGTGGCTGGGACGGTGTCGAGGGCGAGGGTGGCACGGCGCATCGCGGCGGGCGCGGCTTATGGCGGAGGCGGAATCGGCCTGATCGGAGCGGCCGCGATGGGCGTCCTGCTGGCCGAGGTCCAGCTGGCGAAACGTTCGGTGGGCGGTGGCGCGGCCCCGCTGCCGCCGCGCGGCGACGGGCTGTACGGTCTGGCGTTCGGCAGCTCGGAGCCGCTGCGGCTGGCGGTGCTCGGCGACTCGACGGCCGCTGGGCAGGGCGTGCGGCGCGCGGGCCAGACTCCGGGGGCGCTGCTCGCCTCGGGCCTCGCCGCGGTGGCGGAGCGCCCGGTGGCGCTTCGCAATGTGGCGCTGGCCGGAGCCCAGTCCGACGACCTGGAGCGCCAGGTGACGCAGTTGCTCGCGGACGAGGCGCGACTCCCCGACGTCTGCGTGATCATGATCGGGGCGAATGACGTCACCCACCGGATGCCGGCCACTCAGTCGGTGCGCTGTCTCTCCGAGGCGGTGCGCCGGCTGCGCACCGCCGGCGCGGAGGCAGTGGTGGGCACCTGCCCGGATCTGGGCACGATCGAGCCGGTCTACCAGCCGCTGCGCTGGCTGGCCCGGCGGGCGAGCCGGCAGCTGGCGGCGGCGCAGACGATCGGGGTGGTGGAGCAGGGCGGGCGTACGGTCTCACTGGGCGATCTGCTGGGGCCCGAGTTCGCGGCGAACCCGCGCGAGATGTTCGGGGTGGACAACTACCATCCGTCGGCGGAGGGCTATGCGACGGCGGCGATGGCGGTGCTGCCCACGCTGTGCGCGGTGCTCGGCCTGTGGCCGGAGGCGGACCGGCTGGAGCCGGAGCGGGACGAGGACATGCTTCCGGTGGCCCGGGCGGCGGCCGAGGCCGCGTCGGAGGCCGGTACGGAGGTCACGGCCGCACGGGCCCCCTGGGCGCTGCTCAAGCACCGCCGCCGGCGCAGGCTCCCTCCGCCGTCGCCGGAGTCCGAGGGCACTCCGGAGTCCGAGGGGACGCCGGAAGCCGAGGGGACGCCGGAAGCCTCCGCGCAGACGCCGGGCGAGCCCGCGGAGGAGGCCCGCCGCACCTGACGGGCGAGTGAGCCGAAGGGGTGCGCGGGTGTCGAAAGGAAGAACGCGCGGAGCTTGCGAGGAACGAGCAAGCGAGCACGATCGACCGTCGACACACGCGCAAGCACCCCGGAGGCGAACCGAGCCACAAAAGCACAGTTAAGCGTGCGCTTAGAATTGAGGTCCGCATCACACCGGAACCCCGGTGACCGCCGCGATACGTGCGGGTAACTTCCCAGACAGTCCTGCACGCACCCTTCCTCCTGGAGCCGTGATGCCCGAAGCCGTGATCGTCTCTGCAGCCCGCTCCCCCATCGGGCGCGCCTTCAAGGGCTCGCTGAAGGAGATGCGCCCGGACGACCTGACCGCGACCATCATCCGGGCCGCACTCGACAAGATCCCCGAGCTGGACGTCAAGGACATCGACGACCTGATGCTCGGCTGCGGCCTCCCCGGCGGCGAGCAGGGCCACAACCTCGGCCGGATCGTCGCCGTGCAGATGGGAATGGACCACCTCCCCGGCTGCACCGTCACCCGCTACTGCTCCTCCTCGCTGCAGACCTCCCGGATGGCGATGCACGCCATCAAGGCGGGCGAGGGCGACGTCTTCATCTCCGCGGGCGTCGAGACGGTCTCCCGCTTCACCAAGGGCTCCTCCGACGGGATGCCCGACACCCACAACCCGCTCTTCGCCGAGGCCGAGGCCCGCAGCGCGGAGCGCGCCGAGAACGGCTCGGACGAGTGGCACGACCCCCGCGAGGACGGCCTGATCCCGGACGCGTACATCGCGATGGGTCAGACCGCCGAGAACCTCGCCCGACTCAAGGGCATCACCCGCCAGGAGATGGACGAGTTCGGCGTACGGTCGCAGAACCTCGCCGAGGAGGCCATCAAGAACGGCTTCTGGGAGCGTGAGATCACGCCCGTGACGACCCCGGACGGCACGGTCGTCAGCAAGGACGACGGCCCCCGCCCCGGCGTCACCGCGGAGGGCGTGGCCGCCCTCAAGCCCTCCTTCCGGCCCGACGGCCGGATCACCCCCGGCAACTGCTGCCCCCTGAACGACGGCGCGGCCGCGCTCGTCATCATGAGCGACGTCAAGGCCCGTGAACTGGGACTGACCCCGCTCGCCCGGATCGTCTCCACCGGTGTCTCCGCGCTGTCCCCCGAGATCATGGGGTACGGGCCCGTCGAGGCGTCCCGGCAGGCGCTGGCCCGCGCCGGGCTGACGGCCGGCGACATCGACCTCGTGGAGATCAACGAGGCGTTCGCGGCACAGGTGATCCCCTCCTACCGCGACCTGGGCTTCGACCTGGACCAGGTGAACGTCAACGGCGGCGCGATCGCGGTCGGCCACCCGTACGGCATGACCGGCGCGCGTATCTCGGCCACGCTGATCAACAGCCTCCAGTTCCACGACAAGCAGTTCGGCCTGGAGACCATGTGCGTCGGCGGCGGCCAGGGCATGGCGATGGTCCTGGAGCGGCTGAGCTGACCTGCGGCCCCGGCTGCCGGGCCGGCTTCCCGCCCGTCGGATGTCGGCTCGTGACTGAATCTCCCCCAGGATGTGACCTAGGTCCTGGGGGAGCATCGTTTTCCCAGGTCAGCGTGTTACCGGGGGAACGGGCGAGGCGCATAGCCTGTCCGGTTCGTGACGTAATGCACTGACAGCTGGCATAGTCCCACGACAAGCTGATGTAGGAAGTCGGGGGATCGATCGAAACCGGGAGTACGTCCGTGAGCGCCATGTCCCTTGCCCTGCTGCTCACCACGGCCGCTGCCACGGCCGTGGGCGCCGCCGCCCTGCACGCCGCACACGGGCTGCGCACCCAGGTCGCCGCTCTGCGCACGGAGCTGGCCGAGACCCGGGCGGCGGGCGCCGCCGAGGGGCAGGACTCCGCCGCCTCGGCCGCCGCCGTCGTGCCCAGACAGACCGTCCGCAGCGCCGAGCCCGCCGAGCCCGCGGCAGAGATACGGGCCGCCGTCGCCGAGGCGCTGGCCGAGGAGCGCGAACGCGAGCTGGCCGAGGCGCGCGCCTTCTGGGCGGCGCAGGAGGCCCGGGACGCGGCGGACGCGCCTTCCCTGCTCGGCGGGGTGTCCGGCCCCGGTGAGGAGCTCCCGCCGTTCTATGTGCCGCGTCAGGCGGACTTCGCGGGTCTTGAGGCCGTGGATTTTGACGCCGTGAGCTTTGACCCCGCCGAGGCGATCGAGGACCAGCCCGAGGTGACGGAGTTCGCCGAGGACTCCCCCGAGCTGGCGGCCGCACGCCGCCGCCACCCGTCGCACCCCGACTTCGTACCGGTCCAGACTCCGGTGGTCACCGACCACGAGCGCACGGTGGCGCGACTGGAGGAGCTGGCCGAGACCCGCGCCGAGCTGGCGGACGTGCGGCCCGGCCCGCTCGGCACCCTCGATGTCTACGTCTTCGCCGACGGCACGACGCTGTGCATGACCCCCGGCCACCGGGAGACCGCCGAGCGGCTCGCCGACGCGCTGCGGGACGGTGACGCACCGGTCCTGCTCGGAGGCTCGGGCGTCTCCGGCGCGTACGCGCTGACGTTCGCGTGCGGCGACGACAGCGTGTACATCCTGGCGGACCGCGTGATCGCCTCCCTGTGACCCGGGGGCTCCGCGCCTCAAAGGCCCGCGAGGCCTGATGTGCTCGTCAATCGCCGGAGGGGCTGAACTACAGCCCCGCCCTCGCCGCCGCCTCCCGCACCCGCGCCACCGCCTCTGCAAGCACGCCCCCGGCACCCGCGCCCCGCAGCGCTTCGGCCAAATCCCGGCCCGCCACCGTCAGCTGGTCCGCGACTGCGAACACCCCCGCGTCCGGCATGACCCGAGGCTCGCTGTCCGGGGCCTCCAGACGCTGTGCGCGCACCGACAAGTCCCTGGCCAGTGCCAGGCCCTCCGCGGCCGCTCCGCGCTGCAGACGGCTCTGCGGCGCGGCCCGGAGGCGCTCCGCGAGGTGATCCACGGCCTGCTCCAGCTCAGTCACATCCAGCACACCGTGACCCTATGCGCCCGCACCAGACTGTTGCCAATATGCGAACCCTCAGGCACGGTGGCGTGAAGGACCAATGCGCAGAGCGTCCGGAGGCGCCGATGTCCCAAGTCTTCTCCGAAGAGACCCATCGCAATTTGCTCGCACGCATCCCCCAATGCACCGGTCGTGAGATCTCCGACTGGCTCCGCACCGTCGACGAAGGCCCGTCCCTCTTCCGGTTCGAGGAGAAGGTGAGCTGGCTGCGGAGCGAGCACAACCTCGCCTACGGCCACGCCAAAGCGATCATCCACGAGTACGACCTGAGGCGCGCCGCGCGCAAGCTCCTCTAGCAACGGAAACCCTCACAGCAAGCCCCCTCCAGCGAGAAGGAAGCAAACGGGAAGGGCCCGCGGGGATCGCCCCCGCGGGCCCTTCCGATGCCTGGCGCCCGGAGCCCCGGGCATCAGGTGTGAGACGTCCGCCGTCAGTCGTCGCCCTGCAGAATCGCGATCAGCCGCAGCATCTCCAGGTAGATCCACACCAGGGTCATGGTGAGGCCGAACGCCGCCAGCCACGACTCCTCGCGCGGAGCGCCGTACGCCACGCCGTCCTCGACCTGCTTGAAGTCCAGCGCCAGGAAGAACGCGCCCAGCAGCACACCGACGACGCCGAACAGGATGCCGAGGCCGCCGCTGCGGAAGCCCAGGCCGTCACCGCCGCCGAACACCATGAACAGCAGGTTCACGGCGGTGAGCAGCAGGAAGCCCATCGTGGCGATCATCAGATAGCGGACGAACCGCTGGGTGACCCGGACGATCCGGGTCTTGTACAGCACCAGCATGGTCACGAAGACGGCCATCGTGCCCAGCACGGCCTGCATGGCCGCGCCCGGGGCGACGAACCGGTCCACGAAGTTGCTGATCGCGCCCAGGAAAAGACCCTCGAAGGCCGCGTACGCCAGGATCAGCGGCGGCGAGGGCCTGCGCTTGAACGACTGGACCAGGCCGAGCACCATCGCGATGAGCATGGCGCCGATGGCCAGGCCGAAGCGCTCGTCGGTCAGGTAGATCCAGCCGAGGACGGCGCCGACGATGACGGTGCCGAGCGTCATGCCCGTACGCATGACGACGTCGTCCATCGTCATGCGGTCCGTCTGCGGCGGCGCCATCGGCGGGGCGCCCTGGACGCCGCCCTGCGGCGCGTAGGGGTTGGCGGCGTACGGGTTGGTCGCGTCGGCCGCGTACGGGTTGGCGCCGCCGCCCTGCGCGTAGGGATTGGCCGGCCCGGCCTGCTGCGCCGTGTTGAAGCCCGCGTAGCCGTTGTCCCGGCTGAACCCCCGTCGCGAGAAGACCGGGTTGCTGCTCCTCATCTCACTCCTCCATGGCCACCCTGCGCGGCCTTACGCCAAGAGTAATGGGTAGGCAAAAGTCCCACCCTCCTGCTCGCGTAGGAACTCTGCCCGATCCACCGGGCGGATGCACGCGCGTATCCGCGCAAACATGCGAACAGTCACATCACGATCTGCCAGGCGGAGTAGAGCCGGACATACTCCGCACACACGAACGAATTGCCTATATCGGACTAATTCGGACAGGGCGAGTGCCCGAAGTCGGGTTCGAATCTGATCCGCCGCCTCTCATGACCTGCCGCGATGCTGTGACCTGGCTGATAGAACCGGACCCGAGCAACTCCTCGCCAGGGAGGCTGGTCCGCCTTGACCGTGGGCCGTTGACGTCTGTGGCCACGGCAGCGAGTCGACCCCGCTGTCACCGTCGGGCCGGACGAACACGCGGTCACCGGCAAGGAGAAGGAGGTCGCACCAGGCGGCCAGAGCGAGAGCGGTGGCCGTTCCCCGCGCCCTTGCGCCCGAAGCTCAGGACCGCCCGGCCGTCCTGGTCGACGATGGTGGACGCGCGCAACACGGCCAGGAGTTACGGGACAGTCGTCACTCAGCCTGCGCGACGATGGGATCGCCCCCAGAGCGTGAGACTTCTCCCAAGACACCCGCGGCCATCCAGGGAACCGCTGCCGCCGAGAAGACCGCTGGCCAGAACCGCGCCATTCTCACCGGATCGATTACAGAAGCCTGCGACCTCGGGGTTTCACGATCTGAAAGGGTGCACCGCCGTCTCGTCCCCGACTACGAGACCATCACCGCCAGCTCCGAAGTCATGATTCACGTCACAGGTCCGCCGGACCTGTGAGACGAGGCGTCAGATTCTGCGCCTGACATACGAGCTGTTGGTCAGTGTATCCTACCTCATCTGTCAACCACGCGCCTGCCCCTTCAGGCCTTCGGATGACGGAAAACTCAGGCCCCGGACCCGGACCGGACCCGGCCTCGGACAGCGAACCAGTGCGGTCAAAGGATTGGAAGAGCAGGGCGTGTCGAAGCCGCGTATCAGCGTGATTGTGCCGATTTACCAAGTGCAGTCCTTCTTGCGGGAGTGCCTCGATTCCATCCTTGAGCAGTCCTTCCGTGACATCGAGGTAATCGCCGTCAACGACCGCTCGCCTGATCGCTGCGGAGAGATCGTGGACGAATACGCCGAGGCCGACGAGAGGGTCCGGGCACTGCACCTGCCCGAGAATGTGGGCCTGGGTCGGGCGCGGAACGCGGGGATGGAGATCGCGCGCGGCGACTACCTGTTCTTCCTCGACAGCGACGACACGCTCACACCTGGCTCGCTGCAGCTCATAGCGGACCGACTGGCGCAGACCTCCGACCCGGACGTTCTGATCTTCGACTACGCGCGCACATTCTGGTGGGGCGCGGCGACCCGCAACAGCCTGGCCTCAGTCTTTCAGATGGAGGGACCGGAGGTCTTCACAGCAAAGCAGCGGCCGGAGTTCCTCAACCTGCTCATGGTGGTATGGAACAAGGTCTACCGGCGCGACTTCGTTGAGCAGCGCGGCTTCCAATTCCCGCCGGGGTACTACGAAGACACTCCCTGGACCTTCCCAGTCCTGATGTCGGCCGACCGGATCGCCGCCCTGGACCACGTTGTCGTCCACTACCGCCAGCGTCGCCAGGGCAACATTCTTCGCACTGTCAGTCGCAAGCACTTCGACATCTTCGACCAGTACGAGCGGGTCTTCACGTTCATGGACAGCGACCCGTCTCTCGCGGAGTGGCGGGCTCGACTCTTCACCAAGATGATCGACCACTTCATCGCCATCTTGGCGAAGAGCAACCGAGTGCCCAACGAACTGCGGTCCGAGTTCTTCGCTCTGGCACATCGTCACTATCGACGCTATCTGCCGGCGGACTATGTGCGACCCGACGGACATACCGGCCTCCGGCACGCGCTGATCGCGCGCGGCGCCTACCCGGTCTACCAGACTTTGAAGGTGGCCAACCAAGGTCGACGCAAGGTCCGCAAGACTGTCCGCGCCAGCCGGAAGAAGGTTGCCGGCAAGCGCCTGGATCGCCATTACGAAGCTGCGCTCAAGCAGCCCATCGACGAGAATCTGGCCGTCTACTCGGCCTACTGGGGCCGGGGTTACGTGTGCAACCCCGCTGCGTTGCATGCCAAGGCCAAGGAGATAGCTCCCCACATCAAGGGTGTGGTGGTCGCCAAGCAGGACGAGGTGAAGAAGCTCCCACCGGGCACCGATTTCGTGATCCCGGGGACCGCGAGGTACTGGGAGGTCATGGCGCGCGCCAAGTACTTCTTCAACAACGTCAACTTCGAGGACCGCTTCGTCAAGCGGCCCGGCACCGTCCACGTGCAGACGCAGCACGGTACGCCGCTCAAGCGCATGGGCATCCACATGCTGCCCTACCCGGTCGCAGCCAAGGGCACGAACTTCAGGAAGCTCCTGCAGCGATCGGACCGTTGGGATTTCTGCATCTCCTCCAACCGGTTCTCCTCAGAAATCTGGGAGCAGGCCTTTCCGTGCTCCTTCGCACCGTTGGAGAGCGGTTACCCCCGCAACGATGTCTTCTACAACTCGACTGCCGACGACGTCCGTCGCCTTCGGGATGAGCTCGGCATTCCTCAGGGAAAAATCGCCGTTCTCTACGCGCCGACTCACCGGGACTACACCACAGGCTTCGTCCCCCAGCTCGACCTCGCCCGCCTCACCGACACCCTTGGTGATGGGTTCGTGGTGCTCATGCGAGGCCATCACTTCTACGAACAGACGCCGGAGCTGCAGGCATTGCAGGCCTCGGCCCGTGTCATCGACGTCACCTCCCATACGTCCTCGGAGGAGCTGCAGCTCGCCGCGGACGTGCTGCTGGCGGACTACTCGTCCATGATGTTCGATTACGCCAACCTCGACCGGCCGATCGTGATCTATGCCAACGACTGGGACGCGTACACGGTCTCCCGCGGTGTGTACTTCGACCTCCTGGAGGAGCCGCCCGGCCACGTCGCGCGCACTCAGGACGAACTGCACGACATATTCGTCAGCGGCGCCTGGAAGGATGAGCGGTCCGATGCCCTACGAGGCTCCTTCCGCCGTAAGTTCTGCGAGTACGACGACGGCCGGGCGTCCGAGCGCGTCATACGACAGATCCTGCTGGGTGAGCCGGCAGAGAAGCTGCCGGTCGTGCCGTTGGACGAGCGGACGCCGGCCCCGTCGCCAACGGCCGCCCAGGCGGAAAGCATGAAGGAGCCTGCGGTCGGGCAGTCCAGGGCCGCGTAGATCCCGGTCGGAGCGTCGGCGCGCAACTATTGAGCGCGCCGACGCTCGGTACCGAGAAGTTGACAGCCTTGGCATGTGCGTGCACAAACTCCCGTCCTGCCCCCTCGGTGAGCCTGGCGGAATGAAGCGGACTGGTGCCGCTGCCTTGCCTGGCCTCTCGTCTCCCCCTCCGGGGGGTAAGCCAATGACAGGAACAGAAGAGAAGGTGGCCATGCAAGCCAGTGCCGGGGAACGGCCCCACGCTGAAATCAGACGGGTCTGGCCGCGCGACGGTCACATCCGTATCCTCGGGACGGTTTTCACCGGCGGGATGCCGGACGACGCCCCCGTGGACAAGTCCTGGACGTTGCGTCTCACCTCCCGCGAACGGCCTGAGGTCCCCGCCCAGTCCGGCGTCAAACGGCTCACAAACCGCCTCATTCACAGTGTGACCCGCACTTCGCGCCCCACCCCGCGTCGGCTGTACTTCCCCGTCGTCAGCGACGGGGCGCACTTCGAGACAGTCGTGGCCGTCCGCGACCTGGCTGTCTGGGACGCGCTGCCCCGCGAGCTCTGGGACCTGCATTTGGTCGCGGCGCGAGGTGGTAAGAAGCTGACACTTCGTGTAGGCCGCCACCACGACGACATGCCGGGTAAGAAGCAGATCGTGAAGTTTCCCGAGCAGTACAAGGCAGGGGTCGCCGTGCTGCCGTACTACACCGATGGCGACGACCTTTCCATACGCTGCGCCCGACGCGACGACGCCAACCGGAGCGCCGCATGAAGCTGACCTACCTGATCTACAACGCGTTCGGCGTCGGCGGTACTGTCCGTACCGTATTCAACCAGGCCAACGCCATGGTCGAGCGCGGCCACGACGTCGAGATCGCGACCATGCTGCGCTACCACGAGGAGCCACCCTTCCCGCTGGACCCGCGGGTGAAGGTGACCGCGCTCGTGGACAATCGATCCGGCTCATACGTGGACTGGGACCGATACGAGGGCCCGGAGGACACCTCCTGGCATGATCGATTCCCGGCAGGCGTCTCCAAGAACGCGGACAGTCGTCGCCGCATCAGCGCGATGATCCGCTTCCTTCGCGGTCTGGAGCACCGGATCGTGGTCGGCACCCGACCCACGATCAACCTGGTCATCGCCGAGTTCACGGACCCGTCGCTGGTCCGGATCGTCCAGGAGCACGCGGGTCTGTCCACGCATAAGGGCGAGTGGCGCAAGGCCATCGACGCCGCCTATGTGAAGATGGATGCAATCGTCTGCCTCACCGAAGCGGACCGTGCTGCCTACGCCCAGTCGTTCCCCCATGTACGCGTCGAGCGCATCCCGAACGCGCTGCACTCCCTGGACGTCCCACGTACCGACCTCTCACGGCCCCAGGTCGTCAGCGCCGGACGGCTCGATGGCAACAAGGGCATCGACAAGCTGATCGAGGCGTTCGGCCAAGTCGTGGAAGCCCACCCGGATTGGACACTGCGCTTCCACGGGGACGGCCCGGAGCTGGAAGCACTTCGCAAAGCCATCCGCGCCAAGCACCTGTACAACCACGTCTTCCTCATGGGCCCGACACGCAAGCTCGATGAGGAACTCGCGAAGGGCTCCATCTTCGCGATGAGCTCCAAGTCCGAGGGCTTCGGCATGGTGCTGCTGGAGGCTATGAACTGCGGCCTCCCCGTGGTCAGTTTCAACTGCCCGGTCGGCCCACGAGAACTCGTCTCCGATGGCGTGGACGGCCTACTCGTCGCCGAACAGGACGTGGAAGCCTTGGCGTCGGGCATCATCCGCCTCATCGAGGACGAGGAGCTGCGCCGCAGCCTCTCCCGGGCCGCCCTGCAGAAGGCCGCTGAATACGGCCCCGACGCCGTCACCAAATCCTGGGAACACCTCTACGGGGACCTGACCGCGGCAAAGTGACTCGGGTGTGCCAGGACCTGCACCTCCACGCCACCGAGTGACTCCGTCGGGGATCCTGGGATCCTCGGGTGGATCAGTGTGGCCGACAGGCATGCCCGGTTCGGAAGTGGAGGCCGTCCGTGGTTTCTGAGGTGTTCCGTGTCCTGCACCCCGCTCTGGTGAGCAGATGCCGTCCCTGACCGCGCAGAGGTCACGCGGGCGAGAACCCCGGCGGGACCACCGCCATGCGGGTCCGTGGCCGGCAAGCTGCCGAGGTGGGGCGCTGCCGTCTCGACTTCAAGCAGGCCCTCGCGCGTGAGCTGGGTGATCCGCGCTCCCAGCTGTCTCCGGCCCCGCCGAGACGCCGTTCCACATGGTGGCTTGTGACCTCACCGTGCTTGTTCATCAAGTCCTGGATGTACGCGTAGCGGGGATGGTGCCCGGAGCCGGACTCGAACCGGCACGGCCTGAAGGCCAGCGAGGTTTAAGCTCGCCGTGTCTGCGTTCCACCATCCGGGCGTGGTGCGCGCGGCTCCGCGTTGGCTTACGAGCCTATCCGCAGAGATCGCTTGAACGGCGGAACAGTGGCCCGATGTTGTCTTATTTTATTGACGTTTGAGGGGGCGTCAGACCAGCTCAGAGGCGTCGGCCACGGAAGGCAACACGCCATCGGCCATGACCAGGTGCATATGTGGTTGGCGGAAAGTCGCCGCCAGAGGGCGGTTGGCGGCCCCCAGGGACAACGTCATCCCAAAGGAGGAGGAGCAGAGCGTTCCGTCAGACTCGAGAGGGCCCCGGGAACGGGCTCGGGGAGTGACGATCCGCGGTTCGGCGGCCGACACGATGGTGAGGTCCCACAGACCACTCCCCCGTGACAGGAGCCCCCTCTCGTGACCACCACGCCCACCGCTCACCGCGCCACCGCCGTGGCCGCCCGCGCCACGGAACTGTCCAAGGTGTACGGACAGGGCGAGACCCAGGTGGTCGCCCTCGACCGGGTCACCGTCGAGTTCCGCCAGGCGGAGTTCACCGCGATCATGGGACCCTCGGGCTCCGGCAAGTCCACGCTGATGCACTGCGTCGCCGGGCTCGACTCCTTCAGCTCCGGCTCCGTGCGGCTCGGCGAGACCGAGTTGGGCAGCCTGAAGGACAAGCAGCTGACCCAGCTGCGCCGAGACAAGATCGGCTTCATCTTCCAGGCCTTCAACCTGCTGCCCACGCTGACCGCCCTGGAGAACATCACGCTCCCCATGGACATCGCCGGCCGCAAGGCCGACAAGCAGTGGCTCGACCAGGTCATCGACATGCTGGGGCTCCGGGGACGGCTCAGCCACCGTCCTGCCCAGCTCTCCGGCGGACAGCAGCAGCGTGTCGCGGTCGCCCGCGCCCTGGCCTCCCTCCCCGAGATCATCTTCGGGGACGAGCCCACCGGAAACCTGGACTCCCGCTCCGGCGCCGAAGTGCTGGGCTTTCTGCGCAACTCGGTGCGCGAGCTCGGCCAGACCGTCGTCATGGTCACCCACGACCCGGTAGCCGCCTCCTACGCCGACCGCGTCGTCTTCCTCGCCGACGGCCGCATCGTGGACGAGATGCACAGCCCCACCGCCGACGACGTCCTCGACCGGATGAAGGCGTTCGACGCCAAGGGCCGGACCAGCTGACACCCGCGCGCTCCGGCGCACGCCCCGGCTCCCCCGGACCCCCGGCTCTCCGCCGTGGCGGCCGATGCTCCCTGAGCCCCGGGGTCCCGGCCCCCTGCCTTCACCCATCCCACAGGACTGACACAGACATGCTCCGTACCGCCCTGCGCAATGTGCTCGCGCACAAGGCGAGGCTGCTGATGACCGTGCTCGCGGTCATGCTCGGCGTCGCCTTCGTCTCCGGCACCTTCGTCTTCACCGACACCCTCGGCCAGGCCTTCCGCAAGCAGTCGGCCAAGAACTACGACGACGTCGCCGTCGCCATCACGACATACGCCGTCCAGAGCGACGACGGCGGCGATGACACCGGCGTCGACCGGCCCACCCTGGACAAGATCCGCGCCGTCGACGGCGTGGCATCGGCCGTCGGCCGGGTCTCCGGCTTCGCCGGCGTCGCCGACCAGGACGGGAAACTGATCGGCAACGGCTGGACCAACACCGGCGCCAACTTCGCCCCCGGCAAGGACGGCAAGGACTCCCAGTACCGCTTCACCGACGGCTCGGGGCCGGTCGAGGACGGCCAGATCGCCCTCGACAAGGACTCCGCCGACACCGGGAAGTACAAGGTCGGCGACCGGGTGCGGGTGGCGACCAACGGACCGGTGAAGGAGTACACCCTTTCTGGCGTCTTCACCACCGACGACGGCGCGGTCAGCGCCGGCGGCAGCCTGGTGCTCTTCAACACCCCGGTCGCCCAGAAGCTCTACCTGTCGCCCGGCCACTTCAAGGACGTCAACGTCGTCGCGGAGGACGGCGCGTCCGACGAGAAGCTGCTCGCCGCGATCAAGCCGCTGCTGCCCGAGGGCGCCGACGCCAGGACCGGCCAGGCCGTCGCCGACGAGCAGGCCCGGGAGATCGAGCAGGGCATGAGCAACTTCAACAGCATGCTGCTGGCCTTCGCGGCCATCGCCCTCTTCGTCGGCGTCTTCCTGATCGCCAACACCTTCACCATGTTGGTCGCCCAGCGCACCAAGGAAGTCGCGCTGATGCGCGCGGTCGGCGCGTCCCGCAGGCAGATCACCCGCTCGGTGCTGGCCGAGGCCGCACTCGTCGGGCTCGTCGCCGCGACGGTCGGCTTCGCCCTCGGCGTGGGGCTGGCCGTGGCGCTGCGCTCCGGGATGTCCGCCTTCGGGCTGAAGGTGCCGGGCGGCCCGCTGGTTATCACGGCTACCCCGGTCGTCTCCTCCCTCGCCGTGGGCGTGCTGATCACTATGCTCGCCGCCTGGCTGCCCGGCCGACGCGCCGCGAAGATCCCGCCGGTGGCCGCGATGGGCAGCATGCACGCCGTCCCCACCGTGAAGTCGCTCGTCGTGCGGAACTCTGTCGGCGCGGCCGTCACCGCCCTGGGCGCAGTGCTCATCCTGCTCGGCGCGAGCCAGGGCTCCGACGGCCGGATGGTCATCGGCGGCGGCGCCTTCCTCGCTCTGATCGGCGTCATCGTGCTGATCCCGCTGCTGTCGCGGCCGTTGATCGCCGTGCTGCGCGCCCCCATGGCCGGGCTGTTCGGCGTCTCCGGCAAGCTCGCCGGGCAGAACGCGGTCCGCAACCCGCGCCGCACGGGGGCGACCGCCTCGGCCCTGGCGATCGGCCTGACCCTGGTGACCGGGCTGTCCGTACTGGGCGCGACCGTCGGGCAGGCCATCGACAAGTCGACCACGGACAACCTCAAGGCCGACTATGTGGTCATGATGGCCGCGCAGGGCATGGCGCTCGACGAGTCCGTGGTCCCGGCCCTTCAGAAGGCGTCCGGCGTCCAGGCGGTCTCCGCGGACCAGAGCACCAACCTGAAGGCCGGAGGGGACGACTGGCAGTCGGTCGCGGGCGTCACCCCCGGCGACATCGAGCAGTTGCTGAACGTCAGGGCCGTCTCCGGCTCCCTCGGCTCGCTCGCGGACGGCAAGCTCGCCGTCGAGCAGAAGACCGCGGAGCAGAACGGCTGGAAGCCCGGCCAGACGATCGACGTCCAGTTCAACGACGACGAGAAGGGCACGCTGACCGTCGGCGCGGTCTACGCGGACAACGACTTCCTGCCCGGCCTGATGCTCTCCACCGCGGTGGTGAAGCCGCACGAGACCATGTCCCCGTACATCCCGCAGGTGTACGTCAAGATGGACGGCGGCCCGACCAAGGCCAACGAGCGGGCGCTGGTCGACGCCCTCGGCGACAACCCGGCCATCCGGGTGATGGACCAGCAGGACGTCCGCGACGAGCAGGGCGGCATGATCAACATGATGCTGAACATCATGTACGGACTGCTGGCGATGGCCCTGCTGATCGCGGTGCTCGGTGTGGTCAACACCCTGGCGATGTCCGTGTTCGAGCGGCAGCAGGAGATCGGCATGCTACGGGCGATCGGCCTGGACCGCGGGCGCGTGAAGCGGATGGTCCGGCTGGAGGCCGTGGTGATCTCGGTATTCGGCGCGGTGATCGGCATCGGCCTGGGCGCGTTCCTGGGCTGGGCCATCGGCCAGACCATCAAGGACTCGGTCCCGAACTACGCCCTGGTGATCCCGTGGGACCGGGTGGGCCTGTTCCTGGTGCTGGCGGCGCTGGTGGGCATGCTGGCCGCGATGTGGCCGGCCCGCAGCGCGGCGAGGCTGAACATGCTGTCGGCCATCAAGGCGGAGTGACCGTACGTCTTGGCGCCGGAGGGCCGGGCTCCCCGGAAGGGAGGCCGGTCCTCCGGCGTGTCGCTGAACGCCGTGTCGCTAAATGCCATGTCGCTAAACGCCGTGTCGTCAAACGCGGTGTCATCCGGCCCAGGCGCGGGAGCGCAGCGGCATGCCGGAGTCGCCGGTGTCCCGGGGCCTCACGGCGAGGACCTGGTTGACGCCGATCCGGTTGCGTTCGAAGGAGAGCGCGGAGGCGGCCATATAGAGCCGCCAGACGCGGGCGCGGCCGGGTGAGGTGAGGCCTACGGCCCGGTCCCAGTCGGCCTCCAGGTTGGCGACCCAGGCGCGCAGGGTGCGGGCGTAGTGCTCGCGGATCGCCTCGACGTCGCGGACCTCGAAGCCGGCGTCCTCAAGCGCGCCGACGGTGCGGCCGAGGGGCGAGAGCTCCCCGTCCGGGAAGACATAGCGGTCGATGAACTCGTCCACGTGATAGGCGGCTTCGTCCTTCTCCGGACGGCGGGCGATCTGGTGGTTGAGCAGCCGGCCGCCCGTCCTGAGCAGGGTGAACAGCCGGTCGGCGTACTCGCGGTAGCGGACCTGGCCGACGTGCTCGGCCATGCCGATGGAGGAGATCGCGTCGTACGGGCCGTCGCGGACGTCCCGGTAGTCCTGGACCCGGATCTCGATCCGGTCGGTCAGACCCTCCTCCGCGATGCGCTTGCGGGCGTAGGCGGCCTGCTCGGTGCTGAGGGTGACGCCGACGACCCGGGCGCCGTACTCGCGTGCGGCGTGCAGGGCCATGGAGCCCCAGCCGCAGCCGACGTCGAGCAGCCGATCGCCCTCGCGGAGGCCGAGCTTGCGGCAGACGAGGTCCAGCTTGGCGCGCTGGGCGTCCGCGAGTCCGGCGGCCCCCTCCTCGCCCCAGTAGGCGCACGAGTAGACCATCGAGGGCCCGAGGACCAGCTCGTAGAAGTCGTTGCCGACGTCGTAGTGGTGACTGATCGCCTGCCGGTCGCGGGTCTTGGTGTGCAGCGGCCCGGAACGGCGGCGGACCTCTTCGGGCGGCGGGGGCGGGGGCGGCAGTGTGCCGCCCGCCTTCAGCAGCGCGGCGGCCGCGGAGCGGAGGCGGGGGTCGCGGGCGGCGCGCAGGAGCCCTCCGCGGGGCGCGTCGCCCCGCTCCCAGACGACGCCCGACAACAGGTCGAGGGCCTGGTACAGATCCCCCTCGATGTCGATGTCCCCGGCGACCCAGGCACGGGCGAGCCCCAGCTCTCCGGGCCGCCAGAGGAACCGGCGCAGGGCCCTCCGGTGGCGTACGACGAGAACGGGCGCTCCCTCAGGCCCGGACTCGCTCCCGTCCCAGGCCCTCACCCGCACCGGGAGCGGGCCCCCCAGCAGTTCCTCGGCAAGACTGGTCAGCCGCATCGCGGCGTCGGCCATGGCACACACCTCCGTGACGGTGGTTCCGGTCCGCACCGCCTGTCGTGCACCGGGGCACGGGTTGCGGTGCCGTTACTGGAACAATCCGACCACTGTCCGTGCTTCCCGCCGCTGCGCAATGCCATGGCAAAGAACATGTACCGACCACGTAATGACGCATCCGGAGCGCCCGCACGCGCCCTGCGGGCACATCAGGGCACGAGGGCCTTGAGATCGATGTCCAGAGCCGCCGCTCGCCGCGCAATGCGGAAGGGCCGCCCGCACCACGGATGGCGGGCGGCCCTTCTGCAGGCTCAGGTGAAGCGCGGAGGCGTCAGGAGGCCTTGGCCTTCTCCGGCTTGGCCGCGGACGGGGCCGGGGCCGGCTTGGCCGCCTCGTAGAACTCCTCGCGCGGAGACTCGATCGCGCCGAGCGAGACGACCTCGCGCTTGAGGAACATCGCCAGCGTCCAGTCCGCGAAGACGCGGATCTTGCGGTTCCAGGTCGGCATGGCCATGCCGTGGTAGCCGCGGTGCATGTACCAGGCGAGCCGGCCCTTGAGCTTGATCTTCATCTTGCCCATGACGATCATCGCGACGCCCTTGTGCAGGCCGAGCCCGGCCACCGCGCCCTTGTTGGAGTGGCTGTACTCCTTCTGGGGGAAGCCCCGCATGCCGGAGATCACGTTGTCGCCGAGGACCTTCGCCTGACGGAGCGCGTGCTGGGCGTTCGGCGGGCACCAGGCGTTCTCGTTGCCCGCCTTGCGGCCGACCATGTCCGGAACCTGGGCGTTGTCGCCCGCGGCCCAGATGTAGTCGGTGCCCTGGACCTGGAGCGTCGGCGCGCAGTCGACATGGCCGCGCGGGCCCAGCGGCAGGTCGAAGCGGGCGAGCGCCGGGTTGGGCTTGACGCCCGCGGTCCACACGATGGTGTTGGAGTCGACCTCCAGGCCGTTCTTCAGCACCACATGGCCGTCCACGCACGAGTCCATGGAGGTCTGGAGGTAGACCTCGACGCCGCGGCCCTCGAGGTGCTCCTTGCCGTACTTGCCGAGCTTGGGGCCCACCTCGGGCAGGATCTTGTCAGCGGCGTCGACGAGGATGAAGCGCATGTCCTCGCGCTTGACGCTGGCGTAGTACTTGGCAGCGTCCCGCGCCAGGTCCTCCACCTCGCCGATGGTCTCCGCGCCGGCGAAGCCGCCGCCGACGAAGACGAAGGTCAGCGCCTTGCGGCGGACGTCCTCGTCGGTCGTCGAGTCGGCCTTGTCCAGCTGCTCCAGCACATGGTTGCGCAGGCCGATGGCCTCCTCGATGCCCTTCATGCCGATGCCCTGCTCGGCGAGGCCGGGGATCGGGAAGGTGCGCGAGACCGCGCCCAGCGCGATGACCAGGTAGTCAAACGGCAGCTCGTACGCCTCGCCGACCAGCGGCGCGATCGTGGCGATCTTGCGGTCCTGGTCGATGGTGGTGACCCGGCCGGTGAGCACCTCCGCCTTGGGCAGCACGCGTCGCAGCGGGACGACGACGTGCCGCGGCGAGATGCTGCCGGCGGCTGCTTCGGGGAGGAAGGGCTGGTACGTCATGTACGAGCGCGGGTCGACGACCGTGACGGTCGCCTCGCCGTACCGCATCTTCTTGAGAATGCGTCGTGCTGCGTACAGGCCTACGTACCCACCGCCTACTACGAGGATCCGGGGACGCTCCGTGGTGCTCATGCCATCGAGTATCCACCCCCCTCCCCGGGGGTGCTCGTGAGCCCCTTCACAAGGAGTCGAGCCTGCTCTGCTACACTGCGCCGCCCGCGTGACAGAGCTCATGACGGCGACGGGGAACCACGGCGCATCGGCGAACGTTGGATACCCCTTGTGAGCTGGCCCCTAAGGGACATCCCCCAGGGGGCCGACTGACGGGTCCACACCGTCGTTGCGCGCCGGGCGGCCCCCGGCAGACAGCCGAAAAGGGCCAACGGTCCCGCGGAGCGGGCCCTTGGACCCTCCCTGCCACCCCTCAGGGGCCTTTTCCTTGTGAAGAACTTCACGAAGTTTCCTCCGTGAGGGGCCAGGCGATGCCGCCGACTGCCCCTTCAGCACCCCACGCCACCGCCGTCGCCCACCGAAGCCTGCCGCCGAACGGCTACGCGGCACCCGGGAGAGGAGGCCGCGAACGGCTACTCGGCGCCCTCTGCCGCCTTGATCGCCATCCCGTCGAGGATCGCTCACGAACGCCACTCGCGGACCGAAGCACGTGTACACACAAGTGCGTACACTGGCCTCATGGCCGAGAACACCGCGACAGTACGAGAAGCCCGCGCGCATCTCGCGGACCACATCAACCGGGCCGAGGAAGGCATTCCGACGGTCATCACACGCAATGGCGCCCCGGTGGCGGCCGTAGTGCCGATCGCGGACTTCGAAGCACTGGAGGAAGCCGCCGACCTGATGTTGGCACGCGAGGCAGAAGAGGTCCTTGCCGAGGGCGGCAAGACCGTGACGATGGCGGAACTTCTGGCGGATCTGTTCACCGAGCATGACGGCGAGGGGGCGTGAAGTACGCCTTCCGGTTCACCAAGGCGGCGCAGCGGCAGCTCCATGCCATCAGTCGGCCCGACGCCATGCGCATCCTGACCGCGCTGACCGCGCTCGGCGACGACCCGTACCGCGAGGACGCCGACGTCAAGAAACTCACCGGCCCGTCGGGGCTCTACCGGCTCCGGGTCGGCAGCTACCGGGTCGCCTACCAGATCAACGATGGTGAACTCGTCATCCTCGTCGTCAAGGTGGGCGACCGGCGGGACGTCTACCGCAACCTGTAGTAGGACGCGGCCACGCCGTCGCCGACCGAGGAATGCCGCTGGACGCTACTCGGCGTCCTCCGCCGTTTTGATCGCGATTCCGTCGAGGATGTCGTGCTCGCTGACCACGACCTCCCGCACCCCGATCCGCTTTATGATCCGCAGCAGGACGAGCGCCCCCGCGGCGATCACATCCACCCGCCCGGGGTGTATCACGCCGATGGCGGCCCGCTCGTCGTGTGTGGAGTTCAGCAGCTCGCCGGTGATCCGCTCGACCTCCTCACAGGAGATCCGGGAGTGGTGGATGGCGGAGGAGACATAGGAGTCCAGGCCGAGCGCGATCCCGGCCAGCGTCGTGACCGAGCCGGCGAGGCCGACGAGGGTCCGCGCCTCGCGGATCGGGACCGTCTCCTCGACAAGGTCGAGTGCCGCGTCGATGTCCGCGGTGATGGCGGCGATCTGCTCGGGCGTCGCAGGGCTGTCCGGGGCGTGCCGTTCGGTCAGCCGTACGCAGCCGATGTCGACGGAGCGCGCCGCCTCGACATGGCCATGGCCGATGACGAACTCGGTGGAGCCGCCGCCGATGTCCACCACCAGACGCTCCTCGTGGCCGGTCAGCTCGCGGGTCGCTCCGGTGAAGGAGAACTCCGCTTCCTGCTCACCGGTGATCACCTCGGGCTCGACGCCGAGGATGTCGAGCACACCGCGTACGAACGCGTCACGGTTCTCGGCGTCGCGCGAGGCGGAAGTGGCCACAAAGCGGACCTTCTCCGCGCCGTGCTCCTTGATGGCCGCCGCGTACTCGCGGCAGGCTGCGAAGGTGCGTTCCAGCGCCTCGGGGGCGAGGCGACCGGTCCGGTCCACACCCTGGCCGAGGCGGACGATCGTCATCCGGCGGTCCAGGTCGACCAGCCGGCCGGTCGCGGGGTCCACGTCGGCGACGAGGAGGCGGATGGAGTTGGTGCCGCAGTCGACGGCCGCCACGCGGGTCACTGAGGAGCCTCCTGCGCCGAGCCGTCCGTGCAGGGCGTGACGCAGGGGCCCTTCGCCCACCACTCGGGCAGCATCGCGATCGCCTCGTCGCCCAGCGGGTTCACCCCGGGCCCCGCCGCCAGCGAGTGTCCGACCAGCACATGCAGGCACTTCACCCGGTCGGGCATGCCGCCCGCACTGGGGAAGTTCTCCAGAACCTCGACGGCGTCCCGGCGTGCGATGTAGTCCTCGTGCGCGGCGCGGTAGGCGGCGGCCAGCTCCGGGTCCTCCGCCAGCCGCTCGGTCATCTCCTTCATCACCCCGTTCGCCTCCAGCGTGCCGATCGCCGACGCCGCCCGCGGGCAGGTCAGGTAGTACAGCGTCGGGAAGGGGGTGCCGTCGGGCAGCCGGGGGGCCGTCTCGACGACGTCCGGCTGCCCGCAGGGGCAGCGGTGCGCGATCGCCCGCAGCCCGCGCGGCGGGCGGCCGAGCTGCGCCTCGAAGGCGGCGATGTCCGCGGCGGTCGGCTCGGTCGGCTCGGTGTGGGGAGGAGGGGTTTCCATGCCTGCCTGAATGTTCTCGGTGCGGTGGTGACTTCTCAGTGCGGTGAGTGCTGTGAGTGCGGTGGGTTGCGGTGGGTTGCGGTGGGGGCTACTGCCCGGCGGGGCGGTCCGCGTGGTCCACTCCGTCCCAGACATTGGAGTACCAGGGGCGGTCCGCCGCCCCCTCGTCGTCCCGGCGGCGCTCCTCGGCATCCGGATCGATCATGGTGTAGGCGGTCTCCCCCGGCGTCACATAGTGCAGATGCTCACGGGCCAGCCGCCGGATGTACTGGTCGTCCTGGAGACGGGCCTTCTCGTCCCGGAGCCCGGCCACCCGCTCTCGCGCCTCCTCCATGCGCCGCTCCTGTTCGGCGATGTCGGCGCGCTGCGAGACGTACTGCCGCATCGGGTAGGCAAGGGCCACCACCAGCGTGCAGACGACGAGCGCCAGGAAGGCGGCCCGGCCGGTGAGCCGGGAGCGGCGGGCCTGGCGGCGGCTCTGCGAGCGGTAGACGCGGGCGGCCGTCTGCTCGCCGAGCAGCCGGATCCGGGTCGCGGTGGAGAACCGGTCCCGGTCCTTCGCGGCCATGCTCCGCCTCCTTCACGCACATACGTCCTCGCACACGGTACGGGACCGGGTGCGAGGACGTACGTATATACGGGTGTCAGCCCTTGAAGCTATACGGCTGTCAGCCCTTGCTGTGCTTAGTGGTCCGCAAAGCGAAACCGCGGGAAGGCGCTGCGCCCGGCGTAGACCGCCGCGTCGTCGAGGATCTCCTCGATGCGCAGCAGCTGGTTGTACTTGGCGACGCGCTCGGAGCGGGCCGGGGCGCCGGTCTTGATCTGGCCGCAGTTGGTGGCGACGGCAAGGTCGGCGATGGTGACGTCCTCGGTCTCGCCGGAGCGGTGGGACATCATGCACTTGAAGCCGTTGCGCTGGGCCAGCTCGACGGCGTCCAGGGTCTCGGTCAGCGAGCCGATCTGGTTGACCTTCACAAGCAGGGCGTTGGCCGCGGCCTCGTCGATGCCGCGGGCGAGCCGCTCGGGGTTGGTGACGAACAGGTCGTCGCCGACCAGCTGGACCTTGGCGCCGAGCTTCTCGGTGATGGTCTTCCAGCCGTCCCAGTCGTCCTCGAAGAGCGGGTCCTCGATGGAGACGAGCGGGTAGGCGTCGACGAGCTCCGCGTAGTACTCGGTCATCTCGGCGGCCGAGCGGGACTTGCCCTCGAACTCGTACGCGCCGTCCTTGTAGAACTCGGAGGCGGCGACGTCGAGCGCCAGCGCGATGTCGCGGCCGGGGGTGTAGCCGGCCTCCTTGATCGCCTCGAGGATCAGGTCGAGGGCGGCGCGGTTGGAGTCGAGGTTCGGGGCGAAGCCGCCCTCGTCGCCGAGGCCGGTGGACAGGCCCTTCTGCTTCAGGACCTTCTTCAGGGTGTGGTAGACCTCGGTGCCCCAGCGCAGGGCCTCGGAGAAGGACTCCGCGCCGATCGGAGCGATCATGAACTCCTGGATGTCCACATTGGAGTCGGCGTGCGAGCCGCCGTTGAGGATGTTCATCATCGGAACGGGCAGCAGGTGCGCGTTCGGGCCGCCGAGGTAGCGGAAGAGCGGCAGGTCGGAGGCCTCGGAGGCGGCGTGCGCCACGGCCAGGGAGACCCCGAGGATGGCGTTGGCGCCCAGGGACGACTTGTCCGGGGTGGCGTCCAGGTCAAACATCGCCTGGTCGATCAGGCGCTGCTCGGTGGCGTCATAGCCGACGAGCTCCGGGCCGATCTGCTCGATGACGGCGAGGACGGCCTTCTCCACGCCCTTGCCCTGGTAGCGGCTCTGGTCACCGTCGCGGAGCTCAAGAGCTTCGAACGCACCGGTGGAGGCGCCGGACGGAACGGCAGCACGGCCGGTGCTGCCGTCGTCGAGGCCAACCTCGACCTCGACCGTGGGGTTGCCTCGGGAGTCCAGGATTTCCCGGGCTACGACGACGTCGATGGACGGCACGAGCATCTCCTTCTGGGATGTGACGCAAGTTGTGATGCGAGCTGGATGCCAGCAGTGCAGGGTCTGATTCGGCCTTGCGGCAAGAGCCTAACCGGCCCGGGGGCCGCCGCCTGCCGATGCCCGCCCGCTGGGACGAAAAAGGGTGCGAAGTGGACCGGCTGGGGACGAAGCGCTACGCGCCTACCGACCAGTAGTGACAGGGGGGTGACCGCCGGCCACGGCATGCGGAAGCCCCGGCCCGGTGCGCACGGGGGAAGCGCTCCGGACCGGGGCGGTCACAGCCGGGCGGGTCAGCTCAGGTGGAGCCGCTGGCCCGGGAAGATCATGTCCGCGTCCTCGATGATGTCGTCGTTGAGGTCGTACAGCTTCTGCCAGCCGCCCTTGACGCCCTTCGCCTCTGCGATCCTGCTCAGCGTGTCGCCGGGCTTGACCTCGTACTCGCCGTCGCCCTTCTTGAAGCCCTTCGCCGGGGCGGCGGGCTCGGCGGACGACTTGGCCGACGGCTTCTTCTGCGCCGGAGCCGGGGCCGCGGAGCGCTCGGAGCGGGTGGTCGGAGCCTGGCTGCGCTGCTGCGACTGCTTCGGCTGCGCCTTGGGCTTGGACTGCTGCGCGGAACCAGAGCCGGAACCCGAGCCAGAGCCGCCACCGGTGTACGCGGCATTGGACAGGCCGACGCCGCAGTGCGGCCAGGCGCCCTTGCCCTGGCCCGCGAGGACCTTCTCGGCGATCTCGATCTGCTGTGCCTTGGTGGCGAGGTCGGCGCGCGCGGCGTACTTGGCGCCGCCGTAGGCCGCCCAGGTGGAGGCGGAGAACTGCAGACCGCCGTAGTAGCCGTTGCCGGTGTTGATGGACCAGTTGCCGCCGGACTCGCACTGCGCGACCCTGTCCCACTCGGCGGCGGTCGCGGCGGAGGCGGAGGTCGCACCGAGCAGCGGGGCGGCCACTGCGGCGCCGGTGACGCCGGCGAGTGCGGCGATACGGGTGGCCTTCGACGGACGGCGATGCTTGCCCTTGCCGGAAAGCAGCATGGAAGTGTCTCCTCACCGACGCCTGCGAGGTGAGCTGTCGGGTTCGGGCCGGATGAGTGCCCGGCCGCGCGTCCTAGCGCGCGGCTTCACCCCAAGCCGGTCCCGGCCTCTGAGAGCACAGCGCGTCTCAACGGCCCGGTCCGGCGCCTACCTTGGGTCCCCCGCTCCTGCCTTCGGCGCTCCACGCGACGACTGTTCCCGCCGTCCGCCGGCAGGATTCGGCGTGACGGTCGACGGGGCCCGCGATGGCGAGCGGTTGGAACCGTAAACACACCGGCCGCCGCCACTCAAGGGCGAACATCACGGATGAATCACTCTTTCCGCGATCGACTTGACACGCATTTCCGCAGGTGAAGGGCGATTCGGACGGATTCGATAGCCGCGACACGCCAGTTGGGGCGGAGAGACGCTTGTCTCACTTACGCAGAATCGGACAAACAGCCCCGAACTGCCGCTACTTCAGATCCAGATCGAGGCTCTGGCCAGGGTGAATGAGATCGGGATCCGACCCGACGGTCTCCTGGTTGGCCTCATAGAGCGCGACCCACCCCCCGGGCACCTCACGCTCGTCGGCGATCGCCCAGAGGCTGTCCCCGGGGCGCACGGTGTAGCCCTGCCCGCCGACTGCCGTGTCGGATGGATCACGTGAAGCGCTGTCACCCCGCGAGGCATGCCCACCGAATTCTCGGCTTGCATCACCAACGCCTGACTTGTCTGCCTCATCCGCAGGTGCACCACGATGCCGCCCAGTGCCCTCGCCCACGGTCAGATCGGAGTCGACGGGGTCGGTCGGCTCGATGGTCCGGGTGGGCTCCACGGCGTCCTCGGGCAGCGTCTGCCCGCCGGAGCCGCCGGACCCCTCGGGGGCCGCGGACCCGGCGGATACGCCCGGGGAATCCGACGCGTCAGGCGAGACCGCTGTGCCGCTCCCCTGCGGCAGACCCGAAATGCCCGCCCCGGATCGGGTGGTGGGCTGCTCGCCGCCCTCCGGCACGGACGAGGGGGACGACGAGGGGGAAGAGGAGGGAGACGGGGCAGCCGTCGTAGCCGCGCCGGCCGAGCCCTCACCCGAGGAGCCCGCGCCGGGCGAGCCGCCGCCGTCGGGGGCCGCACCGCCGGAGCCGATGCCGATGCCGGAAGAGTTCGCGCCGGAACCCGTCACCGCTCCGGGCTCCACCCCCGGGTTGACGTCGGCGGACTCGCCGCCGCTCCGCAGATTCGCGGTCGCCGAGCAGTTGGGCCAGGCATCGACCCCCTGCACCGCGAGGATCTGCTCCGCCACGGCTATCTGCTGGGCACGGCTGGCGAGGTCGGGGCGCGGCGCATAGGCCGCGCCTCCGAAGTCCTCCCAGGTCTGCTGGGAGATCTGGAGCCCGCCGTAGTACCCGTTGCCGAGGTCGGCGCTCCACATCCCTCCCGTCTCGCACTCCGCGACCCGGTCCCAGGTGGCGGCGTCGGCCGCGGAGGCGGAGCCGGCCCCCAGCAGCGGGATGGCGATGGCCGAGCCGGTCACCCCCGCCGCGACGACGAGGGCGGGAGCCTGACGGGGTCGGCGGTGTCGACCGTTCCCGGAGCGCATGCGGTTGCCTTCCGTGTGACTGCAAAGCGCCGCTGAAGCAGCGGAGATGGCAGGTGAACCTAGTCGCATTTGATCGCAAGTAACAAGTCGATGCAGCAGGGATCACATAAACATCACGAAACTGACGTTGTATCAATTACTGTGCGCTGTGAACTCCACCGGGAGCGTGCGCAGTCCGCGCATGATGAGCCCCCCACGCCACCGCAAATCGGCCGGATCGGCTGCAAGCCGGATATCGGGCAAACGGGTCAGCAGTGTGGCGAGCGCGGCCTGCCCCTCCAGCCTGGCCAGCGGTGCGCCCAGGCAGTAGTGGATGCCGTGCCCGTATCCGAGATGCTGGTTGTCCCCGCGGGAGAGGTCCAGCGTGTCCGGCTCGGCGAACCGCTCGGGATCCCGGTCGGCCGCCGCCAGTACGACGAGAACGGGGTCACCCGGTGCGATCCGCCGACCGCCGATCGTCAGCGGCTCGGTGGCGAACCGCCAGGTGGCCAGCTCCACCGGCCCGTCGTAGCGCAGCAGTTCCTCGACACCCGTCTGCAGCAGCCCGCGCTCCCCCGCCGCCAGCGACGTCTGCAGCCGCTCGCGCTGCTCCGGGTTGCGCAGCAGTGCGTAGACGCCGTTGCCGATGAGGTTGACGGTGGTCTCGAAGCCCGCGAACAGCAGGATGAAGGCCATGGCCGCGGCCTCGTTCTCGGTGAGGTGCTCACCGTGGTCAGAGGCCCGGATCAGCCCGGAGATCAGATCGTCCCCGAGGGCGTCCCGCTTGCGGTGGATCAGCTCCGCCAGATACGTGCGCATCTTCTTCACCGACCGTGCGACACCGCCGCGCGGCCCCCCGCCGTGGCGGATCATCATCCCGGCCCAGTCGCGGAAGTCGTCCTGGTCCTCACGCGGCACGCCCAGCAGATCGCAGATGGCGTAGATCGGCAGCGGGAAGGCGAACTCATGGATGAGGTCCGCGCTGCCGCGTGCGGCGAAGCCGTCGATGAGCCGGTCGGTCAGCTCCTGGACGCGCGGCGCGAACTCCGCGACCCGCCGCGGGGTGAACGCCTTGGACACCAGCCGCCGCAGCCGGGTGTGGTCGGGCGGATCGATATTGAGCAGATGCGTCATCAGCTCCGCCTTGCGCTCGCCGGGGATGCCTGTCTTCCCCTTGGCGTGGGCGGATTCGTCATGGTGCGCCGGGTTCTTGCTCAACCGCTGGTCCGCGAGGGCCTGGCGGGCGTCGGCGTACCGGGTGACCAGCCAGGCGTCCACACCGCTGGGGAGCCGGGTCCGGTGTACGGGCGCGTGCTCGCGCAGCCAGGCGTAGGCGGGGTACGGATCGGCGGCGAACTCCCAGCTGAACAGCGTCGGCACGGGCCCCGACGGGGCGGGGCCGGGCGCGGAGCCCGGCGATGCGGACCGCGCCGCGGGACCCTCTCCCGGCGATGCGGCGCGCCCCCCTCCAGGCGATGCGGACGGGGCCCCCGGCTCCGGCCCGGAGCCGGGCGCGGACTGCGGCCCGGAGGTCACGCCATCGCCTCCGCGGCGAGGATCGCGTCCCGGAACGCCCGCCCCGCGGCGCGCAGCGCGGCCTCGGGGTCGACGCCCTCGGCCTCGGCGCGCACAGCGAGGCGCAGCAGCTCGTACCCCACGCCTTCGCCCTCCGGCAAGTCCACGTCGAGCCCGGCGTTCCGCACCCGTGCGGCCAGCTTGGCGGCGAGCGCCAGCCCCGGCTGTCCGAGCGGCACGCCCTCGGTCACCGAGACACGCTGCTTCTCGGCGGCCTTGGTGCGCAGCCAGTGCTGCTTGACCTCCTCCGGCGTCGTCGCGCTCTCCCCGCCGAAGACATGGGGGTGGCGGTGGATCAGCTTCTCGACGAGCGTCCCCGCGACGTCGTCCACGGAGAACGCCTCGTCGGGGTCTTCGCACTCCTCGGCGATCCGGGCGTGGAAGACGACCTGGAGGAGTACGTCTCCGAGTTCCTCGCGCAGCTCGTCGCGGTCGCCGTCCTCGATGGCCTCGACGAGTTCGTACGCCTCCTCGATGGCGTACTTGGCCAGGCCCTCGTGGGTCTGCTGGGAGGACCAGGGGCACTCGCGGCGGATGCGGTCCATGACCTGCACCAGGTCCAGCAGCCGCGCACCGGGGAGGTCGTAGGAGCCGGGCAGCAGCTCCAGATCCGGCATCGCCACGCGCCCGGAGCCCGCCATCCGGGCCAGCCCGTCCGTGAGGGTCCGGTCGCCCTCGCCGGAGGCGAGGACGACGACGGTCCGCCCGCCCGCGCACGCGTCGACCAGTTCCTGCGCCGAGGGGCCGGCGATCTCCACACGCACCCCCGCCTCACGCAGATACGGCAGCTGCGGATGGCGGTCGTCGGCGCAGAGCACCCGGTCGGCGGCGTGCAGGGTCTGCCAGGCGGGCCAGGACAGCAGTCCTGGGGCGACCCGGTGGCTGGCGGTGAGCAGGACGACACGCCCTGTCCGTTCGGCGCCGGCGGCGTCGGCGGGTGTCTCGTCTGCGGCGTCGGCGGGTGTTTCAGCGGTCACCCGTCGAACCTACCGCGCCCCCCGGGCCGGGCGCTCAGGCCCGCCGCTCAAGCCCGGCCCCAGGCCCGGTGCTCACGCCCCGGCGGCCGCCGCCCCCGGCTCGCTGCTGACCTGCGTGATCCAGTCGGCTTTGTAGTCGCCGAGCTCCAGCTTCCGGTCGCTCCACGCGCCGAAGCGCGGATTGACGTCGATGTCGAGCGATTCGGCCGCGGCCGTGAAGGCCTCGTTGAGCTTCTGCTGGCCCTCGGGGGTGTTGGTCGCGCCGATGGCGGCGGCCAGCTTGTTGACCGTGACGTCGCGGCGCACCACGTCGTCGATCTGACCGGGGGCGACGCCGCGCTGCTGCAGATACATGGCGGCGAGCTGATCGGCCCCGCCGGCCTGCCCCTCCAGGACGGACCGCGCCTCCTGGACCTCCTTGCGGGTGACCTCCACCCCTGCGTCGTCGGCGGCGCGCCGCACCACCCGGTCGACGATCAGGTCGTACAGCTTGGCACGGGTGAGGCGGCCGGTGTCCTTGATCAGCTGCGCGGCCTGGGGGGAGCGCTCCTGTGCGGTGCGCACCTCCGCCACCTGCGCTTGTACGGCGGACACCGGGATCCGTTCGTCTCCGACGACGGCGGCCGCGCCCGGGTGCGCCTCACTGCCGCAGGCGGCGAGCAGGGGAACAGCGACGAGAAGCGCAGCGGAGACGGAGAGCGCGGTGCGACGACGGCGGTGCAAAGGGGCCTCCCGAAGAGCTTGTGCGACGGTGCACAACCTTGCGGTGATCGATGGTAGGCAGTCTCAGTGGTGTGGGCCACTGATTCGTCCAACGATTCGGCCACCGGTTCGGATGTGCCCGACCCGACCCTCACCGCGCGTTCACCCGGCGCTCACGGCGATGTCAGCGGCCCGACCGGAAGTCCGCCCTAAGGTCGCCCGGTGACCACGCTCTCCGTCATCGTCCCCTGCTACAACATCGAGGCGTACGTATCCGACACCGTTCGGAGTCTGGTGAACAACGCTCGGGAGGACTTCGAGTTCATCTTTGTCGAGGACTGTTCAAGGGACCGCACTTCCGAGGCCCTCACGGCTCTCACGGCGAAGCTGCCACACAGCACGCTCCTCCGGCATGAGCAGAACCGCGGTCTCGCCTCGGCGCGCAACACCGGGATCGACCGGGCCCGGGGGCGCTATCTCACCTTCCTCGACGGGGACGACTGGCTGGCACCCGGCCATCTGGCGGGGTTGGTCGAGGCAATCGAGCGGCTCGGTGTGGACTTCGTGCGCACCGACCATGTGGAGGTGACCGGCACAGACCGGGTCCTCAAGCGCGCGCCGGAGGGCCGCCGCGACGAGGTGCTCGACCCCCGCACCGGGATCCTGCCGGTCGCCGAGTCGACGATGGTCGACTATCCGTACGCCTGGGCCGGGATCTATGACACGCGCCTGCTGGAGAAGGGGCTGCTGCGCTTCCCGGACGGGCTGCGCACCGCCGAGGACCGGCCGTGGATCTGGCAGCTGCACCGCCGGGCCGCGTCCTATGCAGTGACCCCGCTGCACGGGGTCCGCTACCGGCGGGGCGTCGCCACCTCGCTCACGCAGGTCGGGGACGTACGGCAGCTCGACTTCTTCCGCGCCTTCGACCAGGTGATGAGCGAGCTCGCCCATGACCCCGAGGCCGTGCGACTGCGGCCCAAGGCGATCCGCACCTACGCGGTCGTCATCGCTCATCAGCTCAGGAGCCGTCGGCGGTTCGAGCGGCCCGTGGAGCGTGAGTTGCGCAGGATGGCCCGCGAGGCGCTGCGCGCCTTCCCCGCCGAGGATCTGGAGCAGGCTCTGGTCGGCCTGGACGACGCACGGCGCACCATCTTGCGAAGGGTTTCCTCATGACCGTTCAGATGTTCTGCGCTGCCACCCAGTACGCGGCGGCCACCGTCGCCGCGGCGCTCCGCTCCGGGCTCTTCGGGCGGCGCGCAGACCACCGCCGGATTCTGGTGGTCAGCGACACCTCGGCCGTCCCCGAGATCGGGACTCCGCTGGACCTCATGCCCGGCTTCGAGGCGCTGCGCCCGGAGTTCGATGAGGTACGTTCCTGGAACGAAACGATCCGCCCGCACCATCCGGCCGGCTGGTCGCCCCGGCCCCAGGACGTTCCGCTCTGGGAGAAGAGCCTCCGGCTCGCCTGGAGGCTGGGCGATGAGCCAGTGGAGGTCGCCTGCGAATCCATCCAGGCCAACCCGTCAAGGGCGATCGCCGCGATCTTCGCGAACAGCCCGGTCCATGTGTACGCGGACGGCCTGATGAGTTACGGGCCGACCCGGAACCGGATCCCACTGCCGATGAGCAGCCGGATCCGCCGGCTGCTCCATCTGGACCTGGTGCCCGGACTGCGTCCGATGCTTCTGTCGGAGTACGGAGTGGAGCCGGTCGCCGTGCCCGGCGCCGAGTTCCTCGCGGTACTGCGGGAGGTCAGCGACGCGGCCGACGAGGCCGACGGCGGAGGGCTCCCCGCGGGGACGGCGCTGCTGCTCGGCCAGTACCTGTCGGCGCTGGAGCTGATCAGCCGGGACGAGGAGGACGAGCTGCATCTGCGGATGCTGCGCGGCGCCGCAGCGCTCGGCCACCGCACGATCACCTTCAAGCCCCACCCGAGCGCCCCGGCCGACTCCACCCTGGCGCTTCAGGCGACCGCCCGGGAGCTTGGGGTGAGCCTTGACGTGCTGCGTACACCCGTGCTCGCCGAGACACTGTACGAGAGGGCCCGGCCGGAACTGGTGGTGGGCTGCTTCTCCACGGCGATGATGACGGCCGCCGCGCTCTACGGGATCCCCGCCGCGCGGGTCGGCACGGGCCTGCTGCTGGACCGCATCACTCCATATCAGAACAGCAATCGCGTCCCGCTGACCGTGGTGGACGCGCTGCTGCCCGCGCTGGAGGGGGACGAGCGGGCAGGGAAGCCCGTCGATCTGGCAGCTGCCGGCGAGGTCGATCCGCTGGTGCGGGCCGTCGGGTTCTGTATGCAGGCGACGGCCTACCCGGAGCTGCGGGAACAGACGGCGGAGCTGCTGCGGACGCTGCCGGACGCCGAGCTGACCCGCTATTTCAAGCGGCGTCGGCTCACCAGTCTGGGTCTGCCGGGCGGGCGGCCGGTGCGAGCGGCCGCGCTGCGGCGCCATCCGGCGGTGCGGAAGGTCGTCCGGAAGCTGCGGTGAGGTCCTCGGCTGAGCTGTCGGGCCGGTCGCCCCCGTCGGGCCGCAGCATGATCGTGCGGGAGACGACGAAGGTCACCGGGATGGCGGCGGCGGCCGCGAGCAGGGGAGCGTACCGGCTGCCGAACTGCAGGACGTCCACCAGGAGATAGACGCCTGCCGTGGTCACGGTGAAGTTCGCCAGGTTGGTGAGGGGGAAGAGCAGGAACTTCCGCCAGGTCGGCCTGGTGCGGTAGGTGACGTACGACGTCAGGAAGAACGACCCCACCATGCTCAGCACGAAGGCGGCGATGTGCGCGGCTATGTACGGCAGGACGGTGAGCAGCGCCAGATAGCAGCCGTAGTAGGTCCCGGTGTTCACCACGCCCACCAGGGCGAACCGGACCAGCTGGGCCTGGACCGTCATCGGCTTACGAGCTCCTGGGACTTCTGCGGGTGGGGCGGGTTCGGCGGCTGCCTTCTGGAAAGGCCCGTGTTGGCGGCCTTCACCAGGAAGTGCGGACGGCGTTTCACCTCATAGTAGATACGGCCGACGTATTCGCCGACGACGGCGAGCATCACCATCTGCACCCCGGCCAGTGCGGTCAGGGCCGTCAGCAGCGTGACATAGCCGGGGGTGTCCACGCCCCGCGCCAGGGCGACGCCGACGATCCAGGCGGCGTAGCAGGAGGCGACGGACAGCAGCGCCATGCCCAGGTAGAGCGCGGCGCGCAGCGGTTTGTCGTTGAAGGAGAGCAGCCCGTCGAGCCCGTAGTTGAGGAGTTTGCCGAAGGTCCAGGCGGAGCGTCCCTGCTCGCGTACCGCGTTCTCATAGGAGAACGTTGTCGTACGGAACCCGACCCAGGCGAACAGGCCCTTGGAGAAGCGGTTGTACTCGGTCAGCTGGAGGATCGCGTCGACCGTGCGGCGCGACAGCAGCCGGAAGTCGCCGACCCCGTCGACGAGTTCCACATCGACCATTCGGTTGATCAGCCAGTAGTACGCCCGGGCGGCGAGGGTGCGGCCCACCCGGTCGCCCTTGCGGGTGCGGCGGGCGATGACCTGGTCGTAGCCCAGCGCATGTTGCTCGGCCATCCTGCGGATCAGTTCCGGCGGATGCTGGAGGTCGGCGTCCATGATGACGACGGCGTCGCCCGCGGCGTGCTGGAGGCCGGCCAGCATGGCGGCTTCCTTGCCGAAGTTGCGGCTGAAGGAGAGGTACCGCACACGCGAGTCGACGGCCGCGAGGTCCTTCAGAATCCGAAGCGTCCGGTCCTTGCTGCCGTCGTCGACATAGACGAGTTCTAACTCGTGGTCCACAAGCTTCATTTCGGCCGTGACACGGTCATGGAAGCGCTCAAGGATCTCTTCTTCCTCGTAGCACGGCACTACTACAGAGATCAGCACTGCTGCACAGAAACCTGTCCGCGTGTCAGGAACCAGTGATTCCCATGTCTCTGAAGTGACCAGTGAGTGAATTGAAGAGATTTGACATGGTATTACCCGTTCGGCGCCGGCATATTTGTCGTATGCCTCCCCCCGGCCCCCGCACCCGCGCGGCTGCTCTCGCTGCCCTGATCACTGTGACTGCCGTCTGCGCGGGCGACGCCGTCGCCCGCAGCTTTCCGTTCGGGCCGCACACCAGGAGCGTCAACGACCTCGGAAACCAGTTCGTGCCGTTCCACACGAGGCTGTGGGACCTGCTGCACGGGCGGGCGGACGGCGGACTGCTGATCAACTGGCAGTCCGGGTACGGCACCAGCTTCCTGCCCGACCTCGGCACCTATCTGACCAGCCCGTTCGCCCTGCTCGTGGGGCTCTTCCCACGGCAGGACATCGACCTCGCCGTTTATGTCGTGACGGTGCTGAAGATGGCGGCGGCGGCCGCGGCGATGGCTCTGCTTCTGCTGACCATGCGCTCCTCGGGGCGCTGGTGGGCAGCGGGGGTGCTCGGCGCCTCGTACGGGCTGTGCGGCTGGTCGGTCATGGAAGCGTCGTACAACCCGATGTGGCTGGACGGCCTGGTCGCACTGCCGCTGCTGTGCCTGGCCGGCGAATGGGCGCGCACCCGGCAGCGGCCGGTCCTCGCGACGCTGCTGGTCGCTGCGGTGTGGGCGGCCAACTTCTACACCGCGTACATGGCCACCCTGGGGGCGGCGCTGGTGCTGGCCGCCCGACTGGCGACGGAGCGGACGGAGCAGGGGCCGGTGCGGGCGCTGCTGCGTGCGGCCTGGACCACGGCGCTGGGCGTCGCGCTGGCCGCCCCCGTGCTGATCCCGGTGTACCTGGGCACGACTTACGCCTATCCGGGCTGGAACCGCCCCTTCGCCCCGGCCGCCTGGCCCGATGTCTTCGCCCGGATGCTTCCGGCGACATACAGCTTCTTCACCCCGGCGCTCTTCCTGGGCACGGGAACGCTGCTGCTGGCGTGCGCGCTGGCCTTTCACCGCGCGGCGCCGACGCGGGAGAGATGGGTCTGGACGGGGCTGACGGCCGTGGTGGCGCTGTCGCTCCAGTGGGGGCCCACGCATCTGCTGTGGCATGCGTTCGCCACGCCCAACGGCAGCCCCTATCGGCAGACGTTCATACTGGCCGGGGTGGTGGTGACGGCCGCCTGGACCGCCGTCGCCCACGCATGGCCCTCACGCCGTGCACTGCTGGGCGGCTGCGCCGTGCTGGCCGTGATCGCGGCCGGGGCCTCCTTCAGCGAGCTGGTCACCGAGTGGACCTATCCGCTGCTCGCCGCCGGGCTGGTCGCGGCCGCCGCCGCTCTCGCGCTGGTGCGGCACGGCCGTCGGTACGCGGTGCTCGCCGCGCTGCTCCTGGCAGGCGCACAGGCCGGGCAGGCCGCGGCGACCACCGCTTACGCCGACCGGCAGCGGCTGAACCGGCTGGACGACTACGCGCCCTGGGGAGACCGCCAGCGCACCCAGGCGGAGGCCGTGGCCGCCGCGGACGGCTGGCCTCGCCACCGCACCGAGGCGGGCCCCGAGCGGACCACCGCCAACGATCCGCTGCTGGTGGGCGGGCAGGGCGGGGCCTACTACTCGAGCCACACCCCCGAGGTGCTGACCCGCACGCTCGCGGCGCTCGGCGGCGGCTGGACGTCGAACGGCCGGGCCGTGCACGGCCCGGACAACCCGGTCACCGACGCGATCTTCTCGGTCGGCGCGCGTGTCCATGTGCCGCGCGACCCGCACCAGGGCTGGAACCGGCCCGACGACCGGCCCGTGACCGTCACCCGGCAGGAGACGCCGCCGCTGGTGACCGTACGGCCCCCGAAGCCCGGAGCGCCGCCGGTCGCGTACGGCCGCTCGGCGTTCCGCAACCAGCAGACGCTGCTCGGCTCGACCGTCTACACGCTCCCCCGCACGGCGCTGCTCGGCCCGGACGGCGCGGCGCCCGCGGGGCGCAGGCTGACGCCCGGCGCCCCGTACACGCTGAGCGCCCGCTGCCCGGCGGGCAGCGAAGTCCATCTGTGGGCACCCGACTTCTTCGGTACGGCCCAGCTGGCGGGCACTGCGGACCCGGTCGACTTCCGCGGCGGGCTGCCCAAGCGGCGGGCGGCGATGCAGCGCCTGGGCGACGCCGTGAAGGGCCCGGTGACCGTCACGCTACGGGCGGAGAAAGAAGGGACGGTGCCGCGCGAGGCCATCGGCTGTCTGGACCGCGGGCTGCTGGCGGAAGCAGTCGGCGAACTGAAGCGCACAGGCGCAATGTCGGTCTCGGTCACCGGCGGCACGGTGCGGGCCGAGCTTCCCGCGGGGACCACCGGGACGGCCGTCTTCGCCCTGCCGCGCATCGGCGGCTGGAGCTGCGAGGGACGGCCCGCCGACGCGTATCTGGGACTGGTCGCCGTGCCCGTGCGGCCCGGCGACTCCTCCGTCGAGTGCACCTTCCGCACACCGGGACTGGGCGCCGGTGCGGCCGTCGGGGCGTGCGCGCTGCTCGCGCCGGCGCTCACGGCACTGCTGCGTTCTGCACGCACATGTCCTCGCCGCCGTGCGGCCATCAAGACTTCATCTGGGCGGCACTGAAGTGTGGTGTGCGCGACGGGCGTTCACGCGTACCTTCCCGGCATGCCCTCTCTCTTGCGCAACCGCCTGTCGAAGCGAGTCCTCCGCCCCGCAGTCAGCCTCGTCGAGCAACGCATAGAGCAGCGTGTCAACAAGCGCGTGGAACGCACCACGAAGCCGCTGCTCGGCGAGATCGAGGCGCTGCGACGCGAGTTGGGGGAGATGCGGAACCGGCAGCACGCGCTCGGGCTGCTGCTCGACAGCACCGGCCGCGGCACGCACCGGATGCCCACCGCCGCCACGATCGACACCCTCGTCCGCGAAATGCAGAGCCTCGACGGGGGCGCTGAGCACGCCCGCCGCAGCGTGGTCGTCGCCTACCGCACGGTGGTGGCTCTGGAGGCGCTCGGCGTCGGCCGCCTCGCGGGCTCGACGTCCAACATCTGCGGCAAGCTGGCCACCGTGCCGCTGCTGTCCCCGCCGAACGGCAGCATCCTGGAGATCGGCACCCTGTACGGGCTGTTCGCCACCGCGCTGGTGCGGATGGTGCACCGCGCCGGCATCGAGCCGGATCTGACGATCGTGGACCCGCTGGCCGGCCTTCAGCTCCAGCCGGGCGCCAGGCAGGGGGCCGACCCCACGGGGACGCCGGTGCGGGAGGACGTCGTCCGCGCCAACCTGGCGCTGGGCGCGAGCCGGGCGGCGCTTCAGGCCCGCATCCAGCAGGGCTTCTCCTCCGATCCCGAGGTGCGGGCCGCGGTCTCCGACCGGGCGTACGGGGTGGTCATCGTGGACGGCGACCACTCCATGGAGGGGGTCACGGCCGATCTGGAGTGGGTCGAGGAGATCGCCGCACCCGGCGGGATCGTGGTGCTCGACGACTACGGCGACAACAAGTGGCCGGGCGTGCAGGAAGCGCTGGACAAGCATCTGGCGGGCGGAGAGACCCGGCTGAGGCTGCTGGGTCGGGTCTCGACGTCGGCGTTCCTGCGCGCGGACTGACCCCGCGAGGAGTAGGCATGAAGCGCAAAGCGAAGAGCCGGTGGCCGTTTCCCCTTCTCGCCCTGTCCGGCCTGCTGGCCGCCGGCTGTGCGGGCTCCGGCGGAGAGGAGGCATGCACCGCAACCGGTGGCGAGTCGGGAGTCGCAGTGGCGTGGAAACCGGCCGACTTCGCCACCTCGGCCTCCGGGACTTCGCATACGGACACCGGAGGGCTCGTCGCCGAGCTCTGCGCACATGGAGTCTGCGAGAGCAGGACGGTGGGGAAGGCCGACGGCGATGCGTCGCCCCTTCTGAGCAGCGTGGAGCTTGACGAGGAGACCGGCGAGGGGCGTGTGCCGGTGCGGTTCACCGTGACCGCACGGGACGACGGCGATCGGGTGCTCTTCGACGAGCGCGCCGATGTCGAGTTGCGGAAGTACCAGCCCAACGGGAAGGACTGCCCTTCGACGTTCTTCCGAGCCACACTCACGGCTGCCCCGGAGCAGGGACTGGCCGCCAACCCTCTCGGCAGCGTCCCGTGATTCTCGGCGGTGATTCCGTGCCGGTGTCGCGTTGCATCGCCGCGCTCACCCGCCCGTGGGGAACTGCCGGCGGAACTGCTGCTGGTGCGCGAGCGCGCGGCGCAGCTCGGCCGGGAGCGGGTGGTACGGGCCGTACGCCCGCTCCGCGTCATACAGCAGCGACTGGAACTGCCGGCTCCCCGCCGTGTGGTCCCCGAGCGCCAGCAGCAGATGGCCGATGCGGTGGCGTATGCCGAAGGATCGGTCCGGGTCGGCGACCTCCGGAGGACGGCCGTCGCGGCTCTCGTAGTGAGGCAGGAGGGCGCGGTACTCGGCGAGCGCCGCGGCCGCCTCGCCGAGCTGGTCCAGACACTGGGCGGCGTCATAGCGGTACTGGAGGGTCTGCGGATCGGCCGGGCCCGCCTCGGCCGCCCGGTCGTCGGCGAGGCGGCGAAGCTCGGGGAGGGCACGGCGGTACTGGCCGTCGTCCATCAGGGTGGCGGCGTACTGCTTGCGCAGGATCCGTACGACCGCAGAGCGCTCGCCGTGCTCCGCCGCCGCGGCGGGCAGGATCCGGCCGAGGAGGTCCACGGCCTGGGTGATGCCGCCTTCACCGAGGAGCCGTTTGACCTCGTCGACCGCGGCGGCGACATCCGGCGTCGGCGTGCCGCCAGGGGCGACGGGCGGGGTCGGCGAGGGCGACGGGGTGGGCGGGGCAGGCGGGGTGCTGGGGGCAGCCGGGGCGATGCGCGGGTCGACGCGGTCGGGCCAGGGGGCGTACGGGCGCAGAAAGGGGCGCATCGGGTCCAGGGGGCCGACGGGGGCGCCACGCGTGGGCAGCAGCGGGGCGAGCGACTCGTACACCTCCTGCGCACCGGACGGACGGTGCTGCGGATCCTTGGCGAGCAGCCGCAGCACCAGCGCTTCGAGCGGCTCGGGCACCTCGGGGCGCAGGTTGCGGACCGGCACGGGCGCCTCGTACAGATGGCGGTGGAGCACACCGAGAGCAGTGGAGCCGGCGAAGGGCACACTGCCGCTGAGGAGTTCATGGAGCAGCGCCCCGAGCGCGTACAGGTCCGTATACGGGCCGACCGCGCCGCCCATGGCCTGCTCGGGGGCCATATAGGCGGGGCTGCCGATGGGCGAGCCGGTGTGGGTGAGCCGGGTGGTGTCGGCATCGATGACGGAGGCGACGCCGAGGTCGAGGACGGTGAGCGTGCCGTCGGGCTTCACCATCACATTCCGCGGCTTGAGGTCGCGATGGACGATCGGCACGGCGTGCACGGCGGCGAGCACCGCGCACAACTGCGCGGCGACGGCGACCGCCCAGGGCCAGGGGTACGGCTCGTGTTCGGCGAGATGGTCCGCGAGGTCCGCGCCGTCGACGTACTGCATCACGAGATACAGGTCGTCGCCGTCGCTTCCGGCGTCATGGACGGTGACCAGCCCGGGGTGGGCGACCTGCGCGGTCACCCGGCACTCGCGGACGAACCGACGACGCATCTCGTCGGCCGCGTCAGCTGCGGCCATATGGTCGGGGCGCAGCAGCTTGACGGCGACGCGGCGGTCCAGACGACCGTCGTAGGCGGTCCAGACCTGGCCCATGCCGCCCTGACCGATGAGCGCCGACAGCTCGTAACGCCCGGCGACGACACGTCCGTTCACCGGACGCCGCCGCCCTGGCCGCCGTACTGTCCCTGCTGACCCTGCTGCGGCTGCTGACCCTGCTGCCCCTGGTCCCTGCGCAGCAGGTCGCTCAGTTCGTCGAGCTCCGCCCGGACCTGTGCGATGCGGGGCGGCGCCCCAGGGGGCTGCGGGGGCGCCTGCGGCTGCGGAGGCGCGGGGCGTGGCGGGGCCGGGGGATACCCCAAGCCGTACTGCCGCCCGTACGGCTGCGGGGGCGCCGGCGCGGCGGGGACATGGCCCACCGGCCCCGCCGGCCGCACCTGGTAGTGGTGCACATCGGCGATCAGGTAGTACGTCACCACCCCGGCCATCTGCAGCAGCAGCCCTGCCATGCCCACGTCCTGCACCCAGGTGTCCGCGAACCGCTGCTCCAGCATCCCCATGCACACCAGATTCAGCGCCAGCTGGCACCAGAACAGCACCCAGTCCCGGACCGCCCGCCGCATGATCGCGATTCGCAGCATCCCGACCCAGGCGAGCAGCCCCAGACTGAGCACGATCAGCACGGTCAGCACCACCCGCACCGTGATCGCCCCGGCACTCGCCCCGCCCCCCGCCGTCCCGCGCGCAGCGGACCGCGGAAGGTGCAGCGGGGGCGCTCCCGGTGGCGTCATGCGCGCGGGATCCTGCATGGTGTCGCTCCTGAGGGGACGGGCCGAGGAGTTATGAGCGTATACACCGACTCCCCCGACCGCCCTCGGGTTGTGCAAAGGACGGCCGGCCAGCCGCGGGGAGGCTCGAATGGTCACCCGTTGCCATTCGGCAGTAGAGCTCGATGAGTTCGGCCGCCCTTCACCGGACCTTCCTCACCCGCGCGGGCCGCCAGAAGACGAGGCAGTGCGCAGCGGGCCCGAGTGTGGCGAGCAGCAGAAGCAGCACATCCATCAGAAACACCAGGCCGTCCGCGTCCACGGGTGTGAGCAGCGCCTGCGCCATCCAGGCCAGCCAGATCACCGAGAAGCCCGCGCATATCAGCCAGTGCGCACGCGCCTGCCGACGCAGGGCGATCAGCAGAGAGGGCACGGGGCACAGCATGCCGAGGCTGGCCACCGGCACGGCGGCCAGCAGCACCCTGGGCAGCGCGTCCTTGACCGGACGGGCTGCTCGGGCGGCCGCGACGGCGGAGGGGGCGGGCTTCACGGGCGGGTTCCTCTTGGGGCGAGAAGGGATGATCGCACGATCCATGCAGGCCGACCGGTCGTATGAGTCGCCGTACGGTACACCGCGCGGCGGGTCTCCTCCCCTACCCGCCCTCCCCACAACCGCAGGCTCCGCGCCCGGGAACGGGTCACGCGCTGACCGAGCCGTCCGTCAGCCCGTCGTACAGGCCCTGCACAAGCCGCTCCCCCAACCGCCCCGCCTCGCGCAGCGCATCCTCGAACGCGGCCAGCGCACGGAAGCGCTCCCCGTAGCGGCGCTGGTCGTCGAGAGGGAGGCGCGGCAGTTGCAGCTTGCGGACGTCCAGGCGGGTGGCGGTGGACGCATAGCTGCTGGCCCGCCGGGTGCCGGCCGTGCCGCGCAGGAATCCGGCGAGGAACCAGGCGTCGAGGGTGTCCGGGTCGGGGCGCAGGAGGTGCAGATTGCGGCCGAGCGCCGCGCCCGCCAGGGTCTCGTCGGCGACCCGGACGACGGCGCCGCCGCCGAGGACGGGCACGACGACGTCGCCGGCCTGGAGGAGCACAGGTTCCTCGCGGGGCTCTTCGGGGAGCGTGCCGGAGGGGGCGGCCCCGGCGAGCACGTCGTGTTCGGTGAGCACGGCGGGGGCCCCGGCCGCCGGCGGCACGGCTCCCGCCGACGCCATGGCTCCCGCCGCGCCGACGCCGCCCGCGCGGAGGAGCAGCGCCCCGGCCCGGGCGAGTTCGCCGACGGTGGTCAGGGGCCAGGAGGCCGGTTCCGCGGCGGGGGACGGGGCCCCGGGGGCGAGGTCGGCGGTCAGGCGCAGGGTGTCGGCCAGCCGCTCCCGCACCCCCTGCAGCTCCCGCGCGCCCCCGCCCGCGGGCGGGGGCGGGAGATGGCGGGCGGGGGCCAGATCGACGTCGTCGTCGAGGAGTTCGACGACGGGGACCGAGCGGCTGACGCCGGGCCGTTCCTCGGTCGTGCCGTGCCGGTCGAAGTCCTGCCAGGCGTCGAGTACGGCGGTCTGGACGGCCTGCCAGTCGTGGCCGTCGCGGACGGAGCCCGCACCGCCCACCGTGTGCTGGGCGGTGTCGACGAACAGCAGCTCGGCGGGGGCGGCGGCGCCGGGCAGCGGTTTGCGCAGCACCCACAGGTGCAGCGGAATCCCGTACGGGGGCGCCGCTCCGGCGGGCAGGGCGACGACGGCCCGCAGCGCCCCGCGGCGCAGCAGCCCGGCGCGCACCCGGCGTCCGGAGCGGCGGGAGGCGACGGCCGGGGGCATCAGCAGCACGGCGGCGCCGCCGGGGCGGAGGCGGGCGAGCGCATGCTGCACCCAGGCCAGTTCGGATTCGGTGCGGGCGGGGAAGCCGTACTCCCAGCGCGGGTCGTAGGCGAGTTCGTCGTGACCCCAGTTGCGTTCGTTGAACGGCGGGTGGCAGAGCACGGCGTCGGCCGTGAGCTGCGCGAAGGCGTCGGCGCGCAGGGTGTCGCCCGCCCCGGCCCGTACGTCGGCGTCGGTGCGCAGCGCGAGCCGCAGCGCGGTCAGCGCGGCGAGGCCGGGGTCCGCCTCCTGGGCGCAGAGGCGGGCGGCGCGGCCGACGGCGCACAGCAGTCCGCCGGCTCCGGCTGCCGGGTCGAGCACGACGGGGGCGGCGGCCCCGGCGTCGTCATCGGTCCTGGGGGCTGCCAGGGCGGCCATCAGTGCGGCGGGGCCGGGCGGAGTGAGCGTGTACTGGCGGGGGTTGGCCTCCAGGTAGCGGCCGAGGAGGAACTCGTAGGCCTGGCTCGCGCCCAGTTCGGCGGCGAGGTCGGCGACGCCGCGCAGGAAGGGGACGGCGGGGCGCAGCGCGGCGGAGTCGGGGACGGCGACGGCTCTGGTCTCGCCCAGGCGCGCGGCGAGCGTCGGGGCGAACAGCGCGGGCAGGGCGTCGGCCGCCTGCCGGTCGTCGGCGCCGCCTGCCGCGTCGAGCCACTGCGCGGGCCGGTCGCGTACCACGAGCAGGACGCAGCCCGCCTGGACGAGGGCGGCCAGCGGCCCGGCGGGGTGGCCGGCGAGCTGTTGCCAGATGCGTTCACGCAGGGGGACTTCGGCGAGTTTGCCCTGGTTGCGTAGCCAGCGTTCGACCTCGGCGAGCGCGAAGGAGGGGCTGGTCTCGGTGCCGCCGACGGGCTTGGGGAAGTCGGCGTGCCGCCGCCGCCAGTTGCTGACGGCGGCCCGTCCCACACCGGCGAGCCGGGCGATCCCGGCAGCAGTCACCTCGGTCCCTTCGTGCGTGTTCTCCGGCACCTGGCTGACTCCTTCACGCTCCACGCCTGTGGCCGTCAGCATACCTATCTGCCGAAGATTCGCCCCTTCACAGCGTTACGCGATCCAATCAACAAGAATGCTGTTGACTCAATTCACAGGCTCTGCTCTGATTGACGCATCACCGCACTGCGGCCTCAACGGGCCCCGGTCACAAGCCTTTTGTCCAGGAGGACACCCATGTCCCAGCACTCGATGCAGCAGCCTCAGGCCCACGGCGGAAGAAGCGCTGCGCCGACCCCGCGCCAGACGCGCAACGGCCTCGGCACGGCCGCGCTGATTCTCGGCATCATCGGCACGCTGTCCGGTCTGATCCCGCTCTTCTTCTGGCTGGCGGGCATCCTCGGCCTGATCGCGCTGATCCTGGGCCTCGCCGGACACGGCCGGGTCAAGCGCGGCGAGGCTTCCAACAAGGGCGTGACCGTCACCGGCGCGATCCTGGGCCTCGCGGCGCTGATCCTCTCCGTCGTCGGCGCGGTGATCACGTTCAAGGCCGTCGACGAGGCGGTCACCGAGATCGACAAGGCCGTCAGCGGCAACACGGCCACGAAGGAGCCGGCAGCCGGCGGGAACGACGCCTCCACCGGCGAGAAGTCCTCCGACGGGAAGGGATCCTCCGGGAGCACGGCCCTGAAGGGCGGCGACGCCGCGGCGTACAACGGAGTCAGAATCACGGTCTCCGCACCCAAGCCGTACACCCCGGCGGAGTTCACGGAGGTCGCCGAGGGCAAGAAGGCCTACGAGGTGACGGTGGCCGTCGAGAACACCGGCACAAAGGAGTTCGAGGCCGTGCTGCTCACCGCGAGCGCGGTGGCGGGCGAGGACGGCGTCGCGGCGGAGAAGATCTTCGACGGCGAGGTGGGCTCCGGCTTCACCAGCGCGGTGCTGCCCGGGAAGAAGGCGACGGTGCGGCACGCGTTCGAGGCCCCGGCCGATGCGAAGACGCTGACGGTTCAGATCAGGCCCGGCTTCGACTTCAAGGCGTCGCAGTGGGAACTGTCGCTCTGAGACGGCGCCGGACGCACCACGAGGGGCAGCCCCGCCGGGTCTGCCCCTCGAACCTCTTCGCCTGTCTGGGCCTGTGCGCCTCTGGGCCGCTCTGCGCCCCTCTTCTGGGTGATGACACCAGGGTGAATTTCGAAGTAGTTTCAAAGTCATGAGTGCCGAGAGTGCAGCCGTGAACTTCTCCGAGCTGGTGAACAAGAACAAGCAGACGCTTGCCCGGCTCCAGGAATCGCCGAGACTGCTCCTGCACCGCAGAGACGGCGAGGATCTGGTCCTCACCACTGCGGCGCGGGCCGAGCAGGACCAGACCGTGGTGTCGGCGGCCACCCGGATGCTGGCTGCGATGGCGCGCCGGGAGCCCGGCAGCATGGAACTGCTCCTCGACATACTGCCGGACGCCTTCCCGTGGGTACGTTTCCTGCCCGAGCCCGATCTCCACGCCTTCGCCGTCGAACTGGTCGACACGATGCGGGCCGCCGACTCGCTCGGCAACAGCGCGTCCGTCGCTCAGTTGCTCATTGCCTGGCAGCACACCGCTGAGGTCTATTCCGATCCCGAACTGCTGGCCGCACTGACCAGGGATCACGGCGAGGACTACGGCCCGGTACCGGACCCTCGGGACGTCGCATGACCGCGGGCCGCGGCGACCGGGCCGCGCCCCCGGCTCCAGACGGCCACTGGGAGGTCCGCTTCGCTGACGGGGCCTCGGCCAAGGGCTGGGAGAGCCTCGCCCAGCAGGCCCGCGAGAACACCTACCGCGCCTGGATCACCATGCGCACCGCCCCCAGGCCGACCACCGAGACACCCCGGCACCACCGCCTCAAGGGCGGTCTGGCGCATGGCACCCACCGCGGGCAGACCTGTGAGCAGTGGCAGATCGAGGTCACCAGCGGCGGCCGCGTCTGGTATCTCCTCGACACCGTCCGGGAGACTTGCTGGATCACCTTCGCAGGTACGGGGCACCCGCGAGCCACAGACCGACGCTGAGCCGGGGCAGCCGGGCGGGGCGGAACCGGACGGGGAGGATCGGCCTCCCTGTTCCGCCCCTTGACCACAAAGCGCTGACTGTCCTGGCCACCGGGGCGCCGGATCTGCGCACCGCGCTGGAGCGGGCGAAGGCGGCCGGACCGACGCATCTGAACCTGGACGGCACCGCGGTCTGCACCGACCGGGTCGCGGCCCCCGGCCCCGACGGCTGATCCGACCTGCACCCAGACAGCGCGCCACCAGGCAACATCTGCGCAGTCATCACCCTCCACACTGCCGGAGCATCATGCTCTTGTCCGGGCCGGTCACTGGCAGCTCATACTTCAGCGCCACCTGCGCGAACCGCACCGCGTACGAGCAGCGGATCTCCTTGTTCGGCGGCAGCCAGGACGCGGGCCCGGAATCCCCCTTGGCGCTGTTCGCGGGTCCGTCCACAGGCAGCAGATTCAGTGGGTCGTTGGCCAGCCGCCGCCGCTTGGCCTTGTCCCAGCGGGCCGCCCCCAACTGCCAGGCGTACGACAGCGGGACGACATGGTCGATCTGCACGGACGCGGCCTTCTTCTTCGTCCAGTCGAGGGTCTTGCCGGTGTACGGATCGACCAGCTTCATCGACACGACGACGCAGTCGGACCCGGAGCGATGCCTGATGTCCGTGCCGTCACGGGCGAGCAGATCGTTGCGGGTGTCGCACCCGTTGCGCGCAAGCGGAACGCCGTCGGCGCTGTCCATCCACGCATAGCCGAACTTGTCCCGCTTGTAACCGGTCTTCGGCCCCCGCCCCTTGGTGCGCACCTTCTCGATCAGTTCGTACGCCCCCGAATCCACCAGCGCCTTCGGTATCGGCCCCAGCCCCGACTTGGTCCCGTCCGGGTTGTCGAGCGGACTCACCCCGCCGCCCCCAGGGGCTCTTGCGGTGTCCTCGGCGCCCGCGCCCCCTGTATCCCCCGTATCCGTACAGCCTGAGAGCAGAACGGCGGAGACGACGACGGCGGCGGTCATGGCAACGGTTCGTTTCACGCCGCGCAGCATACGGCCGAGCGGGACGTGGCCGCCCTGGGCCGTGTCAGCTGTACCAGGTCACCGGCCCGACGCTCACGTGCCCAGGATCGTCGTCAGGAACTCCCCCGTCCAGGCAAGCAGTTCGCGGCCCACGACCGGCTTGCCGCCGATCTTGCCCGTGGTGGGGCGGGGGACCAGGACCTGGTGGACTGCCGGCTTGATGACCGTACGGGGGTAGAGGCGCTTGAGGCGGAGCTCCTGGGATTCGCGGAGGTCGACCGGGGCGAAGCGGATGTTGGAGCCCTGAAGGACGATCTCGGTGACGCCGCAGGCGCGGGCCAGCATGCGGAGGCCGGCGACCAGGAGGAGGTTTTCGACCGGTTCGGGGAGCTTGCCGTAGCGGTCGGCAAGCTCCTCGCGGACCGCCTTGACGTCCTCCTCGGAGTTCGCGGAGGCGATCGCCCGGTACGCCTGGAGGCGCAACCGCTCGCCGGGCGCATAGTCGTGCGGGACGTGCGCGTCGACCGGGAGCTCGATCTTGACTTCGAGCGGGGGTTCCTCCGCCCCACCTCCGTCGACGCCTTCGAGTGAGGCGCGGTAGTCGGCGACCGCCTCGCCGACCATGCGGACGTACAGGTCGAAGCCGACGCCCGCGATATGGCCGGACTGCTCGCCGCCGAGCAGGTTGCCCGCGCCGCGGATCTCCAGATCCTTCATCGCGACATACATGCCCGCGCCCATCTCCGTGTGCTGGGCGATGGTGGCGAGCCGCTCGTGCGCGGTCTCGGTCAGCGGCTTCTCCGGCGGGTAGAGGAAGTAGGCGTAGCCGCGCTCACGGCCGCGGCCCACCCGGCCGCGGAGCTGGTGAAGTTGGGAGAGGCCGAAGTTGTCGCCACGCTCCACGATCAGGGTGTTGGCGTTGGAGATGTCGATGCCCGACTCGACGATGGTCGTCGAGACGAGGACGTCGTACTTCTTCTCCCAGAAGTCGACGACGACCTGTTCGAGCGTGGACTCGGACATCTGGCCGTGGGCGGTGGCGATCCGCGCCTCCGGCACGATCTCGCGGAGGCGGGCCGCGGCCCGGTCGATCGACTCGACGCGGTTGTGGATGTAGAAGACCTGGCCCTCGCGGAGCAGTTCACGGCGGATCGCCGCGCCGATCTGCTTCTCCTCGTAGGGGCCGACGAAGGTGAGGACCGGATGCCGCTCCTCCGGCGGGGTGGTGATGGTGGACATCTCACGGATGCCGGTGACCGCCATCTCCAGCGTCCGCGGGATGGGGGTGGCGGACATGGTCAGCACGTCGACGTTGGCGCGGAGCCTCTTGAGCTGCTCCTTGTGCTCCACGCCAAAGCGCTGCTCCTCGTCGACGATGACCAGGCCGAGGTCCTTGAACTTCGTCTCGGACGAGAACAGCCGGTGCGTGCCGATGACGATGTCCACCGCGCCGTCCCGCAGCCCCTCCAGGGTGGCCTTCGCCTCCGCGTCTGACTGGAAGCGGGACAGCGCCTTCACCGCGACGGGGAACTGTGCGTACCGCTCGCTGAAGGTGCCGAAGTGCTGCTGCACCAGCAGCGTGGTGGGGACCAGGACCGCGACCTGCTTGCCGTCCTGCACCGCCTTGAAGGCCGCGCGGACCGCGATCTCCGTCTTTCCGTAGCCGACGTCGCCGCAGATCAGCCGGTCCATCGGGACCGACTTCTCCATGTCCTCCTTGACTTCGGCGATGGTGGAGAGCTGGTCGGGGGTCTCCATGTAAGGGAAGGCGTCCTCCAGCTCCCGCTGCCACGGGGTGTCCTGGCCGAAGGTGTGACCGGGGGCCGCCATCCGCGCCGAGTAGAGCTTGATGAGATCGGCCGCGATCTCCTTGACCGCTTTCTTGGCGCGCTGCTTGGTCTTCGTCCAGTCCGCGCCGCCCAGCCGGTGCAGCGTCGGGGCCTCTCCGCCCACGTACTTGGTGACCTGCTCCAGTTGGTCGGTGGGAATGTAGAGCCGGTCGCCCGGCTGGCCGCGCTTGGCCGCGGCGTACTCGACGAGGAGATACTCGCGGGTCGCGCCCTGCACGGTGCGCTGCACCATCTCGATGTAGCGGCCCACGCCGTGCTGCTCGTGCACGATGTGGTCGCCCGCCTGGAGCGTGAGCGGGTCGATCTGCTTGCGGCGGCGGGCCGGCATCCGCTGGCCGTCCCGGCCGGCGGCCTTCTGCCCGGACAGGTCCGTCTCCGTCAGAACGGCGATCCTCAGGCCGGCGTCGATGAATCCGTGCTCGATCGAGCCGCACGCCACATGCACCACGGAGGGCGAGATCTCCGCCAGCGCGCCGTCGAGGCGGGCCGCGATGCCCTCGCCGCCGAGCACCTCGGCCGTACGGGCCGCGGGGCCGTGGCCCTCGGTCACGTACACCGTGCGCCAGCCGTCCGCGAGCCATCCTTTGGTGTCCGCCAGGGCGCGGGCGGTGTCGCCCCGGTACGACTCCGGGGCGTGCATGCCGAGCTTGAGGGTGTCACCCGCCGCGTCGGCGGCGAATGTCTCCGTGAGCTCGTCGTCGGCGGCGAACGGCGACACCGACCACCACATCATGCCGAGCTCGCGCGCCCGGTCCCGGACGTCCGCGATCCCCCACAGCGAGGCCGCGCCCACGTCGATCGGGGCCTTGCCGCCGCCGGCGCTGGCCGCCCAGGACGCCTGCAGGAACTCCTGCGAGGTGGCCACCAGGTCCGCGGCCCGGGTACGCACCCGCTCCGGGTCGCACACCACGGCCATCGCCCCGGCGGGCAGCACGTCCAGCAGCAGCTCCATGTCATCGACGAGGACGGGTGCGAGGGACTCCATGCCCTCGACCGCGATCCCTTCGGCGATCTTGCCAAGCAGTTCGCCCAGCTCCGGGTGCGCCTCGGCGAGCTCCGCCGCCCGCTGCCGTACGGCGGCGGTGAGCAGCAGCTCACGGCACGGCGGCGCCCACAGCCCGTGCTCGGCCACCTCCAGGGAGCGCTGGTCCGCCACCTTGAAGTAGCGGATCTCCTCGATGTCGTCGCCCCAGAACTCCACGCGCAGCGGGTGCTCCTCGGTCGGCGGGAAGACATCGAGGATGCCGCCGCGGACCGCGAACTCGCCGCGCTTCTCGACCAGCTCCACCCGGGAGTACGCGGCTGCCGCGAGCGCGTCCACGACCTCTTCGAGGTCCGCCTGCCGCCCGGTGCGCAGCGCTACGGGCTCCAGGTCGCCAAGCCCCTTGACCTGCGGCTGGAGGACGGAGCGCACGGGCGCGACGACGACCGAGACCGGCCCGGCGGCCGGGTCGTCGGCGCTGGGGTGGGCGAGGCGGCGCAGCACGGCGAGGCGGCGGCCGACGGTGTCGGAGCGCGGTGAGAGCCGCTCGTGCGGCAGCGTCTCCCACGCGGGGTACTCGACGACGCCCTCCTCGGGCAGCAGCGAGCGCAGTGCGGCGGCCAGGTCCTCGGCCTCGCGGCCGGTGGCGGTGACGGCCAGGACCGGGCGCTTCGCCTCGCGGGCCAGCGCGGCCACGGTGAAGGGGCGAGCGGCGGGCGGGCCGACCAGATCGACATGCATCCGGTTTCCGTCGGCGGCCGCCTTCACCGCTTGGGCAAGCGCGGGGTCGGCGACGACGGCATCGAGGAGACCGTGCAGGCTCATGGACAGTTCCATCCCGTGGGTGAGGCTGGCGGGGCCAAGCTGGGGCAACGCGAAGGGCCCGACGCGTAGGACGGGCCGGGGGTCTCCAGCGTACGACGGCGCTGTGACAGCCGCGTCCGGAATGCCCGCGGGGCCCCTGCGGGGGCTGCGGGGAGCGGTTTTCACCGGTGGCGGCGCATGAGGAGTGAGTGACGGCGCGCAGCGGGGTGTGTACGAGGTGTGTACGAGGATGCGCAGGGGAGTGCGCACGGGACGCGTACGAGGATGCGCACGCCCCGCACGAGAAAACGGCCGGTCCAAGGGCTCCCCCCGTGAGCCCCCGGACCGGCCGCCGCTGCCGCACGGCGTCGCGGACTACTCCGTGGCGATCGCGTTCAGAACGTTCATCCGGCCCGCCCGGAACGCCGGCACCAGCGCCGCGAACAACCCCACGAAGGCCGAGCCGATGAACACCGTGACGATCGTCGGCCACGGGATCTCCAGGACCTCCAGACCCTCCAGCGCCAGCAGCTTCTGCGCGGCCGTGCCCCAGCCCATGCCGAGGCCGAGGCCCAGCAGCGCGCCGAACAGGGCGATGACCACCGACTCCAGGCGGATCATGCGGCGCAGCTGGCGGCGGGAGAGGCCGATCGCCCGCATCAGGCCGATCTCGCGGGTGCGCTCCACCACCGACAGGGCCAGCGTGTTCACCACACCCAGCACCGCGACGATGATCGCGAGCGCCAGCAGACCGTAGACGATGTTCAGCAGCTGGCCGACCTGGTCCTTCAGATCCTGCTTGAAGTCCGTCTGGTTCTGCACCTTGTACGTCGGGTAGTCGGCGATGGACGCCTTGAGCGCGCCGTACGCCTCCTTCTCCTGCCCGTCGACCGCCTTGGCGAACAGGAGGAGGTTCTGCGGCATCTTCTCGGCGGGCAGATACTGCGCGGCGGTCGTGATGTTCATGTACATCGCGCCCTTGTCCACATTGGTGTCGTCCGAGGTGATCGCGGCGACCTTCAGCTGCGCGCTCCGACCGCCCTTGAAGGCGACGGTGAGCGTGTCGCCCACCTTGACGCCGTGCTCCTCGGCGTACGAGTCGCCGACGGACATGGCGTTCTTCCCATAGGCCGCGGACAGCTCGCCCGCCACCGTCGTACGGCGCAGATCCTGTGCGTACGTCGGGTCGGCGGCGACCAGGCTCTCGTCCTCGGTCTTCCCGTCGGGCGAGGTCAGCTCGGCGTCGACGATCCGGTACTCGGTGACGTGCACGATGCCCTGGGTCTCCTCCAGCGCCGCCTGCACCTGCGGGACGATCGGCTGGCCGCCGTCCGAGGAGACGATGAAGTCCGCGCCGACCGACTTGTCGAGCTCCTCGGTCGCGGAGGCGACCATCGAGGAGCCGACGACGGACAGGCACGCCACCAGCGCGAGGCCGATCATCAGGGCCGCGCCGGTCGCGCCGGTGCGGCGCGGGTTGCGCAGCGCGTTGCGTTCGGCCAGCCGGCCGACGGGGCCGAGCAGCCGCAGGGTCGGCGCGCTGAGCATCCGTACGACGATCCCGGCGAGCAGCGGGCCGATCACGATGAAGCCGACGAGGGTGAGGACGACGCCGAGGCCGAGGAACATCGATCCCTGGCGCGCCTGGTCGGCACGGGCCGCGGTCACCAGCGCCGCGGCGCCGGCTCCGGTGAGCAGCAGGCCGACGGCGGCCCGGACGCGGCCGGCCTTGGCGTCCGCGGGCATGCCGGCGTCCCGCAGCGCGGCCATCGGCGAGATCTTCCCCGCCCGGCGGGCGGGGATGTACGCGGCGACGACGGTGACTTTGACGCCGAGGACCAGTCCGACTGCCGGGGTCGTCCACTTGACGGTGAGGTCCTTCGTGGACAGCTCCATGCCGATGGAGCCCATCAGCTCCATCAGTCCGACGGCCAGACCCACGCCCGCCGCGACGCCCGCGACCGATCCGATGACGCCCAGCAGCAGTGCTTCGAGGAGCACCGAGCGGTTGACCTGCTTGCGGCTGGAGCCGATGGCCCGCATCAGGCCGATCTCACGGGTGCGCTGGGCGACCAGCATGGAGAAGGTGTTGACGATCAGGAAGACGCCGACGAGGACCGCGATTCCGGCGAAGCCGAGCATCGCGTACTTCATCACGTCGAGGAAGGAGCCCACCTCCGCACGCCCCGCGTCTGCCGCCTCCTTCGCGGTCTGCAGCTTGTACGGGGCGTCCAGGGCGGCGGCGACGTTCTTCTTGAGCTGCTCGTCGCTGAGGTCGTCCGCCCCGGTGGCCAGGACATGGGTGAACAGGCCCTCTTCGCCCAGCAGTTCGCGCTGCGCGGTGGCGGTGTCGAAGTAGACGACGGCCGCGCCGGGGTTGGTCACCTTGAAGGAGGCGATGCCGGAGATCTTCGCGGTGAAGTCGCCGGTCACGGCGATGGTGCGCAGCTCGTCACCGAGCTTGAGGCCGTGCTTGTCGGCGGTGTCGGCGTCGACCATCACCTCGGTGGGGCCGCGCGGGGCGTGGCCGGAGGTGATCTCCATCGCCTTGAGGTCGTTCTGCGTCCAGTTGCCGGCGATGGTGGGCGCGCCGGTGCTGGAGCCCATGTTCTTGTTCTCGGCGTTGACGACGGTCACGCTCATCGACATGACCGCGCCCTCGGCCCGCTGGACTCCCTCGGTCTTGGCGACGGTGTCGAGGACCGAGGCGGGCATCGACTCGGGCTTGCCGGTGCGCGGGTTCTGGTCGGTGTCGTCCGCGTCCTGGGGGCTGACGGTGACGTCGGCGGCGGTGACGGAGAACAGCTTGTCGAACGTCGTGTTCATCGTGTCGGTGAACACCAGCGTTCCGCAGACGAAGGCCACCGACAGCAGCACCGCCACCGCGGAGAGCGCCATCCGTCCCTTGTGCGCGAGGAAGTTGCGCAGCGAGGTCTTGAACACGGTCACGACGTCCGTCCCCGCGCGTCGAAGTCCTTCATACGGTCCAGAACGGCGTCGGCGGTGGGCCGGAGCATCTCGTCCACGATCCGTCCGTCGGCGAGGTAGAGGACGCGGTCGGCGTAGGACGCGGCGACCGGGTCATGGGTCACCATCACGATGGTCTGGCCCAGCTCGTCCACGGAGCGGCGCAGAAAGCCCAGCACCTCGGCGCCGGCGCGCGAGTCCAGGTTTCCGGTCGGCTCGTCCCCGAAGATGATCTCTGGGCGGGCGGCGAGGGCGCGGGCGACGGCGACCCGCTGCTGCTGGCCGCCGGACAGCTGCGTCGGACGGTGCTTGAGGCGCTCGCTCAGGCCGACCGTCTCCACGACCCTGTTGAGCCAGGCGGCGTCCGGCTTGCGGCCTGCGATGTCCATGGGGAGCGTGATGTTCTCCAGGGCGTTGAGCGTGGGCAGCAGATTGAACGCCTGGAAGATGAAGCCGATCCGATCCCGGCGCAGCTGGGTGAGCTTCTTGTCCTTGAGCTTGGTGATCTCGGTGTCGTCGAGATGGATCTCGCCCGAGGTGACGGTGTCGAGTCCGGCGAGACAGTGCATCAGCGTCGACTTGCCGGACCCGGACGGGCCCATGATCGCGGTGAACTGACCGCGGGCGATGTCGACGTCCACATGGTCGAGCGCGACGACGCGGGTCTCCCCCGTGCCGTACGCCTTGACGACCTGCCGCGCTCGCGCCGCGACGGCCGTATCCCCTCCGGTCCCCCCGTGCGTGGGAATGCTGACAGCCGTGGTCACGGTATGACTCCTCGGTAGTGGATGGACGGCAGGCATGACCGGCCTGGCCGTTGCTCTGAGTCTTCCGGCAGCAGTGGCCTGATCGCGCTGGTGCACGGTGCAGTTCCGGCCGGGGGTTTTCCCCACCCTTCCCCGGCGGCACCCGCCTCGGCTGCGCTTGCTGCGGCCTTAAGGACAAGTTAAAGAACCGGCCCCCTTGATCTCGTCGTCCGCCGGGACGAAAGGCCCCTGGCCGGAAGTAGGGAGTAGCCCCTAAGGGATCTCCCCCTGTAGGGGGAGACGAACAAAGCCTGAACCCTCCCGTGGCGTGAGGTGCAAGTGAGAAGGTGTCCCAAGGCGACAAGTGCAGGGTGAAAGGACCGGAGAGTGGCGGGAAGGGGCGGCACGGAGGAGGGCCCGGGCGACGGCCCGGAATCAGGGACGGCCGCCCGGGGCGGGCCGGAAGCGCCCCGGGACGCCGCCCACGGCGCGCCCCCGGCTCGCGGGCGCGGCCCCGGCTCGAGCTCCGTACTCGGCGGCGGCCCCGGGACCGGTGCCCGTGCCGACGCCGGGCAGGTCGCCGACTGCACCGGCCCCGGCCCCGGCCCGGGACGGGTACTCGACACCGCCCCCGGACCGAGGCCCGGCACCGCCGGGGGGCCAGCACCTGGTGCCCACCTCAGGCCGGGACCCCAACCAGACCTCGGGCACGAAACCGACCGGCGGCCAGGAGCTGATGCCCACCTGAGGCACGGAACCGACCGGACACCCGGCACCGCCGGGGGGCCAGCACCTGGTGCGGACCGGGGGCCGGGAAGCGACCGGGGGCCAGCACCTGGCGCCCACCTGGGGCCGGGACCCGAACCAGACCTCGGGCTGGTCGCCGCCCCCGACGCGGCGACCAGCCCCGACACGGGTACCAGCCCCGACGCGGCTATCAGGCCCGACACGGCTATCAGGCCCGACACGGGCGAAAGCCCGGAGGCAGACCCGTGCCCGGATCCCTGCGGCGGCACGGCGCCCGGCCACGACGGGGCGTCCGCCACGGCCACCGTGCCCACGTCCGGCGCAGGCGGCCGCACCGAGCAGGGCTCGACGCCGGGCAAAGGCGCCGGCGGGCCGCGGCGTCGGGCCGTCGTCGCCGCGCTGATGCTGGGCATGGCACTCGCCGCGCTCGACGGCACCATCGTCGCCACCGCCGTACCGCAGATCGTCGCCGACCTCGGCGGCTTCTCCGTCTTCTCCTGGCTCTTCTCCGGCTATCTGCTGGCCGCGACCGTCACCCTCCCCGTCTACGGAAAGCTCTCCGACACCTTCGGCCGCAAGCCGGTCCTGATCGCCGGCATCGTGCTCTTCCTCGCCGGCTCGCTGCTGTGCGCCGCCGCCTGGAACATGGCCGCGTTGATCGCCTTCCGCGTGGTGCAGGGGCTGGGCGGCGGGGCACTCCAGGGCACCGTGCAGACCATCGCCGCCGATCTGTACCCGCTCAGGGAGCGCCCCAGGATCCAGGCCCGGCTGTCCACCGTGTGGGCCGCCTCCGCCGTCGCCGGACCCGCGGTCGGCGGGCTGCTCGCCGCGTACGCCGACTGGCGCTGGATCTTCCTGATCAATCTGCCCGTCGGGGCGCTCGCACTGTGGCTCGCAGCGCGCCATCTGGAGGAGCCGCTGCGTACGGAGCCGACCGACCGCCCCCGCATCGACTGGCCCGGCGCCCTGCTGGTCTTCGCCTCCGGCGCACTGCTGATCACCGCGCTCGTCCAGGGCGGAGTGGCCTGGCCCTGGCTCTCCGCGCCCTCTCTCACCCTGTTCGGCGGCAGCGCGCTGCTGATCGCCGCCACGGTCGTCACGGAGCGGCGGGCCGCTGAGCCGGTCATCCCCGGCTGGGTGTGGCGACGGCGCACCATCGCGGCCGTCAACCTCGCGCTCGGCGCGCTCGGACTGCTGATGGTCGCGCCGACCGTCTTTCTGCCCACCTACGCCCAGTCGGTCCTCGGCCTCGGTCCGATCGCCGCCGGCTTCGTGCTCTCGGCGATGGTCCTGACCTGGCCGGTCAGCGCGGCCTTCGCCAACCGCGTCTACACCCGCATCGGCTTCCGGCTCACCGCCGTCACAGGCATCACCCTGTCGATGCTGACCCTGTTGGCGTTCCCGCTGCTCCCCTACCCCGGCGAACCCTGGCAGCCGACCCTGATCATGCTGCTCCTCGGCGCATCGCTGGGGCTGTTCCAACTGCCGCTGATCGTCGGCGTGCAGTCCACGGTCGGCTGGTCGGAGCGGGGCACGACGACCGCCTCCGTGCTGTTCTGCCGTCAGGTCGGACAGAGCCTGGGCGCGGCGCTGTTCGGCGCGGTCGCCAACGCCGTCCTCACCACGCGCCTCGGCGCCGCGGGCGGCGACCTGGACACCGTCGCCCGCGCCCTCGACGACCCGTCCTCGCTCACGGCGGACGCCGCCGACCGGCTGCGCCGCGCGGTCGACGCGGCGGTGGACCACGTCTATCTGGGCGCAGCCGCCGCAGCCGCCGTCGCACTGCTGGTGCTGCTCGTCCTCGCCCCACGGCGCTTCCCCGTCCTGAGCGACGACGCCGACACCTGACCGGCGCAGAGGCGAGATGCCGCTCCCGTCGTCCCCGGTGAGTTGCCCGCGTCCGTCGCGTAGACGGGCCCGGGTCAGCTCTCGGCCGGTGAGCGGCCCGTCAACGCGGCAAGGCTGTTGCGGATATGGGCCAACGTCTCCTGCATCTCCTCGCGCGTCTGAAGGTGTTCCCGCAGTACGCGTTCGGTGTCGCGGGAGATCCGCTCCGCGCAGAGCCGCGCCGCGGCCTTCAGTTCCGCGCCGCGGGCCTCCGCGTCCTCCTGGGTGTGGCGGGCGCTCTCCTTCGCCTCTGCCAGGGCGCGCCGGGCCTCCGAGAGCCGGGCCTCGGCTCGGACGGTCAACTCGGCATGGCGTGCGTCCAGTTTCGCCTCTTCCTCGGCGTCCCCGCCCTCCGCCGCCTCCCAGCGCTCCGCCTGCTCCTCTCCCAGCGCGGTGAGCATCGCCTCGGTGCGCCGGCGCATCTCCTCCAGCTCGGCGGCCGCCTTGCCCCGCAGGTCCTTCGCCTCTCGCCGGGCCCGCGTGTGCAGCGCCTCCGCCGCCTGCCGGGCCGCGAGCAGTGTCCGCCGGGCGCACTCCTCCGCCTCGGCGCGCACCGCGTCCGCGTGGGCGTGGGCGGCGGTCCGCACGGCGTCGGCGGCCGTGTCCGCCCCGTCCGCGAGCGCCTGCGCCTCCTCGCGGGCCGCAGTGTCCAGTGCCTCCGCCTCCTCGAGGACCAGCGCCAGCAGATACTGGGCGCGGCTGCCCAATGTCTCGTACGTCTGCGGCGGTAGCTGCGCGACGGTCTCCCGCAGCCGCTCGGTCTCCGCGGCCATCTCCTTGGCCAGGACGGTCAGCCGCGCCGCACGCTCCCAGGCGTCGTCGCGGTCCTGCGACAGGGCCGAGACACGGGCGTCGGTCTCCGCCATGCGGTAGCCACGGCGCACGACGGCGAAGCCGTGGGGTGACATCGATGCAGCGCTCATCCTTCAAGCCCCTTTCCGGCACACAATGCCATTCGGCGCACATCCTGGTGGATCGAAGGGAAGCGGTCATACCGCGACACTCCCCCCGCCGCCACGGGTCGAGGATGCGCCATACGACAGCAGACGCCCGGCCCGGTTCCATACGGTGTGCACCGATACGGAGCCGGGCCGGGCGTGCGGGCTTGTCGTGTGGGCCGGGCGGTGGGCCCCGGGCGCGTGGGCCGGGCCTCAGCGTGGCGTCGGCGGGCTCAGAGCAGACCGTCCCACATCTGCTCCAGCAGCACCGACCACCAGCTCTCCGGGGATGCCAGCGCCGCCGGGTCCAGCGCCGCCAGCTGCGCCTGGAAGTCGACCGTCCAGCGGCCCGCCTGCTCCTGGTTCAGCCCGTACCGCAGCCGCCACATCCGACCCAGCAGCGCCAGCGAACGGACGAACTCCGGCAAACCGCTGTTCACGAACTGCGGCGCGACCGACTGGCCGCCCGGTCCCGCCTCCACCGGCACCGCCACGATGTGCGCCGTGCCGTACTGGACGCAGACCTCGCGGCCGAAGTCCGTGCCCACCACCAGATACGACCCGGCGTCGGGCGCTGGATGCACCCCGCGCTGTGCGGCGAGCTCCGCCAGCGTGGGCACCACGGGCTGCGGCGGCTGCGCCCAGAAGAACGGGTTGAAGTCGCCCGGCAGCCCCGCCCACACGAGCGTCGCAGCCACCAGCTCGGGCACGCCCTGGCGGGAGACCGACCGCTGGTCGAAGCGGCAGATGCCCTGCGGGCCGAACGCGGCCGCCAGCTCCTGGGCGATCGCCTCCGGCGGCGCGGGCGGCGCGGGCTGCACCGGGGGCAGCGGGGCCCGCACCGGGGCGGGCCGGGCGGGTCCGTCCGCGACCTGGT
>NZ_JADWYQ010000030.1 GCF_022414575.1 Streptomyces sp. MUM 178J | reverse complement strand
CGGAGAGCCGGGCCCGGACTCGGCCCGGCTCTCCGGCTGCGGCGGCCCGCAGGCCGCGCCGTCGTGGCCGGCCGCCGCCGCCCGGCGCATCGAGGAGGCGCACTCGGGGCGCTGCCCGTCGGCGCTCGACGCGAGAATCGTCACATCCGCGTCGAGCGCGGTCATGTCCCCGCGGCCGTCGTCGCAGGCGAACAGGAAGCGGCCCGACAGGGCGGTCGCCGTCTCGCTCGCACACAGCAGCGAGTCCAGTTCGCGCACCCAGGGCAGGACGTCGTATGCGCCGCGCCCGTCCAGACCGGTCAGCGGCGAGGCCACGATGTTGCGGATGCGTTCGTGGCGCGGTGCGGGCAGCAGGCCCGCCGCGTCGAGCAGGCGGGCCAACTCCCCGCCGCAGGCGGCGTCCAGGCCGCGCAGCTGGACGTTGCCGCGGGAGGTGAGGTCGAGCCGGGCGTCGCCGAGGCGCTCGGCGGCGGATGCGAGGACGTCCGCCTGCGCGGCGGTCAGCAGGCCCGCGGGGACGCGCACGCGGGCCAGCGCGCCGTCGTTCGCGGAGTGCAGCCGAAGCGCCCCCGGGCAGGCGTCGGCGCCGTCCCGCGGGGGCGGTTCATCCCCGTACGGGCGGTTGGCGGCGGAGGGGGCCGTGGGCATGGGCGCGAGCATACCGACCATCACACAGGCCGTATCCCCTGCTCAGCTGCCCGCACCCCTACTATGCTCGTCGGTGGGCCAGACGGCCCGTCATCGCCGTGGACGGCGCAAGGGGAGGAAGCCGGTGAGAGTCCGGCGCGGTCCCGCCACTGTGAGTCCGGCAGGAGCGTGAAGAGCGCACCGTCCGGATGAGCCAGGAACTCCCGCCGTCCGCACTGCCCGGGGCGCGGACCCCGAGGAAGGCCGGACGCCGGATGATCCTGCTTCTGTCGACGTCGGACACCGACCTGCTGAGCGCGCGTGCGGCGGGCGGCCCTGTGCCGTACCGGTTCGCGAACCCCGCGAGGCTCCCGCTCGACGAGCTGCCCGCACTGCTGGAGGGCGCGGACCTCGTCGTCGTACGACTCCTGGGCGGGCTGCGCGCCTGGCAGGAGGGGCTGGACGCGCTGCTCGCCGGGGACCTCCCGGTGGTGGTGCTCACCGGTGAACAGGCCCCGGACGCCGCCCTGATGGAGGCCTCCACCGTCCCGATCGGCATCGCGGCCGAGGCGCACGCCTATCTCGCGCACGGCGGTCCGGCGAATCTGGAGCAGCTGGCCCGGTTCCTGTCGGACACGGTGCTGCTCACCGGCCACGGCTTCGAACCGCCGGCGACCGCGCCCGCCTGGGGGCGGCTGGAGCGCACGGAGCGTGACGGCGTCGAGGGGCCGACCATCGCGGTGCTGTACTACCGGGCGCACCATATGAGCGGCAACACGGCTTTCGCGGACGTGCTCTGCGGGGCGATCGAGGACGCGGGGGGCCGCCCGCTGCCGCTGTACGTGGCATCGCTGCGCGCCCCCGAGCCCGAGTTCCTCGACGAACTGCGCACCGCGGATGCCGTGGTGACCACGGTGCTGGCGGCGGGGGGCACCAGGCCCGCCGAGGCGCAGGCGGGGGGTGACAACGAGGCATGGGACGCGGGGGCGCTGGCGGCGCTGGATGTGCCGGTGCTCCAGGCGCTGTGTCTGACCGGCTCGCGCGACGCCTGGGAGGAGAACGACGAGGGACTGTCCCCGCTCGACGCGGCGAGCCAGGTCGCGGTGCCGGAGTTCGACGGCCGCATCATCACCGTCCCGTTCTCGTTCAAGGAGATCGACGAGGACGGCCTGCCCGCCTATGTCGCGGACGCCGAGCGGGCCGCCCGCGTCGCCGGGATCGCGGTGCGCCACGCCAGGCTGCGTTATGTCCCCGCCGCCGAGAAGCGGATCGCGCTGGTGCTTTCCGCGTACCCCACCAAGCACTCCCGCATCGGCAACGCGGTCGGTCTGGACACCCCCGCCTCCGCAGTCGCGCTGCTGCGCCGGCTGCGGGCGGAGGGCTATGAGTTTGGCGCGGAGGAGGTGCCCGGCCTTGCCTCGGGCGACGGCGACGAGCTGATCCGCGCGCTGATCGAGGCGGGCGGCCATGACCAGGAGTGGCTGACCGAAGAGCAACTGGCCCGCAACCCGGTCCGCATCCCCGCCGCCGACTACCGGCGCTGGTTCGACCGGCTCCCCGCGAAGCTGCGGGAGGCGGTGGAGGAGCACTGGGGGCCCGCGCCGGGCGAGATGTTCGTCGACCGGTCGCAGAACCCGGACGGCGACATCGTGCTGGCCGCGCTGCGCCGCGGCAATCTGCTGGTCCTCATCCAGCCGCCGCGCGGCTTCGGCGAGAACCCGATCGCGATCTACCACGACCCGGATCTGCCTCCGTCGCACCACTATCTGGCCGCCTACCGGTGGATCCAGGCCGCCCGCGAGGACGGGGGCTTCGGCGCGGACGCCATGATCCATCTGGGCAAGCACGGCAATCTGGAATGGCTGCCCGGCAAGAACGCGGGCCTGTCAGCCGCCTGCGCGCCCGACGCGGCGATCGGCGATCTGCCGCTGGTCTACCCGTTCCTGGTGAACGACCCGGGCGAGGGAACCCAGGCCAAGCGCCGGGTGCACGCCACGCTCGTGGACCATCTGGTGCCCCCGATGGCGCGCGCCGAGTCGTACGGCGACATCGCCCGGCTGGAGCAGCTGCTGGACGAGTACGCGGCGATCTCCTCGATGGACCCGGCCAAGCTGCCCGCGATCCGCGCCCAGATCTGGACGCTGATCCAGGCCGCGAAGCTGGACCACGACCTGGGGCTTCAGGACCGCCCGGACGACGACGGCTTCGACGACTTCCTGCTGCACGTCGACGGCTGGCTGTGCGAGGTCAAGGACGCGCAGATCCGCGACGGCCTGCATGTGCTGGGCGGCGCGCCGACCGGCCCCGAGCGGGTCAATCTGGTGCTCGCCGTCCTGCGCGCCCGGCAGATCTGGGGCGGCACGTCCGCGCTGCCGGGCCTGCGGGAGGCGCTGGGCCTGGACGAGTCGAAGGCGACCCGCACCGACGCGGACGCGGCGGAGGAGACGGCCCGCGCGCTCGTCGAGGCCATGGAGGCGGCGGACTGGGACCCGGCCGCCGTCGCGGCCGTGGCCGCGGACCACGGTGAACAGGTCGCCGCGGTGCTGGAGTTCGCGGCCCGCGAGGTGGTGCCCCGGCTGGCGGGCACGACCGCCGAGATCGACCATGCCGTACACGCGCTGAACGGCGGTTTCGTGCCCGCCGGCCCGTCCGGTTCCCCGCTGCGCGGACTGGTCAATGTGCTGCCCACCGGACGCAACTTCTACTCGGTGGACCCCAAGGCCGTGCCCTCCCGGCTCGCCTGGGAGACCGGCCAGGCGCTGGCCGACTCGCTGCTGGAGCGCTACCGCTCCGACAACGGCGAGTGGCCCACGTCCGTCGGCCTCTCCCTGTGGGGCACCAGCGCCATGCGCACCGCGGGCGACGATGTGGCCGAGGCGCTGGCGCTGCTGGGCATCCGCCCGGTGTGGGACGACGCCTCCCGCCGGGTGACGGGCCTGGAGCCGGTCCCCCTGGCGGAACTGGGCCGTCCGCGCATCGACGTCACCCTGCGCATCAGCGGTTTCTTCCGGGACGCGTTCCCGCACACGATCGGACTGCTGGACGACGCGGTGCGGCTGGCCGCCTGGCTGGACGAGCCGGCCGAGAGCAACTTCGTCCGCGCGCACGCCCAGGCGGACCTCGCCGTCCACGGCGACGAACGCCGCGCCACCACCCGTATCTTCGGCTCCCGGCCGGGCACGTACGGCGCGGGCATCCTCCAGCTGATCGACAGCCGCGACTGGCGTACGGACGCCGATCTGGCCGAGGTATACACGGTCTGGGGCGGCTATGCCTACGGGCGCGAGCTGAACGGCCGTGCGGCGCGGGAGGAGATGGAGACCGCCTACCGGCGGATCGCGGTGGCCGCCAAGAACACGGACACGCGCGAGCACGACATCGCCGACTCCGACGACTACTTCCAGTACCACGGCGGAATGGTCGCCACGGTGCGGGCGCTGCGCGGCACGGCCCCCGAGGCGTACATCGGCGACTCCACCCGCCCGGAGACCGTCCGCACCCGCACCCTGGTCGAGGAGACCTCCCGGGTCTTCCGCGCCCGGGTGGTCAACCCGCGCTGGATCGAGGCGATGCGCCGCCACGGCTACAAGGGCGCCTTCGAACTCGCCGCCACCGTCGACTACCTCTTCGGCTACGACGCCACGACCGGCGTGGTAGCCGACTGGATGTACGACAAGCTCGCTCAGACGTACGTCCTGGACCCGGAGAACCGGGAGTTCCTGCAGCAGGCCAATCCATGGGCGCTGCACGGCATCGCGGAGCGTCTGCTGGAGGCGGAGTCCCGCGGCATGTGGGCCGAGCCCGATCCCGCGGTGCTTCAGACGCTGCGGGAGGCGTATCTGGAGACGGAGGGCGACCTGGAGGGCGGCGAAGCCTGAGAGACCCGTCGCACCACGACGCCCGGCCGGGCGCGTCGGCGGATCGGCCCGCGACGGCGGTCAGGCCCGGGCGGGTGGGCGCCCGCCCGGGCCGCTGCCGGAGGGCGCCGCCTGTCATCCAGGCCGTCAGGGCGCGTGGCCGTCAGGGCGCGTGGCCGTCAGGCGACCGATCCGATGCGCCCCGTCGGTGCGTCCGGGCCGTCGTGGTGGATGGGGGTGTGGGCCCCGGTCAGGGAGACGCCCGAGCCGCCGCGGCGGTTCGCGACGATTTCGGCGGCGATGGACAGGGCCGTCTCCTCCGGGGTGCGGGCCCCCAGATCGAGGCCGATCGGGGAGCGCAGCCGGGCGAGTTCGAGGTCGGTGACGCCGACGTCCCGCAGCCGTTCGTTGCGGTCCTGGTGGGTACGGCGGGAGCCCATCGCGCCGATGTAGGCGACGGGGAGCCTGAGGGCCAGTCGCAGCAGCGGGACGTCGAACTTGGCGTCGTGGGTGAGGACGCACAGCACGGTGCGGGAGTCGACGTCGGTCGATTCGAGGTAGCGGTGCGGCCACTCGACTGCGATCTCGTCGGCCTCGGGGAAGCGGGCCGGCGTCGCGAAGACGGGGCGCGCGTCGCACACGGTGACGTGGTAGCCGAGGAACTTGCCCACACGCACCAGCGCGGACGCGAAGTCGATCGCGCCGAAGACGATCATCCGGGGGGCGGGGACGCTGGACTCCACGAGGAGGGTCAGGGGCTGTCCGCAGCGGCTGCCGTCCTCTCCGATCCCCACGGCGGCGGTGCGGCCGGCGTCGAGGAGGGCGGCGGCCTCGGCGGCCGCGGTGCGGTCCAGTTCGGGATGCCCGCCCAGGGAGCCTTCGCAGGCGCCGTCGGGTCGGACGAGCAGCGCGCGTCCCCGCAGTTCGGCCGGGCCCTCGACGATGCGGGCGAGCGCCGCCGCCTCCCCTCGCGCGGCGCCGGCCAGGGCGGCCGAGAACACCTCCCTGACGGGGGCGTCGACGGGTACCGGGGTGACGAGGATGTCGATGACGCCGCCGCAGGTCAGGCCGACGGCGAAGGCGTCCTCGTCGCTGTAGCCGAAGCGCTCGAGCACGGTCCGGCCGTCTTGGAGGGACTGTTGGCACAGCTCGTACACGGCGCCCTCCACACACCCGCCGGAGACCGAGCCGATCGCCGTGCCCTCGCTGTCGACGGCGAGCGCGGCGCCTGGCTGGCGGGGCGCGCTGCCGCCGACGGCCACGACGGTGGCGACGGCGAAGGCGCGTCCCTGCTCGACCCACCGGTGCAGCTCGTCGGCGATGTCCAGCATGTCGGTCTCCTAACGGGTGTGTGGAGGTGTGGCCCGTGGGACGGGCCGGGGTTACTTGACGCCCAGCCAGCCCTCGATCGGGTGGAGGCCGAAGTAGGCGAGGAAGACCGCGGCCAGCACCCACATGAGCCAGCCGATGTCGCGGACCTTGCCCTGGGCGGCCTTGATCAGCACATGGGCGATGACGCCCGCCGCGATGCCCGCGGTGATCGAGTAGGTGAAGGGCATCAGCACGGTGGTCAGGAAGACCGGGATCGAGGTCGCCGGGTCGTTCCAGTCGATGTGCTTGGCGTTGGTCAGCATCATCGAGCCGATCACGACCAGCGCCGCGGCCGCCACCTGGGACGGGATCACCTGGGCGAGCGGAGTGAAGAACAGGCAGAGCGTGAAGGCGAGGCCGGTGATCACGCTGGAGAAGCCCGTGCGGGCTCCGTCGCCGACGCCGGCGGTGGACTCGATGAACACCGTCTGGCCGGACGCGCCGGCGAGGCCGCCGATCGCGCCGCCCGCGCCGTCGACGGCGAGGGCGCGGTTCAGCCCGGGCATCTTGCCCTTGGAGTCGGCGAGGTTGGCCTGCTGGCCGATGCCGATGATGGTGCCCATGGCGTCGAAGAAGCCGGCCAGCACCAGGGTGAAGACGATGACGCCGACCGTGATGCCGCCGACGCTGCCGATGCCGCTGAAGGAGACCTCTCCGAAGAGTCCGAAGTCCGGGGTGGAGACGATGGAACCGGTGATCTCCGGGGCGTTCAGACCGCCCCAGGCTGCCTTGTCGAGACCGGCGAGCTGATGGACGACGGCCGCGAAGACGGTGCCGCCGACGATGCCGATGAGGATCGCGCCGGGAATCCTGCGGACCTGGAGGACGAAGATCAGCATGACGGTGACGGCGAAGCAGAGCACCGGCCAGCCGGTGAGCACATCGGCGGTGCCGAGCTGGATGGGCTTGGCGCCGGCGACTCCGCCGGGGCCGGGCATGCTGGTGACGAAGCCGGCCTGGACCAGGCCGATGAGGCAGACGAAGAGGCCGATCCCCATGGTGATGGCGTGCTTGAGCGCCAGTGGGATCGCGTTCATGATCATCTCTCGTAGTCCGGTGACCACCAGGAGGATGATCACAAGACCGTAGATGACACACATGCCCATCGCGTTCTGCCAGGTCATCTCGGGGGCGACCTGGAAGGCGATGACGGCGGAGACGCTCAGTCCCGCGGCGAGGGCAAGCGGCACATTGCCGATCAGGCCCATCACGATCGTGGTGGCGGCGGCCGCGAACGCGGTGGCGGTGGTCAGCTGATCGCCGTCGAGGCGTGCGCCGGTGGCGTCCGGCACCGACAGGATGACCGGGTTGAGAAGGATGATGTACGCCATCGCCATGAAGGTGGTGATGCCGCCGCGCACCTCCTGCCCGATGGTCGATCCTCTCTGCGTTATGTGGAAATACCGGTCGAGCCAGGATCTTCCGGCGGGCTGGCGCGTACCGGCGCCGGCGTCCTCCGCCGCAGTCTTCGGCTCAAGGGACTGCTGGGTCATGGTGCCTACTCCCAAGGTTCACAGGGGCACCCGCATCAGAATGCGGGATTTGGGATGGTGCGTTGGCTGCACGACCCGGGGGACGGCCCGAGACGAACTGGCACTGCTGTGGGGGTGCTGCGGTTACTGCTGACATTGCTGGTCCTGCGGGTACTGCCGGGTTCTCCGGGCGGCGTGTGACGGGCCGGGGAAGTGTGACGTTCCTGGTGAGGCACGGCGCACACCGCCCGGAGAGTCTGTGGGGGATCAGGTGCCGGTGAGGTGTTCGGGCCGCACCGGCGTCCTGTTCAGCTCCAGCCCCGTCGCGTTCCGGATCGCCGCGAGGACGGCCGGGGTCGACGACAGGGTCGGGGCCTCGCCGATGCCGCGCAGCCCGTACGGGGCGTGCTCATCGGCCAGCTCAAGCACATCGACGGGGATCGTCGGCGTGTCGAGGATCGTGGGGATCAGATAGTCCGTGAAGGAGGGGTTGCGCACCTTCGCGGTCTTGGGGTCGACGACGATCTCCTCCATGACCGCCACGCCCAGGCCCTGGGTGGTGCCGCCCTGGATCTGGCCGACGACGGACAGCGGGTTGAGCGCCTTGCCGACGTCCTGGGCGCAGGCCAGCTCGATCACCTTGACCAGGCCCAGTTCGGTGTCCACTTCGACGACGGCGCGGTGCGCGGCGAACGAGTACTGGACATGGCCGTTGCCCTGGCCGGTGCGCAGGTCGAAGGCCTCGGTGGGGCGGTGCCGCCACTCGGCCTCGACCTCTACGGCCTCGCCTTCCAGGACGTCCGTCAGGTCTGCGAGGACCTCGCCGCCGTCGGTGACGACCTTGCCGCCTTCGAGCAGCAGTTCGGCGGTGGCCCAGGCGGGGTGGTACGTGCCGAACTTGGCACGCCCGAGGTCGAGGACCTTCTCGCGGACGAGCTCGCAGGAGTTCCTGACCGCACCGCCCGTGACATACGTCTGGCGGGATGCGGAGGTGGAGCCGGCCGAACCGACCTGGGTGTCGGCGGGGTGGATGGTCACCTGGGTGACGCCCAGCTCCGTGCGGGCGATCTGTGCGTGGACGGTGACGCCGCCCTGGCCGACCTCCGCCATCGCGGTGTGCACGGTGGCCACCGGCTCCCCGTTGATCACCTCCATGCGCACCTTGGCGGTGGAGTAGTCGTCGAAGCCCTCGGAGAAGCCGACGTTCTTGATGCCGACCGCGTAGCCGACGCCGCGGACGACGCCTTCGCCGTGGGTGGTGTTGGACAGTCCGCCGGGCAGGGCGCGCACATCGGCGCCTTCGGTGGTCACCCACTGCTGCTCGGGCGGCAGCGGCATGGCCTTGACGCGGCGCAGCAGCTCGGCGACCGGGGCCGGGGAGTCGACCGGCTGCCCGGTCGGCATGATCGTGCCCTGCTCCATGGCGTTGAGCCGGCGGAACTCCACCGGGTCCATGTCCAGCTCGGCCGCCAGCTTGTCCATCTGGGCCTCGTACGCGAAGCACGCCTGGACCGCGCCGAAGCCTCGCATGGCGCCGCAGGGCGGGTTGTTGGTGTAGAGCGCGATCGCCTCGATGTCGACGTCGTCGACGACGTACGGGCCCACGGAGAGGGAGGAGGCGTTGCCGACGACCGCCGGGGAGGCGGAGGCGTACGCGCCGCCGTCCAGGACGATCCGGCACTTCATGTGCGTGAGCTTGCCGTCCTTGGTGGCGCCGTGCTCGTAGTGGAGCTTCGCCGGGTGCCGGTGGACGTGTCCGAAGAAGGACTCGAACCGGTTGTAGACGATCTTGACCGGCTTGCCGGTGCGCAGCGCCAGCAGACAGGCGTGGATCTGCATGGACAGGTCCTCGCGGCCGCCGAAGGCGCCGCCGACGCCGGAGAGCGTCATCCGGACCTTCTCCTCGGGCAGGCCGAGGACGGGGGCGATCTGGCGCAGATCGGAGTGGAGCCACTGAGTGGCCACGTACAGCTCCACGCCGCCGTCCTCGCAGGGGACGGCGAGGCCGGACTCCGGGCCGAGGAAGGCCTGGTCCTGCATGCCGAAGGTGTACTCGCCGGTGACGATGACATCGGCGCGCTCGGCGGCCTCGGCGGCGTTGCCGCGGACGATCGGCTGGCGGTGCACGATGTTCGGGTGCGGGACGTGGCCGATGTGGTGGTCGTCCCGTCCCTCGTGGACCAGGACCGCGTCGGGCGCGGTGGCGGACGCCTCGTCGGTGATGACCGGCAGCTCCGCGTAATCGATCCTGATCTTGGCGGCGGCGCGGCGCGCGGTCTCCGGGTGGTCGGCGGCGACAAGGGCGACCGGCTCTCCGTGGTGGCGGACCTTGCCGTGGGCGAGGACCGGCGTGTCCTGGATCTCCAGGCCGTAGTTCTTCATCTCCGCCGGCAGGTCGTCATAGGTCAGCACGGCGTAGACGCCGGGCGTGGCGACGGCCTCGGAGATGTCGATGGATCTGATCTCGGCGTGCGCGACCGTGGAGCGCAGTGTGTGGCCCCAGAGCATGTCCTCGTGCCACATGTCCGAGGAGTAGGCGAACTCGCCGGTGACCTTGAGGGTGCCGTCGGGGCGGAGCGTGGACTCGCCGATGCCGCCCTTGGTCTTGGAGCCCTGGGTGAGGTTGGCAGGGGTGCCGGTGGTGGCCATCGTCAGACCGCCTCTCCCTGACGGGCGGCCGCCAGGCGGACCGCGTCGAGGATCTTCTCGTAGCCGGTGCACCGGCACAGGTTGCCGGAGAGCGCCTCGCGGATGTCGGCGTCCGTGGGCTGGGCGTTGCGCTCCAGCAGTTCGTCCGCGGCGACCAGCAGACCGGGGGTGCAGAAGCCGCACTGCACGGCGCCGGCGTCGATGAACGCCTGCTGGATCGGGGCGAGCTCACCCTGCTCACCGGTCTGGCCGTCGGACGGGCGCGCTTCCCAGCGCCGGGCGGCGTCCAGGCCGACGCCGGAACCCGCGCTGCCGCATGCTCCGTCGGCGCAGCCGCCCTCGGAGCGCTGCCTGGCGTAGTCGGCGAGGCCCTCGACGGTGACGACCTCGCGGCCCTCGGCCTGGCCGGCCGCGACCAGACAGGAGCAGACCGGGACCCCGTCCAGGCGGACCGTGCAGGAGCCGCACTCGCCCTGCTCGCAGGCGTTCTTGGAGCCGGGCAGCCCCAGGCGCTCACGCAGCACGTAGAGAAGGCTCTCGCCCTCCCAGACGTCGTCGGCTTCCTGCGGACGACCGTTGACCGTGAAATTGACACGCATGGTTATGCAGCTCCTTCAAGGGGGCGGCCGGCGCCGCGGTACTGCTCCCAGGTCCAGCCGAGCGTGCGGCGGGCCATGATGCCGACGGCGTGGCGGCGGTACTTGGCGGTGCCGCGGACGTCGTCGATGGGGTTGCAGGCGGCGGAGGCGAGCTCCGCGAACTGCTTGGCGATCGAGGGAGTGATGATCTTTCCGCTGTCCCAGAAGCCGCCTTCGTCCAGCGCGGCGTTCAGGAACTCCTCGGCGGCCTCGGCGCGGATCGGAGTGGGGGCGGCGGATCCGATGCCGGTGCGCACGGTGCGGGTCTCGGGGTGCAGCGCGACGCCGAAGGCGCAGACCGCGATGACCATCGCGTTGCGCGTGCCGACCTTGGAGTACTGCTGCGGCCCGTCCGCCTTCTTGATGTGCACGGCGCGGATCAGCTCGTCCGGGGCGAGGGCGTTGCGCTTGACGCCCGTGTAGAAGTCGTCGATCGGGATCAGACGGCTGCCGCGTACCGACTCGACCTCGACCTCGGCCCCGGCGGCGAGCAGCGCCGGGTGGGCGTCGCCGGCCGGGGAGGCGGTGCCGAGGTTGCCGCCGACGCCGCCGCGGTTGCGGATCTGCGGGGAGGCCACGGTGTGCGAGGCGAGTGCCAGGCCCGGCAGCTCGCCTCGCAGCTGCTCCATGATCGCGGTGTACGGTACGGAGGCGCCAAGCCGGACGGTCTCCTCGCCGGTCTCCCACTGGCTCAGCTCGCCGACGCGGTTCAGGTCCAGGAGGTACTCGGGCCGACGGTGGTCGAAGTTGATCTCGACCATGACATCGGTGCCGCCCGCGATGGGTACAGCCGTGGGGTGCTCTGCCTTGGCGGCGAGCGCCTCCTCCCAGCTGGCGGGGCGAAGGAAGTCCATGAGTGGCTCTCTTCTTGTGATCGGGGTCGTCTGTCGCAGCTCGTGCGTCGTCGCGGCTGGTGCGTCGCCGCAGGTCGTGCGCCGTCTTGGGCGGTCGGGTCCGGGACGGTCGGCCCTCGACTGGTTATTCATCTGCCGTTAACGCTGTGTGGCCTAGTACACAAGTCGTTTCCAGCCGGGTGCAGTCACCGAAACCATGAAGGAGTTGGCTGGCCGCCGGTCTCGTCTTGTAGATTCGAACGAAAGGCGAGGCTCAGTAACCTCACCGTTTCCCCCCGGAAACCATGGCCACAGGGAACCGGTGACAACCAGACAACGACGAGAGAGATCGGCGGCGACGAGATGCGGCTGCGCGCACTGCTGGAAACCGATGCGCTGGGGCTGCGGCTGCTCGGCGGCGAGGAGGAACTCGACCGCGGCGTCCGCGGCGTGATGACCACCGACCTGCGGGACCCGAGCCGCTATCTCTCGGGCGGCGAGCTGGTGCTCACCGGTCTGGCCTGGCGGCATTCGCCGGAGGACTCCGAGCCCTTCGTCCGGATTCTGACGAGTGCGGGAGTGGCCGGCCTGGCGGCCGGCGAGGCCGAGCTCGGCGATATTCCGGAAGACTTGGTGGAGGCGTGTTTGCGCCATCGACTGCCACTCTTTGCAGTTAATGAATCCGTTGCGTTCGCGACCATTACTGAGCATGTCGTACGGCAGGTCTCCGGCGAGCGGGCAGGCGATCTGGCGGCCGTCGTGGACCGTCACCGGCGGCTGATGACCTCGGGCCCGGCGGGCGGCGGCCCTGAGGTCGTCCTTGATCTACTCGGCTCCGACCTGGACCTTCGTGCCTGGGTGCTGTCCCCGTCCGGCCGTCGGATCGCAGGCGCCCAAGACCCGCTGCCCGCCGGTGCAAGCGCCGCCCTCGCGGGCGAACACCTGGCAGCCTCCCGAGCGGGGCGGCGGGCCCCGTACCGCGCGGTAGTCGGCGGATCCACCTATTCCCTCTTCCCGATCCGTAATTCCGGGCGGGGGGCGGCCCCCGCCTCCCGGGATGTGCGGGAGACGGTGCTGTCCGAATGGCTGCTGGCGGTGGAGGCGGACGCGGGCGACTGGCCTGCGGCGCGGCTGGATCTGCTCCAGGGCGTCACCCAGCTGATCGCGGTCGAACGGGACCGCCGGGAGGCGGCCCGCACCGTGCGGCGACGGCTCGCCCAGGAGGTCCTGGAGCTGGTCCAGTCGGGCGCCGCGCCCGCGGAGATCGCCGCCAGGCTGCGGGTGGCCGCGCCCGTGCTGCTGCCGGGGCTCGGCGCCGCGCCGCACTGGCAGGTCGTGGTGGCGCGCGTGGACTGGGAGGCGCCCGGGAGCACGGCGGCGGGCGCACCCGCCGTGGCCCCGGCCGCCGGCCCGGCCGTCGAGGCGGGGCAGCTCGCCCAGTCGCTGCTGGAGGAGATCCTGGTGGACCCGGCGGCCCCCGGCTCCGACCCCGCGGACCGGATTGCCGTCGCCCACACGGGCGAGGAGGCGATCGCGCTGGTGCCGCTGCCCGCGTCCGCCGTGCCCGTCGACCCCGAGTCCGGCGAGACCGACACGGCCGAGGCGGGGCTGCACGCCGACGAGCTGCTCGCCTCCGTCCGCGAGCCGCTGTCCGCCGGGCTCGCCGACGACGGCCGCCTCACCCTCGGCGTCAGCGCCGCGGTGCACTCCGCGGAGGGGCTGCGCGGCGCGCTGGAGGAGGCCCGGCACGCCCGTCGGGTGGCCGCCGCCCGGCCCGGCAGCGTGTGCGCGGCCGGACACCACGAACTGGCCTCGCATGTGCTGCTGCTGCCGTTCGTGCCGGACGACGTACGCCGCGCGTTCACGGCCCGGCTGCTCGACCCGCTGCGCGACTACGACCGGCGCCACCGCGCGGAGCTGATCCCGACGCTGGAGGCGTTCCTGGACTGCGACGGCTCCTGGACCCGCTGCGCGGCCCGGCTGCATCTGCACGTCAACACGCTGCGGTACCGGGTGGGCCGAATCGAACAGCTGACGGGCCGTGATCTGTCCCGGCTCGAGGACAAGCTGGACTTCTTCCTGGCCCTGCGGATGAGCTGACCGGTCCGCCCACACGGCCGACGGGCCGCCCCCGGGGGTGATTGTGAACTGATTCACCTGCACCTCTTGGCCCGGCATGCCGTTCCATGCTGAGATTCCGTCTGACCCGATAGCTCGGGCCCGACGACGCCTCGGCGCCGTCGGGCCGACGGCTCATGCGGTCAGCGGCTTTACGCATCGGCTTGGACCCAACGGCTCAATGGCGTGCTCGGGGAGGGCAAGTGGCGCATACCGCCATGTCTGGTTCCGGAACCACTGCAGGTGACGATCCACTCCAGACCGCGGTATGGCGGCTGCGTTCACGCGGCTGCTGGACCGACGCGGCAGCGCTGCTCGCACACCGCGCCGACGAGCCGGCCGCGGCACTGGAGCGCACCGGACTGCTCGTCGAGCGCTGCCTGTTCACCGCTGAAGGCTGGGCGGAGGCCGAGGACGCGCTGCGCACGGCGGAGGCGACGGCCGCGAGCGACGAGGAACGCGGGGCGGCCGCCTGCGAGCGGGGCCGCCTGGCATACGCGGCGACCCTGCTGGGGATGCGCGACCGCGCGGACGAGGCACGCGCGGCGCTCGGCCGGGCAGCCGCGCTGCTCGCGCCCGCCTCGCCGGGCCGCCCGCTGCTGGACTTCCGCCGCGGGCTGGTGGCCGAGCACCTCTCGGACTCCCCGCAGGCGGCGCTCGCCGCCTACCGCCGCGCCCATGCGGGCGCGGAGGCGCGGGGCGACGCGCTGCTGCTGTCGTTCACCTGGCACCACCAGGCGGGACTCGCCCTGCGGGAGGGCGAGTTGGCGCAGGCCCGGCAAGGATTCTCCGAATGCCTGCGGATCCGGGAGGAGTTGGGCTATCTGATCGGGACGGCTCCGGCGCTGGCGTCCCTGGCCGCGTGCGAACCGGAGCCGGAGGCCGGCCGCCTGCGCGAGGAGGCCGGCCGGCTCTTCCGTCTCCTGGGCGGCGTCCCTGTCTGGCTCGCGGACCAGCTCCGCCCGCAGTTCCCCACCCAGCCGGGCCCCGCCGAGGCCTGACGGCCTCGGCGCGACGGGCCTGTTTCGGCACCGGGCCTCCGTCCCGGACCCCGGCATCGGGGGCTCCGCCTCCTCCGAAGAACACCCGGTGTGGGTCACCACTCAAGAAGACGGCGGCGCTCCGCGGCCCGGATCGCTCAGTCGGCCACCAGGACCAGCTTCCCCGCCGTACGGCCGGTGTCGCCCAGGGTGTGCGCCTCGGCAGCCCGGGAGAGCGGGAAGGTCCCCGCGATGACCGCCCGCAGGGTGCCCGCCTGCGCCATTTCCGCGACGGCCTGCATGCCCGACCGGGAGGCGTCCACCAGCATCCGCACGGCGCGGACCCCGAGCCGTTCGGCCTCCTGGTGGAACTCGTCGGTCCCCACCGGAAGGATCGACACCACGATCCCGCCGGGGCGCAGAACGCGCAGCGACCGCAGCGAGTAGTCGTCGCCGATGGTGTCGAGGACGATGTCCACGTCCTTCACGGCCTCGGCGAAGTCGGTCTCCCGGTAGTCGATCACCTCGTCCGCGCCCAGCTCCCGCACCAGGTCGTGCTTGCCCACGCTCGCCGTGCCGATCACATAGGCGCCGTGCGCCTTGGCGAGCTGCACGGCCACATGGCCGACCCCGCCGGCTGCCGCGTGGATCAGCACCCGCTGGCCGGACCGGAGGCCGGCCGTCTCGATCAGTGCCTGGTACGCGGTCAGCGACACCAGGGGCAGTGCGCCCGCCTGCACGTGGTCGACGCCCTCCGGCTTGCGGACCAGGGCCCGGGCAGGGGCGATCGCGTACTCGGCGTGCGAGCCGTGGCCGAAGGGGTAGGGGAGCATGCCGAAGACCTCGTCGCCGGGCCGGAAGGCGGCCACCCCGATCCCGGCAGCCTCGACGACGCCGGAGACGTCCCATCCGAGGACGAAGGGCGGCTTGCCCAGGAATCCGCCCGTGGCGCGGTGCTTCCAGTCGGTGGGGTTGACCCCCGCGGCCCGTACCCGGACCAGCACTTCGTTGGGCCTCGGGGCGGGCCGCGCCACCTCCGCCTCCTTCAGCACCTCGGGGCCGCCGAGGACGTCCTGGCTGATGGCGTGCATCGTGTTCGTGTCGTTCATGGTTCCCAAGCCTGCCCGGGCCTGCACGTCAGAAAAATGGCACGATTGCCAATGTCCGATAGGATCGTGCCATGCAGTCCGCACAACGAGTCGCAGTCCTGGCGCTGGACGGCGTCTACCCCTTCGAGCTGGGCATCCCGGCCCGGATCCTCGGCGCGGCCGACGGTCGGTACGAGGTCCTGACCTGCACCGTCGACGGCCGTCCGGTGCGCACCAACGCCGACTTCACGGTCACCGCGGAACACGGCCCCGAAGCCCTGGCCACCGCGGACACCGTGATCATCCCGCCGGTCTCCTGCGACTGGGGCAGCACCGAGCCCGAACTCGACGACGAACTCGCCGCGGCTCTCGCCCGGATCCGGCCCGGCACTCGCATCGTCTCCATCTGCACCGCAGCCTTCATCCTCGCCGCGGCAGGGTTTCTCGACGGCCGCCGGGCCACCACACACTGGCAGCTGGCCGACCGCTTCCGGGCGAGGTTCCCGCATGTCGCACTGGATCCCGACGTCCTGTTCGTCGACGACTCGCCCATCCTGACCTCGGCCGGCGCCGCCTCCGGCGTGGACGTCTGCCTGCACCTGGTCCGCACCGACTACGGCAGCGCCCTCGCCAGTCGGGTGGCCCGCAGCTGTGTCGTGCCGCCGTTCCGCGACGGCGGCCAGGCTCAGTACATCGAACAGCCGGTGCCCGAGTCCGGCACATCCAGCACTGCTGCCACCCGCGCCTGGGCCCTGGAACGGCTCGACCGGCCGCTGACCCTGGCGGAACTGTCCGACCACGCCCGGATGAGCCGCCGCACCTTCGCCAGGCGGTTCCACGACGAGGTAGGTCTCAGCCCGGGCCGCTGGCTGATCCAGCAGCGCGTCACCCGGGCCCGGCACCTGCTGGAGACCAGCGACCTGCCGGTGGACCGGATCGCCGGCCAGGTCGGCTTCGCCACCGGCGCCTCGCTGCGCCAGCATCTGCACGCCGCCATCGGCGTCTCCCCCCAGGCCTACCGGCGCACCTTCCAGACGGTTCGCTGACGCATAAACACAGCGCCGTGTCCGGCCCGCCAGGGTGACGGCGGGCCGACGGCGGGGACTGCCGATGCGCTGCTCCAGAGCGGCAAAGGCAACCCGGGGAGCCCGAGTTGCGGCCGTCCGCATTCAGATGGGTGACCGTTCGGGTGCTGATGCGGTGAGCCGCAAGCACATGGATCCCGCAGGGGGAGACGGCCGGCCGCAGGGCCGGATGCCGCAGGGCAGCGTGCGCGACGGCATTCGGCGCCTCCGCGATGAGCGAGGCGGGAATCGCAGTGGTTGATCTGCCGCCTTGATGTCGCTGCCCAGCCAGGGCAGGGGAGAACGTCCCAGACCCGGCCTAACCGCCGAGCCAGCCGAGCGTCCCGCCCGGGTTCAGCAGGATCAGCACGAGGACGACGGCGAGAAGCACCCACACCAGCTGCCGCCACGGACCTCCGCGACGCCGGCCTGGCCGTCGCTGGGCCGTCCAGGTCCGCCATCCCTCGGGTTCCGCCCGCGCCGGTCCGCCCCGGCGTGCTCGGCGCCGGGTCCTGCCCCGCCGCCGGGCGGCGGCCTCGTCCTCCCGCCTCAGGCGCTCGGTCACCATCCGGGCCCGCGCGGACGGCTCTTTGGGGGCGCGCAGCCGTGCGGGCCCTTCGCTGTCGCGCTGGAAGGCCTCCCAGGCCTCGTCGGACACCTCGGACCGGTGCTCGTCGTGTTCGTCGCGCTCGCCGCGCTCGTCACCCATATCGGCTCGCTCCCCCGCTCGACCGTCGTTGGCCTTCCAGCGTAGTCCGGCCCCGCAGCTGCCGAGCGCGGCGTTCAGGAGCCTGTGAAGTGCCCGCGGACCAGGCACTGGACGGCCGCGGAGTCCTGGGCGGTGAGCGCGTCCAGCAGGGCCGTGTGCTCCGCCGCGTCGGCGACCAGGTCGGCCCGGAGGGCGGCGGGGGCGGCGTGCAGCGGCCACTGGGCACGGCGGTGCAGGTCGTCGGCGATCGTCACCAGCTGGTCGTTGCCCGCGAGGGAGAGGACCGCGCGGTGGAAGGCGCGGTCGGCCTCCGCGTACTCCGCGCGGTCGCCGACGGCGGCGGCCGCGGCGGTCGCCTCGGCCAGGGGCCGCAGCGCGGCCCACCGCTCGGCCGGGACCGTGCGGGCCAGACGGAGCAGCACCGGGACTTCGAGGAGCGCGCGGACCTCGGCGAGTTCGGCCAGTTCGCGCGGGGTGCGCACGGTGACGCGGAATCCCCGGTTGGGGACGACCTCGACGGCCCCCTCGACCGCGAGCTGCTGCATGGCCTCTCGTACGGGGGTGGCGGAGACGCCGAAGTGCTCGCCGAGGGCGGGGGCGGAGTACACCCGGCCCGGGGTCAGCTCGCCGTCGACCAGGGCGGTGCGCAGCGCGGTGAGGATCTGGGCGCGCACCGAGTGCCGGCGTACGGCGCGCGGGGCCGAAGCCGCGGCGGGGGCGGGCGGTTCGCTGTGGGTGTGCTCGCCGCGGACCTGCCCCGGGACGCGCGGGCTGGCGGAGGCACGCTCGACGGCCGCCTGGGCGCGGGACGGTCCGGATGTGCGGGGGACGCGGGCGGCCGACGCGGCCGGCTCTGCCGGGGCCTGCGCTCTGGCCTGCTCCATTCTGGTCCTCCTCGGGGGTCGGGCACGGCCCGGCGCGCGCCGTGCAGGGCCCCTGTGCACGATAGGCGGACAAGGTCACAGTTCAAACACCGATCGCATCGGGTAAGGTAAGGCTTACCTGCCAACGATCGCGATTCGGTGGTCCCTCCATGACCGTTCCCGCTGTGCTCCCCGGACTCGCCTCACCCGTCGCGGATGCCTATGCGCGCCTGGCTGAAGTGTTCCCCGGGCTGCGCGTAACGGAGCTGGCGGAGGGCGAGCAGCCCCCGTTCGGAGACGGCTGGGTCGGGGCGTCCGAGCTGGCGGCCGGGGGCGATGCCCTGGACGCGTTCCTCGCCTGGGACGACGCCCAGGTGCAGCAGGACTACGGGCAGCGGGCCCGTCCCGACGTGATCGCCAGCTTCGGGCTGCACCGCTATGCCTGGCCGGCCTGCCTGCTGGTCACCGTTCCCTGGTTCACGCTGCGCAGGGTGCCGCGCGTGCCCGTCGGGTCCGTCGCCTTCCAGCGTGCTCTGGGCCGGATGACCGTACACGTCCGCGAATTCGCCTGTCTGCCGGACGACCCCGCCGCCGCGCTGCCGGGCGCCCGTGTCGTCCCCGACGAGGAGGCGCTGCGCGCCGAGGTGCGCAGCGCCGTCGCCGAGCACATCGAGCCCGTGCTGGACGGTTTCCGGCCCCGGGTGCGCCGCGGCAAGCGGGCCCTGTGGGGCATGGCCACGGACGAGATCGTCGAAGGACTGTGGTACATCGCACATCTGCTCGGGGAGGAACGGCGGGCGGTCGCGGAGCTGGAGCGGCTGCTGCCCGGGGCCACCAAGCCGTATGTCGGCACGGCGGGCTTCCGTGAACTGACGGGACCCGACGGAGAGGCGCTGCCCACGCGGGACCGGGCCAGTTGCTGCCTCTTCTACACCCTGCGCCCCGACGACACCTGCGTCACCTGCCCGCGCACGTGCGACGCCGACCGGATCGACAGGCTCCACCGGTCCGCCTGAACCACGCCTGTCACCGCAATGCCCTCGGAAACCTTTCCGATCACCTCCGGTTGCCCTGACCCACCCATACGCATGAAGCTATTCGAACTCAACTCAGGGCTTTCATAAAAGCGTTCGACCAGATCGCACCTATCCGAATGCCTTGCAGACTCAATGGCGTTCTCTTGCCAAGAATCAATGTGTGAGTGGCGGATCTTCGGCCAATATGGCCGCCGAAAGGCCTACCGCTTACGCAAGGAACCTAGGGAACACCGTCATGAGACTGACCGACATAACGCTGGACTGGCTGCTTCCGGGCGGTGTGCTGCTCGTGGGGGTCGTGGTGGCGGTGGCGGTGGCTGCGCGCGGCAAGCGCGCCAGTGGGAAGGCCGCGCCGTCCGACGACTCCTGGGAACGCAGCGAACAGCGCCGCCGGCGCAAGGAGGCCATCTACGGCACCGCCTCCTACGGCCTTCTCTTCTGCTGTGCCGCGGTGGCCGCCGCGCTCTCCTTCCACGGCCTGGTCGGCTTCGGCCGGCAGAACCTGAACCTCTCCGGGGGCTGGGAGTATCTGGTGCCGTTCGGCCTCGACGGCGCGGCCATGTTCTGCTCCGTCCTCGCCGTGCGCGAGGCCAGCCACGGCGACGCGGCCCTCGGCTCCCGGCTGCTCGTGTGGACGTTCGCCGGGGCGGCCGCCTGGTTCAACTGGGTGCATGCGCCGCGCGGCATGGGCCATGCCGGCGCGCCGCACTTCTTTGCCGGAATGTCGCTCTCCGCAGCCGTGCTGTTCGACCGCGCGCTCAAACAGACCCGCAGGTCGGCACTGCGCGAACAGGGCCTGGTGCCCCGGCCGCTGCCGCAGATCCGGGTGGTGCGCTGGCTGCGCGCACCGCGCGAGACCTTCGGCGCGTGGTCGCTGATGCTGCTGGAGGGCGTGCGGACGCTGGACGAGGCGGTCGAGGAGGTACGCGAGGACCGGCGGCAGCACCAGCAGAACCGTCTCCGCATGCGGGACCGGGAGAAGAGGGAGAGGGCGCAGCTCAAGGCCCTCAACCGCCAGCACCGGGCCTGGGGTCGGGGACAGGTCGCCCGTCCCCCGGAGCTCCCTGCCGAGATGCAGATGACGGAGATGCAGGTCACCGAGATGCAGATGCTGAGCCCCGGCTCGGGGTCCGGGCATGGGCAGAAGGGCGACTCCGTCGGCTCCCCCGGCTCCGTCGTGGAGCCTGCCATAGCCGAGCAGGGACACCTGCCGCTTCGCCCCAGTCCCGGGAGCTCGGCTGCCGCCGGCTCCCGACCCTCCCTTCAGGCCGTGAAAGCAGCGCCGCATCCGCGTGGCGTTGAACCGCATACGGTGGACCTCACCGCCGAGGACGACACCCAGACCCTGCCGCGTCTCGACTCCCTGGAGCAGAAACTCAAGGATCTCGAGCAGCAGTTCGGCTGAGCTCGGCTGTTCGGCTGTGCGCGCGGAGGGGTCCTGCCTGTCTCAGGCCGGCCCCTCCGACTCATGCCGGCGCAGTTCGAACCAGACGACTTTGCCCACCGCCTGTGTCCGCACACCCCAGGCGTCGGCGAGCCTCTCCACCAGAATCAGGCCCCTGCCGTGCGTGCCGAGTTCGTCGAAGTCTTCGAATTCGGCGCAGTCATCGCCTTCGTCGCCCTCGTCGCCCTCGTCGTCGGCGATGCGGGGCGGCGCCGCGGTCACATCGGGCACCGGCAGCCCCGGCACAAAATCTCTCACCTCCACCCGGAGTGTGGAGCCCGCCACGGCCGCCGTGACCACCGCACCATGATCGGTGTGTATCAGCGCATTGGTGACCAACTCGCTGGCCAGCAGCTCCGCCACGTCCGCCGTCTCCGTACCCGACCGCGTCCAGCGCCGCAGCGCCTGCCGCAGCGAATGACGTAACTCCGGCACGGCGGTGAGATCGGCAGAGCCCAGCCGGCGGCGCAGCCTCACATCCTCGCCCGCGGGCCGGACCTCCTCCCCCTCCACGGTCGTCGATGGTTTGCATCCGGGCCCGCACTCCGCGGGCTCGACCCCTGTATGCGCACTCATCATCCCCACCCGCACGTCGCCATGTCCCCTTCTCTCGAACACGCTCACGGGATGCATGCCCCGCGCGGGGAACACCACTCATGTCCATTCGTCAACTATCGGAAAACCAACCGCAAGACGTCCGGGTGAACGGCCCGAGGACCGGCGAGAGGAATCGTGATGCATGACGACCGCACGTTGGTGGAGGGACGCCTGGAGCGGGCCCTGAGTCAGTTCATCCGCCCCGCGCAATATGCGGAACAACTGCCGCTGTCGCTTTCCGCATGGCATGTGCCGGGTGAGCCGGCGCCCGTTTCGCAGGCGCTCACGGCCCGCTTCGAGCCGTTCGCGATCGGAACGCCGTGGGGACCCCCGTGGTCCACGAGCTGGTTCCGGCTGGAGGGCACGGTGCCGCGCGTATGGGCGGGGCGGCGGGTGGAGGCGGTGATCGACCCGGGGTTCGGCGGGGACGCCCCCGGCTTCCAGGCGGAGGGGCTGGTGTACGACGCGGAGGGCGTCCCCCTCAAGGGGGTCCATCCGCAGAACCGACATGTCCCGGTCGCGGCGCCCGCGGCCGGCGGCGAGGAGGTGCGGCTGCTGCTGGAGGCCGCCGCCAACCCGGCCGTGCTGCACGGCGGCTTCACTCCGACTCCCCTCGGGGACGTGCTGACCGCCGGGGACCGCCCCCTGTACCGGTTCGCCTCCGCCGACCTCGCCGTGCTCGACGAGGAGGTCTGGCATCTGGTGCTCGACATCGAGGTGCTCTCCGAGCTGATGCGGGAACTGCCCGCGGACCGTTCCCGGCGTCATGAGATCCTGCGCGCCCTGGAGGACATGCTCGACACGCTCGACCTGCACGATGTCGCGGGCACGGCGGCCGCCGCGCGCGCCCGGCTGGCCGGTGCGCTCTCCCGTCCCGCCGCGCCTTCCGCGCACCGGGTGTCGGCCGTCGGACACGCCCATATCGACTCGGCGTGGCTGTGGCCGCTGCGGGAGAGCGTGCGCAAGGCGTCCCGTACCTTCGCCAATGTCACGGCGCTCGCCGCCGACTACCCGGAGCTGGTCTTCGCCTGCTCCCAGGCGCAGCAGTACGCCTGGGTGAAGGAGCACCAGCCGCGGATCTGGGACCGCATCAAGCGGGCCGCGGCGGACGGGACCTGGGCGCCGGTGGGCTCCATGTGGGTGGAGTCCGACGCCAACATGCCCGGTGGGGAGGCCCTGGCGCGGCAGCTCGTGCACGGCAAGCGGTTCTTCGCCGAGGAGCTGGGGGTGGAGACCGAGGAGATCTGGCTGCCCGACTCCTTCGGATACACCGCCGCCTTCCCGCAGCTGGCGCGGCTGGCCGGGGTGCGGTGGTTCCTCACCCAGAAGCTGTCCTGGAACCAGTTCAACAGGATGCCGCACCACACCTTCTGGTGGGAGGGCATCGACGGTACCCGGGTATTCACGCACTTCCCGCCCGTCGACACCTACAATTCCCGACTCCATGCGGCGGAACTGGCCCGTGCGGAGCGCAACTTCGCCGACAAGGGCCGTGCCACACGCTCACTGGTCCCGTTCGGATTCGGCGACGGGGGCGGCGGCCCCACTCGGGAGATGCTGGAGAAGGCCCGCAGGCTGCGCGACCTGGAAGGCTCACCCCGGGTCACGGTGGAGAAGCCGTCGGCGTTCTTCGCCGCGGCCGAGGAGGAGTACGGGGCTGCGGCGCCCGTCTGGTCCGGAGAGTTGTATCTGGAGCTGCACCGCGCCACGTACACCACGCAGGCGGCGACCAAGCGAGGCAACCGGCGCAGTGAGCATCTGCTGCGCGAGGCAGAGCTGTGGGCGGTCGCCGCAGCCCTGCGCGCACCGGGCTACCGCTATCCGCACCAGACCCTCGACCGCCTCTGGAAGACGGTGCTGCTGCACCAGTTCCACGACATCCTGCCGGGGTCGTCGATCGCCTGGGTGCACCGGGAGGCCGAGCAGACGTACGAGGAGGTGCGCCGCGAACTGGAGGGGCTGACCGCCTCCGCGGCCGCGGCACTCGCCGGTGCGGGCGGGAGCCCCGCGTCGCCGGGCCTGCTGAACTCCTGCCCGTATCCGCGCCGGGAAGTGGTCGCGCTCGCCCCTTCCGAGGTGCCGCAGGGGGTGTCCGCCCAGCCGCTCGCCGACGGGCGGACGCTCGCCCCGGTCACTGCCGGCCCGCACGCGGTCGGCCGCTGCCGCGACACGGGCGTGCCGCCGGTGCGGGCCGAGGCCGCGGCGGGCACGACCACGCTGGACAACGGACTGCTGCGGGTGACGGTCGACGGCGACGGGCTGCTGTCCTCCGTGTACGACCTGACCGCCGAGCGAGAGGTGCTGGCGCCCGGCGGCCGCGGCAATCTGCTCCAGCTGCACCCCGACCACCCCAACCAGTGGGACGCCTGGGACATCGACCGCCACTACCGGCGTCGGCATGCGGATCTGACCGCCGCCGACTCGGTGGAGCTGACCGAGGAGGGACCGCTGCGCGCCGCGGTGCGCGTCGTGCGCCTCTTCGGCGACTCCAGGGTCACCCAGGACATCCGGCTGGCAGGCGGCAGCGGACGCGTCGACGTCGTCACCGAAGTCGACTGGCGGGAGTCGGAGAAGGTCCTCAAGGCGGCGTTCCCGCTCGATGTGCACGCGGAACGCTCCACGTCCGAGATCCAGTTCGGCCATGTGCACCGGCCGACGCATGAGAACACCCGCTGGGACGCGGCCCGCTTCGAGATCTGCGCCCATCGCTGGCTGCGGGTGGCCGAGCCCGGCTACGGCGTCGCGGTCCTCAACGACTCCGCTTACGGCCATGAGGTGACCCGCGCCCCGCACCCGGAAGGGCTGGGCACGACCGTGCGGCTCACCCTGCTGCGCGCCCCGCACAGCCCTGACCCTGCGGCCGACGTCGGCGCGCACCGCTTCCGCTACGCGCTGCTGCCCGGCGGCGGGGTCCCGGACGCCGTACGCGAGGGCCTGGCGCTCAACCTGCCGCTGCGGCCGGCGGCCGCCGTGCCGGACGGCGAGCCGCTGGCGGACACCGGGCACCCTTCGGTGACCGTCGAGTCGGTCAAACTCGCCGAGGACCGCGGCGGGGATGTGATCGTGCGACTGTACGAGTCGGCCGGCGGTCGGGCCGAAGCCGTGCTGCGGCCGGGCTTCCCCTTCGTACGGGCGCGGGTGGCGGATCTGCTGGAGCGTCCGCTCGAGGACGCCGAGCGCGAGGACGGGGGCGGGGGCGGGGGTGTGCGCGTACGGCTGCGGCCCTTCCAGATCCTGACGCTGCGGCTGACGCCCGCGTGAGCCGCCGAGCGCTGCGGCCGGCGCCGGCGTGAGCCGCCTGACGGGTCAGCGGGCCTCCCACACGGCCGCAGCCGTACGGTCGTCGGCGTAGCCCTTCACCCGCAGCTGGACGTCGGCGAGGTAGGCGGCGAGGCCGGGGGGCTCGCCGCCGCCCCAGCGCCCGGCCAGTTCCTCGATGAGGGCGGGCTCGCCGCGCAGCGGCTCGGCGAGCCCCGCGCTGCACAGCAGCAGCGCATCGCCGGGGCGGGCCACGGAGGCACGGAAGCGGAACGGTTCGGCGGGCGGCGGCGGAGGGGGCTCGACATACGGGGACGGCGGCGTCGGGATGCCGAGATCCATGGTGAGCCGGTCGCCCTCCGGGGTCTGTTCTGCGGTTCCGGCACCGGTCGCGCCGTCGGCCGCCGCGGGCGGCTCGGGCGGCGTCGGTTCCATGTCCTGCCAGGCGCCGTCGCGCAGCCGGAACAGCCCGCCCCCGCCGACGCCGAAGAAGACGCGCGTACGGCAGGCGGGGTCGCCGGAGAGCAGCAGACAGCGCAGGACCGCGGCGTACTCCTCGGGGTCCGCCCCGCGTTCGGCGGCGTGGGCGCGCAGTCTGCCGAGGGTGCGGTCGGTGAGCCGGTGCAGCCCGGACTTGAGGTTGCCGCGGCGGCCCGCCCTGATGTCCTCGGCGAGACGGTCGTGGCTGCGGCCCACGGCTGTGCCGATCCAGCGGCAGGCGTCGGCCGCGGCGAGGTGCGCGCCCTCGGCGGCGCGGGCCCCGCTGGCGATGGCCACCAGGACGAGAGCGGCCTCGCCGCCGCCGAAGCGTGCGGTGAGCAGCGCGTCGCGGCGCGGCTCCCCCCGATAGCGCGCGGAGTCGCCGCGGACGGACGCGGCGCGCAGGGTGTACGAGCCGTAGCGAGCGCCGTCGAGGACGGTGTCCGCGGTGAGTTCGTCGAGCGCGTCCGGGCGGGCCGGGGGCAGAGCGGTGGGCTCCGCCTCATAGGTGGGCGGCCCGCCGCCGACGACTCCGGTGGCGGGGCGGGGCGGTGGGGGCGCGGCAGCGGCGGCCGACCGGGGCGGCGGGGGCGCGGGCGTCTGTTCGACGGCCGGCCGGTGCGGTGGGGCGGTCTGCGGCGACACGACGGCCGGCCGGTGCGGTGGGGCCGACTGCGGCGGTACGGCGGGGCGGGGCGGGGGCGGCTGTTCGGGCTGGCCCGAGCGGGGGATCTGGGCGGGCGAGCGGTCTGGCTGTTGCGGCCGTTCCGAGCGGTCCGGCTGCTGCGGCCGTTCCGAGCGGTCCGGCTGTTCGGGGCGCTCCTCCGGCGGCGACGAGGTCTCCCACCAGGCGCGCGGACGGCCCGTCACCGTGCCTGCGGCGGAGGCGAATCGGTCGTCCAGAGTGTCGCCCGCCCAAAGGCCGGGACCGGTGTCCGCAGTGGATTCGGGTTCGCCGTACAGCCTGTTCCACCACTCGTCTTCGGTGGGAGGCCTCTCCCCCTGTTGACTCATGCCCTTATTGTCCACCGGGCGGGCCGGACGAAAACGGAGCGCGGTGAAAAAGCACAATGCGAATAATGGTGTTGGGGACGGGGGCGGGGTCTGGTGCTCAAAGCGATAGGTCTCGACGCGCGGCAGGAGTCGGCATACCGGGCGCTGGTGGCGCTCGGGGCGGCGGAGGCGGCCGATCTGGCGCATCGGCTCGCGCTGCCCGAACCGGACACGGAGCGGGCGCTGCGGCAGCTGGAGCACCAGGGGCTGGTCGCCAGGTCGTCGGCGTGTCGGGGGCGGTGGGTGGCGGCCCCGCCGGGGGTCGCTCTGGGTGCGCTGCTCACCCGGCAGCGGCACGAGCTGGAGCGGGCCGAGCTGGCGGCTGCGGTGCTGGCCGAGGGGTACCGGGCGGAGGCGGCGGCGGGCGCGGGGTCCGCGGCGCACGATCTGGTGGAGGTGGTGACCGGCGCGAGCGCGGTGGCACACCGTTGTCTGCAGCTGCGGCTCGGTGCGGCCGAGGAGGTGTGCGCGCTGGTGACCGGCAGGCTCGTCGCGGCGCCCGGGATGGACGACAAGGCGGCGGAGAAGACGGCGGGCCGGGGGGCGCCGTACCGGGTCGTGGTCGAGCGGCGGGTGCTGTCGCTGCCGGGCGGCACGGCCGGGGTGTCGGCCGCGCTGGGCGGCGACGCGCAGGTCAGGGCGGTGGAGCGGGTGCCGGCCGAGCTGGTGATCGCGGACCGTGGACCGGCGATGGTGCCGCTGACCGGCAGAGGTGCGGAGCCCGCGGCCCTGGTCGTCCATGCCAGCGGACTGCTGGAGTCGCTGTCGGGCCTGTTCGAGGCGGTCTGGCGGGAGGCGCTGCCACTGCGGCTGGGGGCCCACGGGATGCCTGAGGAGGGGCGGGTGCCGGGCCCGGACGCGGTCGACCTGGAGATCCTCTCGCTGCTGCTGGCCGGGTTGACGGACGCGAGCGTCGCCAAGCAGCTGGACCTGGGGCTGCGGACGGTGCAGCGCCGGGTGAAGGGGCTGATGGAGCTGGCGGGCGTGACGACGCGGCTTCAGTTGGGCTGGCACGCGTACCGGCGGGGCTGGGTGGCACGCGAACTGCGTGAGTGATCCAGATCCTGCACTCTGGGCAGATGGGCGTGTGGCAGCTCCTGATGGTGGGCGCGGTGATGCTGCTGGGCGTGCTCGGGGTGCTGATCCCCGGGGTTCCGGGGACCTGGCTGGTGTGGGCCGCGATCCTGTGGTGGGCGATGCAGGACCAGTCCGGTCTGGCCTGGGTGCTGCTGGTCTCCACGACGGTGCTGCTGCTGGTCAACCAGGTCGTGGTGTGGCAGCTGCCGCCGCGCCGCATCCGGGAGGTGGGCGTCACCAGACGCATGGCCGTCTTCGCCGGCGCGGGCTCGATCACGGGTTTCTTCCTGCTGCCCGTGATCGGCGGGGTGGTCGGTTTCATCGGCGGCATCTACATCTGCGAACGCCTCCGCCTGGGCGGCCACGGGCAGGCGGCAGCCTCGACGCGGGCGGTGATGCGGGCGGTGGGGACGAGTGTGCTGGTGGAGCTGTTTACGTGCCTGGTGATCGTGGGGGCGTGGATGGGAGCGGTGCTGGGGGGTTGAGACGGGGTGTTCTCCCCCGTCCCTCCCCCTACGCTCTCGGGCCCGGGCCCTCTCCCGTAACCGGGGGCGGAGCCCCCAGCCCCCTCAAGGGGGAGGCCGGCGAGGCTGCGCCCGCGCGGCGGAAACCTCCACCGCCGGCACATCCCCAGGCAGAAGGCGCGAGCCCCGGGCCGCAGGCCCCAACCCGCACCCCGGCAGGGCACGGGGACGGGTACGAGCCCCCGGCATGATCACCGATCCACACCGTGGGCCCCGCTGCCACTGCTGCGCCGGGATCGCGCCACCGGGCGCCCTTCCCTCAAGCGCGGAGCCCCGTCCCCAGGGGAGGGACCGGCGCGGACCCCGGCGTGAGCGCAGACCCCAGCGCGGCTGCGCGAAACCACCGCCCCGGGAGCCGGAGGCAGAGCCCCTGCACCGGCACGGGCCTACGCCCGCAGCACACGTCCCCCGACGGGGCGGCAGCGCCCCCCGGAGGGGGCCGGGGGGCGGCAGGCCCCCGGGCTACGGGAGGCCGTGGCCCTCCTTGGCCGCGCGGGCGGCGCGGCCGAACGCGCCCTGGCGCTTCCACTCCCTGCGGATGTCCGCGCGCAGGCGGGCGTCCGTCTTGGCGACGTTGCGCCGGTTCTCACGGACCAGCTTCCGGTAGCTGTCGAGCCGGCGGGGCTGCAGTGTGCCGTCGTCGATCGCGGCGAGCACGGCACAGCCTGGCTCGGACCGGTGGGCGCAGTCGTGGAAGCGGCACTCCTCGGCGAGCTCCTCGATCTCCGAGAACGCCTGTTCGACGCCGCTGCCGGCGTCGAACAGCCCGACGCCCCGCAGCCCCGGAGTGTCGATGAGCACGCCTCCGCCGGGCAGGGCGAGCAGATTGCGGGTCGTGGTGGTGTGCCGGCCCTTGCCGTCGACGTCGCGGATGGCCTGCACATCCATCACATCGTCGCCGAGCAGTGCGTTCGCGAGCGTCGACTTGCCCGCGCCGGAGACGCCGAGCAGCACGCTCGTACCGTCGGCGACGATCGCGGCGAGCACGTCAACGCCATGTCCTGCCGTCGCGCTGACGGGCAGGACCTGCACTCCGGGCGCGGTGGCCTGCACATCCTGGACCAGATGCCCCAGGCCCGCCGCGTCGGGCGCCAGATCCGCCTTGGTGAGCACGATGAGCGGCTGCGCGCCGCTCTCCCACGCCAGCGCCAGGAAACGCTCGATCCGGCCGAGGTCCAGTTCGGCGGCGAGGGAGACCGCGATGACCGCCCAGTCCACGTTGGCGGCGAGGATCTGGCCCTCGGAGCGTTTGGAGGAGGTGGAGCGTACGAACGCGGTGCGGCGCGGCAGACAGGCCCGGACGTACCGCGGGCTGCCGCCGGGGTCGACCGCGGCCCAGTCGCCTGTGCACACGACCCGCAGCGGATCGTGCGGGGTGACGAACGCCGTGTCGGCCCGTACGGCCCCGTCCGCGGTCAGCACATCGCACTTTCCGCGGTCGACGCGTACCACCCGGCCCGGAAGCAGGCCCTGTTCGGCGTACGGGGTGAACTGCGCCGCCCAGTCGTGGTCCCAGCCATACGGGGCCAGCGCACGCTCGGAGTCAGCAGAGAAAGACAAAGGGGGGGAACCCTTCGGAAAGGGTGGCCCCGGCATCACCGCACACACGCACGCATCACACTCGGAAGCGCCGGCAGCGCCTGGCGAAGGTGAAAGCAGGTCAGCCGGAGACCACAGGGGTGGGATTGACAAACGCGAGAACCCGGGCCGCACCCGGCGCCATGACCGTCATCAACGTCCTCACCTCCTGCTCGATCCGACTTCCAGAACCAGGGCTCACTCTAGACCTGCCGCACCGGAGAGCGGCAACCGGTTTTCCTTCTGTGACCTGAGACACACCTGACTGGTTTGCGCCGCCTTTACTATGTGTGAGAGCGGGGTCAGCCTCCCCGCCCCTGAACCAGAGAACCGAGAAGGAGCTGCGGTCCCGCAATGGGTGAGCCTCCCAGTACGAGCCGTGCCATCCCCGACCCGTCGCAGAGCGAAGCGGGGGTGGCACGGTGACCGAGATTCTTCTGCTGTTCCTCGCTCTCGCCCTGACCCTCGCCTGCGCCGTGTTCGTCGCGGCGGAGTTCTCGCTGACCACCGTGGAGCGCGGCGAGCTCGAGCGAGCCGCGCAGGCCGGTGAGCGCGGGGCCGCCGGTGCGCTGAAGGCCGCCAAGCGGCTGACGTTCCAGCTGTCCGGAGCTCAGCTGGGCATCACCGTGACCTCGCTGGTCATCGGCATGCTCGCCGAGCCGTCGCTGGCGGTGCTGCTGCACGGGCCGCTGACGGCCGTCGGGCTGCCCGCGGGGGCGGTGTCGACGGTGGCCACGCTGCTCGGCGTGGCCGCGTCCACCGTGGTGCTGATGGTCGTCGGCGAGCTGGTGCCCAAGAACTGGGCGATCTCCAGCCCGCTGGCCGTCGCCAAGGTGGTGGCGGGCCCGCAGCGGGCCTTCACCGCCGCGTTCGCGCCGCTGATCCGCCATCTGAACAACACGGCGAACCGCCTGGTGCGCCGCTTCGGCCTGGAGCCCGCCGAGGAGCTGGCCTCCGCCCGCACCCCCGAGGAACTGGTGGCGCTCGCTCAGCACTCCGCCCGGGAGGGTGCGATCGAGCAGGACTCGGCCGAGCTGTTCGTCCGCACGCTCCATCTGGGGTCGCTGAACGCGGAGAACGTGATGACGCCGCGCGTCGACGTCCAGGCCCTGGAGGCGCACGCCACCGCCGCGGACGCCGCGAACCTCACCCTGGCGACCGGGCTTTCCCGGTTCCCGGTCTACCGGGACTCCCTCGACCATGTGATCGGCACCGTGCACATCCGCGATGTGCTCGCGCTGGACGAGCCGGTGCGGGCCCGCACCCCGGTGACCGAGCTGGCCACCGAGCCGCTGCTGGTGCCCGACTCGCTCCCGGTGGACCGGCTGCTGGCCCGGCTGCGGCGGACCCGCACGATGGCCGTGGTGATCGACGAGTACGGCGGCACCGCGGGCGTGGCGACCGTCGAGGACATCGTCGAGGAGGTCGTCGGCGAGGTCCGCGACGAGCACGACCCGCACGAGCGGCCGGATCTGCTGCCGGTGGAGCCGTCGGCGGACGGCCGCAGGGCGTGGGAGGCGGACGGCGGCGTCCGGCTCGACCAGCTGGCGAAGATCGGCTTCAGCGCCCCCGACGGCCCGTACGAGACCCTGGCGGGTCTGATCGCCAACCGGCTGGAGCGCATTCCGCGCACCGGCGACCGGCTGGACGTGGACGGCTGGCAGTTCGCGGTGGCGCATGTCGACCACCACCGGGCCGACCAGGTCCGCATCACCGCGGCGGCGCCCCAGGACGGCGATGCGGAGACCGTCCGCGCCGAGGTGCCCGCGCCCTCTCCCGTGCCCGCGGCCGAACCGGTCGCCGCACCCGTCCCGACCGCCGCGTCCGCCTCCGGGCCCGCCTCCGGGTCCGCCCCGGCGTCCGCCGTGCAGATCGCCGAGGAAGTCCGATGACCGCTCTGCAGATTGCCATCGGCGTTCTGACGCTCTTCACCAACGCCTTCTTCGTGGGCGCCGAGTTCGCGCTGATCTCGGTTCGCCGCAGCCAGATCGAACCCGCGGCCCACAAGGGCAACAGGCGCGCCCGGCTCACCCTGTGGGGCCTCGAGCATCTGTCCGCGGCCATGGCCACGGCCCAGCTCGGCATCACCGTGTCCTCACTGGTGCTGGGCGCGGTCGCCGAACCGGCCATCGCGCACCTGCTGGAGCCGCCGTTCGCGGCGGTCGGCGTGCCCGAGGGGCTGATCCACCCGATCGCCTTCGTCATCGCGCTGACGCTGGCGACCTATCTGCACATGCTGATCGGCGAGATGGTGCCAAAGAACATCGCGCTCGCCGCGCCCACGGCCACCGCGCTGCTGCTGGGCCCGCCGCTGGTGGCCCTCACCCGCGCGCTGCGCCCCGTGGTCTTCGGGATCAACGCCTTCGCCAACGCGCTGCTGCGGCTGCTCAGGGTGGAACCCAAGGACGAGGTCGCCTCGGTGTTCACGGACGACGAACTCGCCCGTCTGGTGAAGGACTCCAGCGAGGCGGGCCTGCTCGACCCGGCGGACGGCCAGCGGCTGCAGGACGCGCTGGAGCTGGGCACCCGCCCGGCCGGCGAGGTGATGGTGCCGCTGAGCCGGACCGTCATGGTCGGCCATGACGTCACCCCGCAGCAGCTGGAGCGCAAGGCCGCCTCGTCGGGCTTCTCCCGGCTGCCGGTGACCGGTCCGGGCGACGAGATACTCGGCTACCTCCACATCAAGGACTCCCTCGGGGTGGCCGAGCGGACCCGCCCGTTCCCGCGCACCGCGCTCCACCCGGTGATACGGGTCGAGATCGACACTCCGCTGGACGACACGATGACCGCGATGCGCGCGGCCGGCACTCATCTGGCGGCGGTCACCGGTGAGCGGGGCACGGTGATCGGTTTTGTGACGATGGAGGATGTACTCGAGGAGCTGGTGGGCCCCGGACCTGCGACGGAGCGTCCCGCGGCGGCTAACGCCCGTTAGCAAGGTCACAGCTTTCGCCTCTGCTGCACCTTTGCGGGGTTGCCCTAGCATCTGAGCATGACGGTCCTCCCCGACAACGGGTTCTCGCCGGCCGCCGATTTCCCGAACGCATCCCATGAGCAGTGGCAGCGCCTTGTCGGCACGGTGCTGCGCAAAGCGGGCAAGGACGTTCCGGACGACGCGGCCGAGAGCATGCTGTCCACCGCCCTGGAGGACGGGCTTGCCACCCGTCCCCTCTACACGGCGGCCGACGGCGTCGCAGGCACGGCCGAGTCGACGGGGTATCCCGGATTCGCCCCGTTCACCCGCGGCGGCAGGCCGGAGGGTTCCGCGGTCAGCGGCTGGGACGTACGCCAGCGCCATGACCGGCCGGACCCCGTCCGCGCGAACGAGGCGGTGCTGGCCGACCTGGAGAACGGCGTCACCTCCGTCTGGCTGTCGGTCGGAGCCGCGGGAGTGCCCGTATCCTCCCTGGGCACGGCGCTGGAGGGCGTCTATCTCGACCTCGCGCCCGTCGTGCTGGACGCGGGCGCGGACTTCGCCCCCGCGGCGCACGCACTGCTGCGGCTCTACGAGGAGCGAGGCGTGGCCCCCGAGGCCGCGCTCGGCACTCTGGGCGCGGACCCGCTGGGCCATGCGGCCCGTACGGGCGACCATGCGGCGATCGACGGCGGCATGACGGCCGCCGCCGAGCTGGCCCGGCTGTGCGCCGAGCGGCATCCGGGGCTGCGGGCCGTCGTCGTCGACGCGATGCCGTACCACGAGGCGGGCGCTTCGCCCGCGCAGGAGCTGGGCTGCTCGCTGGCGACGGGCGTGGCCTGGCTGCGCGCCCTCACCGCCGCCGGTCTGCCGGCGGAGGCGGCCTGCGCACAGCTGGAGTTCCGTTACGCGGCCACGGCCGACCAGTTCCTGACCATAGCCAAGCTGCGCGCCGCGCGCCGACTGTGGGCGCGCCTCGCCGAGGTGTGCGGCGTCGGGGGCGCGGGCGGCGCACAGCGCCAGCACGCGGTGACCTCGCCGGTGATGATGACCCGGCGCGACCCGTGGGTGAACATGCTGCGCACCGCCGTCGCCTCGCTCGCGGCGGGCGTCGGCGGCGCGGAAGCGGTGACCGTGCTGCCGTTTGACCACGCACTGGGGCTGCCGGACGCGTTCGCGCGCCGCATCGCCCGCAACACCTCGACGATCCTGTTGGAGGAGTCGCACCTGGGGCAGGTCATCGACCCGGCGGGCGGCTCCTGGTACGTCGAGCGGCTCACCGGGGAACTGGCGGCGGCCGCCTGGGAGCAGTTCCAGGACATCGAGCGGGCCGGCGGCCAGGCCTCGGCGCTGCGCGACGGGCTGATCGCCGAGCGGCTCGGCGCGACCTGGGAAGGCCGCAGGGAGAAGCTGGCGACCCGCCGTGAACCGGTCACCGGCGTCAGCGAGTTCCCACTGCTCGCCGAGCCCGCCGTGGAGCGCGAGCCCGCACCCGCACCGCCTTCGGGCGGGCTGCCGCGGGTACGCCGCGACGAGGCGTACGAGGCGCTGCGCGCCCGCTCCGACGCGCATCTGGCCGCCACGGGGGCACGTCCGCGGGTCTTCCTCGCCGCGCTGGGACCGGCCGCCGCGCACACCGCGCGCGCCGCGTTCGCGGCCAACCTCTTCCAGGCGGGCGGCGTCGAGCCCGTGCACGAGCCGGCGTCCGTGGACGCCGCGTCGGCGGCGGACGCGTTCACGGCGAGCGGCGCCGCCGTCGCCTGCATCTGCTCCAGCGACGCCCTGTACGCCGAGCAGGCGGCCGGCGTCGCGAAAGCGCTCAAGTCGGCGGGCGCGCAGCAGGTGTTCCTCGCCGGACGCCCCGGCGAGCAGCGCGAGACGTACGAACAGGCCGGGGTCGACGCGTTCGTCGTCGCGGGCGGTGACGCGATCGCCGTGCTGAGCGGCGTACTCGACCGGATCGGAGTGGCGTGATGAGCATTCCCGACTTCTCGACGATCGAGCTGGGCGAGCCGTCAGGCGCGGCGCGGACGGGCCGGGACCAGTGGCGCAGCGCCGTCAAGGAGGCCGCCGGCAAGGGCGAAGCCGATCTGGTGTGGAACACGCCCGAGGGCGTCCCGGTGAAGCCGCTCTACACGGGTGACGATCTGGCGGGCCTGGACTTCCTCCAGACCTACCCGGGCATCGCTCCGTATCTGCGCGGCCCGTATCCGACGATGTACGTCAACCAGCCCTGGACGATCCGGCAGTACGCAGGCTTCTCCACCGCGGAGGAGTCCAACGCCTTCTACCGGCGCAATCTGGCCGCCGGTCAGAAGGGCCTCTCGGTCGCCTTCGACCTGCCGACCCACCGCGGCTACGACAGCGACCATCCGCGGGTGACGGGCGACGTCGGCATGGCGGGCGTGGCCATCGACTCGATCTACGACATGCGGCAGCTGTTCGACGGGATTCCGCTGGACCGGATGAGCGTGTCGATGACGATGAACGGCGCGGTGCTGCCCGTGCTCGCCCTCTACATCGTGGCCGCCGAGGAACAGGGCGTGCCGCCGGAGAAGCTGGCGGGGACCATTCAGAACGACATCCTCAAGGAGTTCATGGTCCGCAACACCTATATCTATCCGCCGCAGCCGTCGATGCGGATCATCTCCGACATCTTCGAGTACACCTCGAAGAAGATGCCCCGCTACAACTCGATCTCCATCTCCGGCTATCACATCCAGGAGGCCGGGGCGACGGCCGATCTGGAGCTGGCGTACACGCTCGCCGACGGTCTGGAGTATCTGCGGGCGGGCATCGGCGCGGGCCTGGACGTCGACTCATTCGCACCGCGGCTGTCGTTCTTCTGGGCGATCGGCATGAACTTCTTTATGGAGATCGCCAAGCTGCGCGCGGCGCGGCTGCTGTGGGCGAAGCTGGTGAAGGGCTTCGACCCCAAGAACCCCAAGTCGCTGTCGCTGCGCACCCACTGCCAGACCTCGGGCTGGTCGCTGACCGCGCAGGACGTCTTCAACAACGTCACCCGGACGTGTGTGGAGGCCATGGCCGCGACGCAGGGCCACACCCAGTCGCTGCACACCAACGCGCTGGACGAGGCGCTGGCGCTGCCGACGGACTTCTCCGCTCGCATCGCCCGCAACACTCAGCTGCTGCTCCAGCAGGAGTCCGGCACCTGCCGGGTGATCGATCCCTGGGGCGGCAGCGCGTATGTGGAGCGGCTCACTCACGATCTGGCCCGCCGGGCGTGGCAGCACATCGAGGAGGTCGAGGCGGCCGGCGGCATGGCCAAGGCCATCGACGCGGGCATCCCGAAGATGCGCGTCGAGGAGGCGGCGGCCCGCACCCAGGCCCGTATCGACTCCGGCCGCCAGCCGGTGATCGGCGTCAACAAGTACCGGGTCGACAGCGATGAGCAGATCGAGGTGCTGAAGGTCGAGAACTCCCAGGTGCGGGCGCAGCAGATCGAGAAGCTGCGGCGGCTGAGGGAGGAGCGCGACGAGAACGCCTGCCGGGACGCGCTGCGGGCGCTCACCGCGGCCGCGGAGGCCGGCGCCGGCCGGAGCGGCGGTCCGGCCGGCAATCTGCTGGCGCTGGCCGTGGACGCGGCCCGGGCGAAGGCGACGGTCGGGGAGATCTCGGACGCCCTGGAGAAGGTGTACGGGCGGCACTCGGGCCAGATCCGTACGATCTCCGGTGTGTACCGGAACGAGGCGGGGACGTCACCGGCGGTCGAGCAGACGCGCACGCTGGTGGAGGAGTTCGAGCAGGCGGAGGGGCGCAGGCCGCGCATCCTGGTCGCCAAGATGGGCCAGGACGGCCATGACCGGGGCCAGAAGGTGATCGCGACGGCCTTCGCCGATCTGGGCTTCGACGTGGACGTCGGTCCGCTGTTCCAGACCCCGGCGGAGGTGGCGCGGCAGGCGGTCGAGGCGGATGTGCACATCGTGGGCGTCTCCTCGCTGGCCGCCGGTCATCTGACGCTGGTGCCCGCGCTGAAGGAGCAGCTGGCGGCCGAGGGGCGCGAGGACATCATGATCGTGGTGGGCGGGGTGATCCCGCCGCAGGACGTCGAGACCCTGCACGAGGCGGGGGCCACGGCGGTGTTCCCGCCGGGCACGGTGATCCCGGACGCGGCCGCGGACCTGGTGCGCACGCTCGCCGGGTCGCTCGGCCACGAGCGTTGAGCCGGTGGGCGTGCCCGTGCCGACGATCGACATCGACAGTTATGTGAAAGGCGTGCGGGAGGGCTCGCGTGCGTATGTCGCGCGGGCCGTCACGCTTGTGGAGTCCACCCGGGCCGACCACCGCGCGCTCGCACAGCAGTTGCTCACCGAGCTGCTGCCGTACGCGGGGACGGCCCGCCGGGTGGGGGTCAGCGGGGTGCCGGGGGTCGGCAAGTCGACCTTCATCGACGCGCTGGGCACCATGCTCACGGGCCTGGGGCACAAGGTCGCGGTGCTGGCGGTGGACCCGTCGTCCAGCCGCACCGGCGGCTCCATCCTCGGCGACAAGACGAGGATGGAGCGGCTGTCGGTCGACCCGGCTGCGTTCGTCCGCCCGTCCCCCACGTCGGGCACGCTCGGCGGGGTGGCCAAGGCGACGCGCGAGTCCATCGTGGTGATGGAGGCGGCCGGGTACGACGTCGTGCTGGTGGAGACCGTGGGCGTCGGGCAGTCCGAGACCGCGGTCGCGGGCATGGTCGACACCTTTCTGCTGCTCACCCTGGCCCGCACCGGCGACCAGCTGCAGGGCATCAAGAAGGGTGTGCTGGAGCTCGCGGACGTCATCGCCGTCAACAAGGCGGACGGCCCCCACGAGCGGGACGCCCGCGCGGCTGCCCGCGAACTGGCGGGGGCGCTGCGGCTGATGAACCCGGCCGACGCGGCGTGGACGCCGCCGGTGCTGTCGTGCAGCGCCCGGGAGTCCGCGGGCCTGGATGTGCTGTGGGAGCGGGTGGAGCAGCACCGGGCGCTGCTGGACTCCGCGGGCAGGCTGGCCGCGAAGCGCCGCGAGCAGCAGGTCGAGTGGGTCTGGTCGATGGTCCACGACGAGTTGCTGGGCAGGCTGCGGGCGCATCCGGGCGTACGGGACCTGGCGCCCGCGCTGGAACAGCGGGTGCGTGCGGGCGAACTGACGGCGACGCTGGCGGCGGAGCAGATCCTGAACGAGTTCGGGTCCGGCGGCCGGGGATAGCGGGGTCCGGCTACCCGCTCCGCTCCAGGACTCCCTTCAGATGCTCCTCGTTCCTCGGCAGCTCCCTGCGCACCTGTGGCCGTGCGACGAGGGGGACGAGCAGCTTGCCGATCCCGTGGCCCTCGAAGTCGACGGAGATGGTCACCCGGGAGCGGTCTCCCTCGCCGAGGGGCTCGACGGTGCCGTGCACCATGCCGCGGACGGGGCCGTCGACCCCGCGCAGGGTCCAGCTCCTGGGCGGGTCCATTTCGTCGACTTCCGTGGTCATGGCGATCTCGCGCCCGCCGATGCGCCTGGTCACCCGGAAGGTGGATCCGACGGCCGGCGGGGTGCTCTCCGCAGGCTCCGCGGCCACCGCGTTCTCCTGCCACTCCGGGAGGTGGGAGGGGTCGGTCACGTAGGAGAAGACGTCTTCGGGCCGACGGTCGATCTCTATGGTTTCCTTGATCGCGGACATTTCTGCCCCCTTTTTTCAGGGTTAATCCCCATGATCTCACGAGGTTCCCCCTCCCGGGGTCCCCTCCCGGGGTCCGCTCCGGGGCCCCGGGCTCTTCGACCGACGGCGGGGCTCGTTCTGTCCCCGGAACACCGCCGAAGGCGTACCCGGAGTCCGGAGCGGAGCCCCAGGGGCCTACGCTCCGACGGCCGCAGCCGGGAGCTTCACCTCAAAACGGCAGCCGCCCGTCACATTGCGCACGTCAGCCCGGCCGGCGTGCGCCTCGACTATCCCGCGGACGATCGCCAGCCCGAGCCCCGCCCCGGCCGGGGGCGTACGCGCCTGGCTGCCGCGCCAGCCCGTGTCGAAGACCCGCGGCAGGTCCTCCTCCGGAATGCCGCCGCAGCCGTCGGTGACGGACAGCACCACCCACTCCTCGCGGCGTTCCGCGGCGACGGCGACGGTGCCGTCCTCGGGGGTCCTGCGGATGGCGTTCACCAGCAGATTGGCCAGGACCCGCGTCATCTCCTTGCCGTCCACCTCCACCGGCACCGGCTCCACCCGGTCTCCGACGAGCCGTACGCCGTGCTCGCGGGCCAGCGGGTCGGCCCCGGCCAGGGCCTCGCCGACCAGGTCGTACACGGACATCCGGGTGGGGGTGAGGGCGAGCGCGCCGGCGTGGATGCGGGAGAGCTCGAAGAGATCGCCGACCATGCCGTTGAGCCGGTCCACCTCGGTGCGTATCTGGGTGAAGTACCGCTCCGGGTCCTGCACCACGCCGTCCTCCAACGCCTCGGACATCGCCCGCAGTCCGGCAAGCGGCGTCCGCAGGTCGTGCGAGATCCAGGCGACGAGTTCCCGGCGCGAGGCCTCCAGCGCCCGCTCGCGCTCCCGGGAGGCAGCGAGCTTCTCGCTGGTGGCGGCCAGCTCACGGCTCAGCTCGGCAAGCTCGGCGGTGGGGGCCCGGTCGGGGGCGGAGAACGCGCCGCCCTCGCCGAACGACCGCGCCGCCTGCGTCAGCTCCCGGCTGCGGGCCACGACCCAGCGGCCCAGCAGCAGCGCGACGGCGAGCGAGACCGCCGCGGCCATCGCCGCCACCATGGTGACGACCTTGAGGTCGTGCGGCGACAGGAACATCGCCTGCGCGACGGCGAGGGTGCCCGCAAGCATCGCGGTCACCGTCACCGCGGCGACGACGGTGAGCGACACGGCGACGGAGCGGTGCCGCAGCAGCCGCAGCGCGAGCGCACCGAGCACCCCGGCGAAGCCGGCTCCCAGCAGGGCGAAGAAGGCGATCAGAAGCAGGTCGCGCACGGGCTCAGACCTCTTCCCGGGCGACGGGCAGAGTGGTTGCGGAGTCCTGAGGAGCGTCGAAACGGTAGCCCACCCCCCAGACCGTCTGGATCAGCCGCGGGCTGGCCGGATCATCCTCGATCTTGCCGCGGAGCCGCCGCACATGGACGGTCACGGTGGACAGATCGCCGAACTCCCAGCCCCACACCTCGTGCATCAGCTGCTCCCGGCCGATCGCCCGGCCGGGGTGGTGCATCAGATGGGCGAGCAGATCGAACTCCCGGAGTGTCAGGCTCAGTTCCCGCCCGTCCTTGACCGCCCGCCGCGCCGCCGGGTCCAGCACGATGCCCGCGGCCCGCAGCTTTGGACCCGTGCGCCGCGGCCCGTCCGCGGTACCCGGCCCGCCGTGCCTGCGCAGCACGGACTCCACCCGCAGCACCAGCTCGCGCGGGCTGAACGGCTTGGTCACATAGTCGTCCGCGCCGAGCTCCAGGCCCAGGATCCGGTCGTCCTCGTCACCCCGCGCGGTCAACATGATCACCGGTATGGGGGGCGCGTCGCCGGCCCTGAGCCGTCTGCAGACCTCCAGTCCGTCCATCCCGGGCAGCATCAGATCGAGCACCACCAGATCGTGCCGCCGCCCGGCGGCCATCCGGAGCGCCTCGAGCCCGTCCGCGGCCCGGTCCACCCGGAACCCGGCCCGCTCCAGATAGCCGGTGACGACCTCGGCGACGGTGGGATCGTCGTCGACGACCAGAATGCTGTGCATCCCCCCAGTGTCCCCGCCCGCATGGTGTGCCGAGGGCCCCGGGGCCTTACGAAACGGTGACGTCACCGCTGCCGGACGCCGTCGGACATCCGCCGGACGCCTGACGCCGCCGGACATCTGCCGGACGCCTCCGGGCGACCGCCGGACGCCTCCGGATGTCCGATCCGTTCAAGACCGCGGTCCGCGCCCGCGCATACGGTCGACGGCATGACCGCACAACCGACTCCACGACTGGACGCCATCGGGCTGGTCGTCTCCGACATGGCCGCCTCCCTCGCGTTCTACCGCCGCCTCGGCCTGGACATCCCCGCGGACGCCGACTCCGCACCGCACGTCGAAGCGGTGCTTCCCGGCGGCCTTCGGGTGCTCTGGGACACCGAGGAGACGGTCCGCTCGTTCCACCCGCACTGGACCAGGCCGTCCGGCGGCGGCCGCCTCGGTCTCGCCTTCCTGTGCGGCAGCCCCGGAGAGGTCGACACCGTGTACGCGGACCTCGTCGCCGCGGGCTACCGCAGCCATCTGAAGCCGTGGGACGCCTTCTGGGGTCAGCGCTACGCGGTCGTGCTGGACCCCGACGGCGGTGAGGTCTCGCTCTTCGCCGACTCCGCGTAGGTCCCGAGGGTCATCCCGGCCAGATCGCGCATTTCGCGGGCGAGGTGTGCCTGATCGGCACAGCCGGAGGCCGCTGCCGCGTCCACGAAGGGCGCACCGAGGCGTACCAGGCGCAGGGCGCGCTGCAGGCGCAGCACCCGGGCCAGCGTCTTCGGCCCGTAGCCGAAGGCGTCCAGGCAGCGGCGGTGCAGCTGCCTGGCGCCAAGGCCGACCTCCTCGGCCGCGGCGGCGACCGTGCCGCCCGCCTCCAGCAGCCGTACCACGGCGCCGGTCAGCGGATCCGGCGGCCCAGCCGCGGCCGCCCGGCGCAGCGCCTCGGCTTCCAGCTCCGCCGCAGGGTCGGCGGCCCGCCCGACGCGAGCGGCGAGCCGCCCGGCCTCCGCCGCGCCGCTCAGCTCCGAGAGGTCCGTCCTCAGGTCGCGCAGCTCGTGCGCCGGCACCCCGAGGAACAGGGGGCCGGTCCCGGGTGCGAAGCGCACCCCGGCGAAGCGTTCGCCGAGAGCGGGGTCGGGCCGGTGCGCCCGGGTGTCGGGGCCGGCGACGAGGAGCCGGCCGTCGGCCCAGATCAGGTCCATGCAGCCGTCGGGCAGCACGGGCAGGGCCCGGTCGGCCGTCCGGCTGTCCCGGACCGCCGTCCAGACGACGGCTCCCGCAAGCCTCGACGCCCGCTCCGCGTACACGGGAATGAGACTAGTGCCCCTCCCCCGGCAGGCTCTGCCCTGTCGCGCCGTCCTGCACGCTCCCCCACGGCCTCCGGCGTGGGCGGGACCCCCAGCCCCTGGGCCCTGCGGGCCCGGGATGGCGCCCCCATGCTGCGCCGGCCAACAGCCCGAGCAGCTCCGCTACGAGGGTTCCGGCCGCCCTGCGGTCTCTCCCCCCCGCAGCCCTTCGGGTGCGGGGCCCAAGCACCGGACGACGCTCGTTGACGGGCGAACATCGCCGGTCGCGGAAACAGGCCCCGGCGAAGCCCTCTGCGGTACGGGGGGCCTGAGGGGCGCGGGGAACTGCGCGACGAGGCGCCGGCTGCCCGCAGGCTCGGCGCCGCGGCTCCGGCGATGCGTTCAGCCTCGGTGGTTCCCGCCGTTGCGGCTCTCATGGTTGCCATGGGCGGAGCGGTTGTCGCTGTCGCTGCCATTGCCCTTGCCCGGGGCCGAGCCGTTGTCCCGGCTGTTCTCACCGCTGTTCGCCCGGCCGTTCTCGCGGCCGTTCTCGCGGCCGTTGTCCCGGCCGTTCTCGCGGCCGTTCTCGCGGCCGTTGTCCCTGCCGTACTCGCGGCCGTTGTCCCTGCCGTACTCGCGGCCGTTGTCCCTGCCGTTCGCCCGGCCGTTCTCGCGGCCCGTGTGCAGCCGGCCGCGTACGTCCTCCGGCGGCAGGAACTTCGACCAGCGCTCGGGGAACTCCGACGGCATGTCCGCGCCGCCCTCGTCGTCGTCCTCCGCCTCCTCCTCGGCCTTCGCGCGGGCGACGATCGCCGCGGCCTCGGCGGCGCGAACGCGTTCGTTCGCGGCGCGGGCCGCGGCGGTGGCGACCGAGGGCCAGACGCGGTCGATCGCCGCGTTGACGGCAGCGCCGACGAGCACCGCGAAGGCGGAGATGCCGATCCACAGCAGGACGGCGATCGGTGCGGCGAGGGAGCCGTAGATCGTCGGGCCCTCCACCGTGTTGGTGAGGTAGATGCGCAGCAGGAAGCTGCCGAGCACCCACATCCCGAGCGCCACCAGCGCGCCCGGCACATCCTCGATCCACGGGGAGCGCACCGGCACGGACACGTGGTAGAGCGTGGTGAGGAAGGCGATCGACAGCAGGATGACGATCGGCCAGTACAGGACGGCGACGACCTCCATGCCCCATGGGACGATCTCCACGACCCGGTCCGGGCCGACCACGGCGAGCGGCAGCACCACCGCTCCGATCACCAGGGCGACGAGGTAGAGCAGAAAGGCGAGCAGCCGGGTGGCGACGATGCCGCGTTGCCCGTCGAGGCCGTACATCACGGTGATGGTGTCGATGAAGACGTTCACCGCCCGCGAGCCCGACCACAGGGCGATCGCGAAGCCGATGGAGATGATGTCGGGCCGCCCGCCCTTGGTGATGTCGTCGAGCAGCGGCCGAGCGATCTCGTCGACGCCGCGTTCGGACAGGACCGTGCCCACAGCGCTGAGGATGTTGGACTCGATGGAGGCGACGGTGGTGGTGTCGGTCCATGCGTCGATATAGCCCAGCAGGCCGATCATTCCGAGCAGCAGCGGCGGCAGGGACAGCAGGGTGAAGAACGCGGCCTCTGCCGCGAGACCGAGGATGCGGTACTCGATGCACGAGTTGACCGTGTCCTTCAGCAGCAGCCAGGCCATCTTCCGCTTTGAGACATTGCGGTAGAGGACCCGGGCCCGGTGGAGCCTGCCCGGGGGCCTCTGGGGTGTTTCATTTGCTGCCTGCACCTCCTTACCGTATCCGCATGGCAGCCACCACCCACACAGTGACCAACCAGGCTCCGCCCCTGGTGGGGTACGACGTCTATGCGTGCGACCGGGCCCTGACCGAGGGGGTCGAGCGGCATGTCGCGCCCGAACTCCTCGACGGCGTACGAGAGGAGCTCGGCGAGCTCGGCCGTGCGGCGGGCTCCGCGCAGGCCCAGGAATGGGGGGTGCAGGCCAATGAGCACCCGCCGAGACTGCGCACCCACGACCGGTACGGCCACCGGATCGACGAGGTCGACTTCCATCCGGCCTGGCACCGGCTGCTGGGGCGGGCCGTCTCCGCGGGCCTGACCGCCGCCTGGTCCCGGCCGGCCGGGCATGTGCGGCGGGCCGCCGGGTTCATGGTGTGGACGCAGGCGGAGGCCGGTCACGGCTGCCCCGTCTCGATGACCCATGCGGCGGTGCCCGCGCTGCGCGCCGACCCGGAGCTCGCGGCCGAGTGGGAGCCCCGGCTGACCTCCCGGGTGTACGAGCAGGGGCTGCGGCCCGCCGCGTCCAAGCCCGGGGCGCTGTTCGGGATGGGCATGACGGAGAAGCAGGGCGGCAGCGACGTACGGGCCAACACGACGGCGGCGAAGGCGCTTGCGGGCGAGGGCGAGTACGAGCTGACCGGGCACAAGTGGTTCTGCTCCGCCCCCATGTCGGACGGCTTCCTGGTGCTCGGCCAGGCGGCGGAGGGGCTGACCTGTTTTCTGGTGCCCCGGGTGCTGGAGGACGGCACGCGGAACGTGTTCCGCATCCAGCGGCTCAAGGACAAGCTGGGCAACCGCTCGAACGCGTCGAGCGAGGTGGAGTTCGACGGGACGTGGGCGCGCCGGGTCGGCGGGGAGGGCCGCGGGGTGCGCACCATCATCGAGATGGTGGCGGCGACCCGGCTCGACTGTGTACTGGGGTCGGCCGCGCTGATGCGCCAGGGCGTGGCGCAGGCGGTCCACCACGCCGGGCACCGCAGTGCCTTCGGCGGGCTGCTGATCGACAAGCCGCTGATGCGCAATGTGCTGGCCGATCTGGCGCTGGAGTCGGAGGCGGCGACGACGCTGGCGCTGCGGCTGGCGGCGGCGTACGACGCGGACACGGAGGAGGAGCGGGCGTTTCTGCGGCTCGCGGTGCCGGCCGCCAAGTACTGGGTGACCAAGCGCTGCACCCCGGTGGCCGTCGAAGCGCTGGAGTGCCTGGGCGGCAACGGCTATGTGGAGGAGTCGGGGATGCCGCGGCTGCTGCGCGAGTCGCCGCTGAACTCGATCTGGGAGGGTTCCGGCAATGTCCAGGCCCTCGATGTGCTGCGGGCGCTCCAGAGGGAGCCGCAGGCGCTGAACGCCTTTCTGGCGGAGGTGGGCAAGGCGCGGGGCTCGGACCACCGGCTGGACGGCGCGATCAAGGATCTGCTGACGGAGCTGGCCGACCTGGAGGGCATCGAGGCGCGGGCGCGGCGGCTGGTGGAGCGGATGGCGCTGGTGCTGCAGGGCTCGCTGCTGGTGCGATGGGCGCCGCCGGAGGTCTCGGACGCGTTCTGCGCGTCGCGTCTCGGCGGCGACTGGGGGGCGGCCTTCGGCACGCTGCCGCACTCACTGGACCTGGCGGCCGTGGTGGAGCGGGCGCGGGCGGAGGTCTGAGCCCCACCTGCCCGGAAGCGTCGTGGGGCCGGCCCGTGCGTCCCGTGCGACGTCGCGGCCCGGCCCGCACGACCGGCGGCGATGCTGCGCCGACACGGCGCCACCCCGCTCGTTGTCATGCGAGCCGCCAAGCGGTGGTTCGGTGCATGACCGCCGGTGAACCCGCGTGCCCTCGCTTTCGTACGGGAGGCGGGACTTTCGTGCGGGAGGCGGGAGGCGGGAGGTTGGCAAGGGTGCAAGGGGTTCCCCTGCGCCGGAGCCTTCCCGTGCCGCAGGGCACGCGCCCGGCGGGGCCAGGAGTGCGGGCCCCCGTCCGCACCCGGCGGGGCCGGGGTGCGGGGGTCCCCCGCTTGGGGGAGGGCCGGGGGCATGGTTCCCTTGGGCGCATGCGCGTCACCACCTGGTCCCTCGAACAGACGAGCCCCGACGGCCTGCCGGCCGTCCCCGCCCCCTCGGAGCACGTCACGGTCGTCCGCGCCGAAACGCCCTCGCCGGAGTTCAGCCGGTTCCTCTACACCGCCGTCGGCGGCGACATCCTGTGGACCGACCGCCTGGCCCTGAGCTACGCCCAGTGGCAGGAGACGCTCGGCCGCCCCGGAACCGAGACCTGGGTCGCGTATGAGAAGGGGACGCCCGCCGGCTACGTGGAGCTCCAGGCGCAGCCGGAGGGCGTGGTGGAGATCGCGTACTTTGGGCTGATCCCGGCCTTTCGGGGCCGCCGGATCGGCGGGCATCTGCTGTCGTACGGCACCGCCCGCGCATGGGATCTCGCCGACCGCTGGCCGGGCCTTCCGCCGACCGAGCGGGTCTGGCTGCACACATGTTCCAAGGACGGCGAGCACGCGATGGACAACTACCTCCGCCGGGGCTTCACGCTCTTCGACACCAAGGTCGAGGAGGAGCCGGACGCCGTCACGCCCGGCCCCTGGGCCGGCGCCCACGGCTGAGCCGCGATTGAGCCGGCGCCGGTCCACGACCGGTCCGGTGCCGATCCACGACCGGTCTGCCGCAGGTCCGCGCCGAAGCCCGCGGCCCGTGCGGGCAACCGAGTGACCCACCCCACACCGTCCCGCCATTCGAGACATTCTTGTCCGCATTATGGATAGCAGTGGACTGGCCTCCGACCCCCGTGACACGCTTCCGTCATGTCTCGAGCTGGAATTGCCTTGGTGAGTCGGCGGCACGTCGACCTCGGCCGCATGTCCAGCGCCATCTGTCGGGCCTGCTGACAGCCCAGCACCTCCCCGTACAGCACGAGCTCTCCCACCTTCCTGAGCCCCTCCTGCCCCACGCCGCGCATCCGCGCGAGTGTGCAGGTCAGAGCCGCCCTCCTGCAGTCTCGAAGGACGTATCGACATGGCCGCCACCCCTGAGAAGCCCGCCTCCGCCGCGTCGCGCCGCAAGGCCGGACGCCACCGCGGCGAGGGCCAGTGGGCCGTGGGCCACTTCACGCCCCTCAACGGCAATGAGCAGTTCAAGAAGGACGACGACGGTCTCAATGTGCGGACACGCATTGAGACGATCTACTCCAAGGCCGGATTCCACTCCATCGACCCGAATGATCTGCGCGGCCGGATGCGCTGGTGGGGCCTGTACACCCAGCGCAAGCCCGGGATCGACGGCGGCAAGACCGCGATCCTGGAGCCGGAGGAGCTGGACGACGAGTACTTCATGCTGCGGGTGCGCATCGACGGCGGTCGGCTCACCACCCGCCAGCTGCGGGTCATCGGTGAGATCTCGCAGGAGTTCGCCCGCGGCACGGCGGACATCACCGACCGGCAGAACGTCCAGTACCACTGGATCCGCATCGAGGACGTCCCCGAGATCTGGAACCGGCTGGAGGCCGTCGGCCTGTCCACGACCGAGGCGTGCGGCGACACCCCGCGCGTCATCCTCGGCTCGCCGGTCGCCGGCATCGCCGAGGACGAGATCATCGACGGCACACCCGCCGTCGACGAGATCCACCGGCGGATCGTCGGCAACAAGGACTTCTCCAACCTCCCCCGCAAGTTCAAGTCGGCGATCTCCGGCTCCCCGCTGCTGGACGTGGCGCACGAGATCAACGACATCGCCTTCGTCGGGGTGAACCACCCCGAGCACGGCCCCGGCTTCGACCTGTGGGTCGGCGGCGGGCTCTCCACCAACCCCAAGATCGGCGTACGGCTTGGCGCCTGGGTCCCGCTGGACGAGGTCCCGGCCGTCTACGAGGGCGTCATCTCGATCTTCCGTGACTACGGCTACCGCCGGCTGCGCACCCGCGCCCGGCTGAAGTTCCTGGTCGCCGACTGGGGCGCGGAGAAGTTCCGCCAGGTCCTCGAGGACGAGTACCTGGAGCGGAAGCTGGTCGACGGGCCCGCTCCCGAGCAGCCGGTGACCCAGTGGCGCGACCACGTCGGGGTGCACCGGCAGCGGGACGGCCGCTACTACGTGGGCTTCGCCCCCCGCGTCGGCCGTGTCGACGGCGCCACCCTCACCAAGATCGCCGATGTGGCGGAGGCCCATGGCTCCGGCCGGCTCCGGACCACCGTCGAGCAGAAGATGATCGTGCTCGATGTGGAGGAGTCGCAGGTCGAGTCGTTGACGGAGGCACTGGAGGCGCTGGATCTGCGGGTCAAGCCCTCGCCGTTCCGGCGCGGCACCATGGCCTGCACCGGCATCGAGTTCTGCAAGCTCGCCATCGTCGAGACAAAGGGCCGCGGCGCGTCCCTGATCGACGAGCTGGAGCGCCGGCTGCCGGACTTCGACCAGCCGATCACCATCAACGTCAACGGCTGCCCCAACGCCTGCGCCCGCATCCAGGTGGCGGACATCGGCCTCAAGGGCCAGCTGGTGCTGGACCAGGACGGCAACCAGGTCGAGGGCTTCCAGGTCCACCTGGGAGGCGCCCTGGGGCTTCAGGCCGGCTTCGGCCGCAAGGTCCGCGGGCTGAAGGTCACCTCCGCCGAGCTGCCCGACTACGTCGAGCGGGTCCTCAAGCGCTTCCAGGAGGAGCGCGAGGACGGCGAGCGGTTCGCCTCCTGGGCCGCCCGCGCCAGCGAGGAGGCCCTGTCATGAGCGGAGCGAGCGAAACCGGGGGCGACGTATGAGCGAGCGTGCCGCCCCCTTCTACTGCCCCTACTGCGGCGACGAGGACCTGCGTCCGAGCGAGCAGGGCCACGGCGCCTGGGAGTGCGCGGCCTGCAATCGAGCCTTCCAGTTGAAGTTCCTCGGGCTGCTGGCCCGCGGGGTTTCCCACAACGACGGCGGAGGGGACCGGATATGACAGCGGCTCAGGGCGCGGCGAGAAGCGCGGAGGAGCTGAAGACGCTCGCCGAGCGGGCCGGGCGGGAGCTGGAGGAGGCCTCCGCGCTGCACATCCTGCGCTGGGCGGCAGAGACCTTCGGACCCCGGTTCTGCGTCACCTCTTCCATGGAGGACGCGGTGGTCGCCCATCTCGCCTCCCGCGCCCGCCCCGGCGTGGACGTCGTCTTCCTCGACACCGGCTACCACTTCCCGGAGACCATCGGCACCAGGGACGCGGTCGCCGCCGTCATGGACGTCAACCTCATCACGCTCACGCCGCGCCGGAGCGTCGCCGAGCAGGACGCGGAGCACGGGCCGAAGCTGCATGACCGCGACCCCGACCTGTGCTGCGCGCTGCGCAAGGTCAGGCCGCTGGAAGAGGGCCTGACCGGGTACGACGCCTGGGCGACGGGCCTGCGCCGCGACGAGTCCCCGACCCGGGCGAACACCCCGGTCGTCGGCTGGGACGCCAAGCGGCAGAAGGTCAAGGTGTCGCCGATCGCCCGTTGGACGCAGGACGACGTGGACGCCTATGTCGCGGAACACGGCGTGCTGACCAACCCGCTGCTGATGGACGGCTACGCCTCCGTGGGCTGCGCGCCCTGCACCCGCCGGGTCCTTCAGGGCGAGGACGCGCGGGCCGGCCGCTGGGCCGGGCGCGCCAAGACGGAATGCGGGCTGCACGGCTGATGACGACCACGACGACTGCAGAAGAGCACGACGAGCGGGAGACGCACGTGACTGGGGCCACTGTCTGGCTCACCGGACTGCCCAGCGCGGGCAAGACCACCATCGCCAACGAACTGGCGGGACGGCTGCGCGACGGAGGCCGCCGGGCAGAGGTGCTGGACGGGGACGAGATCCGCGAGTTCCTCTCCGCGGGCCTCGGCTTCAGCCGCGAGGACCGGCATGTCAACGTGCAGCGGATCGGCTTCGTCGCCGAGCTGCTCGCCTCGAACGGCGTGACGGTGCTGGTCCCGGTGATCGCCCCGTACGCGGACAGCCGCGAGGCGGTCCGCAAGCGCCATCAGACCGAGGGCACCCCGTATCTGGAGGTGCATGTCGCCACTCCGGTGGAGGTGTGCTCCGAGCGGGATGTGAAGGGCCTGTACGCCAAGCAGGCGGCGGGCGAGATCAGCGGGCTGACCGGGGTCGACGACCCGTACGAGGCGCCCGAGAGCCCGGATCTGCGGATCGAGTCCCACACCCAGACCGTGCAGGAGTCCGCCGAGGCGCTGTACGCGCTGCTGACCGAAAGAGGCCTGGCATGACGACCACCGTGGACGACACGTTGCAGGAAGACACGGACAGTCCTTTCGCGCTCTCGCACCTGGACGCCCTCGAGTCCGAGGCCGTGCACATCTTCCGTGAGGTGGCGGGCGAGTTCGAGCGGCCGGTGATCCTTTTCTCCGGCGGCAAGGACTCCATCGTCATGCTGCATCTGGCGCTGAAGGCGTTCGCCCCCGCGACCGTCCCCTTCTCGCTGCTGCACGTGGACACCGGGCACAACTTCCCGGAGGTCATCGAGTACCGCGACCGCACGGTCGCCCGGCACGGGCTGCGGCTGCATGTCGCGTCCGTACAGGACTACATCGACCGCGAGGCCCTCAAGGAGCGCCCGGACGGCACCCGCAACCCGCTGCAGACCGTGCCGCTGACCGAGGCGATCCAGCAGCACCGCTTCGACGCCGTCTTCGGCGGCGGGCGGCGCGACGAGGAGAAGGCCCGGGCCAAGGAGCGGGTGTTCTCGCTGCGGGACGAGTTCTCGCAGTGGGACCCGCGCCGTCAGCGGCCGGAGCTGTGGCAGCTCTACAACGGCCGTCACGCGCCGGGTGAGCACGTCCGCGTCTTCCCGCTCTCCAACTGGACCGAGCTGGATGTGTGGCAGTACATCGCCCGGGAGCAGATCGAGCTGCCCGAGATCTACTTCGCCCATGAGCGCGAGGTGTTCCGGCGCAACGGCATGTGGCTGACCTCAGGTGAGTGGGGCGGCCCCAAGGAGACCGAGACGACGGAGAAGCGGATGATCCGCTACCGCACGGTCGGGGACATGTCCTGCACCGGCGCCGTCGACTCCGACGCCACCACGCTGGACGCGGTGATCGCCGAGATCGCGGCCTCCCGGCTCACCGAGCGCGGCGCCACCCGCGCCGACGACAAGCTGTCCGAGGCGGCGATGGAAGACCGCAAGCGCGAAGGGTATTTCTAGACATGAGCACAACCACCCCCTCCGCCGCGTCCGCCGACTCCGACGGGCTGCTGTCGGCCACCACCCTGCTGCGCTTCGCCACCGCCGGTTCGGTGGACGACGGCAAGTCCACCCTGGTGGGCCGGCTGCTGCACGACTCCAAGTCGGTGCTCGCCGACCAGTTGGAGGCCGTCGAGCACGCCTCCCGCTCCCGCGGCCAGGAGGCCCCCGACCTGGCGCTGCTGACGGACGGCCTGCGGGCCGAGCGTGAGCAGGGCATCACGATCGACGTGGCGTACCGCTACTTCGCCACCCCGCGCCGCAGGTTCATCCTCGCCGACACCCCGGGGCATGTGCAGTACACCCGGAACATGGTGACGGGCGCGTCCACCGCCGAGCTGACGGTCATCCTGGTCGACGCCCGCAACGGGGTCGTCGAGCAGACCCGGCGCCATGCCGCGATCGCCGCGCTGCTGCGCGTGCCGCATGTCGTCCTCGCCGTCAACAAGATGGATCTCGTCGGCTACGAGGAGGCCGTCTTCGCCGCGATCGCCGAGGAGTTCACTGCGTACGCGACCGAGCTGGGCGTCCCCGAGGTCACAGCCGTCCCGATCTCGGCGCTCGCCGGGGACAACGTGGTCGAGGCGTCGGCGAACATGGGCTGGTACTCCGGGCCGACCGTGCTGGAGCATCTGGAGACGGTCCCGGTCAGCCATGACCTGACCGGCTGCCACGCCCGGCTGCCGGTGCAGTATGTGATCCGGCCGCAGACCGCGGAGCACCCCGACTACCGTGGCTACGCGGGGCAGATCGCCGCGGGCGCGTTCCGGGTCGGCGAGCAGGTGACCGTGCTGCCCTCCGGCCGCACCAGCCGGATCAAGGGCATCGACCTGCTCGGCGAGGCGGTGGACATCGCCTGGACCCCGCAGTCCGTCACGCTGCTGCTCGAGGACGACATCGACGTCTCCCGCGGCGATCTGATCGTGCCGAGCGGCGACGCCCCGGCGACGTCCCAGGATGTCGAGGCCACCGTCTGCCATGTGGCGGACGAACCGCTCAGGGTCGGCCACCGGGTGCTGCTCAAGCACACCACCCGCACGGTCAAGGCGATCGTGAAGGAGATCCCGTCCCGTCTGACACTGGACGACCTGTCCCAGCATTCGGACCCGGGGCAGCTGGTCGCCAATGACATCGGCCGGGTCGTGGTGCGCACCGCGGAGCCGCTGGCGATAGACGCGTACGCCGACTCCCGGCGCACCGGATCGTTCCTGCTGATCGATCCGGCCGACGGCACGACACTGGCGGCCGGCATGGCCGGAACATCCTTCGCCGCCACCGCCGAAGCCGCCGAGGCCGCGGCGGCGGACGACGACGGCTGGGACTTCTGATGGCCGACGACTTCTTCGGGACCTTCGCCAAGGAGGGCGGCCGCGTCGGCGGAGGCACCCTCGGCGCGGGGGCCGGCGGGGTGGCGCGATGTGGGCGCTGACCTGCCCGCCGTACTGCCCGCCGCGCAGTCGAAGACCCGAACCCGCCGCCAACCCGGCCGCGTCACCCGGCGATCCGAGGTGATGTGAGAGCCGGGCCGACGAGAGGAACCCCTCCCGTGCCAGCCCCTCGCACCTCCCCGCGACGCACCCGCACGCGCACCGCCGCCCTACGCCGCGCTTTGGCGTTCGCGGCGGCGCTGCCGCTGCTCGCCGCAGCGCTGACCGCGTGCGGCTACGGCTCCCAGGCGCAGCGGAACGACGACGCCGTGCCGGTCGCCCGGGGGAAGAAGCTGTCGGCCGACACGGTGCGGATCGGGTACTTCCCCAATCTGACGCATGCCACGGCACTGGTCGGGGACCAGGAGGGCTTCTTCCAGAAGGAGCTGGGCGGCACCCGGGTGTCCACGGCGAGCTTCAATGCGGGCCCCTCGGAGATCGAGGCGCTGAACGCGGGCTCCATCGACATCGGCTTCATCGGCCCCTCCCCCGCGATCAACGGCTACACCAAGGCGAAGGGGCGGAATCTGCGGATCGTGGCCGGTGCGGCCTCCGGCGGGGTGAAGCTGGTGGTCGACCCGGAGAAGATCAGGACCCCGGGCGACGTCAAGGGCAAGCGGATCGCCACTCCCCAGCTGGGCAACACCCAGGACGTGGCGTTCCTGGACTGGATCGCCCAGCAGGGCTGGAAGGTCGACCCGCAGAGCGGCAAGGGCGACGTCTCCGTGCTGCGCACCGACAACAAGGTGACCCCGGACGCCTTTGCCTCCGGCTCCGTCGACGGGGCGTGGGTGCCCGAGCCGACCGCATCTCAGCTGGTCGCGAAGGGCGCGAAGGTGCTGCTCGACGAGGCCTCGCTGTGGCCCGGGAAGAAGTTCACGATCACGAATGTGATCGTGTCGCAGAAGTTCCTCGACAAGCACCCCGATGTGGTGGAGGCGGTGCTGCGGGGCGCGGTGAAGACCAATGAGTGGATCAACGCCAACCCGGAGAAGGCGAAGCGGTCCGCCAACGCGCGGCTGGCGAAGCTGACCGGCAAGCCGCTGCCCGCCGAGGTGATCGACCCGGCGTGGCCTTCGATCCACTTCACCGACGACCCGCTGGCCGCGACCCTGCGGGCGCAGGCCGGGCACGCGGTGCAGGCGGGGCTGCTGGACGAGACTGCCCTCGCCGAGATCACCGGGATCTACGACCTGGGGCCGCTGAACAAGGTGCTCGCCGCAGAGGGCAGACCCGCCGTCGCCGACGACGGCCTCGGCGTCGGCAGGCGGTAGCCGTGTACGCAATTCGACCCACAACAGGACTCAGGAGGTGACGACCATGGCCCAGACCGCGCAGACCCTGACGAAGGACACGGTGCGCCGGGCCGGGGACCGTTCGACGACGGACTCCGCCCTCGCTCCCGCCGCCGCTCCGTACGCGGCCCGCATCGAGCATGTCTCCAAGTCCTTCGCCGGGCCCGCGGGGGCGCAGCCCGTCCTGGACGACATCTCCCTCGATGTGGCGCCCGGTGAGTTCGTCACCCTGCTGGGGGCGTCCGGCTGCGGCAAGTCGACGCTGCTGAACCTGGTGGCGGGCCTGGACCGCCCGAGCGCCGGCTCGATCACCACCGACGGCCGGCCGGCCCTGATGTTCCAGGAGCATGCCCTGTTCCCGTGGCTGACCGCGGGCAAGAACGTCGAGCTGGCGCTGAAGCTGCGGGGGGTGCCCAAGCGGGACCGGCGCGGTGAGGCCGAGCGGCTGCTGGAGCTGGTCCGGCTGGGCGGCGCGTACGGCAAGCGGGTGCACGAGCTGTCGGGCGGCATGCGGCAGCGCGTGGCGATGGCGCGGGCACTGGCGCAGGACAGCCGACTGCTGCTGATGGACGAGCCGTTCGCGGCGCTGGACGCGATCACCCGGGATGTGCTGCACGACGAGCTGACCCGGATCTGGCGGGAGACGGATCTCTCGGTGCTGTTCGTGACGCACAACGTCCGTGAGGCCGTGCGGCTGGCGCAGCGTGTGGTGCTGCTGTCGTCGCGGCCGGGCCGGATCGCCCGGGAGTGGACGGTGGACATCGACCAGCCGCGCCGCATCGAGGATGCCGCGGTGGCGGAGCTGTCCGTCGAGATCACCGAAGAGCTGCGTGGGGAGATCCGCCGTCATGGCCGGCACTGATACGGGTACGACCGGGACGCGTGCCGACGCCGCCGCGCCCGCCGCCGCCAAGGGCGATGATCTGGCCGGTCTGGAGGCGGGCCTGGATGCGCTGGAGTCGGTGCAGACGCGCCGTACACCGGTGCGGGAGGTGCTGCTGAAGAAGGTGCTGCCGCCGCTGACGGCGGTGGCACTGGTGCTGGTGGTGTGGCAGCTGCTGGTGTGGGTCAAGGTCACCGAGGAGTACAAGCTGCCCGCTCCATCCGCGGTGTGGGACAGCCTGTCCGAGATGTGGTTGCAGGGCACGCTCCACGAGGTCGTCTGGACCTCGGTCTCCCGAGGTCTGCTGGGCTTTCTGCTGGCGCTGGCCATCGGCACCCCGCTCGGACTGCTCGTGGCGCGGGTGGCGTTCGTACGCGCCGCGATCCGGCCGATCCTGTCAGGACTTCAGTCGCTGCCGTCCGTGGCCTGGGTGCCGCCCGCGGTCATCTGGCTGGGTCTCAATGACACGATGATGTTCGCGGTGATCCTGCTGGGCGCGGTGCCGTCGATCGCCAACGGCCTGGTGTCGGGTGTGGACCAGGTACCGCCGCTGTATCTCCGGGCCGGGCGCACGCTCGGCGCGACGGGGCTGCGCGGCACTCTGCACATCGTGATGCCGGCGGCGCTTCCCGGCTATCTGGCCGGACTGAAGCAGGGCTGGGCGTTCTCCTGGCGGTCCCTGATGGCCGCGGAGATCATCGCCTCCTCGCCGGAGCTGGGTCTGGGCCTGGGGCAGCTGCTGGAGAACGGCCGGAACAACTTCGACATGCCCGGCGTGTTCCTCGCCATCCTGCTGATCCTGATCGTCGGCATCGCCATCGACCTGCTGATCTTCAGCCCGCTGGAGCGCTGGGTGCTGCGCAGCCGCGGTCTGCTGGCCAGGAGCTGAGGCACTGTCATGCGCCACCACATCAACAGCCCTGCCGGCCGGCGACCCGTGCTGCTGGTCATCGCGCACGGCAGCCGCGATCCGCGGCACGCCGCGACCGTGCACGCCCTCGTGCGCCGGGCTGCCGAACTGCGTCCCGGGCTGCGGGTGGAGACCGCGTTTCTGGACTTCAACGCCCCGTCCGCACCGCGGGTGCTGGAGCGGCTGGCGGACGAGGGAGCACGCGATGTGGTCGCCCTGCCGCTGCTGCTGACCCGCGCCTTCCATGCAAAGGCGGACATCCCCTCGGTGCTGCGGGCCGCTCCGGCGGCGCTGCGCATCCGCCAGGCGGAGGTGCTCGGCCCTTCGCCGCTGCTGCGCGGCGCGCTGGAGCGCCGACTGTTCGAAGCCGGCCTCGGCCCCCGCGACCGCTCCGACACCGGACTGGTCCTGGCCTCGGCGGGCTCCACCGACCCGGAGGCGATCGCAGTGATCGCTGAAATGGCGCGGGAGCTGCGGCACACCGGTTGGTGCGCCGTGCGGCCTGCGTTCGCCTCCGCTGCTCTTCCACGGACCGGGCAGGCGGTACGGGCGCTGCGCGCCGAAGGCGTCCGGCGCGTCGCCGTCGCCCCGTATGTGATCGCACCGGGCCGGCTGCCGGACCGCATCGCCGCCGGGGCGAGTGAGGCCGGGGCGGATGTACTGGCCGACGTCCTCGGCCCGGCCCCGGAGCTGGCCCGGCTGCTGCTCCGGCGCTATGACGCCTCCGCGCGGAGTGAGGATCTGCTGGCGGCGGTCGGCTGAGCCGCAGGCTGCCGCTGCGGATCCGCTCGAGTTCGAGGAAGTCGGCGTGGCCCACGAGGGTCCGACTGCGGAAGTCCGGGCCGGTCCGACTGGCCCGGAGGTCCGGGCCGGTCCGGCCTGTTGCGCGTGGGCCCATTCCGCGGCGGGTTCACCCTGCGTCGGCGCGAGCGCCGAAGTGCGTGCCCTGGTGGAAGTAGAGCAGCCAGCGTCCCTCCGTCAGCCGCCACAGCGAGCTGCGGTGGGTGCGCTGGGCTCCTGACTCGGTGTCGAAGGTCAGATGCACCACGTCGGGAGCGAGCTGGACGCCTCTCATATGCGAGGCGGTGATGGGGCGTTGGGCGGATTCGAGGCGCGTGGTGAGGGCTGCGGTGACAGTGTCGCGGTTCCAGGTGCGGCCGGAGGCGCCGATTCCGCAGAAGTCCGGGTGCAGCAGTTCGGCGAGTTGCTGGGGCGAGATGCGCACGGCCGGGTCGAGCAGCCTGAGCTCCGCCTCCATGGCGGCGCCGACGGGGTCCGCGGGCTCAGTCGGCATCGGTCAGCTCCGCCAGTTTGACCACGGTGTTCCAGTTGCGACTGGTGGCGGTGACCTCCTTGAACAAGGACGGCCTGGCGAGCGCTTCGGCGAGCTTGGAACGGCCCATGCCCTCGGGGAGGTAGAGGTACAGCGCCCTGTCGCCGAGACGGAACTCCTCGGGGAGAAAGGCCTGTGGGTCGACCGGTGCGAGCCGGGCGGGGTCGACGGCCTCGGAGAGAAAGGTGACATGGAGCTGCTTCCCCTCCAGCGAGGCGGCGGGGAACGGGCAGGCGTCGATGACCGCGCGCAGATAGTCGCCGCCGCGCACCAGGCAGTCCACGTCGAACCCGAAGCGGTCCTCGATGGCCTTCTCCAACTCCGCCGAGAGCGCCTGCTCATCCGCGGACTCGCTGGAGAAGACGGCGTTCCCGCTCTGCAGATAGGTGCCGACGTCCGTGTGGCCCAGTGAGGCGAGGACCTCACGCAGAGCGGCCATCGGGACCTTTCTGCGGCCCCCGACGTTGATCCCGCGCAGCAGCGCCGCATACCTCGTCGTCATCGTCACACCATATGACGGCCGCCGTGCCCCGTGGGGGAGGGCACGGCGGCCGCGCGCGGCGGAAGGCCGGCGGGACGGGAGGCCGTGCGGGGCCTCCGGTGGAAAACCCTGTCTGATTGACGCGCCCGGATCAAGTGCGTCATACAGCCGTGACCTGCTCCACAAGCTTACGCAACAGGACCGCGGGAATCCGGCCGGACCGCACCGCGTCAGGACCCTGCCGCTCGAGGACCGGGCCCCCTGCCCGTGGGCGGCCATGGAGAACATGGCGACATGGGCACGCTTCGGAGACTTCTTCTGGGATTCGATCACGCGGAGGACACGATGCGAGACTGTGCCGCGTGATGGACGAGACACAGGCCCGACGGCTGCTGACGGCGGCCGGACTGCCCGCGGAGGGCGCGAAGCTGCTGGCCCTCGGCGAGAACGCCGTGTTCGAGACGGGTGAGTTCGTCGTCAAGGTCGGCCGGAGTGCCGAGTTGACGCCCCGCGCCGAGCGGGAGCTCGCCGTCGCCGCCTGGCTCGCGGAGTCGGGCGTTCCCGCGGTGCGGGCGGCGGAGCCGGAGCCGCGGCAGGCCCTGGGCTGCCCGGTGACGGTGTGGCACCGGCTCCCCGACGCCGTACGCACCGCCGCACCGGAGGATCTGGCGGTACTGCTGCGCCGGGTGCACGCACTGCCCGCCGCGCCCTTCGCCCTGCCGCGGCGGGAGCTTCTGGGCGGGGTGGAGCGGTGGCTGCGGCTTGCGGGGGACGCAATCGACCCGGCCGACGCCGTATATCTGCGCGAGCGGGCCGACCGCCTCCGCGCGACGACCGCCGGACTCACGCCGAGGCTGACGCCCGGCCCGGTCCACGGCGACGCGCTCCCCCGAAACGTCCATGTAGGCCCGGACGGCCCCGTGCTGCTGGACCTGGAGACCTTCTCCTCGGATGACCGCGAGCACGACCTGGTGGTCATGGCCCTCGCCCGCGACCGCTACGGGCTGTCTCCCGAGGCCTATGCGGCGTTTGTGTCGGCCTACGGATGGGACGTACGCGACTGGGCCGGCTGCGAGGTCCTCCGCGACGCCCGTGAGACGGCGAGCTGCGCCTGGGTGGCCCAGCACGCGCCGGCGAACCCGCGCGCCCTGGCGGAGTTCCGCCGCCGGGTGGCGTCCCTCCGCGACGGCGACACGCGGGTCCGCTGGCACGCCTTCTGACGCACCGCCGCTGCCGCTGCGAGGGGTGGCGTCCCCTGTCCCCTTCTCTCATGGCCGGGGCAAGCCCCCAGCCTCCCCCGCCGCCAGACCGGCGGCCCCACGCCCCTGCCCGGGGCTCGACCGCTTTGCGCCGTGGCCCACGGCGCAAAGCCTGAAGGCTCTGTCCTCTGTGGCCTGAAGGCCGTGTGCGTCCTCAGGCGCCGGACGGGCTGGGCTCGGGCCGTCCCGGCGCCTGAGGACCGGAGTCACGTTTCAACCCCTGGAGGCAGCTCCCGGGAGGCGCCCCTGAACACCTGCCGAAGTACGGGAGGAGACGGCCGGGGCACATCGAGCACGCGAGCCAAGGGGCGAAGCCCTCGACATGGGCTCCGCCGCTCGGCGCGAGCGCCGGAGCTCGGACCTCGAAACCAACCGTTCCTCATCAGTGAACAGGGCTGAGCCTTGGCCCCGTTCCTGGTCACTGCGGACGCCCCGGACGGTTGTGGATGTCCTGGTCGTCTGCGTACCCGCCGTGCCCGGCGGCACGGATCGTGTCCGTGGTCCGTGGTCCGGAGATGCGGGGGGGGGGAGGGGTGCCTCACGCCCGGGGGCACTCCGGTCGGCCTGGGCGGAGGGCCGGAACCAGGCCCCGCCGGCGACCGGAGCGCGGGGGTCCGAGCCCGGGGGCCCGGGGCGGAACCCCAGGGGCGAAGGGCCCCGAAGTCAAACCCCGCCAGCGGGCACCCCGGACCGGAGCCCGGCGAAACCCGGCGGAACCCCAGACTCAAGGCCTCGATCAAACCCCGCCTGCAGGCGCCCCCGGGCGAAGTCCGGCGGAATCCGAGACGCGGGGCCCGGGGCGGAGCCCCGGTTCCGGGAGGGGCGGCGCAGCAGGAGACGTCGGCAGCGCGCGCAGCGGCCAGGACGGGTCGACCACCGCGCCCGCGTCCCCCTTGCGGCGCAGAAAGCGCTGGAAGTCCGTCGCCCACTGGGCGTACCAGTGAATCTGACGTTCATGCAGCTCCGCAGGAGTCATCGCGGCCACGGCCTTGTGCCGCCCGGCTATCGCCCGAGCCACCCGCACGGCGGCCAGCGCGTCCGCGCCCGCCTCGTGGGCGTCGTCCAACCGGATGCCGTACTCGGCGCAGACGGCCTCAAGGGTGCGCTTGCCCTTGCGATAGCGGTCGACGGCACGGTCGATCGTGTAGGGGTCGATCACCGGGCCGGTCCCGGCCGTCGCGTATCCACGTTCGGCGAGCGAGGGCAGCCCGTGCCGTCGCAACTCCGCGCTGAGCAGCGTCAGATCGAACGCCGCGTTGTACGCGACCACCGGCACACCGCGCCGCCAGCAGCCCGTCAGCGCCTCCGCGATCTCGTCGGCGACCTCCCGCGCCGGCCGCCCCTCCGCCGCCGCCCGCTCGCTGCTGATGCCGTGGATCGCGGACGCCTGCGGCGGAATCGGCACGCCCGGGTCGGCCAGCCAGGTACGCCGCGCGACACCCCGCGTCCCCACCTCGACGATCGCCGCCGTCACGATCCGCGCCTCCAGCGGCTCGGTGCCGGTGGTCTCCAGGTCGAAGCCGACGAGCGGCTCAGCGTGCCAGGCCATGTTCCCCCCTTGTGCACGTGGGGCCCCCTGCCGGTTCCCCACCGGTCTCCACCCTGGCACGCGCCACTGACAACGCCGGGCTGCGACCCTGTCTCAGGACACCGGGCGCGAATCCGCCCAGAACGACTCGAACTCCTCGCGATAGGTCTGGAACAGCCCGTTGTCGGGGTCGACGCCCGCCTGCACCACGGCACGCCCGCCGCCCCGCAGGACCAGCACCGGCGCCTCCATCCCGCGCGCCTTGCGCAGATAGGACTGGACGACCGCCACGCCGTCGGGGCCGTCCCCGTCCACCAGATAGGCGGTGAAGCGGGGGGTTTCGTCGAAGACCTGGATCTCGAACGCGCCCGGATCGCGCAGCCGGGCGCGGACCCGGCGCATATGGAGGATGTTCATCTCCACCGTGCGGCTCAGTTCGCCCTTTTTGAGGCCCAGTTCGCGCTCGCGCCGTTTGACGGCGCTGCTCGCCGGGTTGAGGAAGAGCAGCCGCACCCGGCAGCCGGACTCGGCCAGCCGCACCAGCCGGCGGCCGGAGAAGTTCTGCACCAGCAGATTGAGGCCTATGCCGATCGCGTCGAGGCGGCGCGCGCCGCCGAAGAAGTCCTCGGCGGGGAGCTGACGCAGCAGCCGCACCCGGTCGGGGTGGACGGAGACCACGTCTGCGTACCGGTCGCCGACGAGATCCTCCACGGCGTCGACGGGGAGCCGGTCCGCCGAGGGGACGCCGGCCCCGCCGCCCAGTATCTCCAGCAGCCGCGCCGAGGCCCGCTCCGCCTGGGCGAGCACCGCCTCGTTCAGCGCCCGGTTGCGGGAGACGATGTTCCGGGCCACCTCCAGCTCGTCGAGCGCCAGCTCGACGTCCCGCCGGTCGTCGAAGTACGGCTCAAAGCAGGGCCAGTGCTGCACCATCAGCTCGCGCAGCTGGGGCAGCGTCAGAAACGACAGGACGTTGTCGTCCGCCGGGTCCAGCAGATAGCCCTTGCGCCGCGAGACCTCGCGGACCGCGACCGCGCGCTGCACCCACTCCTGCCCGGCGGGACCTGCCGCGGCGACCACCCAGTCGTCGCCGTGGACGGGTTCGTACACCGGCCGCAGCACCGCGGCCACCACCGCCCGCAGCCGCTGCTCGACCAGATTCAGCCAGATGTACGCACGTCCCGCGCGCTGGGCGCGGGTGCGCACCTCGCTCCAGGCGTCCGCGCCCCAGTCCAGCTCCGCCCCGATCTCCACCGGTCTGGCGAGGGAGACCGCCCCGGGCGGTACGTCGGAGGAGTCCCCCTCGTGACCCGCTTCACCGGGGGGTAGCTCCAGCCCTCCCGAGCTCACCCGCGCACCGCCTTCCGTGCCCCCTCCAACGATCAAGGAAGGGTACTCCGCCTGTGGGACGTCATGCAGCGTATCCACCGGGACGTTTCCCAACTCCCTTAAGCTGCTTCCGGTTTCCCGTCGGCGATGTCTGCCCACGTGAGCGGATTCATAGGGATTGCACCCCCGGGCGATGGAGGGAAACCGATGTTGACCGCGCCGTCCACGCCTGTCGGCAGCGGGATCGAGGCATGAGCGACGATACTTGCGGGGACGATCCGGGCCGAGGGCCCCCAGCACCCGGATCAGAAGTGGAAGAGTCATATCTATGCAGGTCTGGCCGGGACAGGCGTATCCCCTGGGCGCGACGTACGACGGCGCCGGCACGAACTTCGCGGTGTACTCGGAAGCCGCACGGCGTATCGAGCTGTGTCTGCTGTACGACGACGGCTCGGAGACGGCGGTGGAGCTGCGGGAGACCGACGCCTTTGTACGCCACGCGTATCTGCCGGGTGTGATGCCGGGGCAGCGGTACGGCTTCCGCGTCCACGGCCCGTACGCCCCGGAGCGCGGGCAGCGGTGCAACTCCGCCAAGCTCCTCCTCGACCCGTACGCACGTGCGATCTGCGGGTCCGTCGACTGGAACGAGTCGGTGTACGGCTATCACTTCGGCCGCCCCGACTCACGCAACGATCTGGACTCCGCGCCGCACACGATGACCTCGGTGGTGGTCAACCCGTACTTCGACTGGGGCGACGACCGCCCGCCGCGCACGGACTACCACCGCACGGTGATCTACGAGGCCCATGTGAAGGGCCTGACCATGCTCCATCCGGAGCTGCCCAAAGAGCTGCGCGGGACCTACGCGGGGCTGGCCCACCCGGCGGTGATCTCTCATCTGACGGAGCTGGGCGTCACCACGCTGGAGCTGATGCCGGTGCATCAGTTCGTCCACGACAACCGCCTGGCGGACATGGGGCTGAGCAACTACTGGGGCTACAACACGATCGGCTTCTTCGCCCCGCACAACGCCTATGCCTCGTGGGGCGACCGCGGCGAGCAGGTGCTGGAGTTCAAGCAGGCGGTCAAGGCTTTGCACCAGGCGGGCATCGAGGTGATCCTCGACGTGGTCTACAACCACACCGCAGAGGGCAATCATCTGGGGCCCACGCTCTCCTTCCGGGGGCTGGACAACGCCTCGTACTACCGGCTGGCCGCCGACCGCCGCTACTACACCGACACCACCGGGACCGGGAACTCGCTGCTGATGCGCAGCCCCCACGTCCTTCAGCTGATCATGGACTCGCTGCGGTACTGGGTCACCGAGATGCACGTCGACGGCTTCCGCTTCGACCTCGCGGCGACACTCGCCCGGCAGTTCCACGAGGTGGACCGGCTGTCCTCCTTCTTCGACCTGGTGCAGCAGGACCCGGTGGTCAGCCAGGTCAAACTGATCGCCGAGCCCTGGGACGTCGGCGAGGGCGGCTACCAGGTGGGGAACTTCCCACCACTGTGGACGGAGTGGAACGGCAAGTACCGCGACACGGTGCGCGACCTGTGGCGCGGAGAACCGCGGACGCTTGCGGAGTTCGCCTCGCGGCTGACGGGCTCCTCCGACCTCTACCAGGACGACGGACGGCGGCCGCTGGCCTCCATCAACTTCACCACCTGCCATGACGGCTTCACCCTCCACGATCTCGTCTCGTACAACGAGAAGCACAACGAGGCGAACGGCGAGGGCAACCGCGACGGGGAGAGCCACAACCGGTCCTGGAACTGCGGGGCCGAGGGCGAGACCGAAGACTCCGTGGTGCTGGCGCTGCGCGAGCGGCAGATGCGCAACTTCATCGCCACGCTGATGCTCTCCCAGGGCGTGCCGATGCTCAGCCACGGCGACGAGTTCGCCCGCACCCAGCGCGGCAACAACAACGCGTACTGCCAGGACAACGAGCTCTCCTGGGTGCACTGGCCGAAGGCGGGGAGCCGGGAGGAGGGCTCGCTGCTGGCCTTCACCCAGCAGATGGTGTGGCTGCGCCGGGACCATCCCGTCTTCCGGCGGCGGCGGTTCTTCCACGGCCGCCCGGTGGAGGGCACACATGACGAGCTGTCCGACATCGCCTGGTTCACCCCCAAGGGGGAGGAGATGACGCAGCGGGACTGGCAGGCGGCGCATGCCCGGGCGCTGACGGTGTTCCTGAACGGACACGCCATCTCGGAGCCGGGGCCCCGCGGGGAGCGGATCTCCGACGACTCGTTTCTGCTGATGTTCAACGCCAGCGCGCAGGATCTCGACTTCACCGTGCCGGTGAACCACGGCCGCCAATGGGAGGCAGTGGTGGACACGGGGCAGCCGGAGGGGGTTCCTCCGGGGCAGGGGCCGAAGGTGGCGGCCGGGGAGCGGGTGCGGCTTGCCGGGCGGAGCCTGGCGGTGCTGCGCAGACCCGCGTAGCAGCCCCTGGGAGCTTGGGCCGACCGCTTGGACCGGTCGCTTCGGCCGGTCGCTTCGGCCGGTCGCTTGGACCGGTCGCTTCGGCCGGTCGCTTCGGCCGGTCGGGCGGATGGCGGGGCCGGCCCCGCCCCCACGGGGTACGTACGTTTGTATGACCGATACTCCGACTGCCACCTATCGGCTTCAGCTCCAGCCCGACTTCCCCTTCTCCGCCGCGGCCGCAGCCGTGCCGTATCTGGCCTCCCTCGGCGTCTCGCATCTGCATCTGTCACCCGTGCTGGAGGCCGTGCCGGGGTCGGCGCACGGCTATGACGTGGTGGACCCCGGCCGGGTGCGGGAGGAACTCGGCGGCGAGCACGGCCTGAGGCAGCTCGCCCGAACGGCGCACGAGCACGGCCTCGGGCTGGTGCTGGACATCGTGCCGAACCATATGGCCGCCGTGCCGCGCCACAACCGCGCACTGTGGGAGGTGCTCCGGGAGGGGCCCTCCTCCCCGTACGCACGCTGGTTCGACGTCGACTGGGAGGCGGGCGGCGGAAAGATCCTGTTGCCGGTCCTGGCGGGGCGCCTCGGGGACGAACTGGGCGAGCTCCGCGTGGAGGGCGAGGCCCTGCACTGCGGGGAGCACCGTTTCCCGCTGCGCGCGGGGACCGCCGGCCTGACGGACCTCGGGGAGCTGCTGGACGCCCAGTGGTACCGGCTGTGCTGGTGGCGGCTGGCGCGCACCGAGCTGAACTACCGCCGCTTCTTCACCGTCTCCGAGCTGATCGGGGTGCGGGTGGAGGATCCAGAGGTCTTTGACGCCACCCACGCCACGGTGGTGCGGCTGGTGCGGGAGGGGGTGGTCCAGGGACTGCGGGTGGACCACCCGGACGGTCTCGCGGACCCGGAGGGGTATCTGCGGCGGCTTGCCGGGGCGACCGGCGGTCGCTGCTGGATCGTGGTGGAGAAGATCCTCACCGGGGACGAGCGGCTGCCCGGGAACTGGGCCGTCGCCGGAACGACCGGGTACGACGCGCTGCGCCGCATCGACGGCCTGTTCATCGACCCGGACGGGCTGGACGAGCTGACCCACCGCTACCGGGAGTTCACGGGTGCGGCCGACGACCTGGGAGGTTCCTGGGAGGCGACGGCGGGCCGTGCCGCCTACAAGGTGATCACTCATGATCTGGTCGCGGAGACCGCGGCGCTCACCCGGATGGCGCAGCGCCTGTGCGCCGCCGGTTCCGCGCGGCGCGACCATGCACCGTGGGCGCTGCACCGGGCGGTGCAGGAGCTGCTGGTGCGGGTGCCGGTCTACCGCCCGTACCGCGACGGCGGAGCGGAGGTGCTCACGGCGGAGGCGGCCCGGCAGGCGAAGGCGGCGTTCGCGGTCGCCAAGGAGGCGGAGGCCGTCGACGCGGTACGCGATCTGGCGCTGGGGCGGGGCGGCGACGGGCCGCTGCACGAGGCATTCCGGGCGCGGTTCGCGCAGACGTCGTCGGCGCTGCGCGCCAAGTCCGTGGAGGACCTGGCGTTCTATCGGTACACGCCGCTGCTGTCGGCGAACGAGGTGGGCGGCGAGCCGGGCCGTCCGGCGGTCGGCCCGGACGCCTTCCATGCGCACTGTGCGCGGACGGCTCGCGACTGGCCCGCCTCCGGCACGGTGCTGACCACGCATGACACCAAGCGCAGCGCCGACGTGCGGGCCGCGATCGCGGTGCTGTCGCAGTTCCCGGGCGAGTGGGCGGAGTTCACAGAGAAGATCGGCGTCCGGGCGGCGCGCCTGGAGGGCGGCCGGGCGCCCGACGCGCATCTGGCGTGGACGGCCTGGCAGACCGCCCTGGGGTTCGGCTTCCCGTACGAGGAGAGGCTGCGGAACGCCTTGCTGAAAGCGGTGCGCGAGGCGGGGGTGCACACCAGCTGGACGGAGCCCGACGCGGCGTATGAGCAGGCGGTCGCCGACTTCGTCGCCGCGGGTCCGGCCGGGCCGCCGATGCGCACGACGGCGCTGTTCCGCCGCGGGATCGACGCGCATGTACGGGCCAATGTGCTGGGCGCGACGCTGGTGCAGCTGACGATGCCGGGGGTGCCGGAGGTGTACCAGGGCGCGGAGCGCGAGTATCTCGCGCTGGTGGATCCCGACAACCGCGCCCCCGCGCGCTTTCCCACCGCCGGGCCGGCCCGGCCCGACGACCAGATCCGGCTCGACGTCCAGGCCCGGCTCGACGTCCAGGCCCGGCCTCGCGGTCTGTCCGCGGAGAAGCTGGCCCTGACCGTTGCCGCGCTGCGGCTGCGCCGGGACTGTCCCGGGATCTTCGGCCCGGGGTCGTCGTACGCCCCGCTGTACGCTTCGGGGCCCGCGGCGCATCTGTGCCTGGCGTTCCTCCGTTCGGCCGAAGCGGCCGCGGAGGGCTCGGTCGTCACGGCCGTGACGCGGCTGTCGCGGCGGCTGGCCCGGTCCGGCGGCTGGGGGGACACGGCGCTGCCGCTGCCGGACGGCCGCTGGCGGGACGCGCTCGCACCGGGACGCGTCTTTCGCGGCGGCCCGCTCGCGCTGGGGGAGCTGTTCGCGGACCGCCCGGTGGCGCTGCTGGTCCGGGATGCCGGGGAGCGGGACCGGGCGTCCGCGGCGCAGTCCGGGTAGTCGATCGTGCGTGCTGGAGCGTGTGGTGGAGCGGGCGTCCGTCAGCGCGCCGTGAGACGGAAGTTCATCGTCCCGAAGCCGACCATGTCGCCGTCGTGGACTACCACCGAGCCGACGACGCGGCTGCCGTTGACCGTGGTGCCGTTGGTGGAGCCGAGGTCGCGCAGCACCCACAGGCTGCCCTGGCGGCTCAGCTCGGCGTGCATCCGGGAGACCGTGTCATGGCTCAGTCTGAGGCCGTTGCCCGGATCGCGGCCGATGCGCAGGGGGTGGGGGCCGGGCTCGGGGAGCAGCAGCGGGGGCAGCTTCTCCGCCTGCCAGGCCCGGCGCAGCCGCACCGAGAACGCCGACACCCGCCCCACCGTGCCGTACAGCCACTGCGACCAGCGGCTCTCACCGTCGAGATCGGCGGTGAGGGCGCGCAGCTCCTCGCTGTGGCGGGCCGCGAGCGCCAGCTCCATACGGTGCACAAAGGTGTCGTGCGACAGCTTCCCCTGCGCCGCCCCCTCTCTGAGCACCCCGAGGACGCGGTCGCGCTCGGCGTCGGAGAGCCGGGCGGGCTCGGTCTGGAACTCATGGGAGGACGTCACACAGGGAATTGTCGGCCCGCCGGGTCGAACGTGTCCAGAACAAGCCGAATGGTCCTGACGGCGGCTCGAATCTGATTGCAGATCAGGTATTGCTCCCGCTGAGGGGGGTCCGTAGGCTCCGGACACCCCCGAGCTGATGGCGAGCGGTACATGACAACCGAAGACGCGCGAGGAGACACGGCGCACGGACGGGGGCAGGGGCTGCACGCCGAGCCGCGGGTGCGTGTCGGCGGTGGCTGGATCGCAGGTCTCGTGCTGGCCAATCTCGGGCTCTACATGGCCTTCTTCACCCCGATCCAGGTGCTGCTCGCCGAGCAGATCGAGGCGATCGACCCGGTGGGCAAAGAGGTCGCGCTCGGCTGGGTGACCGGTGCGGGTGCGCTGGTGGCGGTGGTCGCCAATCCGCTCGCGGGTGCGCTTTCCGACCGTACGGGCGGGCGCTTCGGGCGGCGGCGTCCGTGGATGCTGGGCGGGGCGCTGGCCGGGGCCGCGGGCCTGGCGGCGACGGCGGCACAGTCGACCGTGGCCGGGGTGGCGGTCGGCTGGTGCCTGGCCCAGTTCGGGCTGAACGCGATGCTCGCCGGGGCGAACGCCGTCGTGCCCGACCAGGTGCCGGTCCGTCAGCGTGCGGCGGTGTCGGGCTTCATCGGGATTCCGCAGACGCTGGGACTGGTCGTCGGGGCGCTGCTGGTGACCGTGGCCGCAACCGGGCTGACGGCCGGGTATCTGCTGCTGGCGGTCCTGGTGGTGGCGTGCGCGCTGCCGTTCGTGCTGCTGACCCGGGACCCGCCGGCGCCTTGTGCGCAGCGCAGGCGGCAGCCCGTACGGCTCGCCGACTTCTGGGTGGACCCGCGGCGTCACCCGGACTTCGGCTGGGCCTGGCTGACCCGCTTCCTGGTGATGCTGGGCAACGCCGTCGGCACGCTGTACCTGCTGTACTTCCTCAAGGACGCGGTGGGGTACCCCGAACCGGACAAAGGCGTGCTGATCCTGACGCTCCTCTACACCGCGGGGGTCGTCGTCACCGCGGTCGCGGGCGGAGTGGTCTCCGACCGGCTGGGGAAGCGGAAGGCGCTGGTGGCGGTGAGCTCCGCGGTGATGGCGGCGGCATCCTCGCTGCTGGTGTTCTGGCACTCCTGGCCGGTGGCGATGGCGGCGGCGACGCTCCTGGGGCTGGGGTTCGGGGCGTATGTGGCGGTCGACCAGGCGCTGATCACGCAGGTGCTGCCGACGGCGGGCGACCGGGCCAAGGACCTGGGCGTGATCAATGTCGCGAACTCCGCGCCACAGGTCCTGGGCCCGGCGCTGGCCGCGCCGGTGGTGGCGTACGCCGGCGGATACTCGGGGCTGTATCTGGCCGCGACCGCGGTGACGGCGCTCGGCGGTCTGCTCGTGTGGAAGATCCGCTCAGTGCCGTGACGGCCGTGGGGACTTCTGTTCCCTGATGACGTCCCGGTACCAGCGGTACGAGGCCTTGGGCGTGCGCGTCAGCGTCTCGTAGTCGATGTGCACCAGGCCGAAGCGCTGGGAGGCGCCCTCCGCCCACTCGATGTTGTCGGTGAGCGACCAGGTGAAGTAGCCCCGCACGTCGACGCCCTCCTCGATCGCCTGGTGGAGCGCGCGCAGATGGGCGTCAAGGAAGGCGATGCGACGCCGGTCGTCGAGGCCGTCGTACGAGCAGCCGTTCTCGGTGACGAACAGCGGCGGCAGCCGTTCGCCGAAGCGTTCCTTCAGGGAGACAAGCAGTTCGCGCAGCCCGTCCGGGACCACCGGCCACCCGAAGTCGGTGCGTTCCCCGGTCTCGATCTCCCGCAGCCCGAAGGGGAGCTCCGGGGGCATGCCGACTCCGGCGAACGCTCCGAGGGCGTGCCGGGACGGGCCGCCGACGAGCATGGGGTGGTAGTAGTTCACCCCGTACCAGTCCAGCGGGGTCGCGATCACGGCGAGGTCGTCGGCGACAGGGCCGGGCAGCAGGGCGGCGAGGTTCTCGTCCGGGTAGCGGCCGGTGAGCAGGGGGTCTGCGTACATCCAGTTGGCAATCGTGTCGTAGAGCCGGGCGCCCGACCGGTCCTCCTCGCCCTCGCCCGCGGTCCACACGGGTGAGTGGGAGACGGCGAGGCCGATGTCGTGCGCCCCGGCGGCGCGCAGCGCCTGTACGGCGAGGCCGTGCGCCAGGAGCTGGTGGTGGGCTGCGGGCAGGGCGTCGAAGAGCAGTTGCCGCCCGGGGGCGTGCTCCCCAAGCGCATAGCCCAGGAGAGTGACTTCCGCCGGTTCATTGACGGTGATCCACATCGGTACGCGGTCGGCGAGCCGCTCGGCGACGGCCCGGGCGTACTCGGCGAAGCGGCAGGCGGTGTCCCGCTCCAGCCAGCCGCCCGCCTCGTCCAGCGGGAGGGGGGTGTCCCAGTGGTAGAGGGTGGGGGCGGGGGTGATGCCATGGGCGCACAACTCGTCGACCAGCCGGTCGTAGAAGTCCAGTCCGCGGGCGTTGACGGGCCCGCTGCCGCCGGGGACCACCCGCGGCCAGGAGACGGAGAAACGGAAGGCGTCCGCGCCGAGTCCGGCGAGGAGGGCGACGTCCTCGCGGTAGCGCTCGTAGAAGCCGGTGGCGCGGGCGGTGTCGGCGCCGTCCTTGATCCGGCCCCGGGCGGCGAAGGCGTCCCATCCGGAGGGGCCCTTTCCATCGGCGTCCGCGGCCCCCTCGGTCTGGAAGGCCGAGGCGGCGGCCCCCCAGAGGAAGCCGGGCGGGAAGGCGGGAAGCGGCGGCTGTGTCATGGGCCGTGACCTTAATGGCCGCAACGACACGCCTGAAGACCGCGGACTTGCCAGGATGGAGCTGTCCGTCGCCGGACGGAAGCCGAAGACTCGACGACGAGGGGACCCGGCTGTGCTGTTCGAGGTGTGGGCGCCGAAGGCCGAGGAGCGGGTGTCGCTGTGGCTGGAGGGCGTCGAGCTCCCGATGGAGCGCGATACGGGCGGCCTGGAGGGCTGGTGGAACGTCCAGGCGCAGGCCGCGGCGGGGGCCCGGTACGGCTTCAGTCTGGACGGCGGGCCGGTGCTGCCCGACCCCCGCTCACGCCGCCAGCCCGAGGGTCCCGACGGGCCCAGCGCGGTGGTCGACCAGGACGGCCACAGCTGGCGCTGCGACTGGGCGGGCCGGCCCCTGACCGGGGACTCGGTGCTGTACGAGCTGCATATCGGCACCTGGACGCACGCCGGCACCCTGGACGCGGCCGCAGACCACCTCGGCGAACTCGCGGAACTGGGCATCACTCATGTCGAGCTGATGCCCCTCTGCCCGTTCCCCGGGGTACACGGCTGGGGGTACGAAGGGGTGTCCCCGTGGGCGGTGCACGAGCCGTACGGCGGGCCGGAGGCACTCAAGCGCTTCGTCGACACCGCCCATGGCCATGGTCTGGGGGTCGTTCTGGACGTGGTGCACAACCACCTCGGCCCCTCCGGGAACTATCTGCCCGCCTTCGGCCCGTACTTCACCGAAGCCCACCACACGCCCTGGGGCGCGGCAGTCAACCTCGACGCGCCCGGCTCCGACGAGGTCCGGGCCTATCTGCTGGGCAGCGCGCTGGCCTGGCTGCGCGACTACCGGATCGACGGGCTCCGGCTGGACGCGATCCACGCGCTCGCCGACAGCCGCGCGCTGACCTTTCTGGAGGAGATGTCCTCCGCCGTCGACGAGTTGTCGGCGGAGCTGGACCGGCCGCTCTTCCTGATCGCCGAGTCGGACCGGTGCGACCCCCGGACGACCCGCCCGCGCGAGGAGGGCGGCCTCGGTCTGCACGCCCAGTGGAACGACGACTTCCACCATGCGCTGCACACGGCGCTGACCGGGGAGTCACACGGCTACTACGCGGATTTCGCCCGCGCCCCGTTGGCCGCGCTCGCCAAGACCCTGAGCCGCTGCTTCTTCCACGACGGCGCCTACTCGACCTTCCGCGGCCGCACGCACGGCCGCCCGGTCGACGTGGTCCGCACTCCCGCGCACCGCTTCCTCGGCTACGCCCAGACCCACGACCAGATCGGCAACCGGGCGCTCGGCGACCGGCTCTCCGCCATGCTCTCCCCCGGGCTGCTGGCCTGCGCCGCGACGCTGGTGCTGACCGGGCCCTTCATCCCGATGCTGTTCATGGGCGAGGAGTGGGGGGCGCGCACACCCTGGCAGTTCTTCACCGATCACACCGACCCGGATCTGGCGCGCGCGGTACGGGACGGCAGACGCAGGGAGTTCGCGGCGCACGGCTGGGCGGCCGAGGAGATCCCCGATCCGCAGGACCCCGCCACCCGGGAACGCTCCTGTCTCGACCGTGCCGAGCGTGAGCGGCCCGGGCACGCCCGGCTGCTGGCCTGGCACCGTGAGCTGATCGCGCTCCGCCGTGAGCAGCCCGATCTGGCCGACCCGGACCTGGCCGCCGTCCGCACCGCCTACGACGAACAGGCGCGCTGGCTCGCCTTCCGCCGCGGCGACCTGCGCATCGCCCTCAACTTCGCCGACGTCCCGGCCGCGATCCCGCTCGGCGGGACCCGGCCCCGGGGCGCCGGCGAGGGGGGCGGCAACGGCGGGGCCCGGATCCTCGCGGCATGGGAGCCGGTGGTGCCGCCGGGCGCGGACGGGGTGCTGCGGCTGCCGCCGCAGTCCTGCGCCGTGGTGGCGGAGACCTGAGACGAACGAAGACCTGAGACAGGGAAGGCGACCGGCCGGCAACGGCCTTGCCTTCGAGTGCACTTCACCTCCTACGGTCTGGGGCCATGAAGCAGATCAATCTCGGCAGAACCGGTGTGCGTGTCAGCGAGCTGTGCCTGGGCACCATGGCCTTCGCCGACGACGCGGGCGGCCATCGGGTCCTGGACGCCTTCACCGAGGCGGGCGGCACCTTCATCGACACCGCGGACATGTACGCGGGCGGCGCCTCGGAGGAGATCCTCGGCCGCTGGCTCAAGGGCCGCAGGCGCGACGGCCTCGTCATCGCCACCAAGGTGTGGGGCCGGATGGGCGATGCGCCGAACGACGGCGGGCTCAGCCGCAAGCATGTCCTCGCCGCCGTCGAAGCGAGCCTGAGACGACTCGGTACGGACTACATCGATCTGTACCAGACCCATATCTGGGATCCCACCACGCCGGTGGAGGAGACTCTCGCCACGCTGGACACGCTGGTGGCGTCCGGCAAGGTCCGGTATATCGGCGCGAGCAATGTCACCCCCTCTCAGCTCCAGCGCTCCCTGGACCTCCAGCGGGCCCGCGGCTGGGAGCCGTATGTCTGTCTGCAGCCGCTCTACAACCTGCTCCGGCGCGAGCTCGAGTGGGAGCTGCTGCCGCAGTGCGCGGAGCAGGGCGTCGCCGTGATCCCCTGGAGCCCGCTCGCGGGCGGCTGGCTGACCGGCAAGTACCGCCGTGGAATGACCTCCGTGCCGGCCGGTTCACGCGAGGCCCGCTTCCAGGAGCAGTCGGGACGGGAGGGCTGGCGGGAGCGGGACGCAGAGGAGACCTGGCAGGTCCTGGACGCGCTGTACGAGGTCGCCGAGGAGACGGGCCGCACTCCCTCCCAGATCGCCCTGCGCTGGCTGATGGAGCGGCCCGGGGTCACCGCCCCGATCATCGGAGCCCGCACGGCCGAGCAGCTGACGGAGAACCTCGGTGCGGTGGGCTGGGAGCTGTCGGCCGAGCACCGGGCGGGACTTGATGCCGCGAGCGAACGCCCGCTGCCCTATCCGTACGAGATGCTGGCGCGTCTGAGCCACCACGACCCGCGCGGTTCCTGATCCGCGTCCGTGCTACTCCACGATCGCCATCTCCCTCCCCGTGGTGTTGAGTCGGCGGCCGCCTTCCTCCGTCACCGTGACGATGTCCTCGATGCGGACGCCGAAGCGACCCGGCAGATAGATGCCCGGCTCGATGGAGAAGCACATGCCGGGGACAAGCGGCCGGTCTTCGCCCTCGACCAGGTAGGGCGGCTCATGTGTGGTCACCCCGATGCCGTGGCCGGTGCGGTGGATGAAGTACTCGCCGTACCCGGCGTCGGCGATCACTTGGCGGGCGGCCCGGTCGACGTCCTGGCAGGCCGCCCCCGGCCGCACCGCCTCAAACCCCGCCTGCTGCGCCTCCCGTACGACGTCATGGACGCGCCGTTCCTCGGCGGACGGCTCGCCGACGTGCACGGTGCGGGTGGTGTCGGAGCCGTATCCGTGCTTGAGGCCGCCGAAGTCGAGGACCACCATGTCGCCGTCGGCGATGGTGCGGGAGCCGGCCTCGTGGTGGGGATTCGCGCCGTTCGGTCCGGAGCCGACGATGGTGAAATCGACCTGGGAGTGCCCGAAGTGCTTGAGCAGGGCGGCGAGGTCGGCGGCGACCTCGCTCTCCGCCCGTCCGGCGAAGCGCACCTTCAGAATCTCGCCGTACGCCTCGTCCGCGGCGGCGCCCGCCGCCCGGAGCAGTTCCACCTCCCGAGCGTCCTTCACGGCGCGAAGCATCGGAAGCGCGTCGGTCAGCGCCGTGTACCCGCTGCCGGGCAGTCTGCTCTTCAGGCCCAGCAGATGCAGCGCCCAGGTGTTGTCGCTGACCGCGAAGCGGCCGTCGGGGGCGAGCAGCGGGGCCGTGAGCGCGTAGGGGTCCTTTCCGTCGGTCCAGTCGAGCACGGTGAACGCCGCCGCGCCGGGGGCCTGGTGGGCGTCGGGGGCTTCCAGGGCCGGGACCACCAGCACCGGGTCGCGTCCGGCGGCGAGGACGAGCAGGGTGAGCCGCTCGAGATCGGTGGGAGGGCGGTAGCCGGTCAGATAGACGAGGTCGGGTCCGGGAGCGATGAGCAGGCCCGTGAGCCCCGCCTCGGCGGCGGACTCCGCGGCGCGGGCCATCCGGGCGCGGTACTCGTCGGCGGTGAAGGGGGCGGCGGGTCCCGCCGAACCCGAGAGGTCTGCGGGGGCGGCGGGGGCTGCGGGATCTGTGGACATGGCTCCATGCTGCCGCCGGATCAGATACGCCGCGAGCCCTGTGGAAAACTCGTCGGGCGCATGCGTCAGCCGGGGCGCACCACGAGGTCGGCGCGGGCACGGCCGCGGCTCACCAGCCGGGCGTTGGGCTCGTCGGAGTCGCGGACCCAGCGCTCGGCGTGTGAGCGCTCCTTCCCGAAACGCATATGACGGCGGATCAGCCGCGGTACCCGAACGGCGTCGTCGAGGTCGACGAACCACACCTCGTCCAGCAGGGGCCGGACGGCGGCCCACTCGCCTTCGTCGTGCAGCAGGTAGTTGCCCTCGGTCACCACAAGGGGAACGTCCGCCGCGACGCGGATGCTGCCCGCGACCGGCTCCTCGATCTCCCGGTCAAAGGCGGGCGCGTAGACCGCCGGCTCCCGGGGGGTTCTCAGCCGGGTGAGCAGCGCGGTGTAGCCGGCGGCGTCGAAGGTGTCCGGCGCGCCCTTGCGGGCCGTCCTGCCGAGCCGGTCCAGTTCGCTCCGGGCCAGATGGAAGCCGTCCATGGGGACGAGGGCGGCCAGTCCGTCCAGGGCGTCGACGATCTGGCCGGCGAGCGTGGACTTGCCCGCGCCGGGCGCTCCGGCGATGCCCAGGAGCCGCCGCCGTCCGTCGGCGGCAAGGGCGCGGGCACGGTCCACGAGGGGGGAGGCGACGGCGGGTGTCACGGACGCATTCTTCCACGGGCGCGCCGGCTCCCGGGCAGTGACGGCGTGCGGCCCCGCCCATCGCCCGGCGGCGGCGAAGCCCTGGGGGCGGCGAAGCCCTGAGGCGGGCGCGACCAGATGTGCCGCACCCGGCGTTCCTCGAGGCCCCGTTGCGTTCACACGCCGTCGGCCGGCCCGGGAGGCGCCGGACGTCACCCCTCGTCGGGGGTGAGCCGCAGGGAGACCGAGTTGATGCAGTACCGCTGATCGGTCGGGGTCGGATAGCCCTCACCCTCGAAGACATGCCCGAGGTGGGAGCCGCAGCGGGCGCAGCGCACCTCGGTGCGGACCATGCCGTGGGAGCGGTCCTCGAGCAGTTCGACCGCGTCGGAGTCCTTGGGGTCGTAGAAGGACGGCCAGCCGCAGTGGGACTCGAACTTGGCGTCGGAGCGGAACAGCTCCGCGCCGCAGGCGCGGCAGGAGTACGCCCCCGCGGTCTTGGTGTCCGTGTACTCACCGGTGAAGGCGGGCTCGGTGCCGGCCTGGCGCAGCACCCGGTACTCGGCGGGGGTGAGCTCCTCGCGCCACTGGTCGTCGGGCTTCTCGACCTCGTACGGCATCGTGCGCTCCTCAGTTCGACAGACGGGCCAGGATGGCCGGGCCGAGGTCCGTGACGTCGCCCGCACCCATGGTGAGAACAAGATCGCCGGGCCGGGTCATTCCCGCCACGACCCCGACTGCGGCGGCCTTGTCGCGGCAGGCGGCGACCTCGGCCCCGGCCGCGCGGGCGGCGTCGACGATCAGGTCGCTGGTGATGCCGGGGATCGGGTCCTCCCGGGCGGGATAGATGTCGAGGACCAGGGAGGAGTCGGCGAGGGCGAGCGCCTGGCCCATCTCCGTGCCCAGTTCCCGGGTGCGGGAGAACAGGTGCGGCTGGAAGACGACGAGGAGCCGGGAGCCGGCCGCCGCGCCGCGCATGGCCTCGAGGTCCGCGGTCATCTCGGTGGGGTGGTGGGCGTAGGAGTCGATGACCTGGACGCCCGCGGCCTCGCCCTTGAGCTGGAGGCGGCGCTTGACTCCGGTGTACGCGCCGAGCGCGGCGGCCAGTTCGGGCGCGGGGATGCCGAGGGCGACGCCGGCGGCGAGCGCGGCGACGGCGTTGTGGGCGTAGTGGCGGCCGGGGACGGAGACGGTGAAGGTCAGCGGCCGGCCGTCGAGGAGGACGGTGACCTCGCTGGTCAGCCCCCGCGGGGTGACCGTGTCGATGCGTACGTCGGCCGTGGCGGACTCGCCGTAGGTGACGACCTTCGGCGCGGACGGGCCGCGGCGCACCCGGGCGGTCAGTTCGGCCGCGCCCGGCTGGTCCGCGGCGATCACCAGGGCGCCGCCGGGCACGATCTTGCCGACGAAGGTCTCGAAGGACTCGTAGATCTCGTCCATCGAGGCGTAGTTGGCGTGGTGGTCCAGCTCGACGTTGAGGACGATGGCGACCTGGGGGTCGTACTTCTGGAAGCTGCGGTCGCTCTCGTCCGCTTCGGCGACGAAGATCTCGCCCGCGCCGTGGCGGGCGTTGGTCCCGGGGCCGTCCAGGTCGCCGCCGATGGCGTACGAGGGGTCGAGGCCCAGTTCGGTCAGGGCGACGGCCAGCATGGACGTGGTGGTGGTCTTGCCGTGGGTGCCGGCCACTGCGATGGAGCGCAGCCCGGTCATCAGCCCCGCGAGGGCGTCGGAGCGGTGGACGACCGGGACGGACAGCTCCGCGGCCCGCATCAGCTCGGGGTTGTCCGGTCGGATGGCGCTGGAGACGACGACGCAGCTGGCGTCGTCGGCGAGGTGTCCGGCCGCGTGTCCGATGTGCACGGTCGCACCCAGTGCACGCAGGGCGTCGGCGGCGCCGGACTCCTTGGCGTCGCTGCCCGCGACCTTCGCGCCGCGCTGGGCGAGGATCTTTGCGATGCCCGACATTCCGGCGCCGCCGATGCCGATGAAGTGCGGGCGCTCCATGGCGCTGGGTACGGCGCTGGGAACGGCGGATGCCATGCGTGTGTCTCCCCTGGGGACGGTGCGTGCGGACAGCGGACGGCGAGGGTCCGGCACCCAGCCTATTCGCTGTGCGCGAAGAGCTTGAGCACCGGGACGCCGACCTTGTGCCGGGCGCGCGAGGCCCAGTCCCGGTGGAAGAACTCCTCCACGTAGTGCGGCGCGGTCAGCACGATCACCTCGTCCGCGCGGGACTCGTCGACGACGGCCTTCAACCTGTCCATCGGGTGGTCCTCGATGACATGCCCGACCGCCTCGCTGCCCGCGGCGCGCAGGGCGGCGAGCGAGTGCTCCAGAGCGAGTTCGGCGGGCTTCTCGGGCCGGTCGGCCTCGTGCACGGCCTCCTTCAGCTCGCCCAGCGCCACGTCGTCGATGGCGCGCAGCAGTACGTCGGCCTGATCTCCGCGCGGCTGCATCAGCACGATGAAGGAGATCTTCTCGTCTCCGTGCAGGGTGGTGACGAATTCCACGTCTTCGGACGTCAGGGGCTTCTCGATCATCAGTACGCTTTTGAACACGTCAGGAGCCCTTCTGCGGAAACCATCCTTCCCCGTGCCCGCACGGGTCTGCGCCCACGGGGTCTGCGAGAGTAAGTGTGCCCGGCCGGAGCTAACCGGAACGACTAATTCCGCTGATTGTCAAATGCGACGGTAGCGGGTGAAAAGGAACCCCGCCTCCTCCAGCACCGAGGCCAGCGCGAAACGCTCCGGCGCCGTCGGCGAAGGCCCGCCGGCGATCCGCTGGGCGTCACCGGCCGTGAGCATCGGGGACACGGTCAGACACAGCTCGTCCAGCGCCCCCGCCGCGATGAACTGCCCCAGCAGCCTCGGACCGCCCTCGGTGAGCAGCCGCACCAGCCCGCGCTCGGCCAGCGCCGCCACCGCCCGTGCGGGGTCGATCCCCGGCCCGTCCCCGGCGATCACCGCCTCCACGCCCGCGTCCCGGGCCGCGCGGAGCCGGTCCCGGGGGGCGGCCGCGCCGGTCAGCACCAGGGTCGGCGTCTTGGGCTCGGTGAACAGCGGCAGTGAGAAGTCCAGGTCCAGGGAGGCGCTGACCACGGCGATCGCGGGCGCGGGGGTCTGCCCCGCGGCGGCCCGCCGCTCCGCAAAGGCTTCCCGCGCCCGCGCGGGCCGGTAGCCCTCCTGGCGTACCGTCTCCGCGCCCACCACGATCACATCCGCGAGCCCCCGGAGGGCGCCGAAGATCCGCATGTCGGCGGCGGACGAGATGGGCTGGGAGCGGCCGTCGTGCTGCGCGGCGCCGTCCAGGGAGGAGACCATGTTGGCCCGCAGCCAGACCCGCGGGCGCCCTGGCTCCGCGGCCGGACCGGGTGCATGGGGGTCGGCGGCGCCGCCCCGGATCGCCTCCTCCCCCACCCTGGGATACGCATAGGCGTCGGCCAGCTCGTCGAGGGACCACTCGCGGTCCACGAGGACCGACCGTTCGGCTGACGGGACGGCGGCCGGGCCGGCAGTCGGGCCGGCTGACGGCTCGGCTGTCTGGTCGGTCACAGGGAACAGGCGTCGCATCCGTGCAGTCTGGCACGGCGCATAGAGTGAGAAGTGTGCCGACGACACCCACGAGCCCCACGAGTCCCATGAGTGACGCCGCGAGTGAAGCCGCGCCGCTGTCCCTGTGCGCCCGCGAGCCCTTCGTCCCCGCCGACCGGCTGGTGGCCGAGATGGTTCCGCCGCCGCGCTTCGACGCGGTCCGCTTTGACACGTACGTCCCCGACCCGGCCCAGCCCAGCCAGGCCGAGGCGGTCTCCGTGCTGAGCGGCTTCGCCGGAGGCCTGGGCGGGGCGCATGCGAGCGGCGCGGGCAGGCGGCGCTGGTTCGCGCGGAAACCCGCGGCGCCGGCCGGCCCCCGCGGGGTCTATCTGGACGGCGGCTACGGCGTCGGCAAGACCCATCTGCTGGCCTCCCTGTGGCACGCCACGCCCGCGGCCCCGTCCCTCAAGGCCTTCGGCACCTTCGTGGAGCTGACCAATCTGGTGGGCGCGCTGGGCTTCCAGGAGACGGTGCGCACGCTGAGCGGGCACCGGCTGCTGTGCATCGACGAATTCGAACTCGACGACCCCGGAGACACGGTGCTGGTCTCCACGCTGCTGGGCAAGCTGGTCGAGGCGGGCGTCGCACTCGCCGCCACCTCCAACACGCTGCCCGGCAAGCTCGGCGAGGGCCGGTTCGCCGCCGCCGACTTCCTCCGCGAGATCCAGGGGCTCTCCGCGCACTTCCGGCCGCTGCGCATCGACGGCGAGGACTACCGGCACCGCGGGCTCCCCGAGGCCCCGCCCCCGTACTCCGACGAGATCGTCGCCAAGACCGCGTACGCTGCCGACGGCGCGTCCCTCGACGCCTTCCCGCAGCTGCTGGAGCATCTGGCGAAGGTGCATCCGAGCCGGTACGGGGCGCTCACGGAGGGCGTGCGCGCCGTATGCCTCACCGACGTGACGCCGGTGCCCGATCAGTCGACCGCGCTGCGCCTGGTGGTGCTGGCCGACCGGCTGTACGACCGGGAGGTGCCGGTGCTGGCCTCCGGGCTGCCCTTCGACCGGCTGTTCAGCGACGAGATGCTGAACGGCGGGTACCGCAAGAAGTACTTCAGGGCGATCTCCCGTCTCACCGCGCTGGCGCGTGACGCAAAGGCCCTCGCGGACCAGTAGGTTCGGTGCGTAACACCTTTCCGTCAGAAGGGAACGCATCATGGCCACCACGCGTCACGCGCACACGGTCTGGGAAGGCAGCCTCCTGGAGGGTGCGGGCACCGTCAGCCTGGACTATTCCAAGCTCGGGGAGTACGCCGTCTCCTGGCCGGCGCGTGCCGAGGACGCCCCCGGCAAGACCAGCCCGGAGGAGCTGATCGCCGCCGCGCACTCCAGCTGCTACTCCATGGCGCTCTCGAACATCCTGACCAAGGGCGGAAACGAACCGACCCGGCTGAACACCAAGGCCGAGGTGACCTTCCAGCCCGGCGCCGGCATCACCGGCGTGCACCTCACCGTCGAGGGCGAGGTGCCCGGCATCGACGAGGCGGACTTCGTCAAGGCGGCCGAGGACGCAAAGCTGAACTGCCCGGTGAGCAAGGCCCTCACCGGTACGGTGATCACGCTCACGGCGTCCCTCGCCTGACGGCGCGGAACAGGGTGCAGCCCGCGGACGACCGGTCCGCGGGCTGCTCTGCGTTCGCGGGAAGGCCCCGTCCGCCGCATGATCGGCACAGGAGCCGGACGCGGGAGGCGCACGCCATGGCGAAGGAGAGCAAGAGCAGAAAAGCGAGCGACGACGGGGTGCGGCGGGCCCCGCTGCGCGAACTGCTGCGCCTTCCCGTGGGCGAGCGCGTCGACCTCTCCTCGTACGACCCCGGGGCCACCCCGGGCGGCCCCGAGGACAAGGCCGCCGGGCGCGAGGCCGTCGACCGTGCGGGGGAGCCCCTCGCCGCGCTCCAGGAGCGGCTGTACGCGGCGAGCACGGCCGGCGACCGCCGCAGACTTCTGCTGATCCTCCAGGGCATGGACACCAGCGGCAAGGGCGGCACGGTCAAACATGTGATCGGCCAGTTCAACCCGTCGGGCTGCCGGATCAGGGCCTTCAAGACGCCGACGCGCGAGGAGCAGAGGCATCCGTTCCTCTGGCGCGTCAGCCGGGCGCTGCCCCAGCCGGGTGAGATCGGCATCTTCGACCGGTCGCACTACGAGGACGTGCTGATCGCCCGGGTGCGCGAGCTGGCGCCCCGCCGCGAGATCGCCCGGCGCTACGGCCGGATCAACCGCTTCGAAGAGGCCCTGGCCGAGGACGGCGTGACGATCGTCAAGGTCTTTCTGCACATCAGCTACGAGCAGCAGCGCCGCCGTCTCCTCGCCCGTCTGGACAATCCCGACAAGCAGTGGAAGTTCAGCCCCGGCGACATCGACGAGCGCGCGCTGTGGCCGCAGTACCAGAGGGCGTACGAGATCGCCCTGGAACGCTGCTCGACCGAGGCGGCCCCCTGGCTGCTCGTGCCCTCGGACCGCAAGTGGTACCGCAACTGGGCGATCAGCCGGCTGCTCCTGGAACATCTCCAGGCCCTGGACCCCCGGTACCCTCCGGCGGACTTCGACGTGGAGGAGTGCCGTCGCCGCCTGCTTCAGGACGGCGGCCCGCACGCTCCGGGCCGGGCGTAGAGCGTGACCTGTGCGCCCTTCACCCGGGTGCGCGCGCACCGCTCGAAGTGATGCCGCAGGACTTCGCGCTTGGTCAGCTCCTGTCCGACCGCGTCCTCGGGCTGGTCCGGCGGATCGCTGAGCACGACGATCCGCGTCGCGGAGAGCATGCGCCGCCGTATCTCCGGGGCCGAGTGCTCTTCGCCCTGCAGGGTTCCGGAGGCCTCGGGGCTTCGCTTCAGGGCGAGATCGGCGAGCCCGTCGTAGGACTCGGCATAGGAGAGCTTCCACTCCCGCCGGCGAGCCGGGGTGAAGACGAGGCCGTCCCCCCGGCCGGAGACGCGTTCGACCGCTTCGGCGATCGCGGCCAGGTCGTCCTTGCGGCTGTCGGGTGTGCGCATCTGCAGCGTGACCGGAAGGAGCGCCAGAACCAGCCCGCCGATCAGCGTCGAGAGCGCAATGCGACGACCCACGCGGGTGCGCGGCGGGAAGGATGTGCGGGGGTCCGCGAGGACCGCGTCCGCCGCCGCTCCCACCAGCAGGGCGAGACCGACGTTGACGTAGAGGACGTACCGGTCCACGTACACGGGTTCGTGCAGGGAGGCGAGGAGGAGTGCGGCCGTGGGGGCGAGCGCCAGGGGCAGGGCGAGGCGGCGCAGCAGAGGCCCGTGCGGCAGAGCCGGGGCCCGGTGCTTCGACAGCCGGCGTGCGCACAGAAGGGCCAGCACGGCGACGGCTGCGATCTCCAGCCACTCTCCCGGCTTCGGGCTGCCGATCCAGGAGACCTGGGCGGACTGCCCCATGCTGAACACGGCAAGGGGAGCCACTGCGGCCACCACGACGGCCGCCGCCGCGGTCCACGCACGCCGGACCGCCCGCGACACGCTCGCGTGTGCAACGGCGGCCCCATGCCCCAGGAGTGCGAGCACCGCGAACTCATGGAGCCAGCAGGCGAGCAGGAGCGCCGCGCCGTAGACCGCCCACAAGGGCCGGGACGCCCCCGTGAGAGCCCTGGCGAGCACATACGTGGCGAAGGCGACAAACGCGCAGACCAGGGCGTAGGACCGCCCCTCCTGGGCGTACATCTGCACCTCGGGCAGCACACAGAAGACGACGCCGCTGAGCAGCCCCGCCCGCACGCCCGCCAGACGGCATGCGACGAGGCCGACGCACCCGGCGCTGACGGCCGTCGCCAGGACCGACGGAATTCTCAGCGTCAGCAGGCCGCCCTCCCAGACGCCGAACAGCGCGTGCATGAGGAGGTAGTAGAGGCCGTGCACGGCGTCGGCGCTGTCCAGCAGCCCTACGAGATCAAAGACGCTGCGGTGAGCGACCTGGTAGGTGACGGATTCGTCGCGCCACATCGTGTCGTGACGGCTGATGCCCCACAGCCCCAGAGCCGTGGAGACGAGGAGTGGAACCAGAAACGAGGCGAGTCGCCCGCGGCCGCCCGCCGCCGTCCCCGGCTGCTGCCGCGGCAGCCGGGCAGGGCCCGGCCGCACCTCGGTCAGGCTCTGCTCCCGTACGTCGATGGTCTCCTCCGCGGCCGCATCCACGAAGAAGTCACATTACTAAACCGCCGGTTGGCCCCGCAGGGCGCGGCCGCCGCGGCCACTCAGGGGAACCGCCGGCCCGCGGAGTGCGCCGATCCACTCGAATCAACCGACTGTCAGATAATTTTCGCCAGTGACCCGTTCCATGCGAAAGCTCGCGGTCCTGGCCGCTCTCGGCGCCGTGCTGACCGGCTGCGCCGGAGGCGCCGCGCCACCGGGCTCCGCCCGGGCGTCCGCCCCCGCTCCCTCCCCGGTTCGTTCCACGGCTCCTTCCGCCGACGCGACGCCGGCTCCGGCCACCCCCACCATCGCACCGGGACCCGGTGGGCTCACGGCGGTCTTCGAGCGGGGGGCGGCGGCGGGCAAGGTGGTGGCGCTGAGCTTTGACGCCGATATGACCGCCGACCAGGGACCGCGGGCGGCGCGCGGGGAGCGTTTCGACAACCCCGGGCTCATCGAGACGCTGCGGGCGCTGAAGGTGCCCTCCACGGTCTTCATGACGGGGCGGTGGGCCGAGGAGTACCCGGACCAGGCGCGGGCGATCGGCGGCGACCCGCTCTTCGAGGTCGGCAACCACTCCTACAGCCACTACGCCTTCACCTCCCCCTGCTACGGCCTGCCGACGGTCGACGAGGGCGGGATGCTGCAGGACGTGCGGCGCGCGTTCGCCGTCTTCGAGGAGATCGGGGTGCACCGTACGGTGCCCTACTTCCGGTTCCCCGGAGGCTGCTACAACGATGCGGCGCTGCGGGCGCTCGCGCCCGCGGAGGTGACGGCGGTGCAGTGGGACGTCGTCGGCGGAGACGCCTTCGCCACGGACCCGGAGGCGGTGGCCGCGCAGGTGCTGACCGGGGTGCGGCCGGGCTCGCTGGTGGTGCTGCACTGCACCCGCAGCGCCGCGCCCGCCACCGAGGAGGCGGTGCGCCGCATCGTTCCGGAGCTGCGCGCCCGCGGCTACCGGTTTGTGAAGGTCTCCGAGCTGATGCGGGACGGTTAGCCACTCTCACCGGGATCTCGCCGGGATCTCACCGGGCGGTCGGCGCTGCCCCGCCGCTGGCAGACTGGGCGCGTGAGCAGCGAAGAGTCCCGTGCAGAGAACCCCGGCGGTCCGTTCCGGAAGGAGCCGACGGCCCGCGATCTGGCCCCGCAGTTCGTGCTGCCGATGGTCGTGCGCATCGAGAAGGCCGCGCCTCCGGCCCGAACCGACGCCCTGGAGACGGGGGCCCGCGCCGTGCTGCACATCCTGGCCGATGAGCGCTCCACGGGCGACGGCCCATGGGCGCGGGCCGTGCGTGACTGGCAGGACGGCCGCATCCGCAAGGTAGTGCGGCGGGCGCGCGGAGCCGAGTGGCGCAAAGCGTCGGCGCTGGACGGGGTCACGGTGACGGGCGAGACGGCCGAGGTGCGGGTCTTCCCGCCGGTGCCGCTGGACGGCTGGCCCAAGGAGCTGGCCAAGCTCCAGGTCTCCGGCACGGAGCTGGACGACCCCGGGCCGCCGGCCGCGCCCGACCCCGCGGACCCGGTGCTGTGGCTGAGCCCCGAGCTGGAGATGTCGGCGGGCAAAGCGATGGCACAGGCGGGGCACGGGGCGCAGCTCGCCTGGCTTGAGCTGCCTGCGGCGGAGCGCAAGATCTGGCGGGCGAACGGCTTCCGGCTTTCGGTGCGTACGGCGTCGCCCGCGCGGTGGCGTGCGCTGACGGCCGACGGACGGCTCCCGGTCGTGCGGGACGCCGGATACACGGAGATCGCACCCGGCAGCTGCACGGTCGTAGCGGACCATCCCGCACTGGGCGGGCCCCGGAACGACCGAGCGTTCCGCCGCTGAAGACCGGGACTCTGAACGCCGGGACTCTGAACGCCGGGGGCTTTGAACGGCGGGTCTCTCAACGCCAGGGGCTTTGAACGGCGGGTCTCTCAACGCCGGGACTCCGAGCGACAGGGCCGCCCGATCGACCCCACTTCGAAAATCTGCCTGCTGGAACGGCCGACCGCTGAACGCCCGGCCGGTTCATTGCGTACCTCTCATTGCCGTCGAGCGGCTTGAGTACGCCCGTCGGTCGGCTGTTGGTTGCCAGATAACGCATCGGCTATGGAGGCAGGCACATTGTTGCGGCGCATCAACGGGACGGCATTGATCACCGGGGCACTCGTCGCCACGGTAGGGGCACTGGCATTCCCCGTGTGGTCGTACGCCGACCGCTCCGGCACCGGACAGGACCACCTCAACGCCTCGTCCGTCGCCACACAGTGGGGGCCGCTCTCGGCCACCGACCGCGACTTCCTCGTGAAGGTGCGGCTCGCCGGGCTGTGGGAGCTGCCGGCCGGGCAGCAGGCGATGGAGCGCGCCCCGAGCGAGGCGATCCGGGACGCGGGGGACCATCTGGTCGTGGGCCACTCCGATCTGGACAAGCGGGCCCGCGACGTGGCGGCGAAGCTCGGTGTGGAGCTGCCGAACCAGCCCACCGAGCAGCAGCAGGGCTGGCTGCGGGAGCTGTCGGCGGCGCAGGGCGTCGAGTACGAGCGCAAGTTCGCACAGATTCTGCGGGAGTCGCACGGGAAGGTGTTCGGTCTGATCGCCAAGGTGCGGCACAACACGCGGAACACGCTGATCCGGCAGCTGGCGTCGGATGCCAACCAGACGGTGCTGGACCACATCACGATGCTGGAACAGACCGGGCGCGTGGACTTCGACGAGATCGCCAACGAGGAGGCCGGCGGGTCGACGGCCAGCCCCACCGGACCGCCGCCGCCGAACGGGAACCTGCCGCCCGCGCCCAACCCGGCGACGCCGGGGCCCGACCAGACGTTCACCTCGCAGCCCTCGACCCAGCCGGGAGCGCCTACGGCGATCAACACCAACCGCCCGCCGGTGGCCGGGGGCGGCCAGCCGGAAGCCCCGTAGGACTCCCGGCGAAGCTCAAATAAACCTCTGAACGTCCCCCCGTTCGGGTTCAGCACGGCCCGGCTGGGCGAAGACCCCTCAGGAACCGCCGACGGAAACGCCTGGTGGAGGAGGGGGACGAGATGGAGCTCGGGATCGGAATCGGCTGGCGGCCGGAGATCGCGGACACGGTGGAACGGCTGCCCGGCGTCGACTGGGTGGAGGTGGTCGCCGAGAACGTCTGCCCCGGCCATCTGCCCGGCTCGCTGTCCCGGATGCGCGCCCGCGGCACACGGATCGTGCCGCACGGCGTCTCGCTGGGGCTGGGCGGCGCGGACCGGCCCGACGAGCACCGGCTCACGGCGCTGGCGGAGCGTGCCGAGGCGCTGGGCGCGCCGCTGGTGACGGAGCACATCGCGTTCGTACGGGCGGGGGGCGGGCTGACCGCGACGCAGGCGCTGGAGGCGGGCCATCTGCTGCCGGTGCCGCGCACCCGGGACGCGCTGAAGGTGCTGTGCGAGAACGTGCGGATCGCGCAGGACAGCCTGCCGGCGCCGCTGGCGCTGGAGAACATCGCGGCGCTGATCTCCTGGCCGGACGAGGAGTTGACCGAGGGGCAGTTCCTCGCCGAGCTGGTGGAGCGGACGGGGGTCCGGCTGCTGATCGACGTGGCCAATCTGCACACCAACCACGTCAACCTCGGCCACGACCCGGTGCGGGCCCTGGACCTGCTGCCGGTCGAGTCGATCGCGTATGTGCACGTCGCGGGCGGGGTGGCGCGCGACGGGGTGTGGCATGACACCCACGCCCATCCGGTGCCGCCCGAGGTGCTGGACATCCTCGCCGAACTCCGCTCCCGCACGGACCCGCCCGGGGTGCTGCTGGAACGCGACGACGCGTTCCCGCCCAAGGAGGAGCTCGCCGCGGAACTGACGGCGATCCGCACCACCCTGGCATGCGCGGCGCGGGAAGCGCCGCGGGTGGGGGCGCACCAGGACCACCCGGATGCCCGGGACACCCCCCGGCACACCCCTGCGCCGCCGCGAGCGCACGACGCGGCGACCGAGACCGAGACCCCGGCCGCCGCCGCACCGGGTACGGCCGCCTCGCACCGCGAGTCGCCGACGCCCGCGGACCCGGCCGCCGTGGCGGCCGGACGCCGGCAGTCCGGCGCGCGACCGCAGCGAGTGCCCGCCACCGCGTGCGCGGCGCGGACCGCGGACCTGCACCGCCCGAGCACGCCGGAACCCACCGGCCGCCGGTCCCCCGCCACCGCAGGAACGCGAACCGCGGACGCGGCCCCTCCCGGCACACCGGCCCCGGCGCGCGGCCGGCCCTGTGACGCCGACGGTGAGGCCCGGACGGCCGGCCGCATCCCACCCCATCGGCAGGAGCGGCACGGCACGTTCACGACCGCCGTGCTCGACCC
>NZ_JADWYQ010000029.1 GCF_022414575.1 Streptomyces sp. MUM 178J | reverse complement strand
TGGGAAGGACGTGCCATGACTCGATCCTCTCAAATGATCGAGTCCCTACCGAACCCGGAACGGTTCAGACTCCTGTCAACACCGCCAGTAGGACAGCCCGCCCCCAGATGTTCGACATGCGCGGATCATAGAACCCGCCTGCCCGCTCGGATTGGTCGGGCTGTTGCGAGCCCGAGAGCAACCCTCCAAGAACCCCAGGTCAAACGCTCCGCGATCAGGATCCGCGTATGCACCGAGTTCCCCACTGCCACCCCTGACGATCAGCACCCCGCACCACTCAAACTTCGGTGGCACAAAACTAATGATCACCAACCTTCGATGGCAATGATCAAGGTTCGATGGCACAGGACAGTAGGGCTCGCGTGTGTCCGAGGTTCGGATTTCTGCGTCACGGCGTCACGTGCGTCATTTGGGCCTTTGACCTGTGTGTTTGCGTGACGTGGGGTGGATGGGGTGCGTCACCTTTGCGTCACGGCTTCGTCGTCTGTGACACGGGGGCGTGACGCAGGTGACGCACGATGACGCAGACATCCGGGTTCTGCGTCACGCCTGTTCTGGCAGTTCAGGGCCCGTTTTCCGTCGGCTGTGACGCAGGTGACGCAGCTTTCCTCTACTTAGGAAAAGAGAGGGGGTGGTGTCTGTTGTTGTGCGCGGCTCAGCTGTTGTGCGCGGCTCAGCGCGAGAAGAAGGAGCCCCATCGGCGGCGGCGGCTGCCGCCGAACAACAAGAAGAGCACCGGGGGCCGGGCGACAGGTGCTCTTCTTGCTTGGGTGCGCGAGCTAGGCTCGCTGTCTGTGGTCGTGCGGCCGCAGGCTGTTCCTTCTTGCCCTTCCGGGCCTTGTCCACGGAACCTCTGTGGAACCTCCGAGGTGAACCACCAACGACCGACAACGACCACCAACGACCGCCCGACAGCAGGTCAGTTGGGGTCCGAACACCGCTGATCAGCGCCAAGAAACGGGCGGTCGAAACCCAGGGCAAGAAGAAGTAACACGCACTGATCAAGCCCCCTGCCTGCGGGTCCCCCGCGGGCAGGGGGCTTTGTCGCACCTCGGCCCTTGCGGGTCGCGCTGCGGCCCTTGTGGGTCGGGCCTCGGGCCCTTGCCGGGCCCGGCGAGGGCAGGTCGCCCTCTGTGCGGGGCGGCGACGCCTGCGACATGCGAGGGACGCGGACGGTTCCTACGGTGGAAGGGCAAGCGCCGACACGGAAAGGCCCGCCGTGCTCAGCCGGCCGCAGGTGTCGGCCCCGCAAGCACCGGAAGGAAGTCCGGAGATGGCCACCACGTCAGACACGCCTGTTCTCGACACTCTCGCCGCGATGACAGTCGACTCGCTCGAGCGCTGTGGTCTGGACGAGGGGACGCTCATCCTCACCCGCATCGCCGCACTCGCGGCCATGGACGCTCCTGCGATCTCCTACCTCGCCCATGTCGACCCCGCTCTCAAGGCCAACCTGACGGCCGAGCAGCTGCAGGACGTCCTCGTCGCCATCGCCCCCGTGGTGGGCACGGCACGCGTGATGTCCGCCGCCGGGCACATCACCAAGGCGCTGGGGTTCGCGGTCGCGGTGGCGGAGACCGAGGCCGAAGCGATGGCGGAGGCCGAAGCCCAGAGCCGGAGCAAGGCCTGAAACGGACCTGCCCCCGGCACGCGCCGAGTCCATGGGCGTCGGGCCGTTCGAACGGCGGAAGTCGTCACAACGCAGCGGCGGAAGTCGTCATAACGCAGCAAGGCCCCGTCCGTCATCGGACGGGGCCCGGCTGCGTCAAACGGCTGGCGCGGCGGGCGGCGCCGCTGTGGCGGCGCTCCCTAACCGCAGCCGCCGCCGCACTGGCACGGGCCGCCCGACTGGCAGCCGCAGCCGCAGCCCGAGCCGCAGCCGCAGGCGCCGAGGACGGGCAGGAACGCCGCGTCACGGGGGGTGTCGGGGGTGTCGTGCCGGGGGTCGGTTATGGGGGACTCGGCCATGGGTGCCTCCTCGTCGGCGTACCGGACGTGCCGCCTCTGCCCCATTCCATGCCCACTCCGGCGGGCGCATCAACAGCGCACCGCCGCATCCGGGGCTTGCGGAGCTACGCGCCCTCGACCGCCGGCGCAGGTCGAGGGCTACGCGCCCTCGACCTGCACCGGCGGCTGGATCTCGTCCGCGTGCTCGCCCGTGACCAGGTAGACGACGCGCTTGGCGACGGCCACCGCGTGGTCCGCGAAGCGCTCGTAGTAGCGGCCGAGCAGCGTCACATCCACGGCCGTCTCGATGCCGTGCTTCCAGCGGTCGTCCATCAGGTGCTGGAACAGCGTGCGGTGCAGCAGGTCCATCTCGTCGTCGTCCTGCTCGAGCTGCATCGCGAGATCGACGTCCTTGGTGATGATGACCTCCGCCGACTTCGCCATCAGGCGCTGCGCCAGCTGCCCCATCTGCAGCAGCGTGGCGTGCAGGTCGTTCGGGACGACCTTCTCCGGGAAGCGCAGCCGGGCCAGCTTGGCCACATGCTGGGCCAGGTCGCCCGAGCGCTCCAGGTCCGCGCTCATCCGCAGCGACGTCACCACGATCCGCAGATCCGTCGCAACCGGCTGCTGCCGGGCCAGCAGGGCTATGGCCCGGGCCTCCAGGTCGTGCTGGAGGTCGTCGACCTTCTGGTCCCCGGCGATCACGCTCTCGGCGAGCTTGAGGTCGGCGTCGAGCATGGCCGTCGTGGCGCGCCCGATCGCCGACCCGACCAGCCGGGCCATCTCGACCAGGCCCTCGCCGATCGAGTCCAGTTCCTCGTGGTACGCGTCGCGCATGGTGTCCTCTCTGCGGATACGGCCTGCCTCGGTACGGCCTGCGGCCCTCTTGTACGACCTCTCGATACGACCGGAACGACCGAAACGACAGGGGTCGGGCGGGGGTCGGGCGAAGGTCGGAAGGGGGTCGCCCCCCTCCACGATTCCACGTTCTGTCCGGAACGCGTCCTGCTTCGGCACCCCAAGTGAACCAGCTCCGTCCCCTCGGTGAACTCTGAGCGACGACTGTTCGAGCCGCCGCTCGTTTGGCTGGGAGCATGTCCGGAGCCCCGCATAACCTGGATGCATGGACGTGAACGCGGCGGTCGCCGCAGCGGCAGCGATCGCCGGGCTGTGCACCGGTGTCATCGCCATGCTGGCGTTCCGCTGGAGCGAGCGCGACCAGGCGCGGCCCACCCGCTCCTCCCAGCGCGCCGACCTGCATGCGGCGCTGCCGCCCGGCGTCGACACGGTGCTGTCCGTCCTCCGCTCCTCCGCGGTCGTCCTCGACGAGAGCGACTCCGTCGTCAAGGCGAGCTCCGCGGCGTACGCCCTCGGGTTGGTCCGCGGCGGGAAGCTCGCCGTGGAGCCCATGCTGCACATGGCCCGCGACACCCGCCGCGACGGAGAGATACGGCAGGTGGAGCTGGATCTGCCCCGGCGCGGCACCGGCCGCGGCGAGGCGCTCGCCGTCTCCGCCCGAGTCGCCCCCCTCGGCTCCCGCCTCGTGCTGCTGCTGGTCGAGGACCTCACCGAGGCCCGTCGCATAGAAGCGGTGCGACGCGACTTCGTGGCGAACGTCAGCCATGAGCTGAAGACCCCCGTGGGTGCGCTCTCCCTGCTCTCCGAGGCCGTCATGGACGCCGCGGACGACCCCGCGGCGGTCACCCGCTTCGCGGGCCGGATGCAGATCGAGGCGACCCGCCTCACCAACCTCGTACAGGAGCTCATCGACCTGTCCCGGGTGCAGAACGACGACCCGCTGCAGGATGCGGAGCCCGTACGGGTGGACGAGCTGGTCGCCGAGGCGATCGACCGCTCCCGCCACGCCGCCTCCACCAAGCAGATCACCATGGCCGCAGGGGGCGCCGCAGATCTGTATCTCTGGGGCAACCGGGGGCAGCTCGCCGCCGCGCTGGGCAATCTCGTCGAGAACGCCGTCAACTACTCCCCGGCCCGCACGCGCGTCGGCATCGCCGCGCGCCGCGTCGCCGCGTCCGGGGGAGATCTCATCGAGATCGCGGTCACCGACCAGGGCATCGGGATCTCCGAGAAGGACCGGGAGCGGATCTTCGAGCGGTTCTACCGCGTCGACCCTGCCCGCTCCCGCGCCACCGGAGGCACCGGCCTGGGACTGGCCATCGTCAAGCACGTGGCTGCCTCGCACGGCGGGGAGGTCACGGTGTGGAGCTCCGAGGGACAGGGCTCCACCTTCACCCTGCGGCTTCCCGAAGCCGGGGCCGTACGGGACCGTCCCTCCGGCGGGACGGGCGGACGCGGGCACTCCCGCACCGGCGACGGTCACCGGACCGCCGGCGCCGCCATGGCCGCCGGCTTCGCCGGCGCCGCCACGACCACCACCGATCCGAACACTGAGATTCCTGCCCCGGAGGTCCTTCCGTGACCCGAGTGCTCGTCGTCGAGGATGAGGAATCCTTCAGCGACGCCCTTTCCTACATGCTCCGCAAGGAGGGCTTCGAGGTCGCGGTGGCGACCACGGGGCCCGAAGGACTCGACGAGTTCGAGCGCAATGGCGCCGACCTCGTCCTCCTCGACCTGATGCTGCCCGGGCTGCCCGGTACGGAGGTGTGCCGCCAGCTGCGCGGCCGCTCGAACGTCCCCGTCATCATGGTGACCGCCAAGGACAGCGAGATCGACAAGGTCGTCGGGCTGGAGATAGGAGCCGACGACTATGTCACCAAGCCCTTCTCCTCGCGGGAGCTGGTCGCCCGCATCCGGGCGGTGCTGCGCCGCCGCGGCGAGCCGGAGGAGGTCGCCCCGGCGGCCCTGGAGGCCGGCCCCGTCCGCATGGATGTGGACCGCCATGTCGTCACGGTCGCGGGCGGCAAGGTCGACCTCCCGCTGAAGGAGTTCGACCTGCTGGAGATGTTGCTCCGCAACGCGGGCCGGGTGCTGACCCGGATGCAGCTGATCGACCGTGTCTGGGGCGCGGACTACGTGGGCGACACCAAGACGCTCGACGTCCACGTCAAGCGGCTGCGCGCCAAGATCGAGCCGGATCCGGGGGCGCCGCGCTATCTGGTGACGGTGCGCGGCCTGGGCTACAAGTTCGAGCCGTAGGCCGCGACCGCCTCTGTGCGTGGGCGAGGGGCCGTCCGCCGGTGGTCCGGCAGGCGGCCCCTCGCCCGTACGCGCAGGCCTGACGTACGGCAGCAGGCTCAGTGGCCCGCGTCCTGGGACGCCGAGGAGGCGTCCGACGGCGTCGCCTCGCCGCCCGCCGCGCCTGCGGCAGTGCCGGTCGGCGTGCTCGTCGGCGTCCCGGTCGGGCTGCCGGTCGGCGACTGCTCGGGTGACTCCTCCGGCGACTCCTCCGGGGCCGACGGCAGCGAGCTGGGGCCGAACTTCTTGTAGTAGTTCTCGGCCGGGACGACGAACGCCCGCAGCGTCACATCGCCGGTCTCGCTGAAGCGGAAGACGACGTCCAGCACATCGCCGTCACTGGCGGCCTTCAGGCCCTCGTCGATGACCGCGGAGGCGTTGCCCTCGCCGCCGAGGACGATGGAGCCGCCCGCCGGGACGGTCAGCGGACCCGAGCCGCCCGCCGGGCTCAGCTCGGCCTCGACGCCAGGCCCCGGCACAGTGATCGACTCGAGGGTCTCGTCCTCCCGGCCGTCGTTGAAGATCGTCGCCGAGACGACGGCCGGACCCTCCGCGCCCTCGGTCGGCTGGGTGATCACCACCCCGTTCTGGATCTTCAGGTTGTCCACCGCGGTCGCGGCGTTGTCGGGCCTGATGCCGAGGGTCTGCGCGTCTTTCCCCGCCCCGCATGCGGCAAGCGAGGCGATCGAGAACACGAGGGCAGTGGCGGCGAGGGCGCCGCGTCGAAGGCTGCTGCTCACGGCGGCGGCATCTCCTTGGCGTACGGACTGGCTACGGTTCGGGTAAATCGGCTGAAAACAACTAAGGGTGCGTCAGCCCGGCTTAGGTTACCGAGCCTGCTTCCCCGCCCGGCACCCGACCCGCCCCTGGGTCGGCGGGGGCGGCCGGCCGGGGGCGCCGGCCGCCCTGTCCGGGGCCTTCGGGTTCTGTGTGCACCGTTTCGGAGTCGGTCGGCGATCACGCGGTCCGGCAGTTCGTTCACAAAACCGCGGTGATCTTGAAGTGATCAATTCTCCGAACCGTCATATATTCCTCGCCGAATATCCGCCGGCAAACTCTCCTCCGCCGTTGTTGATCAATTCCGGCGTCGGGGCGGAGGGGGTCCGGACGGGTGGCCGAGGGCCGAACGGAGTACGGGAAGTTCACCGCGTAGAACCCGGCAAATCGGGACGTTCGGCCTCTCCGGAGGGCGCTGTGGCCGCTGTAACCGGTGCGTTTCCGTGCGCTCGCACAGCCGCTCCCACCTGCGAATACCCCCCTCCGGAAGCCCTCCGCAGCACGTTCCTGTCGCTGTTGTCAAGCCCCGAGATGCGCCCTGACCTGCGAAAACGCCATTCAGAAGAAGCCGTTCTCGTGTTACTCTGGATAGCCACGGAAGGGGTACCTGTCACATGACGTTCAAGGTTGGCGACACCGTGGTCTATCCCCATCACGGGGCCGCGCTGATCGAGGCCATCGAAACTCGTCAGATCAAAGGCGTGGACAAGACCTACTTGGTGCTCAAGGTCGCCCAGGGCGACTTGACGGTTCGCGTGCCAGCGGACAATGCGGAGTTCGTCGGCGTACGCGATGTGGTCGGTCAGGACGGACTGGACCGGGTCTTCGAGGTGCTGCGCGCGCCATACGCGGAAGAGCCCACGAACTGGTCCCGCCGCTACAAGGCAAATCTCGAGAAGCTCGCCTCCGGCGACGTCATCAAGGTCGCCGAAGTGGTGCGCGATCTCTGGCGTCGTGAGCGCGAGCGCGGGCTTTCCGCAGGTGAGAAGCGGATGCTCGCCAAGGCGCGACAGATTCTCGTCAGCGAGCTCGCCCTCGCGGAGAACACCAACGAAGACAAGGCCGAGGCTCTCCTCGACGAGGTACTCGCATCCTGACCACGCCGCTGACGCACCTGATGCACGCTGCACCGGACGTGTGAATGAAACTGCCGCGGTGCCCGCTGACGCTCTGCCCGACCACCGTGCCCGGCCCGGCATTCCGTGCCTGACATCGTGTGGCGGCAGTCCCCGTCGCCGGGCGCTGCGGCATGTTCGGCGGCATATGCGCCACTGCGTCGCCGCTGCGGCGTGCTCTCGCGCCCCTACACGCCCGTCGTGCTCCACCCCACTGGACCCCACTGGTGTGCCGGGCCCGGGCGGCTGGCGGAGACCAGTTGTCACGGAAGGGTCCGGTCACGGCGTCAGCGCCCGGCACTCCCCGGGTCCCTCGACCCGAGGCGTCCCCAGTGGCCATACCCATATCGGCCAAGGAAACAAACCTGCCGGAGTGCAACCGATGCCTGACGAGTCTGACGAATCGCGCCCGCGGCGCACCGCCGCGGTCATCCCTGCGGCAGGTCGCGGCGTACGCCTCGGCCCCGGTGCGCCGAAGGCCCTGCGCACCCTCAACGGCACCCCGATGCTGATCCACGCCGTGCGCGCCATGGCGGCCTCCCGGGCCGTCTCGCTCGTCGTCGTGGTCGCTCCGCCCGAGGGCGCGGGCGAGGTGAAGAACCTCCTCGACGCCCATGCCCTCCCCGAGCGCACGGACTATCTGGTCGTGCCGGGCGGCGACACCCGCCAGGAGTCGGTGCGGGCCGGTCTCGACGCCCTCCCCGAGGGCATCGGCATCGTCCTCGTCCATGACGCCGCCCGCCCGCTGGTGCCCGTCGACACCGTCGACGCGGTCGTCGAGGCGGTGCGGGGCGGGGCCCCGGCCGTCGTCCCGGCGCTGCCCCTGGCCGACACCGTCAAGGAGGTCGAGCCCGGCGCCAAGGGTGAGCCGGAGCCGGTTCTGGCCACCCCCGAGCGCTCCCGGCTCCGCGCCGTGCAGACGCCGCAGGGCTTCGATCGAGCCACTCTCGTACGCGCACACGAGGCCGTCGAGGTGAGCGGCGAGGGCGCCACCGACGACGCCGGCATGGTCGAGCGGCTCGGCGCACCGGTCGTGGTCGTGCCCGGCCATGAGGAGGCTTTCAAGGTGACCCGTCCCCTCGACCTCGTACTCGCCGAAGCGGTGCTCGCACGCAGGAGGGCCACCGATGGCTTCTGACGCTCCCCTGACGACTCCTGCCACTCCCACCCCTGCGCCCGCGCCCCTGTCCATGCCGCTGCCCAGCGTCGGCGTCGGCACCGATGTGCACGCCTTCGAACGGGGGCGCGAACTGTGGTGCGCGGGCCTGCTGTGGGAGGACTCCGACGGCTACGGCCTCGCCGGGCACTCCGACGGCGACGTCGCCGCCCACGCCGCCTGCGACGCGCTGTTCTCCGCCGCCGGCGTCGGCGACCTGGGCGCCCACTTCGGCACCGGACGCCCCGAGTGGTCCGGCGCGTCGGGCGTCACCCTCCTGGCGGAGGCGGCGCGGATCGTGCGCGCCGAGGGCTTCAGGATCGGCAATGTCGCCATCCAGGTGATCGGCGTACGCCCGAAGATCGGCAAGCGCCGCGACGAGGCGCAGAAGGCCCTCTCGGCGGCGGCGGGCGCGCCCGTGTCCGTCTCGGGCACCACAACGGACGGGCTCGGCCTCACCGGGCGCGGCGAGGGCCTGGCGGCGATCGCGACGGCCCTGCTCGTACGGGTCGACGCGCCCGCGTAGCCGGGGGCCCGCCCGCAGCTCAAAAGCGACACTCTGCGACACCGAGTGAAATAACCCCCTGAAGGGGAGTGTTGGGCGAGGATCTGACTACCAGCCGTCGTACGAAAGGCCGCCATGTCTGCCCAGCTCTCCGACCAGGTCAAGGCGCTGCTCGACACCCCCGTCTTCGTCAACATCGCCACCATCCAGCCCGACGGCAGCCCCCAGGTGTCCCCGGTGTGGGTGAAGCGGGACGGCGACGACGTGCTGTTCTCCACCACCGTCGGCCGCCGCAAGGAGAAGAACCTGCGCCGCGACCCGCGGGTGACGGTGCTGCTCCAGCCCTTCGATTCCCCTTACACATACGCCGAGATCCGCGGCACGGCCACGCTCACCACCGAGGGCGGGCCGGAGCTGATCGACGAGCTGTCGCTCAAGTACGCGGGGAAGAAGTACGGGGAGTTCAACCCGGACTCCGTCCACGACGCCCAGCGCGTCGTCGTCCGCATCACCCCGCGCAAGGTCGTCGGCGGTCTCTGAGCCGGTCTCCGCCGGGTCGGGGCGGGAGCGGGTCGGGGCGGCGCAGGGCACTCGTCCGCGCCCACTACCCTTGATGCGTGACCATTCGCCTGTACGACACCAGCGCCCGGCAGATCCGCGACTTCACCCCGCTCGTGCCGGGCTGTGTCTCGATCTACCTGTGCGGCGCCACCGTGCAGGCCGCCCCGCACATCGGCCACATCCGCTCCGGCCTGAACTTCGACATCATGCGCCGCTGGTTCGCCTACCGCGGCTACGACGTGACGTTCATCCGCAATGTGACCGACATCGACGACAAGATCATCGCCAAGTCCGCCGACCAGGGCCGTCCCTGGTGGGCGATCGGCTACGACAACGAGCGCGCGTTCAACGACGGCTACGAGGCGCTGGGCTGCCTGCCGCCCAGCTACGAGCCCCGCGCGACCGGCCACATCACCGAGATGGTCGAGATGATGCGCGGGCTCATCGAGCGCGGCCACGCGTACGAGGCCCACGGCAACGTCTACTTCGACGTCCGCTCCTTCCCGGGCTACCTCCAGCTCTCCAACCAGGAGCTGGAGAACCTCCAGCAGCCGTCCGGGGCCGGCGAGACCGGCAAGCGTGACCCGCGCGACTTCGCCATGTGGAAGGCCGCCAAACCCGGCGAGCCGAGCTGGGAGACCCCCTGGGGCCGCGGCCGCCCCGGCTGGCACCTGGAGTGCTCGGCGATGGCCCACAAGTACCTGGGCTCCGCCTTCGACATCCACGGCGGCGGCCTCGACCTCGTCTTCCCGCACCACGAGAACGAGATCGCACAGGCCAAGGCGTACGGCGACGACTTCGCCTCGTACTGGGTGCACAACGCCTGGGTGACGATGAGCGGCGAGAAGATGTCCAAGTCGCTGGGCAACTCGGTGCTCGTCTCCGAGATGACCAAGCGCTGGCGGCCCATCGTGCTGCGCTACTACCTGGGCACCCCGCACTACCGGTCGATGATCGAGTACAGCGAGGAGGCGCTGCGCGAGGCGGAGTCCGCGTTCGCGCGGATCGAGGGCTTCATCCAGCGCGTGGTCGAGAAGGCGGGGAAGGCCGGACCGGTCGAGCCGGCCGCCGAGGTGCCGGCCGCCTTCGCCGAGGCCATGGACGACGACCTGGGCGTCCCGCAGGCGCTCGCCGTCATCCACACCACCGTCCGCCAGGGCAACAGCGCACTGGCCGCCGACGACAAGGAATCCGCGGTCGCCCGGCTGGCGGAGCTGCGCGCGATGCTCGGCGTCCTCGGGCTCGACCCGCTCGAGACGCATTGGGCGGGCGAGGCGGAGCGCGGCGACGATCTCCACGGCGTCGTCGACACCCTCGTACGGATGGTGCTCCAGCAGCGGGAGGCCGCCCGTGTCCGCAAGGACTGGGCGACGGCCGATGCGATCCGCGACCAGCTGAACCAGTCCGGACTGGTCATCGAGGACAGCCCGGAGGGCCCGCGCTGGACGCTGGGCCCGCGCTGAGGCGGCGCTGACCTGCGAGAGTGTGCCGCCCGGGGACTTGGGCGGCACACTTTCACTGACGTCCGCGCAAACGGCGTCCCGCACCGCGGGTCTTCACGAGTCTTCACGAGCTTCGAGGAACAAGGAATCAGGTAGGTCATGGCCGGGAACAGCCAGCGCAGGAACCGCCGCACGTCCAACAAGAAGGGCGCGCAGGTCGGCAGCGGTGGCAAGCGACGCCGCAGCCTCGAGGGCAAGGGGCCGACGCCGCCCGCGTCCATGCGCAAGGGGCACGTAAAGAACCGCGTCGCCAACGCCAAGGCCAAGCACGCCGCCCGCAAGCCCGTCGCCCGGCGCGGCGGCAAGGGCGCTGCCGAGATGGTCGTCGGCCGCAACCCCGTCTTCGAGGCGCTGCGCGACGGAGTGCCCGCCTCCACGCTCTACGTCCAGCAGTTCATCGACAACGACGAGCGGGTACGCGAGGCGCTGCAGCTCGCCACCGGACGCGGCAACGTCAACATCATGGAGGCGCCGCGGCCCGAGCTGGACCGGATGACGAACGGGCTCAACCACCAGGGCCTGGTCCTCCAGGTGCCGCCGTACGAGTACGCGCATCCCGAGGACCTGGCCGCGGCCGCCTACGACGACGGCGACGACCCGCTGATCGTGGCGCTCGACGGGGTCACCGACCCGCGGAACCTGGGCGCGGTCGTCCGCTCCGTCTCCGCCTTCGGCGGCCACGGCGTGGTCGTCCCCGAGCGCCGGGCCGCAGGCATGACGGCCGGGGCCTGGAAGACCTCGGCGGGCACGGCCGCCCGTACGCCGGTCGCACGCGCCACCAATCTCACCCGAGCCCTGGAGTCCTACAAGAAGGCGGGCCTGACGGTCGTCGGTCTGGCGGCGGACGGGGAGAGCGAGATCGGGGAGCTCGACGCGCTGGGCGGCCCGGTCGTGATCGTCGTCGGCAGTGAGGGCAAGGGCCTGTCCCGCCTGGTCGGCGAGACCTGCGACTTCCGTGTCCGCATCCCGATGCCGGGTGGCGCGGAGTCCCTGAACGCCGGGGTCGCGGCCGGAGTGGTGCTGTACGAGGCGGCCCGCCGCCGGATGGCCTGACGGGCCGCGGGGCGGCCGCCGGATGGCCCTACGGTCGTCATGGGGCGGTCGGCCGCCGGATGGCCCTACGGCCCGGTCCCGTGCCCTGACACTCCGGGGCGTCCCGGGGTGTCACGGGCCTGTGGGGCATCGGGGCGCGTCAGGAGTGCGATGCGCATCGGAAGTGCGATGCACATCAGGGGTGCGATGCGCATCAGGAGCGCGGTCCGCATCAGGAGTGCGATCCGGCCAATCCGTTGCACTTTGGCCAATATGGGGTGCTTGACGGGCCTCCGACAGATCCGCCCCGTCACGGCAGTGTCCTAAACACAAGTCACTCGGTTAGATGAGTGTGGACACCAGAACGCCCCGGCCCGGGTTCGATGATCAGCCTGCGCTGAGCATGCTCAAGGTCGACGCCGACCCCGCGCAGGTCATCGTGAACCACGCCAGCTTCCGAGTGCAGCTCGCGCAGAGCCCGCGCCCCGCACGCGCGCTGGCGGACACCGCACGCATCCCCGCCGTCGGCGGTACGGGCACGGCGGTGCGGCGGCGGGCTCCTGTCGTATGGAGCGGCAAGTCGGCGCCTGGAGACACCGGTGCGACCGGGCTGCTGCAGGCCGTGCGCGCCGGGGGCGGAGGTGCGACCGCCGGGGCCGACCCGTACGACACGGGCGCCACACAGGTCATCCCGCGCCTCGACCTGCTGGAGGACACCGCGCCGACCCCGACCGTGCCGGCCGGCCGGCCGCTGCTGCCGCCGATGCGAAAGGCGGTCGGCGCCTACGACGCGTACGACACGCGCCAGCAGGAACGGTACTCGGGCGCCGGCCTCGACGACGCCGCCGACGGCCCCGCCGCCGACGGCCCGGCTGGCGGCGGCCCGGCTGGCGGCGGCCCCGACGGCGGCGAGGACGCCGACAGCGCCGAGAGCGACGCCCGCGCCCAGCGGCACGCCTACTACCCCGGGCGGCGGATGAACCTGGGCGTGGTGCTGCTGCCGCTGCGCGTGTTCCTCGGCTTCATCTCCATCTACGCGGGCATGGGCAAGCTCTGCGACCCCGTCTACTTCGACGGCGGCGAACGCGGCTCCATGGTCAAGTGGCTCAACTCGCTGCACCCCTGGTCCGCCGCGGAGCCGCTGCGCGACTTCGCGCTGGCGCACCCGGTGGGGGCGGGCCTGACCATCGCCTTCCTCCAGGTGATCGTCGGCGTGCTGACGGTGCTGGGGCTCTGGCAGCGGGTGGCGGCGGTCTTCGGCGCACTGCTGTCCGCCGCGCTGATCCTCACCGTGAGCTGGAAGAACATCCCCGTCTACGACGCACCGGACATCATCTACCTCGCCGCCTGGTCACCGCTGATCATCGCCGGTGCGCCGGTCTACTCGATCGACGGCAGGCTCGCCGGCGAGGCCTGGCGCACGCTCGGTCCGCGGGCGGAGCTGTGGCAGCTGCGCCGTCGCGTGCTGCGCCGCGGCGGCGTGATCACCGCGATCGTGATCGGCCTGACGCTGCTGATCGGCTCGATGCTCGGCGCGGCGGTCCGCTCCTCGGACATGGTGACCGTGCCGGGGCCGCACCAGGACCCGAGCAACCACCTGCCCGGCTCCCCGCTGCCGCAGGAGCCCAGCGGATCGGCCAGCTCCGAGGGCAGGACCGGCGGAGGGCAGGAGTCACCGACGCCGTCCGCGAGCCGCTCAGGCAGCCCCACGCCGGAGGCGTCCACCCCGGCGGCCACCAGCGGCACGGGCATGGTCCGGGAGACCGGCAGGGCGAGCACCGGGGCCGGGACACCCAGCCAGACGCAGGGCAGCATGGGCCAGCAGCCGCCGGCGCAGTCGGAGCCCGCCCAGCCGCCGACCACCAGCGCGGGGCCGACGTCGAGCGGCAGCACCGGAAGCGGCAGCGGTGGAACCAGCAGCGGCGGAAGCGACGGAGGCTCGGACGGCAGCACGGGCGGTTCCAGCAGCGGAGGCTCCAGCGGGGGCAGCGGCCGGGTGATCGGCGGACTGCTCGGCTGAGTCCCGTACGGGTACAGGTGGGGCGGGCGCCCGGTTCGGGCGCCCGCCCCACTGGTGTGGCCCACTGGTGTGGCCCACTGGTGTGGCCCACTGGTGTGGCCCACTGGTGTGGCCCCCGCGCTCAGCGGCTTTCGGTGAGCTCCTTGGCAGCCTCGGTGAGATCCTTGGCGGTGTCGATGGCCCTCCAGTAGGCCCCCTGGGGCAGCGGGAATCCGGCGAGGCTGCGCTCCCGGGCGAGCCGGGGGAAAGTGGTCCGCTCATGGTCGCCGCGGTCCGGCAGCAGCTTGGTGAAAGCCGGGGAGAAGACGTACACGCCCGCGTTGATGAGATACGGCGACGGCGGCGCCTCGATGAAGTCCGTGATGTGCCCGAAGGCGTCGGTCTCCACGGCGCCCCAGGGGATGCGGGGCCGCGCGAGGGCGAGGGTGGCGGTGGCGTCGCGTTCGGCGTGGAAGTCGGCCATGTCGCGGAGCGAGAAGCGGGTCCAGATGTCGCCGTTGGTGGCGTACCAGGGCTGGTCCGGCTCCGGGAGACGGGCGGCGGCGTACTTGAGGCCGCCGCCGCGGCCGAGCGGCTCCGGCTCGACGACGGTGGTGACGCGGAGGGGGAGGTCGGCGCTCGCCAGCCAGTCCTGGAGGACCTCGGCGAGATGGCCGCATGAGACGACGGCGTCGGTCACGCCCTCGGCGGCCAGCCAGGCAAGCTGATGGCCGATGATCGGGGTCCCGGTCCCCGGGATCTCGACCATCGGCTTGGGGCGGTCGTCGGTGTACGGGCGCAGCCGGGAGCCCTGGCCGCCCGCCAGAACCACGGCCTGCGTCGGATGCGTAGACGTCTGCATGCCGTGAACGATATGCGGATGTGACCGGCGGGCGTCCCGCCGGTCCGGGCGTCAGGGCTGCCTACGGCTCAGCTCTGGGCCTGCTGTGCGACTCCGGAGGCGTAGGAGGTGTCGCAGACTGGGCGTGCGAAGGACTGGGCACGGGCAGGCCCGTACAGACTGACCGCTGCACGGCCGAGGGCACGGGCGATCTCCATGCAGTGCTCTGCGAGCGACGGACGCTGGTCGACGGCCTGCTGCAGGCTGGTGAGGACCGCGCCTGGGTCCTTCTGCCTGCCCTGGAGCTCGGTGAGGAGCCTCTCGCGTAGGACGTCCTGCGCCGCGCGCGGCTTGGCGCGCACGGAGACGTCCGTCGACGAGGCGAGCATCTGGGTCTGCGAACTGGTCCCGGCCCACGGCACGCTGGTGACCGCGAGGGTTCCGGAGAGCACCAGGACTACGGGTAGTACGAGGGCGAGGGTACGGCCGATACGGCGGGCTGTGTGGGTCACGGAGCGAGCGTAGCGGCCGGTAGTGATTTGGCGACATTTAGTCACACGGTTGAGGGAAGGTTTGCCGGCGAATTTCGTCCGGCGGGTTGACGGCCGAGGGTGAAATGCCCGACCTGTACAGGTATTTATCGACATAAGCGAAACGGCCCCGCACTGAAGTGCGGGGCCGCTCAGCGGAACACGGCCGTCCGGCGTTCTCTAGCCGTAGCCGTAGCCGTAGCCGTAGCCGTAGCCGTCAGTCGGCGAGGCGCTCGCCGGTCGACGTCGAGAAGACATGGAGCTCGCCCGGACGCGGCACGACGTGCAACTCGCTGCCCTTCTCCGGGACGGAGCGGCCGCCGACGCGGACGACGAGGTCCTTGTGCCCGCCCGCGACCTCGGCGGAACCGTACACAAAGCCGTCGGCGCCGAGCTCCTCGACGACGTTGACGGAGACGGGAAGGCCGGCCGGGGCGTCGGCGGCGCCCTTGGCCAGCGAGGCCGCGGTGCCGCCGTTCAGCTCGACCACGTCGAGGTGCTCGGGCCGGACGCCGACCGTGACGGTGGTGTCGCCCTTGTCCGCGGCCTGGCTGAGGGCCTCGCGGGAGACGGGCAGCACGCTGTTGCCGAACCTCACGCCGCCGTCGGTGATGGGCACCTCGATCAGGTTCATGGCGGGGGAGCCGATGAAGCCGGCGACGAAGAGGTTCGCGGGGCGGTCGTACATATGGCGCGGCGAGTCGACCTGCTGCAGCAGCCCGTCCTTCAGGACGGCGACGCGGTCGCCCATCGTCATGGCCTCGACCTGGTCGTGGGTCACATACACGGTGGTGATGCCGAGCCGCCGCTGCAGGCTCGCGATCTGCGTACGCGTGGACACCCGGAGCTTGGCGTCCAGGTTCGACAGCGGCTCGTCCATCAGGAACACCTGCGGCTCCCGCACGATGGCCCGACCCATCGCGACTCGCTGCCGCTGACCGCCGGAGAGCGCCTTCGGCTTGCGGTCGAGGTACTCCGTGAGATCGAGGATCTTCGCGGCCTCCTCGACCTTCTTGCGGATCTCGCTCTTGTTGACCCCCGCGATCTTGAGCGCGAAGCCCATGTTGTCGGCGACGGTCATGTGCGGGTAGAGCGCGTAGTTCTGGAACACCATGGCGATGTCCCGGTCCTTGGGAGGCAGATGCGTGACATCCCGCTCCCCGATGCGGATCGCTCCGCCGTTTACGTCCTCGAGCCCCGCGAGCATCCGCAGCGAGGTGGACTTCCCGCAGCCGGACGGGCCGACGAGGACGAGGAACTCGCCATCTTCGATCTCGATTTCCAGCTGGTCTACGGCGGGCTTCTCGGTGCCCGGGTAGACCCGGGTCGCCTTGTCGAACGTGACAGTGGCCATGGTGATGGTCCCTTCACCGGCAGGAACGTGCCGGACGATCCGAGTAAAGGAAGCTGATGGGTCTAGTCCACCAGAGTGAACTCCAGGTGACGCTACCTGGCCGGGTCCGTCCTGTCAGCATTTTCCGGCATCGGAATTTCCGACCGGGCCGGTCCGGCGGTTGGATACACTCTTACGGCTGCCTCCTTAGCTCAGCTGGCCAGAGCACCGCTCTTGTAAAGCGGGGGTCGTCGGTTCGAACCCGACAGGGGGCTCCAGCGCGAAGGCCCCGGACCGATCTTGGTCCGGGGCCTTTGACATCCACTTCTGACATCAACGCGGCTGGTCACTCACGGCTCGGCCTGCGCTTCAGCAGCCGGTCCATGTGACTGATCGCCTCGCGCTGCGTGTCCTGCACGACGTGCGTGTAGACGTCCATGGTCAGGCTGATCTGGCTGTGCCCGAGGATCTCCATCACCACGCGCGGAGCCACCCCGGCGGCGGTCAGCAGCGTGGCGCACCCGTGCCTGGCATCGTGCAGCCGGACGGGTCGCAGGCCGGCACTCCCGGAGACCCGGACGAACGACCGGTGAAGGTTGCGCGGCTCGACGGGGCGGCCGGTGCGCGTGGTGAAGACGTACCCGGTGTCCTTCCATGAGTCCCCGGCCCGCTCGCGGATCTCGCCCTGCCGTATCCGGTGCCAGCGCAGGGGAGCGATGCACATGGCGGGCAGCGGGACGGCCCGGCTGCGGCGGCCTTTCGTCTCGTCCTCGTACAGGATGCCGCGGCGGCGCTGTACCTGCTGACGGACCAGGAGCATACGGTTCTCCAGGTCGACGTCCTGCCAACGGATGCCGACGATCTCCCCGCGCCGCAGCCCCATGGCGATGGCGAGGACGAAGGCCGCGTACAGCGGGTCCTTGCGGGCGGCCGAGAGGAAGCTGAGCGTCTCGTCCAGGGACCAGGGGCTCAGCTCGCGGGGCGTGGGGCGGGGCGGCTCCACCAGCTTGGCCACATTGCGCATGATCAGTTCCTCGCGGCAGGCCGACGACAGCGCCGAGCGGAGAACCCGATGCGCTTCCTTGGCCGTGGCGGCGGTCGTCTGCCGCTCAAGACGGGCGAGGAAGCGGCGTACGTCGGAGACGCTGAGCGCTTCCAGCCGCTTGGCCCCGAGGGCGGGTGCCAGGTGCAGCCGGACGTGCGCCTCGTACTTGTCGTAGGTGCTGAGCTTCCGGCGCGGTTTGACGATGTTGTCCAGCCAGTACGGCAGCCACTCGGAGAGCTTGGCCGACCGGGTGGGGACGGGTATGCCCTTGTCCGCCTTGTCGAGCAGTTCGCGGCGCTTGGCGTCGCACTCGGCCCAGGTCTTGCCGTAGGCGAACTTGCGGGCGCGTGTCCCGTCGGGCTGGGGGACGTAGACGGCGGCTTGATAGCGGCCGTCCTTGCGCTTGGTGATGGTGCCCGCGCCGTTGGGGTTGCGCTTGCGCTGCGAGGCCATCAGGCAGCCTCCTCGATCTGGCCGAGGACGAAGGCGCGTACGGCGTCGGCGGGGATGCGGCGGCAGCCGTCGATCTTCAAGGAGGTGAGGCGGCGCGAGCGGATCAGGTCGTAGACCTTGGAGCGCCCGAGCTTGAGCCGCGCCATGACCTCGGGGACGGTCAGCAGTTCGGCGGGGGCGGTGGTCATGGCGTGGCTCCTTCCGGAGTGAGTTGGTCGTGCAGGGCTTCGCGGACGGTTTGGCGGTTGAGCTGGAGGTCGCGGGCGATGGTGGCGGCGAGGACGGATTCGCCAGGGGTGTGGCCGTGGCCGGCATAGCGCCAGTCGGCCAAGACGAGGACGGTCGGGTCCTGGTCGGGTTCGGGGAGGCCGAGTTCTTCGCGTTGTTGGGCGGCGCGGTAGTCGGCGCGGATCTGGCGGAGTGTGCCGAGGGTGGTGGAGTAGCGGCGGGACTTGGTGGAGAAGTGGCCGCGGAAGCCGAGCATGTGGGCCCAGGCGGCGAGCCTGCGGTCCGGATAGACCGGGTTGAGGTCGAGGCAGGTCTCGATGAGTCGGCGCGGGTGGTCGGCTATGCCGAGGAGGACCAGGGCCTCGCGGTTGCCGACGCGGCGGTCCACGGTGCCGGTTGTCTCGGCAGCCTTGGTGGCGTACTTGGCGACGTACGAGGCGACCGCCTGCTCTGTGATGGCCGTGCCTGCTTCGAAGGCGCGGATGGGGCGGATGTCGAGCTGGGCGCACCAGCGCAGTTGCTGGGCGGGGTGGTCGGCGGCGGCCGGGACGGTGACGGTCGTGTAGGGGTGGGCGGCGGCCGCGCGGATGGAGTCGGTGAGCAGCTGCACGGTGGCCCAGGCCGGGGGCGGGTCTTCTGGTCCGTCCGGTCCGTCGAGGCGGATGACGGCGTGGAAGTGGACCGCGCCGCGCTTCTGGAACTCCGCGACCTTGCCGTAGGAGACCCGTGCCGCTTCTTTAAGTTCGCGTTGGGTGATTCCGGCGCGGGCGGCGATCTCGCGGCGGAGGCGGTTGGTGAAGCGCTGCCAGAGGTCGCCTGCGTGGTTGTTGAACAGCACGGCGGCGGCGTAGTCGTAGGTGTCCGGGTCGAGCGGGGTGCCGAGTGCTGCGTCGTCGGCCGGGTGGCGGGTGCCGCAGCGGCAGCGGCCGGAGTCGGGGCGGTTGTGGACCGGGCCGAAGGACGGGGCGGTGAGGGTGGCGAAGACGCGGGGATGGTCGCGTACGGCGGTGGGGATGTCCTTGTCCTGGTCGCCGGTGAGTCCGGCGCGGATGAGGTGGTAGGTGTCGGCGGCGTACAGCCAGGCGCAGGCCGGGCAGCGGGAGGCGCGGCGGTTGCCGCAGGCGACGCGGAGCCTGCCGCCGGGCTCGGTGTCGGTCGTGTAGTGGTGCAGGGTCTCGCCGGTGGTCTTGTCCTTGGTGAGGGTCCAGCCGGTGAGGTGGACGGGGTTGGCGCAGCCTCCGGTGCGGCGGATCTGGTCGCGCCAGCGGTCGAAGCCGGGTGAGGCGGCCACCCGCAGCGTGTCGCCGAGGGTCGCTGGGTCCAGGCCGGTGAGCGTTGCGGTGTCGGTCATGCGTGCCCCCGGTGGCTGGCGATGGCGGGGGCCGGGGCGGAGGTGTGGCCGGTGCCGCGGCAGTTGCGGCAGGTCACGTTGAGGGTGGCGCGGGTGCCGTCGGCGAGGAGGGCGCCGGTGTCGATGGCGACGACGGGGAAGCCGTCGCAGTCGGGGCAGGTACGCGTCCGGGCAGGCGCGTGCTGGGCCATGATGGTGGTCCTTTCGATTGCGGTTGGAAGGGGCCGGGCCGTCCGGGCGGCGGCGATGCTTGGCGGCTTGTGCGCCGCCCGGAGGCCGGTCAGCGGCGGGTGTCCTGGCGGAGCATGCGTACGAGGGCCAGGAGGACGACGCCGCTGATCGAGAGCGCGAGTGCGGTGATGGCGACGGCCAGGAACATGGAGGTGACCACAGCGCCCGTGGCGACCACTCCGGTCACGGCGGCGGCCGGGTTGTGGCGGGCCAGGTCGACCAGTCCGGGGCGCGAGTTGTGCGTGGGTGCCGGCGCTTCGGTCCGCTCGGCGGCGGCCGGGGCGTGGGCGAGCGTGGTCGGCGTGTAGGTGTCGGCGGTCGGGTACTTGGGCTTGAACACGGGTTGTTCTCCTTCCTGGTGGGCTACTTGGCGAACTGGTCGATGATCGGGGCGAGGAGGCTGTCCGCGAGCAGGTAGCCGCCGAGGAGAAGCACGGCGACGAGCCACCAGGGCGGGCGGACGAGCTTGATGCCGAGAGCGCCGACGACGATCAGGGCGAGCCAGAGCGGTACGTCCATGGCGTGATCTCCTTGGCGGTCAGCGGGGGTTGCAGCGGTGTGTGCGGGCGGCGAGTTCGGCGGCGGCGCGGCTGAGGTAGTCGGCGGACCAGTCGCAGCCCGGTGCGGTGCAGGCGGCGGCGTGCGCCTCCCGGCCGTGCCGGTCGTGGTGGGTGCCGATCCGGATAGGGCCGATGCGGTCGACGTTCCAGAAGCGGTTGCGGGCCATGGCTCTGGCTCCTCTCAGGTGGGCTGGTGGGTGGTCTCGGTGCCGGTGTAGGTCTCGACGGCGGCGGCGTACTCGGTGACGGCGGCGAGCAGTTCTCGGGCGAAGGCGAGCTGTTCGGCGGGGGTGAGGTCGTCGCGGGCGTAGAGCGTGAGCGAGGTGCCGCTGTCCTGGACGGCGAGGATCGGCGAGCGCTTGGTGCCGTAGTCGTGGCACATGACGTACGGCTTCTCGGTCAGGTGGAAGCTGATGGAGCTGGACATACGGGGCCTCCGTCAGGTGAGTTGCGCGGCGATGGCGTTGGCCATCGGGGCGGGGACGCCGAGCCGGGCGCGCAGGGTGTCGGCGTCGATGGGCCGGCCCGTGGCCGAGTGGTGTGCGTCGGCGAGCTTGCGGGCGTGGGTGAGCAGCGCGGGCGGTACGGCCGGAGCGGCGGCGGGCAGCGCAGGGGCCGGGGCGGGATCAGGCTCGGGGGCTGCTTCCCGTACGACCTCAGGCTTCGGCTCATCAGGGTCGGGCTCGGGGTCTTCGGCGCGGGGCGCTTCGGGGGAGTGCACAAGGAGCGTGCCGCCGAGGAAGGCGAGCGCGGGCCAGCCGGCGACGAGGATGCGCAGCCAGTCCGGGACGTCGTTCAGGTCGAGGAGCCCGGCGGTGGCGATGTTCGCGCCGAGGGACGCGGTGAGCGCCACCGCGAACCAGGACCAGGCGGCCCGCCTCGATGCGCCCGATCCCCGCAGGGTGCGGAGCCGACGCCAGGCGGCGACGAGCAGCAGATCCACGGAGACCGGGTAAGCCCATGCCTTCCAGCCGTCCTGCCCGGCCGCTTCGGCGAGGTCGTGCAGGTGGGAGAAGGACAGCGCACCGGCGATCACGGCTTGGATGAGCACGGCGTCGAGTCGCAGGGATGCCCTCATGGCGTCAGTCCTTGTCGGGAGCCAGGGCGAAGGCGCTGGACCGTGCCGCAGGGCGGAAGGGTTCCAGGCCGGGCAGCGCGGGGGTGGCGTGGGCGTGGTCGGCGCAGACCGCGACCGCGTCGGCGAGATCGGTGTACGGGCTGCGGACCAACGACCAGCCGCCTGAGGAGTCACCGGCCACGGCCACGCCGCGCTGTTCCGGCGCTATCGACGTCGCGGCGAGCACGGCTTGCGGGCTGATGTCGCCGAGCGCCATCTTGGCCGTGGCTTCGTCGTTCACCCGGTGCGAGATACGGCCGGTGAGCTGGGCGCGAAGTGCCGTCGCTCCCTTGCCGAGCTCCGCGCCGAACCGCTGCCCGCAGACCTCCAGATAGATGCCGGCACCCCGGCCGAGCTGAGCGAGCCGGACGAGCTGGGTGACCATCTGGTCCCGGCGCTTCTCGTCGGCGGCCGAGGCCGTGAGGAACAGCTCCGCCACCTCGTCGATGAAGACGACCAACGGCACCGGGCGTATCTCGTCCGGCAGGCCCCAGATGTCCGAGGTGATCGAGTCGAGCGGCCCGGTGCCGAGCTGCTGCACGCTCCTGATCAACTCGTACCGCTCGGTCATCTCCGCGACCAAAGCGTCCAGCAGGCTTGCGGCTTCCTCAGGGGTGCAGGCCAGGGCGGACAGCCGGGGCGCGAACGGGGCCAGCTCCACGCCCCACTTGCAGTCGATCCCCACCAGGGCGACCGGCTGCGGAGCCAGGCCCGCCATCAACCCGCGCAGATAGACGGACTTCCCCGACTCGGTCGCGCCCATGACCAGCTCGTGCGGCACGGTGCGGAAGTTCCGCGTATGGACGTCGCCGTCAGAGCGCAGGGCGACCGGGACGCTCAGCAGCTCAGGCTCCGGCGAGCCAGGCATGACGACCTTGCGCAGCACGTCGTAGCCGACGACCTTGATCTGAAGCCAGCCCGGCGCGAGCGCGGAGACATGTACCGCGTACGCCCGCCAGGAGTGCCGGAGCCGCTCGGTCGCCGTCTCGAAGTCGTGCACTTCCTGGCCCGGCTGCATCTTGATCCGTAACACCAGGCCGCTCGCGGTGAACCGGACCCGCGACAGGCGCGGCACCATCCGGGACGGCGTCCGCTTGGCCGCGGCGGCGAGCGCGAGCCGCAGCCGGGAAGGAGGCTCGGTCAGGCCGCACGCCTCCATGACCGAGCGGTACGTGACCACGATCCGCGCCAGCTTGGCCGGGGCCCCGACGGCGTACCAGTACCAGACGGGACGCTGACGGCGCAGGACCAGCAGTCCGGCGACGACCAGCGCGAACCCGACGTACGACAGGATCTGCGAGGCATTCATGGTCAGGCCGCCAGCGAGGTGACGGCCTCCGCGCGGAACGAAATGCCGTGCCGCTTCTGGCCGTTGAACTCGTTCTCCCATGGCCGGGCGACCAGCCCGGACAGCGCCACGGGCGTACCTGTGTTCAGGTCACCGGAGATGTCCGCCTCGGTCACGGTCACCGTGATCACCTCGGCGTTGCCGTTCGCGACGAACAGCACATCCACGGTCATCAGCGTGCCGCCGGACTCGGGGTCGACGGCGACGACGCCGTTCTTCTTGTCGCGCATCTTCATCTGCGGCGGCTGGGCGACCATCACGGTCACGCCGCTCATGTCCACGGGGATCACACGCACAGAGATCACTCCTCTAGAAGTGGTTGACTCCGTCACTCATGTACATGAGTGACATGAAGGAGAGTGCATCACTCCTATACATGAGTCAACCCGCCGGGACGAAGAAGTCGCGGCGGGTTGTAGCGAGTTGAGCGAGCGTCAGTCCGCAGCGGGAATGCGGTACTCGAAAACGAACTGGTCAGCAGCCATGAGGGTGTCGCACACCTCGACCACTCGACCGGTCTCGGTGACCGCATTCCTGATGAGGTGGACCACCGGCGCCCCAGGGCTCAGTGCCAGCTCCGACGCCTCAGCCTTGGCGGCCGGACGCGCGAGCAGCGTCTCGACGAACTCCGCGAAGACATGGCCGTCGTCCTCCAGGCGGGCGTAGATGCCGCCGGGGCCAGGGTTCTCGGCGAACAGCTCCGGGATGTCCTTCACTACATCCCACGGCAGGTACGAGGTCGCCGTCTCCACCGGGACCCCGTTACGGAAGTACAGCCGCCGCCGCGCGAGCACCTGAGTGCCGGCCTCCACGCCGAGCCGCTCGGCGATCTCCTCCGGGACTTCCGTCGGCCCGATGTACAGCACGCTCACCTTGGCCGTAGCGCCGGACTGCGCCGACTCCGCCAGGTACGCAGCCTTCCCGCCTCGCCGATGCGATGCCCGGAACCGATCCGACGACCGCAGCCGCACTGGCGGTCGGTCCTTCACCATCGAGCCCTTGCCATGCCGCGTGTCCACCAGACCGCTGGCCCGGACCTCCGCCATGGCCTTACGGATCGTCCCGCCCGAGACCCCGTAGCGCTCCACGAGCTCCGACTCACTCGGCACCATGTCACCAGGCTTGAGGACCCCCGCCCGGATCTGCTGCACGATCTCGTCGGCGATCTGCACATACCGGGGTACGGCCCTGCCACCTCCTACCGCGGTTCCCATAGTCCTTCTCTTCCTCCTATGCTCCTGTACATGAGTAACCATGCCCGGGAAAGCCACTCACTGCCAAGGCACTCGGTCTCCGTCGCGGGGGCGGTCGTACGTGAAGACGGCCGACTCCTGGCGATCCGCCGAGCCGACAACGGCACCTGGGAACTGCCGGGCGGAGTCCTCGAACTCACCGAAGCCCCCCAGGACGGCGTGATCCGCGAGGTCTGGGAAGAGACCGGCATCCGCGTCGAGGTCGACGAACTGACGGGCGTCTACAAGAACACCACGCGCGGCATCGTCGCCCTGGTCTTCCGCTGCAAGCCCTCAGGCGGCACCGAACGCACCTCCGCCGAGTCGACCGCGGTCGAATGGCTCACACCCGAGGAGATCACCGACCGGATGGGCGAGGTCTACGCGATCCGCCTGCTCGACGCACTGGACGGGACAGGCCCCCACGTCCGCAGCCACGACGGCAAGCAACTGACTGCCGCCCAGTGACGATGAAGCCGCGCAGGCGGATGAGCCGCGACGAAGCGATCCCCCTCGTCCAACGACTGCTGGACGGTGACACAGCCGACGAAGCGGAAGCGGACGACATCCTGGCCACCTTGTCGCGCGAACTGGGGTGCCCCCATGTCAGCGACTACGTCTACTGGGACCTCGACCCCAAGCTCAGCGCCGAGAAGGTCGTTGATCGAGCCCTCGCCTATAAGCCGATCGCCCTCTGAGGCCAGCCGCGCGGTAGGAGTTTCCCTACTTCATCAAGGGCTCGCTCCGCTCGCCGCGCGGCCCGGCTCGCCGCCGGTCCGACGCTCCTGCCTTCGCCCCGCTCCGGCCCGGCCGCCGGCCCGCGCGCGGTGCGAGCCACAAGAAGGGGGTGCCATCGTGGCTGGGGCGGTCGGCTCCACGGCTTTAGGCAGCCACCTTGGGGCGAGCCTCTAAGATCGGGGCCCACATCGGGCTTTAGCGGGCAGGCTAGGAGCTGCCCGAGTCGCGGCAAGCTTACGGGCCCCGATCTCTCGCCCCAAGGCAGCTCCAGCCCAAAGCCGCTCCACCGACCTTTCTTGGACTGCCGGGCGCCACAAGTTCCATCAATGCGTCAGCAATTGCTCCGCAATGTGGCGGCCGCGCTGCGGAGAGGCACCATCGTTTATCGGCACGCTTCCAGTTGCAGGCGTTCGACCTTCGCCCTAACGTCGAAGGTGTCCGCACGATGTGACTTACGGCAGGTGGGTATCTGCAAAGGAGGACACGAAGATGGATCTGCTTAACCCGCGCATAACGGCCTCCCAGAACGGAGACCGCTGGACATTGACTGTAAAGGTCGTGGAGACGTTCACTCCTCAAGAGATCAGTTCAGGTTTCGAGTTCGAGGACTGGGTGACATGGTGGGAGTGGGATAACTCGGACCATGACCATCTCGCAAATCATGGAGCGACTCGCTTCCGTCCTGTATCGGTTCGCGAGGCATTTTCATGGACATGGCCCAACATTCCCGGCGACGTCTTGGACACCGAGTTGGGAGGAGAGGAGATACGCGCTCAGGTATTCCTTCGCAATTTCAGCACCAGCTCCGGAACGATCCACAGGTTTTCGCCGATTCTGCAGATCTCCCCGGACTAGCAAAATCTGCCTCCAGGTAGAGAGAAGAGCGAATCCATTCCTTAGCCTCGATTATCGCGCGGCGGTGTGGGCATACCGTGACGCACGGTCGAGGCTAGGGTCGTTTCGGCAGGACCGAAGGAAGCATTGACGAGGAGCGAGGCGGACGACGCGGACAGCGATGAGCTCACGCAGGTCGCTCCAATCTTCTAGTCGCTGGGCTGGGGGTGTCTGACATCACCAGTTGACATCAACGACGGTGGACAGCGGCGGATCAGGTCAACCGCAGGCGGCGTGATGATCTATCAGAGTTCCGCGTAAGCAAGGCCGACGCGGCTCCCCGGGCGAACTTGTAAAGCGGGGGTCGTCGGTTCGAACCCGACAGGGGGCTCTGCCTGACCAGGCATCTGGTCGACGAAGACCCAGGTCAGCCGAGTGGCTGCCTGGGTCTTTCGTCGTTCGGAGCGTTCTGCCACATCACGCATATGTTCTGGCTACGCTCCGACTACGGAGTCCCGTCTCCTGGAAATCCCCTAAACGATCACACTGTTTGCGCAGGTCACGGCCCACCCGGACGCGGAGGTGGGGACCGGCGCGCCACGGCCGGATGGGGAGTGCCCCGGGTGCCTGTCCGCCATTCGCTACGTTCGGTGCCGACTTCAGCGCGATGGGTGACCGGCGGGGTTACTGTGGCGGCCGGTGTTGTTGTGATCTCGGGCTGTCTCGTCCGCTTGCGGCTCGCTGGGCGCCCCTCCACGATCGGACAAGGTAACCCTCCATGCGCCACGCTTCCCCTCGTCCTCGCCGCCTCGTCAGGGCTGCTGCAGCGGCGTGCGTGCTGTCGGCGCCGTTCGCCCCGGCCGCCACCGCGGGAACACCCGCCGACGGCAGCAACCCCCACCGGTCCGGCGAAGTCATCACCGTGACCACCACCAGGGTCGGTGACACCGGCAACCCGTCGGTGAGTGTGGTCCCCTTCACGGACGCCGTCTATCCGAACTGCGCCGAGGCTCCCGAGACATCGAGCGGCTGTCTGACGGTCGGCAGGGTCGACTACCCGTACGAGATCGGCAAGCTCGAGATCACCGTTGCGCAGTGGGTGGCGTTTCTGAACACCGTCGACCCCGGCGGACGCGACCGCTTCGACCTCTACGAGGAGAGCGAAAGCGGCTCTGCCTGGCCCAAGTACGGCCAGGTCGACTACTCGGAGGACGCCCGCAGGGGCCGTCACTATTCGGTGGCCCACCCGGAGTGGGCGGACAAGCCGTACGGCTTCGCGGACTTCCTCGACGCGGCCCGATTCGTCAACTCCCTCGTCAACGGCCGCGTCCTCGCCAAGGAGACGCGCACCGAGGGCGCCTTCACCTATGTCACCTACAAGGTCCGCCTCTCGCCGCGGACCGAGCGCGGGATGTACGACCTCGACCGCCCGGACACGACGCGGACCGAGCACCGCGGCTTCGTCGTACCGAGCCAGAACGAGTGGATCAAGGCGGCCTACTACGACCCGAGCGGCGGCGGCACGTACTCGTACTGGAAGTACCCCACCAACGCCGGGGTCTTCGGCGACGGCGACGCGACCGCTCCCAGCCCCACCGTGCTCAACCCCACCACCGGCGACGTCACCAACGCTTCGACACAGCCGCTCGCCTCGTACCACGCCTCCGGACAGCCGGCTCCCACCTGGTGCCCCTCGCAGGTGCCGCCCGAAGTCTGCTCCTCCGTCAATCCGATCGGACTGGACCCCGTCACCTACGCGGACCTCTACCAGGGCAGCCTCGAGACGACCGGACAGGCCCGCACCACCTCGCCGTGGGGCACCCTCGACCAAGGCGGCAACGCGGTCGAATGGACCGACACCATCACCCCGCCCCCGACCGGCCAGGACTTCGGCCGGGTCTGGCGCCGGCTCCACGGCGGGGTGTCCAACGCACCGGCCTTCCAGATGTGGCCCTCCGCGGTCGGACTTCAGCCCCAGGACAACCTCTTCTACCGCCACACCTACCCATGGCTGGGAATCCGGATCGGAGTGATCGGGGAACTCGAGCCGGAGGAGCACTGAAGCGAGCGGTCTTCGACCACCGGGCGCCATCAGCGGATGGCGGCCAGGCTCGCGTAGACGACGACATTGCCCAGGTAGCCGCTCTTCTTGCTGTAGCCGCCGCCGCACGTGATGATCCGCAGCTGGGGCGCGGCGGTACTGCCGTAGACCTTCCGGCTCGGGAACGTCTTCTTCGGGTACACCTCGACGGCATCGACCTTGAATACCGCGGTGCGCCGGTCCTGACGCGCCACTTCGACGAGACTCCCTTTGCCGAGGGCTCCTAGGGAGTAGAAGACGGCGCGGCCGGAAGGGGTGTCGACGTGCCCCGCCACGACGGCCGTACCCGCCTCTCCGGGCGCAGGCCCCTTGGCGTACCAGCCGGCGGACCCGGCCTTCTCGACAGGTGGGACCTGGAGCGTGCCCGCCGCGTCCAGAGCCAGCTTCATGACCGGCGCGTCGACGCCGATGGCGGGGATGCGCAGTCGGACCGGTTCGGAGCGGGACCGGTCCCCGTTCCGGTCGCTTGTGCGCAGCGACGGCGGGTGGGGGGCGGGCTTCCCGGGCGCGTCCGGGCGTGCGGCGGCGGATGCGGGGTGCGCGGTCTGCGCGGCGGGCGGTGTGTGCGCCTGGTTGGCCGACGGCTGGGGGGCCGTTTCACCGCGCAGCCCATGTACCAGCAGGTAGATGCCGACGCACATGGCGACGACGAGATTTCTGGTCGACAGGACAGGGGCGGAAGGCGTGCGTCCCATGAGGTCACGGTCCCGGCTTCGGACTGGGGGCATACGGAGGCGGCGCGGGTGCCGGCCTATGTCGCGAGCCGGAGCCGGACTCGGCGCAGGCCCGCGCCCGTAGGATCAGCCGGCGGCGTCTGAGCGCCGGCGCCGCAGGACGATCCCGCCGGCCGCCGCGCCGACGATCAGCGCCGAACCGGCGGCGATCTCGGTGCCGCTCATCGCGCCGGCGCCGCCGAAGCCGCCGCGCACCGCCCCGTCCGGCTGACGGGCGACTTCGAACTCGGTCACGACACGGGTCGATGGCGGGCACTTGACCGTGATGCTGTAGACGCCTTCCTCGGTGTCCTGGGGAACGGTGAACTCACCTGACAGCTCACCCTTGGTGCCGCCCTCGAGCAGGTTGATCTGGCCCCCGGCCTCTGCTTGGCCCTTGGCGTAGGCGACGTCCGACTCACAGGCCGACGTGCTGACCGCGACGGTGGAGCCCGGGTACGCCACGCCGGGGCTGACATGGACTTCGGACTCGTCGGCGGCCGCCGACGCGGCCGGGAAACCAAGAGCGAGCATGGTCAGTGCCCCTACGGCACGTACGCGTGCGGTACGCATGTCACCAGCCTCCGACAAGCGCGGGGCAGGACTTGTTGTCCCGGCGGGGGCGCCGCGCTCCCGGTCACAAGACAACCAGCTGCCGGGATCTGACCGACGTTCCGGAACGAACCCATGCCGTCCTGTCGTATGTACATCTATACAGGTCATACCGGTCGTGATACGCCTAATGACGGAATGTCGGAGACACGTGGCGAACGGGTGGCGGCCTGAGCCGGACAGGTGGCCCGCGGGGGCGGCGGAAATGCCCGGCGTCCGCCGGGTCCTCCCGGTCGGCTCACGACAATCGGCAGCCGTGCATGGCACCGGTGCGCGGCGGTGGCCGCAACCACGTCGGGGGAAGATCGAACGTGGAAAGCGGGGGTCGTCGGTTCGAACCCGGCAGGGGCTCAGGGCACCTGGCAGATCAGGCGCCGGAGGGGCCTACCGTTCAGCCGGACGGGAGGCCTCGGTCATGGTCAGTCGGCCACGCCCAGGTCCTCGCGCATGATCCGGCGCATGGCGGTGAGTGCGGGCTCCGCGGCCTTCAGATCGATGAGCGCCCGGTCCGCGGTCTCTCCCTCTCTGGAAAGGCCGCGATCAATGCGCTTGGCGGTGGCGTCAGTCGAGGCCAGGACGACGTTCACCTCGCGAGACGCCCGGAGCACCACTTCGGGGACGATCATCTGAGCCTCGGCGTACCGATCCCGGTAGTCCCGCCGTGCCTGTTCGACCTGGGCTCGGTCGTCGTCGGTGTAGACCCCGTCGCGGAGGCGATGAAGAGCGTCCTTCAACATGGTGTGGAAGTGACGGGAGGCGCGATTCATCGCCGTGTAGGCGGTACGCCGTTCCTCGAAGAGCCGTCTTCTCTCCTCGGCGCGGCTTTCCTCTGCCCGCTGGCGCTTGGTCGCCCACGTCGTGACCACCGGCGCCAGCAGAGTGCCCAGCACTCCGACGATGGCAGCGACCATGGCAGCTGTCGTGGCACCCATGCGCGCGACCCTATCGGCCGGCTGCCGTCCGACTGCTGTCGCATCCATCGGTCCTCGGCGCTTCGTCGCCCCGGGTGTCAGTGGCGCTGCCTGACGTTCCCGGTCGCGGTGGGATCGGTCAGATGCCGAACGGCGCGGCGTAGTGGACGGTTCCGCTGGGCAGCGGGGCGTCCGCTTCGAGGGTGAGGGCCATCAGGGCCTCGTCCGGGACGTCGACGGTCAGGGTGATCCCGTCGGCGGAGGCGGGGGTGAAGCCGAAGCGGGGGTAGTAGGCGGGGTGGCCCAGCACGACGACGTAGCGCTCGCCCATGTCCTTGGCCGCGGTGAGGGCGGCGCGGATGGCCGCGGAGCCCGCGCCGGTGTTCTGCCGTTCGGGGCGGACGGCGCACGGGGCCAGGCACAGGGCGGGTGCGTCGTCGATGTGGCAGCGGGTCAGCAGGGCGTGGCCGACGAGGTGTCCGGTCTCGTCGGCGGCGACGAGTGACAGGCCGTCGATCCATGCGTCCGGGTCGGCGCGCAGGGCGTCGACGAGGTCGGCCTCCTCGGCGGTGGGGAAGGCGGCGAGGTTGATCTCGCGGACGGCGGGGATGTCGGCGCGGGTCTCGGCACGAGTGATCCAGGTGGTGCGCATGATGGATGAACGTACCCGTACGGTGGGCGTGCAGGGGCGTGCAGGGGGCGCGGCGGGGCATGCGGCCGGACCGGTCAGGACCGGTCAGGTCAGGAAAGCGTCCCGATCACCTTGCGGACCTGGGCGGCGACACTCTCCGGCAGCGGTGCGTAGTGGATCCCGGGGAGGATCTTCTGGCCCTCCTCGCTCGCGGTGTAGGCGAGGAAGGACTTGAGTGCGGGGAGCATCTTCTTGTCGTTGCCCTTGTCGCACACGACCTCGTAGGTGACGAGGACGATCGGGTAGGCGCCGGGGGCCGAGGTCCCGTAGTCGAACTTCAGGGACAGGTCCTTGTCCTCGCCGACGACCCGGGCCGATGCGATGCCCGCAGACGCGGTCTCCGGGGACGCTTCGACGGGTTCCGCGGCCCCCGTGTCGATCCGCACGGTGTCGATGTGCCGCTTGGAGGCGAAGGACAGCTCGAAGTAGCCGATGGCGCCGCCGGTGGACATCACCTCGGAGGCGACGCCGACCGACCCGTCCGCGGAGTCGCCGCCCCTGCCGTGCCAGCTCTTCTCGGCCGGGTACGGCCACTGGTCCGGCGCCGCGCCGGCGAGGTAGGCGTTGAGGTTCTGTGTGGTGCCGGAGCTGTCCGAGCGGTGCACCGGCCGGATGGCCAGGTCGGGCAGGGCGGCGCGGGGGTTGAGCCGGCGGATGGCCGGGTCGTTCCACCGCGTGATGCGGGAGTCGAAGATCCGGGCGAGGGTCGGGGCGTCCAGTACGAGATCGTGCACGTCAGGGAGGTGGTAGCCGATGGCTATCGGCCCGCCCACCATGGGCAGGTCGATGGCGTGGCCCCCGGGGCACACGTCCCGTGAGGACGCTACGTCGTCGGTGTCGAGCGCCCCGTCGGTGCCGCCGAACGCCGTGATGCCCTGCAGGAACTGGGCGACTCCCGCGCCCGAGCCGATCGGGTTGTAGGCGATGCGCACGCCGGGGCAGGCCCGCTCGTACTCCTCGATCCATCGCTTCATCGCGTTCGACTGGGCGGTGGACCCGGAACCGGGCACTTTGCCCTGCCGCGCGCAGTCGATCCGGGCGGCCGGCGGTTCCGCGGGCCCGTCGTCGCGAGCCGCCGCCCTGTCGGAACCGCCGTCCCCCTTCGTCAAGACGAGCACTCCGCCCGCCACGGCCGCGACGGCGACGGCCGCCGCGCCGACGGGGAGGAGGTAGCGTCGGTCCTTGCGCCTCCGGTGCCGCATCCCTTGGCCCCCTTTGAACACTCGCCGGGCGTCTTGAACACTCGCCGGGCGTCAGGGCATAAATGCTTGCCCATGCGTGGTCGGAGTTGGCGGCGGGAGTGCGAACGTTTCCCGACGGATGGCCGTCGTGCAGCTGAGGAGAGGGTGGAGCGGGGGCCAAGGCCTGTCCGGCCGGGCATCGCGCTTTTCTCATGCCCTTCGAGTGCCGGAGCAGTGTGCGCGGGCGTGGTGGCAGGATGACGGCATGGTGACGAATCCGCCGTGGACGGGGCTTCATGACGACCTGCTGGCGGCGAAGGCGTTGGTGTACGACCCGAGCGGTTTCGCCTGCTCGCTGCCGCTGCCCGAACCGGAAAGCGCCGAGTACGCGGCTTGCGCGTTCACACTCGACGGCCGCTCGGTTCGGTTCCGCGCGGCCAAGACCACTCCGACGAAGGCGGGCCAGTTCGTCACCGTGTGGCAGCGGTCCGAGGAGGGGCCGATCCGGCCTTTCGACGCCGACGACGGGGTGGACCTCTTCGTCATCAGCAGCCGCGACGACGGCGGCTTTGGGCAGTTCGTGTTCCCGCGCGAGGTGTTGTGCGAGCGCGGCATCGTCTCCCGCAACGCCTCCGGCGGGAAGCGCGGATTCCGCGTCTATCCGCCGTGGGCGACCACGACCAGCCGGCAGGCCCGCAGCACCCGGGCATGGCAGCTGGAGTACTTCTTCAGCCTCGGCCAGGACGGGCCTGCCGACCTGACGCGTGCCCACATCCTGTACCGCCGGTAGGCGCCCGCTGCGCCGCGGCGTCGGGCACCGGGTGGACGGGGCGGACTCAGCGCGTCCCGAGCAGCTGCCCCATGGCGGCCAGCACTGCCGGCTCGACCCGGTAGTAGACCCAGGTGCCGCGCCTCTCGGAGGTCAGGAGGCCGGCCTCCTTGAGCTTCTTCAGGTGGTGGGAGACCGTCGGCTGTGAGACGCCGACGTCGGAGATGTCGCATACGCATGCCTCGCCGCCGTCGTGCGAGGCCACGGCGGAGAACAGCCGCAGCCGCACCGGGTCGCCCAGCGCCTTGAACATCCGCGCGGCCGTCTCGGCCTCCTCGGGGCTCATGGGGCGTTCGGTCAGCGGCGGGCAGCAGGGGGCTGCGGTCTCGGGGGCCTCCGGTGTGATCAGGGGCAGCGCCTCGGTGTTCGACATGCATCTATGTTGACACATGTCGATTCGATGAGTGTCTATCTTGACGCTCGTCGAATCAGGTGCCATGCTGGCGACACCTTGAGATATCGATAGATATCGAATCAGTATCCAGCGGGAACCGAGGAGCAGCCCCACATGGACAAGCAGAATCCGCCCGTCGTGGTCATCGGCGCCGGCCCTGTCGGCCTGGCCGCCGCCGCCCATCTGATCGACCGCGGCATCGAGCCCCTGGTGCTGGAGGCCGGGTCGGCCGCCGGAGCGGCGGTGCGCGAGTGGTCGCATGTACGCCTGTTCTCCGCCTGGGGCGAGGTCATCGATCCCGTGGCCGAGAAGCTCCTGGCCCCCACCGGCTGGGTCAGGCCCGACGCCGCGGCGTACCCGTCCGGCGGCGACTGGGCCGAGCGGTACCTCCAGCCGCTGGCCGACCTCCTCGGCGGCAGGGTCCGCTATGGCGCGGTCGTCACCGGCGTCTCCCGTGCCGGGCGCGACCGCGTCGTGGACGCCGACCGTGAGAACCAGCCCTTCGTCGTCCATGTCGCCCATGCCGACGGCCGCGAGGAGCGTCTGTTCGCCCGCGCCGTGATCGACGCCTCGGGCACCTGGACCATCCCCAGCCCCGCCGGCGCCGGCGGCCTGCTTGCCCTCGGCGAGAAGGCGGCCGCCGACCGCATCGCCTACCGCGTCCCCGATCTGAGGGATCCCGCCGTACGGGCCCGGTACGCCGGCAAGCGCACCGCCGTGATCGGCTCCGGGGCCTCCGCCTTCACCGCCCTGGCCTCCCTCGCCGCCCTGGCCGGCGAAGACGGCGACGGCCACGGCGACGGCCACGGCGACGGCGACGGCACCCGGGCCGTGTGGATTCTGCGCCGCGGCATCTCCGGCTCCACCTTCGGCGGCGGCGAAGCCGACCAGCTTCCCGCGCGCGGCGCCCTCGGCCTGGCCGCGAAGGCCGCCGTCGACGAGGGGTACGCGGACGCGGTCACCGGCTTCCGCACCGAGGCGGTCGAGCGCAGCGGCGACGGCCGGCTGATCCTCGTCGGCGAAGACGGCCGCCGGCTCGACCCGGTGGACGAGGTGATCGTGCTGACCGGCTTCCGCCCGGACCTGTCGTTCCTGTCCGAGATGCGCCTCGGGCTCGACGAGCGCCTCCAGGCCCCCGTCGCCCTCGCCCCGCTCATCGACCCCAACCAGCACTCCTGCGGCACGGTCTACCCTCACGGCCACCGCGAGCTCGCCCACCCCGAGCCGGGCGTCTACCTCGTCGGCATGAAGTCCTACGGCCGCGCCCCGACCTTCCTCGCCATGACCGGCTACGAGCAGGTCCGCTCCGTCGCCGCCGCCATCGCCGGCGACCTTGAGGCAGCCGACCGTGTCGAACTCACCCTGCCCGAGACCGGGGTGTGCGGCGGCGCAGGCCTGTTCGACGCGCCCGAAGCCGACCAGTCCTCCGGCGGCGGAGGCTGCTGCTCCGCCCCGGCGGCCGGTCCCGCCACCCTTACGATCGGCGTCGGCGCCCCGGCCTCCTCGGGCGGCGGCTGCTGACCCGCCGGGACGGCGGAGGGTGATGTCGTTCCAGGCGATTCGGGAGGCGACTGCGGGAGGCGCTCCGGGAGAGGGCTAGGACGGCTTGCGCCGCTCGGGCCGGGGCGACCGCGGCTCTGCGGCGCGCAGGTCCGCCAGCAGCTCGGCCTGGCCCGCGAGCACCCCGGACAGGATGCTGCGGGCCACCCTCAGCAGCTCCGCCACCTGGGGGCTGGTCAGCGAGTAGTAGACGTTCGAGCCCTCCTTGCGGGTGACCACGAGGTTGGCTCGCCGGAGCACGGCCAGCTGCTGGGACAGATGGGCGGGCTCGACGCCCACCTCAGGCAGGAGCTCGGCGACCGCGTGCTCACGTTCGCTCAGCAGTTCCAGCACCCGGATGCGGACCGGATGCCCCAGTGTCTTGAAGAACTCCGCCTTGAGCTGGTACAGCGGCGCGCTCACCGGGACCGCCTCTCAGCCCACCCGTGCCCCGAACGCCGTGGAGTCCGTCCCCGCCAGTGCTCCATGCACCGCGTCCGCCCAGGAATCATCGCCATGGGGCCATCCTCGCTCCCGCGCGCGCGGCTGACGGCACTGCCCCCGCTCCCGCGTTACGCCTTCTTCAGGAACTGGGTCTTGAGGACCAGGCCCTTGACCTTCTTGGTGTTGCATTCGACCTCGTCAGGGCGGCCGGTGAGGCGGATGTTCTTCACCAGAGTGCCGCGCTTGAGGGTTTCGGAGGTGCCCTTGACCTTCAGGTCCTTGATCAGGGTCACGGAGTCGCCGTCCTGCAGCGCGTTGCCGTTGCTGTCCTTGGTGATCACGTCGTTCAACTGCTTTCTCCTTTGCGGCGGTGCGCCGGGGTCGGCGCGGGATCGGTCGGCGCGGGGTCGGTCGGCGCGGGGTCGGTCGGCGCGGGGTCGGTCGGCGCGGGCGACGGGCGTTCCGCCGCTCCTGCCACAGGGCGGACGGCGGGGGCCTCGCGCCTCGGACACATGAGCCGCCCCGTGCGCGCGTCTTGCAGCGGCCACTGGGCTTCGGCCCCGGTGACCTCGATGCGGCGGTCGGGAGCAGGAGCGGTGCTCATCGGGCTGCTTCCTCGCCGACGCCGGACGGCTTGTGAGCGGGTGGCTTCCGGGGGGACGGGACGGGCAGGACACCGGCACCCTTCAGATAGGCGCGGGCTCCTTCGATGGCCGCCGGCGTATCGGTGAACTCACGGCCCTCCCGTCCCAGCAGATCGAGAGTGCCGGTGGAGTCGAGCACCTGCCGCTGCCCTTCCCGGATGCCGGACGTCATCACGACGATTCCGCGCCGGTTGAGCTTCTCCACGGCGTCCTTGAGCACCAGGGCGCCGGTGGCGTCGATCGTCGACACCCGGGACATCCGCAGGATCACCACGCGTACGTCGGCGACTTCGGACAGCTCCAGCAGGAAGCGGTGGGCCGCGGCGAAGAACATCGGCCCGTCGATGCGGTACGCGACGATGTGCTCGGCCAGCAGCCGCCGCTCCTCCTCGCTGTGCTCGCCGGGCAGTTCCGGCAGGAAGTCCACCTGGTCCAGGCGGGCCTGCCCGGCCGCGGCGCGCAGTGCCAGGGCTCCGGCCGTCAGCAAGCCGAGGATCACCGCGTACACCAGGTCCAGCGCGAGGGTCGCGACGGCCGTCAGGACGAGGACCAGTGCGTCCGAGCGGGTGGCCTTGGCCATGGCCCTCAGCGAGCCGACCTCCACCATGCGGACAGCCGTCGCCAGCAGCACGCCGGCCAACGCGGCCAGCGGGATTCTGGAGACCAGGGGCGCGGCGGCGAAGACGATCAGCGCCAGTACGGCCGCGTGCGTCAGCGCGGCGAGTCGTGAGCCGGCGCCCGTGCGGACGTTGACCGCGGTCCGCGCGATCGCTGCCGTCGCGGGGACGCCGCCGAACAGGGGAGCGGCCAGATTGGCCACGCCCTGTCCGAACAGCTCCCGGTCCGGGTCGTGCTGCTGGCCCACGGTCATCCCGTCCGCCACAGTGGCGGACAGCAGCGACTCCAGGGCCGCGAGGGCGGCCACCGCCACTGCCGGGGCGAGCAGCGAGGACAGAGCGCCCGGGTCGAGGAACGCCAGGGAGGGCGCGGGCAGCCCGGACGGGAGGTCCCCGATGGGGGCCGCCGCGTCCAGGTGGAAGAGCTGCGCCGCGGCGGTGGCGGCGATCACCGCAAGGATCGAGAACGGCACCGTGGGCCGCCATCGCGCCCCCAGCAGCATGACCGCGGCGACGCCCGCGGCCAGGGCGAGGGCGGTCCAGTTCGGCGTCCCCGCGAAATCCGTCAGGGCGTGCCAGGCGACGAGGAGGACGCGCTCCCCCTCCGGCGCGGGCACCCCGAGAGCGTTCGGGACCTGCTGCAGGCCGATCACACAGGCGATGCCGAGGGTGAAGCCCTCCACCACCGGCGCGGGCACGTACCGCATGTACTTGCCCGCCCGCAGCAGCGCGAGCGCCATCAGCAGCACGCCGGCGATCAGCCCCACCGTGAGCACACCGCCGGGGCCGTACTGGGCGACGATCGGGACCAGGACGACCGTCATCGCCCCGGTCGGCCCGGAGACCTGCAGGTTCGAGCCCCCGAAGATCGCCGCCAAGGCGCCCGCCACGACCGCGGTGGCCAGGCCGGCCTCGGCGCCGAGGCCGGAGGAGACGCCGAAGCCCAGTGCGAGCGGCAGTGCGACGACCGCCACGGTGAGACCGGCCAGGAGATCCCGCCGGGGACTGCGGGCCATGGCCTGGAGGTCGGCGCGGACGGGCAGCAGGGAGCGCACCGGCCTCCACGCCCGGCTGATTGCGGAACTCATGGTGCGGCGACCTCGGATTCCCGCAGCTCGGCAAGGAGCTCATGCCGTCCCGCCAGCATCTCGGTCAGGATCCGCCGCGCCGCCCGCATCAGGTCGGCCACGTCCCCGCCGGCCAGCGCGTAGACCACCGTGGATCCCTCGCGCGTGGAACGCACGATCCCGGAGCGGCGCAACACCGCCAGCTGCTGCGACAGGCTGGACGGCTCCACCTCGATCGCCCCGAGCAGCTCGCGCACCGGCCGCGGCCCGTCCTGGAGCAGCTCCAGCACGCGGATGCGCACGGGGTGCCCCAGCATCCGGAAGAACTCGGCCTTGGCCTGGTACAGCGGAACCGACACGAACTCCTGACCTTCCACCCGCACGCTGACGCCGTGCCCGCGGCTACCTGCGGGCACGGCGAACCCAGCATGTAAGCAATTGCAGAATTTTGCAATTCATAGAGTCTATCGATCGGAAACCGGCCCCCCGGGGGTAGCCCCCCGCATGCCTGCGAGGTCGAGGCCTATTCGGTGACCTCCGGGTGGTCGGCGTGCTTCCTGATCTCGACGTTGCACTCCGTGACCTTGGAGCGGTCCCCGCGGGCGGCGGCTTCGGCGCGCTGACGGACGAGGGCCGCGCGGCCGCCGCACTCATGCCGACGGGGGCGGCGCTGGTTCCTGAGGGGCACCAGCACAGCGGGCCAGAACCAGATCAGGACCGCGAGCGTGGTGTTGCCCGGAGCATGCCGGTGCATGAAGGCGACGAAGACGCATCCGAAGGCTACGTAGGCGGCGGAGACCGCAAGCGTGCGCCTGCTCATAGCAGACGCCACAGGTTTGCCGTGAGCCCCCACGTGCCTGCGAGGGCGAGCCATGCCCCCAGCAGCCGCTGGAAGTCGTAGGAGCCGGAGTGGCCGGTGTCGGTCAGCGGCGGCCCGACAGCCGGTCGGCTGTCCGCGCCAGGGGGTGGGTCGTCGCGGTGTGGGTCGTGGACTCCCGGTGATCCGCGTTGCGGTAGGCCGCGTACAGGGTGTGGACGCCCAGCCAGCGCAGCGGCTCCGGCTCCCATTTGCGGACCTTGTGGTTGACCCAGGGGAGGGCCGTGAGGTCCGTGGGGCCGGACTGGCCGGAGTCCTGCTGGATCAGGTCGCGCAGGGTGCGGGCCGCGAGGTTGGCGGTGGCGACGCCGGAGCCGACGTAGCCGCCGGCCCAGCCGAGGCCGGTGGAGCGGTCCAGGGTGGCCGTGGCGCACCAGTCGCGGGGGACGCCGAGGACGCCCGACCAGGCGTGGTCGATGCGGACGCCCGCCGTGGTGGGGAAGAAGCGGACCAGGATGTCCCGCAGGGCGTCGACCGTGGCGGGCTGGGTGCGGCCGTCGTTGTCGGTGCGCGAGCCGAAGCGGTACGGGACGCCCCGGCCGCCGAGGGCGATGCGGTCGTCGGCGGTGCGCTGGGCGTACATATAGGCGTGGGCCATGTCGCCGAGGGTCTCGCGGCCGTCCCAGCCGATGGCGTCCCAGACGGTGCGGGGGAGCGGCTCCGTGACGATCATCGAGGAGTTCATGGGGAGCCAGGTCCGCTTCTGGCCCTTGAGGTTGGCGGTGAAGCCCTCGGTGCAGCGCAGGACGTACGGGGCGCGGACCGTGCCGTACGGGGTGACGGCGTGCTTGGGGCGGATCTCGGTGACCGGGGTCGACTCGTGGATGGTGACCCCGAGGGCTTCGACGGCCGCGGCGAGGCCCTTGACGAGCTTCACCGGGTGCAGCCGGGCCCCGTGCGGGGTCCAGCTGGAGGCGACCGCGCCCGTGACGCGGACGCGTTCCGCGGTCTCGCGTGCGCCGAGCAGCAGACGGTCCTTCTCACCGAAGGCGATCTCCACGGAGTGGAAGGTCTTGAGGCGTTCCAGCTGGGCGGGGGTGTATGCGACCTCCAGCACCCCGCCCCGGTGGATGTCGGCGTCGATGCCCTCGGCCGCGCAGACGTCGGCCACCTCGCTCACGGTGCTGTTCATGGCCTGCTGGAGACGGACGGCGGCCTCGTGGCCGTGCAGCCGGGCGTAGCGGTCGCGGCCCGCGATGCCGTTGTAGAGCCAGCCGCCGTTGCGGCCGGAGGCTCCGTATCCGCAGAAGGCCGCTTCGAGGACGGTGATGTTGAGGAAGGGCACGGCCTTCTTGAGGTAGTACGCCGTCCACAGGCCGGTGTATCCGCCGCCGACGATGCAGATGTCCGCGGAGGCGTCGCCGGGCAGCGGCTCCCGCGGGGCGGGGATGCCCTCCTGCGCGTACCAGAACGATATGCCGCCGTTGACGGTGCCGCCGTTTGTGCTGCTCATGTCGCCTCTGCCCCGGGGAAGTGGACGGGAGTGAATCCGTGTGGCGGGAGGGTACTCCGTCCATGGCGTTCCCGAGTGATCGAGACTGGGCGCCTCGCGGAGGCCCGGCGCCGGCGGCGGCTGGAATGCCGCGGACGGTGAGGACGGGCCGGACGAGGCCCGGTTGCCCACCGTGCGGAATCGGCTGGCGCGGCAGGCCCCCGGCCGTGCAGGCTGCACCCATGATTCGTACCGCCGTGCCTGCCGACGTCCCCGAGATCCACCGAATGGTCTGCGAGCTTGCCGAGTATGAGCGGGCCCTGCACGAGGTCCGCGCCGGTGAGGAGCAGCTGCGCGAGGCGCTCTTCGGCGAGCGGCCCGCAGCGTTCGCGCATATCGCGGAGGACGGCTCCGGGCGGATCGTGGGCTTCGCGCTGTGGTTTCTGAACTTCTCCACCTGGCGCGGTGTGCACGGGATCTACCTGGAGGACCTCTACGTCCGCCCGGAGGCGCGCGGCGGCGGACACGGCAAGGCCCTGCTGGCCGAGCTGGCGCGCATCTGCGTCGAGCGCGGCTATGAGCGCCTGGAATGGTCGGTGCTGAACTGGAACGCCCCGTCGATCGCCTTCTACGAGGCGTTGGGCGCGCGTCCGCAGGACGAGTGGACCGTGTACCGGCTGACCGACGAGGCGCTCAAGCGGCTGGGGGCGTAGCCCGGGGCGGCTAGGGGATGCTGGGGGCGTAGCCCCGGGCGGCTAGGGGATGAGGACGACCTTGCCCGTCGTGCGGCGGGATTCGAGGTCCCGGTGGGCCCTGGCCGCCTGGGCGAGCGGATAGCGCTGGACGGCGGGGCGCAGTCGTCCGGACGCCGCCTCGGCGAGGGCGCGTTCCTCCAGGACCCGGATGTCTCCGCCGGCCTTGGCGAGCATGGCGGGGCCCAGGACGCTCTCGGAGACGATGCCGCGGGCGGCGAGTTCCTCGTCGGTGAAGGTCAGCGGGGCGCCGTCGGTCAGGCCCTGGCTGCTCCAGCCGAAGACGAGGTGTCGGCCCCCCTTGCCGAGCAGGTCGACGGCGGCGCGGGCGGTGTCCCCGCCGACGGAGTCGAAGACGACCGTGGCGCGGCGGCCGTCCAGCCGTTCGCGGAGGTGGGCGCGGACGTGCCGCGGCCAGTCGGGGCGGGTGTAGTCGACGGCGAGGTCCGCGCCGTTCGCGGTGGTGCGGGCCGTCTTGGCAGGGCCGCCCGCGAGGCCGATGACGGCGGCCCCGGCGTTCTTCGCGTACTGCACGAGCAGGGTGCCGATGCCGCCTGCCGCGGCCGGGACGACGGCGATCGCGTCCGGTCCGAGGTCGGCGAACTGCAGGATGCCCATGGTCGTACGGCCGGTGCCGATCATGGCGACTGCCTCGGCCTCGTCCAGGCCGTGAGGCCCTTCGGGGATCTCATGGAGGCGGGAGGCGTCGACGACGGCGAGTTCCGCGTAGCCCCCGGGGGCCATGCCCAGATGGGCGACGACCCGCTTGCCGAGCCATGCCGGATCCGTGCCCTCGCCGAGGGCGTCGACCGTGCCCGCGACCTCCCGGCCCGGAATGGTCGGCAGCTCGGGCGGGGCGGGGAAGGGGCCAGGCGCGCCCTCGCGCAGCGAGGCGTCCAGGAGGTGGACGCCCGCGGCGGCGACTTCGATGCGCACCTGGCCGGGTGCGGGGACGGGGTCCTCGGTCCGTTCGTGGACGAGGTTCTCGGCCGGGCCGAAGGCGTGGAGGCGGATGGCGTGCATGGCGGCTGTCTCCCTTGTGCGGTGAGTGCTGCGGGCTACGGGGGTAGCAGCGGGCTGCTGGGGGCTGCTTCGGACCACGGCGGCTGCTCCGGACCACGGGGGTAGCAGCCGGCTACGAGTCCAGCCTTCGACTTCAAGCGAGGTTGAGGTCAAGCCCGTTGTCAGTGGCAGGCGTCACCATGGGGACATGGCTGGCAGCACAGAACGCAGGGTGGCGGCGGCACGGATGCCTCAGGTGCGGCTACCGCCGCTGGAGACGTTTGACGACGGGGGGAGTCTCGAGGCGGACGGCGACTACGACGGGCTGGAGTTCCGGGGCCTCGATCTGACCGGGCAGCGTGCTGCCGGGACACGCTTCATCGACTGTGCCCTCCGCGACTGCACGGTGGACGAGGCGGAGCTGACGAACGCGCGCTTCATCGACTCGGTTCTCGAGGACGTTCGGGGCGTGGGCGCGGATCTCGGCGGTGTGTCGCTGCGCGATGTGGAGGTGCGCGGCGCACGGCTGGGCGGTGCGCAGCTGCATGGCGCGGTGCTGGAGCGGGTGCTGTTCAGAGGCGGGAAGATCGACTATCCGAATCTGCGGGCGGCACGGCTGAAGGACGTCGTCTTCGAGGGGTGTGTGCTGGTGGAGCCGGACTTCGGGGGCGCGGTGCTGGAGCGGGTCGAGTTCCGCGACTGCGCGCTGCGGCAGGTCGACTTCGGCGGCGCGCGGATGACGGACGTGGACCTGAGGGCGGTCGCGGAGCTGGACATCGCCAGAGGGGTGGACCGGCTGGCGGGGGCGGTGATCAGCCCCGCGCAGCTGGTGGAGCTCGCGGGGGCGTTCGCGGCGCAGATCGGGGTGCGGGTGGAGACCCCCTAGCGGGTGGAGAGCCCTTGGCGGGCGGAGGCGGGCCGACGGGCTAAACGCGGGGGAAGCGGGCCTGCAGGTCCCAGATCGCCGGGTTGTCGGCGAGGCCCTCGTGCATGTCGCAGAGGTCCGCGATCAGGTCGTGGAGGAAGTCGCGGGCCTCGCGGCGCAGTTCGGCATGGCTGAAGGTCAGGGGCGGCTCACCGCCCGGCAGCCACTCCGCTTCCACGTCCACCCAGCCGAAGCGGCGCTCGAAGAGCATTCGGTCCGCGGTCTCGGTGAAGTCCAGCTCGGCGTACTGGGGGCGGGAGGCGCGGCTGCCGAGGGGGTCGCGGTCGAGCTGCTCGACGATGTCGCACAGCGCCCAGGCGAAGTCGAGCACCGGCACCCATCCCCAGGCTGTGGACACCTCGCGGTCCGCCTTGGCGTCCGCGAGATAGACGTCGCCGCAGAAGAGGTCATGGCGCAGGGCGTGGACGTCCGCGAGGCGGTAGTCGGTCTGCGGGGGGTCGGGGAAGCGGCGGGAGAGGGAGTAGCCGATGTCGAGCACGGGCCGATGGTGTCACGCCGGACCTGCGCCGTTGTGCGGGGACCTGCATAGGATCATCGCGTGAGACTGCGCCGCGCCGCCCGGCTTGCCCCCGCCCTGGCCCTGCTGCTCCTGACCGTGAGCTGCACGGGGAGTCTGGGGGTTCAGGGGACGCCGGGGGCCGCCGGAGTGCGCGACCCGTACTTCCCCAGGCTCGGCAACGGCGGATACGACGTCCGGCACTACAGGCTTGCCCTCGACTACGACCCCGACTCCGGCCGGCTGAGCGGCGCCGCGGAGATCACGGCCCGCGCCACCCAGGACCTGAGCGCCTTCAACCTGGACTTCCACGGGATGACGGTCGAGAGCGCGCGCGTCGACGGCGACCGCGCGCGCGTCAACCGGGCCGGCGACGAGCTGACCCTGCGACCCCGCGACGACATCGAGGAGGGCACTCAGTTCCATGCCGTTGTGCGCTACTCGGGAGTGCCGCGCACGATCATCGATCCGGACGGCTCCGAGGAGGGCTGGCTGCGGACGTCCGGGGGCGGGGCGCTGGCCGTGGGGGAGCCGAGCGGTTCGATGGCGTGGTTCCCCGGCAACCACCATCCGTCGGACAAGGCGACCTATGACATCGAGGTCACCGTGCCGGAGGGGCTGACAGCCGTCTCCAACGGCGATCACTTCAACCGGTCCACGCGCGACGGCCGCACCACCTTCTTCTGGCAGGCGACGCAGCCCATGGCGAGCTATCTCGCCACCGTCGCCATCGGCCGCTACGAGACCCTCGACGCACGCACGGCGGGCGCGCTGCCGGTGCACACGGCCGTGGCCGCGGCCCTGGCGGACGACCCGGAGACGAAGGAACTGCTGGCGCGCGTTCCGGAGCTCACCCAGTGGGGGACGGACACCTTCGGGCCGTATCCCTTCCTCTCCTCCGGGGCGATCGTCGTGGCCTCCGACGACGTCGGCTATGCGCTGGAGACCCAGACCCGACCGGTCTTCCCGCAGGAGCAGTTCGACGTCCACACGGTGGTGCACGAACTGGCCCACCAGTGGTTCGGCAACTCCGTCTCGCCGAAGTCCTGGCAGGACATATGGCTCAACGAGGGCTTCGCCACCTACGCCGAGTGGCTGTGGCGGGAGGAGCAGGAGGGCGTGTCCCTGGAGGAGAGCTTCCAGGCCGCCTTCCAGGCCGACGCCAACTGGGCTTTTCCGCCCGCCGAACCGCCGTCCGCGGAGGACGTCTCCGGGGATCCGGTGTACGGGCGCGGGGCGATGGTCCTGTACCAGGTCCGCGAAGCCGTCGGGGCGGAGGTCTTCGACGGGATCGTGCGGGGCTGGGCGGAGACGTACCGCCACGGCAACGCGTCCACCGCCGACTTCACCCGGTACGCCGAGGAGGAGTCGGGCGAGGATCTGAGCGAGGTGTGGGACGTCTGGCTGTACGGGGACGAGAAGCCGTCCGAGCTGCCGTGACGAAACCGCCCGGGCCCTTTTCGGGGCCCGGGCGGCCGGGCAGCCGGTACGTCCGGTCGCTTTCGGCGTTCGGACGTACCGGCCTTTCAGATGCCTGAGGTGCCTCAGAGTCTCAGACGCCTCAGATGTTGACGCCGAAGTCGCGGGCGATGCCCTCCAGGCCGGAGGCGTAACCCTGTCCGACGGCACGGAACTTCCACTCGGCGCCGTGGCGGTACAGCTCGCCGAAGACCATGGCCGTCTCGGTGGCGGCGTCCTCGCTCAGGTCGTAGCGGGCGATCTCGCTGCCGCCGGCCTGGTTGACGATGCGGATGTAGGCGTTGCGCACCTGTCCGAAGTTCTGTGAGCGGTTGACCGCGTCGTAGATGGAGACCGGGAAGACGATCTTGTCGACGTCGGCGGGCAGCGCGGCGAGATTGACGTTGATCTGCTCGTCGTCGCCGCCGCCCTCGCCGGTGCGGTTGTCGCCGGTGTGGACGATGCTCTGGTCCGGCGTGGACTTGTTGTTGAAGAAGACGAAGTGGGCGTCGGAGGCCACGGTGCCGCCCGGGTTGACGCCGATGGCGGAGGCGTCGAGGTCGAAGTCGGTGCCGGTGGTGGTGCGGACGTCCCAGCCAAGGCCGACGGTCACGGCGGTGAGGCCCGGCGCCTCCTTGGTGAGCGAGACGTTGCCGCCCTTGGACAGGCTTACTGCCATTGGGATGTCCCCTTCGTGAGTGGTGTGCGGGATGCCTCGGCGTTGCCGAAGCACCGTCGAAGCTACCGTCACCCGTCATAACGCGAGCAGGGACCGCCGGGTTCCACGCGGAGCGCATACCCATCCTGGCGGGTAAAGGAGATGACGGGAGCGGTGTGCGGGGGCGACCATGGAGCCATGTCCGGGCCCTATCTCATCCGTGGCTCGGTCTCCCTTCCGGAGGCCGAGCTGAACTGGCGTTTCTCACGGTCGTCGGGGCCGGGCGGCCAGCATGTCAACACCAGTGACTCGCAGGTGGAGCTGCGTTTTGACCTGGCGAGGACCGAGGCGCTGCCTGAGGTGTGGAAGCAGCGCGCCCTGGCCCGGCTGGCCGAGCGGCGGCGGCTCGTCGGGGACGGGGTGATCGTGGTGCGCGCCTCGGAGCACCGCTCGCAGTGGCGCAACCGCGAGACGGCGGCCGTGCGGATGGCCGCGCTGCTGGCGGAGGTGACGGGGCCGCCGCCGAAGGCGCGGCGGGCGACGAAGATCCCTCGGGGGATCAACGAGCGGCGGCTGCGGGAGAAGAAGCGGCGGGCAGAGACGAAGCGGGGCCGCAGCGGCCACGACTGGTAGCCCTGTGGGGGCGCGGTACCCCCACGCCCCCCGGGCGGGGTCTGCCCCGCCCGCCCCCTTGCGTCACGGGCACTCGCCCGCCCGGCGCGCCGCCCGCGCGGGGCGTTTCCCACCCGCCCGCCCCTGAGTTGTGGGGTGCTTCGTGCCGGGCGGCCTTGGTGCGTGGGTTTCGTCGTGTGGCTTCCGCGGTCGCTCGGGGCTCCGCTGCATGGTGTGTTTCCGCGCTTGCCTGCCCTTGGGGTGTGGGGTGTTTCGTGCCGGGCGGCCTTGGTGCGCGGGTTTCGTCGTGCGGGCTTCCGCGGTCGCTCGGGGCTCCGCTGGTCGGGCCACGCCCTCCCGGGAGGCGCGGGCCGCCGCGCGGGTTTCCCGGTCCTGCGGGTTCCCCTGCGCGGAGCTGTGCCTTCCCCGGGGCGCGGGCTTTCGCCGCGCGGGCGACGCAGGGGCTGGTTCCGGGAGTGGGGTGCGGAGTACCCCCACGCCAAAGGGCGGGCGGGTGGGTGGGGAAGGACTCGATCGGGCCTCAGGACAGATGGCGGTAGCGGCCGCGGAAGTACGTCAGCGGGGCGTCGCCCGCCGTCGGCAGGGTGGTGGACAGCACGCGGGCGATCACCAGGGTGTGGTCCCCGGCGACCACGCGTCGTTCCGTGCGGCATTCGAGCGCGGCGAGTGCGCCGCCGATGAGAGGGGCGTCCGTGAGCGCGCCCCGCGTGAACGCGAGGTCCTGGAAGAGGAGCCGGTCGCTGATGCGGCCCTTCATCGCGAAGCGGCCCGCGATATGCCGTTGGCCCTCGGCGAGCACGGAGACCGCCCACAGCGGCTGCTCGGTCAGCAGGTCGTCCATGCGGGAGCCGTTGCGCAGGCTCACCATGACCAGCGGCGGGTCCAGGGAGACCGACATGAAGGCGGTCGCGGTCATGCCCACGTCCTCCCCGCGCGGGCCGTCCTCGCTCAGCGGAGGCTCCTGGGCTGTGACCAGCACCACGCCCGCGGCGAGCCGTGACATGGCCGCGCGGAACTGCTCTTCGCTCACCCCCTCAGCATGCGGGACGGCGGCGGATTCGGCGGAGGTTGCGATCGTCTGCGGCACACCGGAACGCTAACTCCGCCGTTGACCGCCCGCATCGGGCCAGGGGACCAGGAGGGTCCTAGGACCGCTGTCCCGGATTTGCGTTTCATTTGCGTTCCATAAGGTTGCGGCGGAGCAAGGGCCCTGCGGGCACACCTTAGTCATCTTGTGTGACTTGACTCACAGAGGGCACTATTTGTTGACCCTGTGTACCGAGTGAGCAGCGCGCTGTGATTCAGTGGCCGGGTCACTGCAACAAGAACGCCGATGAGAACCCTGGAGTTGCTGTCGAGGTCTCGGGGAGAGCGAACGATGGAGACCGAGTCGGAGCCCTATGTCCGTCTTGCGACCCTGCGGCAGCTGCACCAGGTCGTCACGGATCTCAACACGGCCCGGAGCCTGGCCGACACACTGCAGGCCGTCGCCGACGGAATCGTCGCCGGACTCGGTTACGAACTCGCCTGTGTCAACCTCGTGCGCCCGGACGGCGATCTCGTCGTCGCCGCCTTCGCCGGCAGCGCCGCTGCCGAGGCCCTGATCACCGGCCGTGTCGGCTCCCGGCCCTCCTGGGAGCGCCGGCTGTCCATGGGGGAGGCGTGGGGGGACCTGCGGTTCATACCGCACACCGAGGGCTGGGTGCTGATGGACGACGACGTCCCCCAGTGGCACACCGACGGCCCCGAGCCCCGCTTCGACGACGAGTGGCACCCGCAGGACCGGCTCTACGCCCCGATGTACACCTCCGGCGGCACCCGCGAGCTTCTCGGCGTCATCTCCGTCGACCGTCCCCGGAACGGCCGCCGCCCCGGCCCCTGGGGCCAGGAGGCGCTCCAGATGTACGCCTCCCAGTCCGCGATTGCGATCAGCAACGCCCGGCTGCGTGCAAACATGCAGCGCGCGCTGGTCCGCCTGGAGCGCGAGCAGCAGGCGCTGCGCGCCAGCGAGGAGTCCTTCCGGCAGGCGTTCGAGTACGCGCCCAGCGGCATGGCGATCGCCGAGATGGGGGGCGACCAGCACGGCCGGCTGCTGCGGACCAACGACGCACTGTGCCGGCTGCTGGGCCGACCCGCCTCCGCGATGCGCCGCTACTCCTTCGCCGATCTGGTCCACCCCGAGGACGTCGGCACCCTGCTGCGCACCTCCGCCGAGGGCGGCCGCGCCGAGATACGCCTCTGCCGGCGTGACGGCAGCTATGTCTGGGTCTCGCTGCGGAACTCCGTCGTCGCCGACACCGCCGACGGCCCCCGCTTCCTGCTGACCCACGTCGAGGACATCGAGGAGCGCAAGCGGCACGAGCTCCAGCTTGCCCACCGCGCCTCGCACGACTCCCTCACCGGTCTGCCCAACAGCGCCGAGCTGCGCGCCCGCCTCAGCGCCCGGCTGTGCGAACGGCCGCCTGCCGCGCGCGCCCGGCCGGGTGAGTCCGGCCACCCGGACGCCTACGGCGACGCGTACGAGGCGCACGACGCCTACGACACGCCGTACTACGAGAGCTACGAGAACTACGAGAGCTACGAGCGATACGAGGGCGACCACGGCGACCCCCGGCACTTCCGCAGCGACGGATTCGCGGTCGCCTCCTCCGGCGCGTACGACCACCATGTCCACGCCGTCGCCCCCGACGCCGAGGTCGACGACGGCGCCAAGGGGCTCGCGGTCCTCTTCTGCGATCTCGACGGTTTCAAGTCGATCAACGACCGCTTCGGCCACCAGACCGGGGACGCCGTCCTGGTCGAGGTCGCCCGGCGACTCACCACCGGCGTACGGGAAGGGGACACGGTCGCCCGGCTCGGCGGTGACGAATTCGTCGTCCTCGCCGACGGCCTGGGGGCGGCCGACGCCGCAGACCTGGCCGTACGCCTCCGGAACGCGATCATCCTGCCCATCAGGGTGGGCGGCCGCGGCGTACGCGTCGGCGCGAGCTTCGGCATCGGCTGGGCGGAGTGCGGAATGACCGTGGACGAGATTCTGACCTCGGCGGACCAGCGGATGTACGTGGAGAAGCGGTCACGCGCCAAGGTCCACCGCAGGGCGGGATGAGTCCGAGGGGACAAAGCCGCGTGCTGCGCCAAACCTGGCCCCTTGCGTTACTCCGAACCGGGTAGGCTCGCCCGCGTCGGCATTGTGCCGACGACAGGGTAAGGAGTGACTAGGGATGACGGCCGCGAAGAACGGCGCGAGCACGCCCGAGGACGACGACCCGTTCGGCTACCTGTACGCGGACGGGCAGGCATCGGGCGCCAACCCGCCCCGTCAGGGCGGCGGATACGGCTACCCGGGTCCCGCCGCGCAGCAGCCGGGGGTCCCCAGAACCTCGTACAACCAGGTGCGCACAGTCGGCGAGCGCCGTGCGTACGGCCCGCAGCAGCAGCCTCCCTACGGCCAGCAGGTCCCGCAGGGGCAGCAGGCCTCCTACGGCCAGCAGGCCCAGCACGGCCAGCAGGCCCAGCACGGTCAGCAGCCGACCGCTCAGTACGCCGCCCCGGAGACCTACGGGGGCGGTGCGGGCGTCCGGCACCAGCCTCCGGCCGGCGCGCCGGGGCAGGGCGGCGGCCGCGGCGGCCCGAACACCAAGGGGCTGCTGATCGGCGCGATCGCCGTCGTCGCGGTGGTCGTCGTCGGCATCACCGCGGCGCTGATGACCAAGGGCGGCGAGGAGGACGACAAGGCCGGCGGCACCTCCCGGAACCCCGCGGGCGAGACGCCCACCGCCGGGTCCGTCGAGCCCAGCGCGGACGGCGAGTCCTCGCCTTCCGCGCCCCCGACCGAGCTGCCCAAGCAGGACGCGGCGACCCTGACCCTGGGGCCGCCCGCGGCGCTCGCCACGGACGTCAAGGGGGCCAAGGGCGCGGACGGCGCGTATGTGGTGTTCAACGGCGTCGGCGGCTCCGCGAGCTGGTCGGTGGAGGTGCCGGAGGCCGGCGAGTACACGCTGTTCATCACCTACGGCGTCCCCGGCAAGGACGCCAAGACCTCGCTGACGATCAACGACGGCGACCCCCGTTCGATCAATATGTCGAACTTCGCCAAGGCCAAGAAGGGCGACTGGGAGAAGGGCTGGACCCGCACGTACTCCTACGTCAACCTCGACAAGGGAAAGAACAACCTCAGGATCTCCTGCGAGCAGGGCGATCAGTGCGAGGCGTATCTCGACCAGGTGTGGCTGAAGGCCGGTCAGGCCGGCTGACCGCCGCTCGGCTGCCGCTCAGCCGAGCAGACCCAGGAACTCCGCCACCGTCCCGGCCATCGCCTCGCGAGCCGGGACGAGGTATTTCCGGGGGTCGACCACGCCGGGGTTCGCGTCCAGGAAGGCGCGCACCTCACCCGTGAAGGCCCTGTTCAGCGCCGTGCCGACATTGATCTTGACCATGCCCGCGGAGAGCGCGGCGCGCAGCTCGCCGTCCGGCACGCCGCTCGACCCGTGCAGCACCAGCGGCACCGGCACCGCGTCGCGCAGCCTGCCGATCAGCTCGTGGTCCAGTGCGGCGGTGCGCTCCGTCATGGCGTGTGCGGAGCCGACGGCGACGGCGAGTGCGTCGACGCCGGTGCCGGCGACATACGCGGCGGCCTCCGCCGGGTCCGTCCGCGCCCCGGGGGCGTGTGCGTCGAGCGGGGCCCCGCCGTCCTTGCCGCCGACCTCCCCGAGCTCCGCCTCGACCCAGATGCCCTGCCGGTGTCCCCAGCGGACGGCTTCCGCGGTGGCCTTGACGTTCTCGTCGTAACTCAGTTTCGAGGCGTCGAACATGACCGAGCTGAAGCCCTCGTCATGGGCGGCGTGCAGCAGGGCGGGCGAGACGACATGGTCGAGGTGGAGGGCGAGCGGAGCGTAGGAGGCGCGGGCCACGGCCGCCGCCGCGGCGGCGATCGGACCGAGCCGTCCGCCGTGGAACCGCACCGCGTTCTGCGACACCTGAAGGATGGCGGGGGCGGCCGCCTGCTCGGCCCCGGCCGCGATCGCCTCGGCGTGCTCCAGGGTGATGACGTTGAACGCGGCGACGCCCCGGCCCTCTGCCGCGGCTGCCGAGACGAGCTCACCGGTGGTGACGAGTGTCATGCCGCTCCCTGCCTTCTGCGCCTGTTACGAGGGTGTGGGGGACTCCGTGACGGTGATGCGGGACAGCAGGGACTCATACGCCTCGCGGTCGAAGTCGCCTGCCGTGGGGGTGAGGACGGTGGCCGCCGACAGGGCGGCGGCGCGGACGAGCCGACCGGGCCAGTCGAGGCCGTCGACGAGCCCGGAGAGCAGACCCGCGACCGCGGAGTCGCCTGCGCCGGTGGGGTTGCCCCGCACCGGCGCCGGGGGCTTCGCCTGCCACATCCCGTCAGATGTGAGGGCGAGCAGACCCTTCGGGCCCAGCGAGGTGACCACGGCGTGAGCGCCGCGGCGGCGGGCGTCGCGGGTGGCGCGCAGCGGTTCGCGGGCGCCGGTGAGCTGGGCGAGTTCCTCGGCGTTGGGCTTGATCAGGTCGGGGCGGGCGGCGATGCCGCGGCGCAGCGGTTCGCCGCTGGTGTCCAGCAGTACGGGGACGTCTGCGGAGCGGGCGCGCCGCACCAGTTCCGCGTAGGCCCCGACATGGATGCCGGGCGGCAGGCTGCCGCACAGCGCCACGGCCTCGGCGTCGCGCAGCAGCGCGCCGTACGCGTCGAGGAAGGCCGTCCACTCCTGCGGGGTGACGGCCGGGCCCGGCTCGTTGAGCTGGGTGGTGTCCCCGGTCGTGCCGTCGACGACGGCGATCGTGCGGCGGGAGGGCCCGGCGATGGGGAGCAGCGCGTCATACGGGGCCGGCGTCTGCTGCGCTGGGGAGGCGAGCAGTTCGCGCACCAGCGCGCCGGTGGGGCCGCCTGCGAAGCCGGTGACGACGGTCTCGCGGCCCAGCGCGGCGAGCACCCGTGCGACGTTGAGCCCTTTGCCGCCGGGCCGTTCGCGGACCTCGGTCACCCGATGGGCGGCATGCGGGGTCAGTGCCGGGACGTGATAGGTGAGATCGAGGGCGGTGTTGAGCGTGACCGTCAGGATCACTTCTCTTCACCCCCGCGGACGTCCGTGCTGCCGTGCTGCCGTGCTGCCGTGCTGTGCGCTGTTGTGCCTGCGCGCTGATGTACGGGCCCTGATCATGCCAAACGGAAGGCGGTTGGCCCAGACCCCTGGATCAACCGCCTTGCCATAAGTTGCTCAGAAATCACCCTACTTGGGGCTCAACCACCCATTCGCCCTTGCGCATCACGCCCTTGAGAGTGAATGAGTCGTCCAGAACCACCAGGTCGGCGTCCTTGCCGGGCTCCAGAGAGCCTACGGTGTCGTATATCCCGAGCAGCCGTGCAGGGTTGGCGGAAATGGCCTGGACGACATCCTCCACCGGCAGCCGGTCGACGGTGACGGCCCGTCGGAAGGCGGTGTCCAGGGTGAGCGTGGAGCCCGCGATGGAGCCACCCTCGACCAGCCGCGCCACGCCCTGACTGACCTCGACCTCCAGCGGGCCGAGCTGGTAGCGGCCGTCGCCAAAGCCCGCCGCGTCCATCGCGTCGGTGATGAACGCGACGCGCCGCGCGCCCGCGCGGTGGAACGCCAGCTCCAGTGCGGCCGGGTGCAGATGCGTGCCGTCGTTGATCAGCTCGACGGTGACCCGCTCGTCCTCCAGCAGCGCGGCGATCGGGCCGGGGGCGCGGTGGCCGAGCGGGGGCATGGCGTTGAACAGATGGGTGGCGACCGTCGCGCCCGCCTCGATGGCCTCGACGGTCTGCTCGTATGTCGCGTCGGTGTGGCCGACGGCGGCGATCACGCCGTGCTCGGCGAGCAGACGCACGGAGTCGATGCCGCCGGGCAGCTCGGTGGCGAGGGTGACCATCCTGGCGGCCCCGCGGGAGGCGTCGAGCAGTTTGCGCACCTCGGCGGGGTCCGGGTCGCGCAGCAGCGCCTCGCTGTGCGCGCCCTTGCGGCAGGGCGAGATGAACGGGCCCTCGAAGTGGATGCCCGCGAGGTCGCCCTGTTCGACGAGTTCCGCGAGGAAACCGGCGCGATGGGCGAGGAAGCCCAGATCGCCGGTGACGGTGGAGGCCACCAGGGTGGTGGTGCCGTGCTCGCGGTGGGTCGCCACGCCCCGCAGCACGTCCTCGGCGGCGCCGGAGGTGAAGGAGGCCCCGCCGCCGCCGTGGTTGTGGATGTCGACGAAGCCGGGGACGATCCAGTGCCCGGACAGATCCAGCGCCGGGGCGTCGAGGTGTGCGGCGCCGGCGATGCGGCCGCGCTCGACGGTGACCCGCCCCTTGTCGACGACGCCGGTGGGCAGCACCACGCGGGCGCCGGCGAGGATCGTCGTGCGGCCGTCGCGCGTGCGGCCGTTCTGCCGTGCGCGGTCCTCGGCCGGGGTGGGGTCCGCGGCGGACCCGGCGGACCCGGCGGACCCGGCGGACCCGGCAGTTCCGGCAGTTCCGGCAGCCATACGGTCCCCGGCTGATCCGGCGGCCCCGGTCTGCGCCTGGTCTCCGGTGTGGGCGCGGGTGGCGCTTGCGGCCATCAGGCTGTTACCTCCGTGGCGAGTAGATCCCAGGCGAGCAGCCCCGCGCCCAGGCATCCGGCGGTGTCCCCGAGGGCTGCCGGGACGATGGAGGGCAGCTTCTGGAAGGTGACGCGGCGTTCGACCGCGGCCCGCAGGGGTGTGAACAAGGTTTCTCCCGCCTCGGCGAGACCGCCACCGATGATCAGCGTGCGGGGGTCCAGCAGGGTGAGCGCCGTGACCAGCCCGTCGGCGAGCGCGTCGACGGCGTTCCCCCAGACGCGTACGGCGGCCGGGTCGCCGGACTCGACGGCCTTGGCGCAGTCGGCCGCGTCGGCGTCCGGGTCGCCCGAGGCGTCCGCCCAGGCGCGGGTGACGGCTGAGGCGGAGGCGAGGGTCTCCAGGCAGCCGCGCTGGCCGCAGCCGCAGGCGGGGCCGCCGGGGCGGACGACGATATGCCCGATCTCTCCCGCGCAGCCGTGGGCGCCGGCCTCGATGGCTCCGGCGATGCCGATGGCTCCGGCGATCCCGGTGCCCAGCGGCACGAACAGGAAGCGGTCCGCGCCCTTGCCCGCGCCGACGCGGCCTTCGGCGAGGCCGCCGGTGCGCACGTCGTGCCCGAGGGCGACGGGTACCCGGCCGAGCCGCTCGGCGAGCAGGGCGCGCAGCGGGACGTCGCGCCAGCCGAGGTTCGCGGCGTAGACCGCGACGCCCCGGCCGGCGTCGACGATGCCGGGGACGGCGACCCCGGCGGCGTCGGCGGGACGGCCCAGGTGCTCGGTCCCGTACGCGCGGAGGTCGGCGGCGAAGTCGAGGATCGAGGTGACGACGGCGTCCGGGCCGCGCTCCCGGCCGGTGGCGCGCCGCGCTTCGTGCAGCAGCGTGCCGTCGGCCGCGACGAGGGCGGCCTTCATCCCGGTGCCGCCCACATCGAGGGCGATGACGTGTCTCACGGGAACAGTCTGACGCCCCGCGGGGGAAAGGTCTAGTCCACTGTGGAGGGATTGTTGCGCCTGCTTACAAACGGGAGGCCGTCCTGAGAGCGCTCAGGACGGGCTCCTCACAGCCCTTCGGGGGCTCCCGGGCTTCAGGAGAGAATCACGCTCCGAGTGAGATTGCGGGGCCGGTCGGGGTCAAAACCCCGGGACTCCGCCAGGGCCACGGCCAGGCGCTGGGCGCGGATGAGATCCGCGAGCGGGTCCGCCGCCCCATGGGCGACCAGGGTGCCGCCGACGCGGGCGACATCGGCCGCCAGCCCCTCGGGCACGGGGCCGAACACCCAGGTCACCCGCCCCGGCCCGGTGATCGAGATCGGCCCGTGGCGGTACTCCATCGCCGGATACGCCTCCGTCCACGCGCCCGCCGCCTCACGCATCTTCAGGCCCGCCTCCAGCGCCAGGCCATAGGTCCAGCCGCGGCCCAGGAACGTCCACTGCTCGGCGGTTGCGGCCGCCTCCGGAAGCGGCTCGGTGAGCGCCAGCTCGGCGTCCACCGCCGCCTCGGCCACCGGCTTCACACCCGGCACGGGGCCGAGACCGGCGCGCAGAAACGCCAGCGCCGTGGTGGCGAACCGGGTCTGGACGACGGACTCCTCGTCCGCCCAGTCCAGTACGGCGACGGCGTCCGCCGCCTCCATGACCGGCGTCTTCGGGTCCGCGGTCAGGGCCAGCACGGGCACGGCGCCCTTGAGGGCGGCAAGGAGGTCGAGGACCTCCGTCGTCGTACCCGACCGGGTGATCGCGATCACCCGGTCGTACGAGCGGCCCCGCGGGAACTCCGAGGAGGCGAAGGCGTCCGTCTCGCCCTGCCCCGCGGCCTCCCGCAGCGCGGCGTAGGCGAGCGCCATGAACCACGACGTCCCGCACCCGGTGACGGCGACCCGCTCACCCGGCTGCGGAAGCCCCTCGAAGACGGCGGCGGCCTCGGCCGCCCTGCGCCAGCAGGCGGGCTGGGCGGCTATCTCTGCTGCGGTGCGGGACATGCGCGGAAACTCCTCGCGGTGTGCGTACGGGTGGGTGCGTACCGGCAGTTGCTTAGCAGCCGGCCCGGCCTGTGGGCAACGACGTCCTCGGCCGCCTGCTCCCCGCCCCCTTCCGCCGAAGCGGGGGGTGGTGTAGACCTCCTACCCGCACATGGGAGAAAATCGCAGCTGATTTCGAGTGAACAGAGGGTGGGGAGAGCTGTGCAGCGGCGCTTCTTGGGTTTGACCGCGGCGGCCGCCGCACTGACCATGACGGCAGTCCTCGCGGGCTGCGGCGGTTCCGGCGGGTCTGGCGACGTCACGCTGAAGCTGGTCGCCGCCGACTACGACGTGGCAGGGGGCGAGAACAGCAAGAAGTACTGGGCCGACCTGACGGCCGCCTTCGAGAAGCAGCACCCGGGCATCGAGGTCGACGTCCAGATCGAGTCCTGGAGTGACGTCGACCGCAAGGTCGCCGAGATGGTCAAGGCGGGCAAGGCGCCGGATGTCGCGCAGATCGGCGCGTACGCCGACTACGCCGCCGCCGGCAAGCTCTACAGCGCCGACCAACTGCTCTCCATCCCCGTCCAGTCCAACTTCCTGGGGCCGCTGGCCGACGCGGGCGAGATGAAACTCGTGCAGTACGGGCTGCCGTTCGTCGCCTCCACCAGGCTGCTCTTCTACAACAAGGAGCTGTTCGCCGAAGCCGGAGTCGACGGCGCGGACCTCAAGACCTGGGCCGACCTGAAGAGCGCGGCGGAGAAGCTGAAGGACAGGACGGACGCCAAGTACCCCTTCGCACTGCCGCTCGGTCCCGAGGAGGCCCAGGCCGAGACGATGATGTGGTTGCTGAGCGGCGGCGACGGCTATGTCGACCCGGTCGGCAAGTACTCCATAGACAGCCAGGAGAACGTCGACACCTTCCAGTGGCTGAAGGACAACCTCGTCGACGAGAAGCTGACCGGTCCGGTCGCCCCCGGCGAACTCAACCGCAAGGACGCCTTCACCGCCTTCACCCGCGGAGAGGTCGGCATGCTCAACGGCCACCCCTCCCTGATGCAGGCGGCCGGGAAGGCGGGCGTGGAGTTCGGCATGGTGGCGCTGCCCGGCAAGGAGGGCAAGCCGAAGTCGTCGATGGGCGTCGCCGACTGGATCATGGGCTTCAAGCAGAACGGTCACCGCAAGGAGGTCGGCGCGTTCCTCGACTTCGTCTTCAGCGACGAGAACGTACTGAGGTTCGCAGGGGACAACGATCTGCTGCCGGTCACCGTCTCCGCCTCCGAGGCGATGGAGCAGAACGCCGCGCACAAGGAGCTGCAGCCGTTCCTGAAGGAGCTGCCGTCCTCGGTGCTGCCGCCCGTCGGCAAGACGTCATGGGCGAAGGTCAGCGAGAGCATCAAGACGACCATCGGCAAGGCCGTGCAGCCGGGCGGCAACCCCGCGGCCGTCCTCGGGCGGATAGGGCGGGAGGCGGAGGTCGCGGAGCAGGCGGAGTAGCCGGTCGGCCGGCCGGGCGGGCGTCGAGCGACGGATAGGCTGGCCCGTATGACCGCCGATGCCGAGGACGACGTCCCCGTGGGCGCTGCCGCGGACGTCCCCGAGAGGGCAACCGTGAACGGTCCCGAGGGCTTCACCTCGGGCGTCCCCGTGGGGGCAGTCTGGGACGGCCTGGGGCAAGCCGCCGCGGGCGTCCCTGAGGGCTTCACCTCGGATGGTTCCGCGGGGGTTGTCGCGGACGGTCCCGAGGGCGCCGCCTCGGGCGTCCCCGAGGACGCCGCCGCGAACATCCCCATGGGGGCAACCGGGGACGGCTTGGCGGAAGCCGCCGGGGACGGCCCCGAGGGTGCTGTCGCGGACGTCGCCGCGGGCCCCTCGAGGGCCGTCCCCGCAGCCGCGCACGAGGCGGCCTCCCGGGCCGCCCCCACAGGCGACGGCGGCCTCTCGGAACGGGACCGCGCCGTGCTCGCCATGGAGCGCCGCTCCTGGTCCGGGCCCGGCGCGAAGGAGCGGGCCGTCCGGGAGCGGCTCGGCCTCTCGCCCGTCCGCTACTACCAGCTCCTCAACGCCCTCCTGGACGACGAGCGGGCGCTTGCCTGCGACCCGGTCACGGTCAACCGGCTGCGCAGACTCAGGGATTCCCGCCGCGGTCAGCGCTGAGGCGGCGCGTCGCCGCCGATGTCGCCGCTAGGGTCACAGTCATGGAGAGCTCCCCGCACGCCTACACGGGTCCGCTGCCGACGCCGTCCACGCAGGCCGGGCGTGAGGGCCTGACCGCGATCCTCGCCCGGCCCGCGCGGACCGCGGTCGCCCTCGACTTCGACGGCACCCTCGCCGAGATCGTGCCGGACCCCGAACAGGCCCGCGCCCACCCCCGGGCCGTCCCCGCCCTCGCCGTGCTCGCCCCCAAGGTCGCCTCCGTCGCCGTGATCACCGGCCGGCCGGCGGAGGTCGCCGTCCGCTACGGCGGCTTCGCGGGTGTGAGGGGCCTGGACCACCTGGTCGTCCTCGGCCATTACGGCGCGGAGCGCTGGGACGCCGTCAGCGGCGAGGTCCACGCCCCGGCCCCGCACCCCGGAGTCACCGCCGCACGCGGTGAACTCCCCGGCTACCTCGACCAGATCGACGCCCCGCCGGGCATCTGGATCGAGGAGAAGGGGCACGCCGTCGCAGTCCACACCCGTCGCGCCGACGACCCGCAGGCCGCCTTCGCCGCCCTGCGGGACCCCCTCGCCCTGCTCGCCGCCCGCCACGGCCTCGTCCTCGAACCGGGCCGCATGGTCCTGGAGCTGCGCCCGCCCGGCACGGACAAGGGCAAGGCGCTGGGCGACCATGTCCGCGGAACGGGGGCGGAGGCGGTGCTGTACGCGGGCGACGACCTCGGAGATCTGCCCGCCTTCGCCGCGGTCGACGCCCTTCGCGAGGAGGGAGTCCCGGGCCTTTTGGTCTGCAGCGCCAGCGCCGAGGCGCCCGAGCTTGCCGCCCGCGCGGACCTGGTGCTGCGGGGGCCGTCGGCGGTGGTCGAGTTCCTGGCGTCGTTGGCGGAGCAGCTCTGACGTTTCCCCGATCCCGCCCCTTCCCGAAACCCGGGGCAAGCCCCCGGACCCCTCCGGGGGAGGGGCTGCGGGGCTGCCGCCCCGCGCCCCACGGGGGCGGCGGCTTCGCGCCGCCCGATCCCGGCGCGGCCTTCGACGGTGGCCTCGAACTCTCCTGGCTACCTTCCCCGGACTCCATCCGGGGGGTACCCCAGAGGCGCCCCCAACGGGGTGGAGTGTCCAGCCCGTCGGGGGTGTGAGGAACCAGCCTCTTGGGCCCCTTCGAGGTAGCCGGGGTTGGTTGGGGGCGTGGGGGCTGGAAGTCCAGCCCCTCGGGTGTTTGGGGCGTGGGGGCGGTACGTTCCGGCCTCGTCGGTGTTTGGGGCGTGGAGCCGGAAATGCAGCCCCTCCGGCGTTTGAGGAGCGGGGGTCCGGGGCGGAGCCCCCGCACGGGGTCCGGGGCGGAGCCTCAGGTTCGGGTCAGCCCGCCCGCAGGGCCTCCAGCTGCGTCAGGAACCACTTCCGCGGCCCCATCGCCGTCGCCCCCGCCGCCAGCCGCTTCGTGCGTTCCGCGCGCTCGCCCGCCGGCATGGTCAGGGCGCGGTGCAGCGCGTCCGCCGTCGCGGTCACGTCGTAGGGGTTCACCGGCAGGGCGTCCTCGTGCAACTCCTCGTAGGCCCCGGCCTCCCGCGACAGCACCAGCGCGCAGCCGTCGTCCGAGACGACGGGGATCTCCTTGGCGACGAGGTTCATGCCGTCCCTGACGGGGTTCACCAGGGCCACGTCGGCCATGCGGTACGCCGCCAGGGAGCGGGCGAAGTCGTCCTTCACATGGAGGACGACCGGCGTCCAGCCCGGCGTCCCGAACACCGCGTTGATCTCGTCGGCCAGCCGCTGGACCTCCGCCGTGTAGTCCCGGTAGACGGCGAGGTCCTGCCGCGAGGGGTACGCGAAGGCGAGGTGGACGACGTGGCCGCGCCACTCGGGGCGCTCCTCCAGGAGGGTGCGGTACGCCAGCAGGCCCCGCACGATGTTCTTGGACAGCTCCGTCCGGTCAACTCGGACGATCGTCTTGCGGCCGGGGCCGACCTGTTCCCGCAGGGCGGCCATGCGGTCGGCGACATCCGGCTCATGGGCGCGGCGGCGCAGAAAGTCGGCGTCCGCGCCCAGCCCGTACACCGAGATGTCCGTCTCGCGACGCAGACCGCCTTCCGTGTGGCCCGCGCCCGCCCCGTGTTCGAGCAGGCTCCGCCCCTCCCCGCCGGGCGGGAAGACCGCCCGCACATCGTCCGCCACGCCTTCCGCGCACTTCATGAACGTCGACGCCCACCGCCAGGTGAGGAATCCCAGCCGGTCCGCCCCCAGCATCCCGCGGACCAGCTGTTCCGCGATGTCGTCCGGCAGCATCCGGAAGTATTCGGGCGGCGCCCACGGCGTGTGCGAGAAGTGCCCGATCCGCAGATCCGGCCGGAGCTCCCGCAGCATCCCGGGCGTCAGCGCCAGGTGGTAGTCCTGCACCAGCACCGCTGCGCGCTCGGCCGCCTGCGCCGCCAGCGCCTCGGCGAAGGCGCGGTTGTAGGACTCGTAGGCGCCCCACTGACGCCGGAACTCCGCGTCGAAGACCGGTTCGAGCGGTGTCTGGTAGAGCATGTGGTGGAGGAACCAGAGCACCGAGTTGGCGATGCCGTTGTAGGCGTCGAAGTGGACATGGGCGTCGATGTCCAGCATCCGGACGCCCGGCTCCGACACTGTGCGCCGCACCGCCTCCCGGTCGCCGTCGCTCAGCGCCGCGCACACCCACAGCGGCTGTATCTCGGGCCCGATCGCCGAGAGGCCCGAGACCAGGCCGCCGCCGCCCCGGTGTGCGTCGAGCGAGCCGTCCTCGCGCACCGTGTAGGACACCGGGCCGCGGTTGGACGCGACCAGTACTTCAAACGCGCGTTCGGTAGCAATGGCTGCCATGTGCCGGTACCTAGCCCCTTGCACATTCCCTCAAACGTGCGTGCGGCCCTCTGGCGCGTCCGCGCCCCTCAGCGGTGATCCCGGCCGCGTGCCGCCGCGATCGCCACCACTCCGGCCGCGGTCAGACTCAGTGCGACGCCGCCCAGCAGCCACAGCCGCTCAGCGGCGCCCCCGGCGTCGGCCAGCCGGCCGCGCCCGGCCGCGGCCGCCGCCCCGGCGTCCATGCAGACGAGGGCGGCGGGGGCGGCGAGAGCCAGCGCGACCGTCGTCAGTCGCTTCCACCACTTATGCACTCCCATAAGTAGGAAATGTAGACAAAAAGAACAGCTGATTCCGGCTCATGCCGCGTGGCGCGCCGCGTACTCGCCGATCTCGCGCATCGGCGGCCGTTCCTCGGTGTCCACCGCATACGTCCGCGGAGTGAACCCCGACTCGCCCCGCTCGAACTGCGTCAGCGACGGCCGCACCAGATGCCCGCGCGACAGCCTCAGCTGGGCCGTGCGGTAGATCGCCGCGGCCATCCGGCCCAGCGCCTGCCCGTCCTGGTGCCGGTGCTTGCGCTCGCCCACGTCCACCTGCGCCAGCGCATCCAGGCCCACGGTGTGCAGCGCATCGACGAGCAGCCCCAGCTCCACCCCGTACCCCACCGGGAACGGCAGCCGCTCCAGCAGTGAGCGGCGCGCCGCGTACTCCCCGCCCAGCGGCTGGACGAACCCCGCCAGCTGCGGCCAGTGCAGATTCAGCAGCGGACGGGCCACCAGCTCGGTCACCCGGCCGCCCTGGCCCCGCGTCTCACCCAGCGGACGGTCGTACATCGCCTTGACGAACTGCACGTCCGGTTCCGTCAGCAGCGGTCCGACGATCCCGGAGACGAAGTCGGCGGAGAAGTCCCTGAGGTCCGCGTCGACGAAGCAGACGATGTCGCCGGAGGTCGCAAGCAGCGAGCGCCACAGCACCTCCCCCTTGCCCGGCAGCGCCGGTATTCGCGGCAGGATCGCGTCCCGGTGCACCACGCGCGCCCCGGCCGCCGCGGCCGCCTCGGCGGTGCGGTCGGTCGAGCCCGAGTCGACGACCACCAGTTCGTCGACGAGCGGCGCGGCCTCCATCAGCTCGCGGCGGATCACCGAGACGATCCCGCCGACCGTCTCCTCCTCGTTCAGCGCAGGGAGGACGACGCTCACCGTCGGCGCGGGTCTGGCCGCACGCTTTGCGGAGAGCAGCAGGTCAAGCGGACGGTCGGCGGCCGACCAGGACCGGCGGGCCAGCCAGCGCTCCACCTCTTCGAGCACGGACGCGTCTCCCTTGAATCTCGCTCGTGTGATCCATCTCGCGGTTCGGACGGCTGTCTCAACTGTCCGGGCCTTCGGTTACAGTCTTGAACAACGCGCATGACCGTCGCATGTCGGGGTCACCGCGCCGACAACCACATACCGCTCATCCAGAGGGGCAGAGGGATACGGCCCGTTGAAGCCCCGGCAACCCTCCCGCCGACCGCGAGGTCACGGTGGGGACGGTGCCAATTCCGTCTCCCGGCGAACAAGCGCCGTGAGGAAGATGAGGAGAAAGGGCCTCGCCTAATGGCTGTGCAGACGGTTGACAACACTGCGAACACCCCCGCCGGCACATCAGTGAACCTCGGCCCCGCCGCGGCGCTCTCCTGTCGTGAGTGCGGAGAGAAGTCCCCCCTCGGCCCGGTCTTCGCCTGCGCGAGCTGTTTCGGCCCGCTCGAAGTCGCGTACGACCTGCCCGAAGGCGGCCCCGAGGAACTGCGCCGGCGCATCGAGTCCGGCCCGAACAGCATCTGGCGCTATGCCCCGCTGCTGCCCGTCCCCGCCGACGTGGCCGGCAAGCCCAATCTGAACCCCGGTTTCACCGAGCTGGTCAAGGCCGACAACCTCGCCCGTGAGCTGGGCGTCACCGGCGGTCTGTACGTCAAGGACGACTCCGGCAACCCGACCCACTCCTTCAAGGACCGCGTGGTCGCCATCGCCGTCGAGGCAGCGCGCGCCTTCGGCTTCACCACCCTGTCCTGCTCCTCCACCGGCAACCTCGCGGGCGCCGTCGGCGCCGCCGCCGCCCGCGCCGGCTTCCGCTCCTGCGTCTTCATCCCGCACGACCTGGAGCAGGGCAAGGTCGTCATGGCCGCGGTCTACGGCGGCGACCTCGTCGGCATCGAGGGCACCTACGACGACGTCAACCGCTTCTGCTCGGAGCTCATCGGCGACCCGATCGGGGAGGGCTGGGGCTTCGTCAACGTCAATCTCCGCCCGTACTACGCCGAGGGCTCCAAGACGCTCGCCTACGAGATCTGCGAGCAGCTCGGCTGGCGGCTGCCCGACCAGATCGTGATCCCGATCGCCTCCGGCTCCCAGCTCACGAAAATCGACAAGGGGCTGCAGGAGCTGATCAAGCTCGGTCTCGTCGAGGACAAGCCGTACAAGATCTTCGGTGCGCAGGCGGAAGGCTGCTCCCCGGTGGCGGCGGCCTTCAAGGCCGGGCATGACGTCGTACGGCCCCAGAAGCCGGACACCATCGCCAAGTCGCTGGCCATCGGCAACCCGGCCGACGGCCCCTATGTCCTGGACATCGCCCGCCGCACGGGCGGCGCGGTGGAGGACGTCACCGACGAGCAGATCGTGGACGCGATCAAACTGCTGGCCCGTACGGAGGGCATCTTCACCGAGACCGCGGGCGGCACGACCCTCGGCGTGGCGAAGAAGCTGATCGAGGCGGGCGTCATCGACCCGGCGCTGACGACGGTCGTCGTCAACACGGGCGACGGCCTCAAGACCCTGGACGCGGTCGCCCCGACGACCGGCCCGACCGCGACGATCCGCCCGAGCCTGGACGCGTTCCGCGCCGCCGGCCTGGCTGCCGACTGAAGACTTCCCCCCCCCTTACCCCGAGGAAGGCACGCACCCCATGAGCGTCAACGTCCGCATCCCCACCATCCTCCGTACATACACCGGCGGCCAGGCCGAGGTCACGGCCGAGGGCGCCACCCTGGCCGACGTCATCGCGGACCTGGAGAAGACCCACAAGGGGATCGCCGCCCGCGTCCTGGACGACCAGGGGCAGCTGCGCCGCTTCGTCAACGTCTACGTCAACGACGACGACGTGCGTTTCGAGCAGGGCCTTGAGACGGCGACGCCGGACGGCGCGGGAGTGTCGATCATCCCGGCGGTCGCGGGCGGCTGCTGATTCATTGACGAATTGCCCCCTCCGCAAGAAGCGGAGGGGGCAATTCTGCATGGTTGAGCGCGATAGAGTCGGGGTAGCCCGCTCCACCGCTTGTGCCGGTCGCATATGAGATTGCGCCCTGGCGCGACAAGAAACAGCCAAAGTGTTCGATCGAATTGTCCTGGTAAGAGCGCTTTGTCGGGCCCGACTTGCCCCGTAATTCACGTAATTCGCATGAATTTTCCGTTCGGGTGTGCTCAGATTTCTCGTCCGATTGACCTGTTGCAGACGGCAGTTGGACAGATACATTCAGCCGCGGTCGACGCGTTCCGGCGCACGTCCCTCCTGTCGGGGACGAGGTCTGACCCGGGCCCGCGAAGTGCGGTCCCGTGCAAGGGCCAGTAATAGGGGAGTTAGGCATGGCTCAGGGCACCGTCAAGTGGTTCAACGCGGAGAAGGGGTACGGCTTCATCGCGGTCGACGGTGGTGCGGATGTTTTCGTCCACTACAGCGCGATCCAGATGGATGGGTACCGCACCCTTGAAGAGGGTCAGCGGGTCGAATTCGAGATCTCGCAGGGCCAGAAGGGGCCGCAGGCGGACATGGTCAAGGTAACCGCCTGAATCCAGGCGCGATCGACCGCTCACGCACGCACTGACTGACGTACGAGGGGCCCGCATCCGAGGAGGGACGCGGGCCCCTCGTATGCGTCCGGGCGTCGGCTGCCCGCGCGTGCCCGGCCGCCCGCGCGCCCCGGACGGGGAGGCGTCCCGGGGGCGCCCCCGCCGGCCGACACCCCTTGCCGAGGCTTTCTCAAAGCCGCTTGCACTCTCTCGGGTCGAGTGCTAATCATTGGGCGTTAGCACTCTGCGAGTGAGAGTGCTACAGGGACCGGGTCGGTGAGGCCGCAGGCCGGGTGGGGCAAGGAACCACCCGGAGTGCAGGCCGTCCGTCGCGGGCGCCAGCGCGGTCCTGGAGCTTGCCACCCCGATGTCCGGGAGGACCACTTCACATGGCCAAGATCATCGCGTTCGACGAGGAGGCACGGCGCGGTCTCGAGCGCGGGATGAACCAGCTCGCCGACGCCGTCAAGGTCACCCTTGGCCCCAAGGGCCGCAACGTCGTCCTCGAGAAGAAGTGGGGCGCCCCCACGATCACCAACGACGGCGTCTCCATCGCCAAGGAGATCGAGCTCGAGGACCCGTACGAGAAGATCGGCGCCGAGCTGGTCAAGGAAGTCGCCAAGAAGACGGACGACGTCGCAGGCGACGGCACGACCACCGCGACCGTCCTCGCCCAGGCGCTCGTTCGCGAGGGTCTGCGCAACGTCGCCGCCGGCGCCAACCCGATGGCCCTGAAGCGCGGCATCGAGAAGGCCGTCGAGGCCGTCTCCGGCGCGCTGCTCGACCAGGCCAAGGAGGTCGAGACCAAGGAGCAGATCGCCTCCACCGCCTCCATCTCCGCCGCCGACACCCAGATCGGTGAGCTGATCGCCGAGGCCATGGACAAGGTCGGCAAGGAAGGCGTCATCACCGTCGAGGAGTCCCAGACCTTCGGTCTGGAGCTGGAGCTCACCGAGGGCATGCGCTTCGACAAGGGCTACATCTCGGCGTACTTCGCCACCGACATGGAGCGTATGGAGGCCTCCCTCGAGGACCCGTACATCCTGATCGTCAACTCCAAGGTCAGCAATGTGAAGGACCTCCTTCCGCTGCTGGAGAAGGTCATGCAGTCCGGCAAGCCGCTGCTGATCATCGCCGAGGACGTCGAGGGCGAGGCCCTGTCCACGCTGGTCGTCAACAAGATCCGCGGCACTTTCAAGTCCGTTGCCGTCAAGGCCCCGGGCTTCGGCGACCGCCGCAAGGCCATGCTGAACGACATCGCCATCCTCACGGGCGGCACGGTCGTCTCCGAGGAGGTCGGCCTCAAGCTCGAGAACGCCGGCCTGGACCTGCTGGGCCGCGCCCGCAAGGTCGTCATCACCAAGGACGAGACCACCATCGTCGACGGCGCCGGTGACAGCGAGCAGGTCGCGGGCCGCGTCAACCAGATCCGCGCCGAGATCGAGCAGTCGGACTCCGACTACGACCGCGAGAAGCTCCAGGAGCGTCTCGCCAAGCTGGCCGGCGGCGTGGCCGTCATCAAGGCCGGCGCCGCGACCGAGGTGGAGCTCAAGGAGCGCAAGCACCGCATCGAGGACGCCGTGCGCAACGCCAAGGCGGCCGTCGAGGAGGGCATCGTCGCCGGCGGCGGCGTGGCCCTGCTGCAGGCCTCCCAGGTCTTCGAGAAGCTTGAGCTCGACGGTGACGAGGCGACCGGCGCCGCCGCTGTGAAGCTGGCCCTGGAGGCCCCGCTGAAGCAGATCTCCGTCAACGCCGGCCTCGAGGGCGGCGTGATCGTGGAGAAGGTGCGGAACCTGACCCCGGGTCACGGCCTGAACGCCGCGACCGGCGAGTACGTCGACATGATCGCCGAGGGCATCATCGACCCGGCGAAGGTGACCCGCTCTGCCCTGCAGAACGCCGCCTCCATCGCCGCGCTGTTCCTCACCACCGAGGCCGTCATCGCCGACAAGCCGGAGAAGGCCGCTGCGCCGGCCGGCGGCGGCATGCCGGGCGGTGACATGGACTTCTGAGCCGACCGCGCCTGACGGCGTACGGCTCGGACGCAAGTCCGGAAGCTGACCGAGGGCGGCACTCCTCCTGCCGGAGGGGTGCCGCCCTCGGCGCGTGTCCTGGACCCTCCCCCGTGTGCGGGCGCTGCGGCGGGCGTTGTATACGGGCGCTTCGCACCGCGTTCTGGTGCATACCAAGACCCACGTCGCATGCTGCGCGCTCATGGGACGCAGATCTTTCGGCCTTCGTTGCTGTGAGATTGCGCACCACTTTCCTCTGTTTTGAAGGTCAAGAGGCGCGGGTAGCCTGCTGTGAGCCTCTTGTAGGCCTGCCGTTAACTCCCCCGCATCCGGGCCTGCACGAGGACGCAGTACGCAATGGACACGCTTGACTCCTTGATCGTCGACGTCAACGACGTCTTCTGGACCTACCTTCTGATCCCGCTCGTCGTGGGCGCGGGACTGTACTTCACCCTGCGCTCCAAGGGCGTGCAGATCCGGCTGCTGCCGGAGATGTTCCGGGTGCTGAAGGACAGGCCGGTCCAGGGAGCCGACGGCAAGAAGGCCGTCTCCTCCTTCGGCGCGTTCACCATCTCCGCCGCCGCCCGCGTCGGCACCGGAAACATCGCGGGCGTCGCCGCCGCCATCACACTCGGCGGCGCGGGCGCGGTGTTCTGGATGTGGGTCATGGCCCTCATCGGCGCGGCCTCCGCGTTCGTCGAGTCGGCGCTCGCCCAGCTCTACAAGGTCCGCGGAGAGGGGGGCGCCTTTCGCGGCGGCCCCGCGTACTACATGCACCGGGCCCTCGGGAAGCGCTGGCTCGGTCTCCTCTTCGCCGTGGTCATCACGCTGACCTTCGGCTTCGTCTTCAACGCGGTGCAGTCCAACACCATCGTCTCCGTCGCCGGGACGTCCTTCGGGGGCGGCCAGGAGAACTGGTTCGCCCCGGTGACCGGTGTAGCCGTCGCGGCGCTGCTCGGCCTGGTCATCTTCGGCGGCGTACGCCGCATCGCCTCGGTCACCCAGCTGCTGGTGCCTTTCATGGCCGTCCTCTACCTGGTGCTCGGCCTGGTCGTGGTCGTCCTCAACATCGCTGATGTGCCGCGGGTCTTCGCCGACATCGTCGGCGGCGCCTTCGGAGTCCGGGAGGTCGCGGGCGGAGCGATCGGCGCGGCGATCCAGAACGGCATCCGGCGCGGCATGTTCTCCAATGAGGCCGGCCTCGGCTCCGCGCCCAACGCCAGCGCCACCGCCAATGTCTCCCACCCGGTCAAGCAGGGTCTGGTGCAGTCGCTCGGCGTCTTCTTCGACACGCTGCTGATCTGCTCGATGACCGCGTTCATCATCCTGACCAGCAACCCCTCGCTCTCGGGCCGCCAGGGCGCGGACCTCACCCAGTCCGCCCTGCAAGCCACACTGGGCGACTGGGCCGGGCACGTCCTGACCGCCGTCGTCTTTATGCTCTGCTTCTCGACCCTGATCGGGAACTACTACTACGGCGAGTCCAACATCGAGTTCATGACCCGCAAGCGCTGGGTGCTGCCCTCCTACCGGGTGCTGGTGCTGGTGACGGTCGTCCTCGGCGCGCTGGGCTCCGTCAGCGTCGTATGGAATCTCGCCGACGTCTTCATGGGCGTCATGGCACTGATCAACCTGCTGGCCATCCTGCCGCTGTCCGCGATCGCCTTCCGGCTGCTCAGCGACTACCAGGCACAGCGACGCACGGGCGTCGACCCGGTCTTCACCGTGGACCGGCTGCCCGGCCTGACGGGGGTGGAGTGCTGGCAGAGCACCCCGCGGAAGGCCGGACAGCCGGTGGAGACGTCCACCGATCGGTAGTGCTGCTGGGGGTGCTGCTGATCAGGGCAGCCGCTCGATGATCCAGGAGCCCAGCTCCTCGGTCATCAGCGTGTGCTCCTCGTTCTGGGAGGCGAGCTTGAACTCGTCGAGCTCGCTCTCGCCCGGGTCCAGCGCTCCGATGTCCACATACAGATCCTCCGTGCGGTCCAGATCCCGTACGGCGACGGCGCTGACCGCCGGCACGAAGCAGTGTGCGCGGATCCGGGCGTCGGAGCGGAACCCGAAGAACGCGGGGAGCTTGTTCAACTCGTCGGCCAGAATCCCGAAGCCGTCGAGCATCCCGCCGGGCGCGCCGTCGATCTCGGGCAGCCCGCAGGTCCGCACCTCCGGCTTCTCCATGCTCACCACGCGCAGCTGGGCGGCCGGCGGGCAGTGGCCGGCCTGCTGTGCGTACAGCCGGGTGCCGACCAGCGACAGGCCCCGGCCCTGGAACGCCACGGCGCCCGGCTCCACCGGCTCGCCCCGGCCGGACGACACGCCGTTGGCCACGCCGATCAGCCGGGGGATGCTCGGCCACTCGCCGATCTCCCGCATCTCCGCGAGGAACGCCTTGCGGTCGTCGGCCTGGCCCGGCGGGGCGTCCCACTCGTCGATATGCCGCCACAGCAGTTCGCGCGAGGCCGGGCTGTTGATCTGGTCGGAGAACCGGCGGTCCAGCCGCCTGGTGTAGTGCGCGAAGGCCTGAAGGGAGAGGGGAATCCACGCCCCGCGGTGGGGACTGTCATACGACCAGTAGAGCGCCGTCTGATGATCGATGCGCAGGCTCTCCAGCTTGGCCAGCGCATGCCGGGCGATCAGCCCGCCCATGCTGAACCCGCCGACCGCGAGCTGAGTGCCGCCGCTGCGCTCCTCGACGGCCTGAAGAATCGCGGCCTGCACGGTGCGTGAGTTGTCCAGAATCGACGCGCTGCGTTCATGGAACCCGACGATCACCACATCGCGCCCGCGGCGGCGCAGCTCGCCGAGGAAGGGATACGCCCCGAACTCCAGCACCTCCCAGGCGAACTCCAGGTCACTCGGCCCGACGTGAAACCCGTCGGCCATGATTACGGGCCTGGTCAGCCGGTCGTGCCCTGCGCCGTAGTAGACCCAGGCGGTTCCTCCCGGCAGGTCCCACATATCGTCGGGCGGCAACGGGATCTGACTCGTCGCCTCCTTGGGCCCGGGCGCGAGCACGATGGGCGGCGCGTCCTGCAGGGCCTTGGCGATCTGTTGCTCGGTGGGCTCGATTGGTCGGGTTGGTCCGGTCGATCGGTTCGGTCGTCCGGTGGATTGGCTCGGCTCGGTTCGTGTCGCTGTTCCTGTCCGTCCTGACCGTTCTGTCATGACGTCCCCTCCAGAGTCGATGACAACAAGAGCCATCATCGTCACTCAAGGTAGTCACTCAAACGGAGTGGCGAGAACTTGCAAACGGGTCGAAAGGTATTGTCGCGGGCTCCTCGGGGGCGTAGGCCTTGGGCCTGTCGGGGTTGGCTGTGATGCCGAGGGGGCGAGGGGTCTGCGTGGTGCTCACGGGACGCGGCGGGGAGTCCCGACGTGACCGGGCGCCGCGACCGGGTCGCGGGTGCGGGGCTCAGTCGCCGACTGTCCCAGCTTCGATGCGCCGGCCGCGCGTCGCATCCACCACGATGGGAACGCCGTTCGGGATCTCCCCTTCGAGACGGTCGAGCAGACCCTGCACCGGTGGGAGGTCCCCGGGGGTGCGGACATGGATGTACAGCGTCTGCGACACCGCGTCGACGCTGGTGACGGAGGCGTCCGGCTCGTTCGCGAGCCACTGTTGCGCCGCGACCTTCGCGTGGCCGGTCCAGGCGTTGATCAGCAGAGTGAACGCGGTGTTGGCGGTCAGCGGCACGAAGACGACGGCGAACAGCATGGACATGGCGACGTACGCCCTGCGGGCGGGCCTCCCGGCGGTCTTGTCGGCCTCGGCGCCGTAGCCGAGGGTGGCGAAGACCACCATGCCGCCGAAGACCAGGGCGAAGAAGTTCGACACGAACAGCACCAGTGCGCCCAGCGCCAGCCACCACGCCAGATGTCCCAGGCACACCCCGGCCACCACCAGGGGAGGGACGAGGGAGATGGCGATCGCGACCCCGGGCAGCACGGCGGCCACGTCGCGCCGGGCCAGTGCCACCGCGCCGGCGAAACCCGTCGCCAGGGCGGCGATCAGGTCCATCAGCCCCGGTGACGTCCGCGAGGCGATCTGATTGTTCGACAGCAGGTCGTAGTCGCTGGGGAGTCCTTGGGAGAACAGCATTCCGGCCGCGATCACCAGCAGACAGGCGAGGAGCACGATTCTGGCCGCTCCGATTCTGCGGCGCTGCACCGAACCCAGGGCGATGCCCATGATCGGCGTCGACAGCGGGGCGATGATCATCGCCCCGATCACGGTGGCCGTCGAGTCGGTGAGCACCCCGCCGGACGCGATGACCGAGGAAAGGGTCAGCATCGTCCAGAAGGCCGAGCGCTTCGCCCTGGTGTCCCCGGCCGACAGGTCCAGGTCCTGTGCCAGTTCGTCCAGGGAGCGGCGCTGGGAGGTGGGCAGAACGCGGGCGCGGACTCCTCTGAGCATGCCCTCCGAGTACCACGGCCACCGGGGTTCTGGTGTGCCGGACACGGCGAACGCCTCCGAACAGCCCGTGTCGGCGATGCGGCGGGCGAACCGCAAGGAGCCGGCCGCGCTGAAAGTGCTGCTGGATCGGCGTGCCGGGGTGGGCGGCGGAACTCGGGCTCAGGGCGTGGCGAGCGCTGCGCGGGCGAGGCGGAGGGTGGCGGCGCGGAGGCGGGTCTCGCCCAGTTCTGGGAGGAGCGCGGCGACATGCTCGGCCGCGAGGGCGGCGAGCAGGGTGTGCGCGGCGGCGTCGGGGTCTGGGGTCTGAGCCAGCAGGATCGCCAGATGGCGGTGCCAGAAGCGGTACGCACCGATCCGGTAGCGGGCGCCGGGGCTCGCGGTCTCGGACATCCGGACCAGCGGCAGATGCTCCATCAGGTAGTCGACATAGGCGTCGAGGAACGCGGTCAGCCGGTCGTGGGCCGCGGCTCCCGGGCCCAGCGGGGGCGGCCCGTGCAGGACCGACTCCTGGAGCGCCTGCTCGCGGGAGTCCAGCAGGGCGACGGCGAGCCCCGACTTGTCGCCGAAGCGGCGGAACAGCGTGCCCTTTCCGACGCCCGCGGCCGCCGCGATCTGGTCCATGGACACCGCCTCGACGCCGTGTTCCGCGAAGAGCCGCGCGGCGGCTTCGAGTACGGCGGCCCGGTTGCGGGCCGCGTCGGCGCGTTCCTTCGGGGGCGGGGTGCGCAGCAGTTCCAGGGGCGTTGCGGAATCGGACTGCGGTCCGTTACTGTTCTGAGCCACAAGAGGACTATAGTCCGGATTCCTTGGAGGCAGTGACATGACCGCACTGATCACCCGAAACGAGCTGGCCGCGGCGGTAAAGGCGGGCACCGTGACCGTCGTCGACGCCCTAGGCGGCGAGTACTACGCGAAGCAGCACCTGCCGGGCGCCGTGCCGATCGTCCCGGGCGACGTCGACGGGCAGGCGGCGGCGCTGCTGCCCGACCGGGACGCCCTGATCGTCACGTACTGCTCCAACCCCGCCTGCCCCAACAGCGGCCAGGTCGCCGACCGGCTCACGGCGCTCGGCTACACCAACGTCCGCAAGTACCGGGAGGGCATACAGGACTGGGTGGAGGCGGGCCTGCCGACCGAGAGCGCCTGATCTGACGGCTCCGGGCCTCGCGACGAGGCCCGGAGCCCGCACAGTCGACCCCTCCGGTCCGAGACGCCCACAAGCAGCGGCGCGTCGAGTACCTCCTGCTACCTCCTGCTACCTCCTGCAGAGCCTTTCGGCATGGAGATCGACACAGCCGCGTTCCCCGGCTGACTCGTCTGCAGTGGCGCAGCCACAGCCCGATAGCCCGGTCGGCCGTCCTCGGCCGCGGTGCGCTCCTCGGTCGCCACACCGCCTGCGCGGCGGGAGCCGTACGGCATGCTGCGGCGCGCCGAGGGCGCCTCCCCTCTGCGGCCCGGCCGGGGCGGAGCCCCCGGCTGCGGGGAAGGGGCGGTCACCCGTTCGCGGCCCGCAGCGCAGCTCGCAGGTGCCCTCCGCACCGCGTCAGCAGCTCGTCCGCCGTCGCCGCGTCCACCGTCGCGAGGATCGTGAGGATCGCCTGCTTCACCTCGCCGTCCGCGGCGGACAGCGCCGCCTCGATCTCGTCGTCCGACGCGCCTGTGGCCAGCGCGACGATACGGTGCGACCGCGCGCGCAGTTTCTCGTTGGAGGCGCGCACATCGACCATGAGGTTTCCATAGGTCTTGCCGAGGCGGATCATGGTGATCGTCGACACCATGTTGAGCACCAGCTTCTGCGCCGTGCCGGCCTTCAGCCGGGTGGAGCCGGTCAGCAGCTCTGGGCCCACCACCACCTCGATGGCGTGATCTGCGGCCGCGCCCAGCGCGCTGTTCGCATTGCACGACAGACCGACGGTCAGCGCCCCGCGCCCACGGGCGTGTTCGACCGCGCCGACGGCGTACGGAGTGCGGCCGGAGGCGGAGACGCCGACCACCGTGTCGTCCGCGGCCAGCGCGAGGGCGTCCAGGTCGCCGGCCGCCAGGTCCTTGCTGTCCTCCGCGCCCTCCACCGCCGTGACCAGCGCCTCGCGGCCGCCCGCGACCAGCCCGACGACCTGGCCGGGGCCGGTGTTGAACGTCGGAGGGCACTCGCTGGCGTCCAGCACCCCGAGCCGTCCCGGCGTGCCCGCTCCCGCGTAGACCAGCCTGCCCCCGCGGGCCATCCGCCCCGCGATGGCGTCGATCGCCGCGGCGATGCGCGGCAGTTCTCCGGCGACGGCGGACGGCACGGACCGGTCCTCGCCGTTCATGATCCGCGCGATGTCGAGGGTGGGGAGCCGGTCGATCTCCGCCAGCTCGGGCCGGAACTCCTCGGTGGCGAGCATGGCCAGCTCGGCGCGGAGTTCTCCATGGGCGGGCGTGGGGGTCATGGTGTGCGGCTTTCTGGCGGTGCGGACGGGGCGGCGGACGGGGGACGCTTGCCGGACGGGGCTGGAGGCTGCCGGACGAGGACGCTCGCCGGACGGGGCTGGAGGCTGCCGGACGAGCACGCTCGCCGGACGGGGCGGGAGGCTGCCGGACGAGGACGCTTGGCGGACGGGGCGGGACGCCGCCGAACCGGGCCCGGCGCGTCAGCGCGGTTCGGCGCGGTCGCGCGGTACGGCGGCCGTACGCGGGCTGTGCCGGTGGGCCAGGGCCTCGTACGACGCCGCCAGCGCGGGCGCCGCCGACTCGTACGTACGCTGCGCCACCCCGATGAACAGACAGTCGACGACGAGCAGCTGGCCGGTGCGCGACGACATCGCGGCGGGACGCAGTTCGGTCTCGCGCGCGGTGGACGTGGTCAGCACCTGGTCGGCGTACTGCGCCACCGGACCGTCCGGACGCCCCGTGATCGCGATCGTCGTCGCGCCCCGCTCGAACGCCACGCGCAGCGGCTCGATCACATCGCCCGTCGAACCGGAGTGGGTGATGGCCACGGCGACGTCCCCGGAGCGCAGCTGCACCGCGCCCGTGACGGCGAGGTGCGGATCCGCGTGCGCATGCGCGACCAGCCCGATGCGCAGCAGCTTCTGCGCCAGGTCCGCGCCGACGAGCGCCGAGGCGCCGACGCCGTAGATGTCGATGCGGCGCGCGGTCGCGGCGGCGGTGACGGCCGCGCTCAGCTGCCCGGTGTCGAGCCCGGCCGCCGTGTCCGCGAGGGTCTGCTGCTCGTCGTACGCCAGCTTGGCGACCACGTCGGCGATCGGGTCGTCCACGCGGATGTCGGCGGTGACCGAGGGGGCGACGCCCGACTGCATGTGGGCGGCGAGCCCGGCGAGGGCGAGGCGCAGGTCGCGGTAGCCCGGATAGCCCAGGAGGCGGGCGGTGCGCACCACGGTGGCCTCGCTGGTGCCGGTCAGCTCGGCGAGGCCGGTGACCGTGAGCGCCGCGCAGCCGGCCGGGTCGTCCGCCACGGCCTCGGCGACGCGCTGCATGGAGCGGGTCATGGAGGGGGCGAGGGTGCGGATCTTGGCCGCGAGGGCCGCGGGGGCGGGGGGAGTGTCCAGCCGGACGGGCGGCGGCCCGCCCGCGTCGCCGTGTTCCGCGGAGGCCGTGAAAATTTCCTTCACGTCATGGGTCACTCCTGAAAGATATTTTCGGCGCTCTGCGCCGTCAACCCTCCCGTCAGCCTCCCGCCACCCTGCGGTCGGCGTTCCCGGAGGGGCTCGGACACAATGGCGGCATGGACGACGTGAGCACCCCGCCACCCCTGGAGCAGGCACTCCACTCCGCCCGCGCCCTGGTCCTGGCCGACCTGGCCGCGCGCGACGTGGCCGACTCGGCCGTCGTCTCACTGGTCGAGGACGCGGTCACCCACCGCCGCTGGTGGGTGGAGCAGTGGCCGGAGGGCACCCCGTATGTAGCCGGTCTCGTCGCCCAGGACGTCCAGGACGCGCTGTTGGAGCGGTACGGCCGGTGGCCGCTGTGCCCGGTGTGCGACGCGGGCGACCCCCACGCCCTGGACGTGGAGCCGGAACTGGGGCCCGATCCGCACTGGGTGTGCGGGCAGGCCGGGGTCGTCGTGGCGCCGGTGGGCGGCCTGAGATGACGGTCTACATCGATCCGCCGACCTGGCCGGGCCACGGCCGGATGTGGTCGCACCTGATCAGCGATGTGTCCTTCGAGGAACTGCACTCCTTCGCCGCTTCCATCGGCTGCCCGCCCAGGGCTTTCCACCGCGACCACTACGACCTGCCCGCGGACCGCTACCCGGACGCGGTCACGGCCGGGGCGGTGGAGGTGTCCAGCCGCGATGTGGTGAGGCTGCTGACGAAGGCGGGGCTGCGGAGGCGGAAGGGGCGCGGCGGAATGATGTGACCGGGGCGGCCAGGCGCCCCGGGCCGTGACGCGGCCTGACGGGCGGCGGGCCGACCCGCCGCCGACCGGGCCGCTCGCCCGTGGGTCCGCACCCGGCCCCCTGCCCCGGCCGTTCCGGCTGTCCCGGCCCGGTCGACGCTCAGACCGCCATGGCACGGTCGCGTGCGTCGAAGGGCGCGACCGCGGGCGCGATCGCGCCCGCGCCCGCCGCGCCGACGGCCCAGAACCCGGCGCAGGCCGGCGCGCTCACGACCCGGGAGGCGAAGAGCACCTCGTACGTGGGCGCCGGCGCACCCACCGCCTGGCCGACGCCCAAGGGCGAAGACGGAGAGACCCGGCACATAGAACGGCAAGGGGGTATGCGCCGGCGATGCGGGCCTGCAGGCTGCTGCTGGTACCGGTCGATCGAGGGGTCAGGCATGACAGTCAGGAGCACACCCGACTTTTCGATCATTCCCCCGCGGTGGATTCCGTGAGCTCCGCCAACTCGGCGGTGAGATTGGCGCGGGCGGGCGGCTCCCACCGGCTCCTGCCGTACGGCGTGCGGAACAGCTGCGGCAGGTCGAGCAGTTGCCGCAGCACGGCGGCGCGGCCGGCGCGGAACGCATCGTCCGGGACAAACCGGTACTCCTCGCGTACGGCGGAGGCGTAGGCGGCGTACTCCTCCGGGCCGGAGGCGAGCACCGCGAGGTCGGCGTCGCACAGCACCGCCCCGTTGGCGTCGCCCTCCACGGCGGCATGGGTGACCGTCAGCCGCACCAGCCGGGCCACCTCGGCGGTTGCCTCGGGGCTCACCCCGGCCTCCGGCAGGGCCCGTTCGGCCAGCCTGGCGGAGCGCTCCTCGTTCTCGGAACGCTCGGGGTGGTAGACGGCGTCGTGGAACCACGCGGCCAGCCGCACCAGTTGGGGGTCTTGGGCGTACGGGGCGAGGGTGTCCACCCGGTCCAGGACGGCGACGAGATGCTCGGTGGTGTGGTACCTGCGCTGCGGCTCGCCCCAGCGGTCCAGCAGATTGTCCGCATACGGCGTCGGATCGGGCTCCGCCGCCCCACCGCGCGCGGCGACGAGCGCCCGCGCCCAGCGGCGCCGGAGGTCCCGGGGGGTGGTGGCGGTCATGGGGTGACTCTAGCGAGTGCGGCGCGGGCGCTGCCCGGACATGCGGTACGAGCCGTGGCGGCAGACGGGCCTTGGGCCTGTAGTGGCGAAATGGTGGCACGTATCCGGATTGGCGCAGAGGGTTTTCATCTCCGCCGACCCGATTCTGGAAGCGGACAAGGCCCAGACCATGGAAGGGGCCGACCTCCACGGGACCTGGGAGGGGTGGGCGGGAAGCTTGCTCACTCTGCGTCAGGGTGGGACGGCCGAGGTTTTGAACCTGGACGGTCAGGAGTTCAGGTTCGACGACGAGTGGCGGATGACCGGTTCGGGTAGCTGGTCTCTGTCCGAGCCCGGCCGCTACAAAGGCGGTAACACGGTGGGTTCCGGTTATGTCGTGCACGTCGACGTGAGCCGCCGCTCTGCCGAGGACACCGCAGTGGGGGCGCAGGCGCCGTCGCCGTCTCCACTGCCGACCGAGGCGGCTGCGAGGACGTCTCCTCCCCCGGAGAAGGCTTCCTGGGATCTGGGCGTCACCAAGAACAAGGCCGGTGAATTGACGCTCTTCTTTTTGACGTCGGATCCCGATGTGCGGGATGCGTACTACCTGTCGAAGAAGATGTGACGGCAGTCGACCGCAGCAGCGCGCCCGCCCCGAGGTCTCCGGGGCGGGCGCGCTCTTCGGCGAACGGGCAGATGACGGCAGTCGTCCGGACGCGGGCCTCAGCTTCGCGCGCCGGAGGCAGGGGAGAAGCCGCGCAGGCGGAGGGAGTTGGCGACCACGAAGACCGAGGAGAACGCCATCGCCGCGCCCGCGATCATCGGAGTGAGGAGGCCCGCCGCGGCGAGCGGCAGGGCGGCGACGTTGTACGCGAAGGCCCAGAAGAGGTTGCCCTTGATGGTGGCCAGGGTCCGGCGGGAGAGGCGGATGGCGTCGGCTGCCGCGCGGAGGTCGCCGCGGACGAGGGTGAGGTCGCCCGCCTCCATCGCCGCGTCCGTGCCCGTGCCCATGGCGAGCCCCAGGTCCGCGGTCGCCAGCGCCGCCGCGTCGTTGACGCCGTCGCCCGCCATTGCGACCGTACGGCCCTCGCTCTGCAACCGCCGGACGACGGCGGCCTTGTCCTCGGGCAGCACCTCGGCGATGACGTCCTCCGTGTCGATGCCGACCGCCGCCGCGACGGTCTCGGCGACCGCCTTGTTGTCGCCGGTCAGCAGGATCGGCCGGAGCCCCAGCGCGCGCAGCCGGGCGACCGCGTCCGCGCTGCTGTCCTTCACGGAGTCCGCCACCTCCAGCACGGCGCGCGCCTCGCCGTCCCAGGCCACGCAGATCGCCGTGCTGCCGGCGGCCTCCGCGGCGGAGGCGGCCCGCACGAGCTCCTCCGGAAGCCGGATGGCCCAGTCGGCGAGCAGGCTTTCACGGCCGGCGAGGACGGCATGGCCGTCGACGACGCCCTGGACGCCGCGGCCGGGGACGTTGGCGAAGTCCTCCACCGCAGGCAACCCGTCCGTGCGCCGCATCGCCGCCGCCGCGATCGCGCGGGCGACGGGGTGCTCTGAGGCGTGCTCCAGAGCCCCCGCCAGTCGCAGGGTCTCCATCTCGTCCACGCCGTCGGCCGGGTGGACGGCGAGCAGGGCCATCGTGCCGGTGGTGACGGTGCCGGTCTTGTCGAGGACGATCGTGTCGGCCCTGCGGGTGTTCTCCAGGACCTCCGGGCCCTTGATCAGAATGCCGAGCTGCGCGCCGCGGCCGGTGCCGACCATCAGGGCGGTGGGCGTGGCCAGCCCCAGGGCGCATGGGCAGGCGATGATCAGCACGGCCACGGCAGCGGTGAACGCGGCCGCGGCGTCGCCGGTCGCCAGCAGCCAGCCGGTGAGCGTCGCGAGCGAGAGCAGCAGCACGGCCGGGACGAACACGGCGGAGATCCGGTCGGCGAGGCGCTGGGCAGCGGCCTTGCCGTTCTGGGCGTCCTCGACGAGCTTCGCCATCCGGGCGAGCTGGGTGTCCGCCCCGACGCGGGTGGCGCGGACGACGAGTCGGCCCCCGGCGTTGAGGGTCGCTCCGGTGACGGGGTCTCCGGCGACGACCTCCACGGGGACGGACTCTCCGGTGAGCATCGAGGCGTCGAGGGCCGACGCCCCCTCGACGACCGTTCCGTCGGTGGCGATCTTCTCACCGGGGCGTACCAGGAAGAGGTCGCCGACGCGCACGTCGGCGGCGGGAACGGTCTGTTCCCGGCCGTCGTCGCGCAGCACCGTGACCTCCTTGGCCCCGAGTTCCATCAGCGCCCGCAGCGCCGCGCCGGCCTTCCGCTTGGAGCGTGCCTCGGCATAGCGCCCGGCGAGCACGAACGCGGTGACTCCGGCGGCGGCCTCCAGATAGATGTGCCCGCCGGTGACCAGGCTCCATACGGACCATGCGTAGGCGGCCGAGGTGCCGAGCGAGATCAGCGTGTCCATCGTCGCGGCGCGATGGCGGAGGTTGGTCCAGGCGGCGCGGTGGAAGGGCGCGCCCGCGTAGCCGACGACCGGTGTGGCGAGGACGAGTGAGACCTGCTGCCAGTACGGGAACTGGAGGGCGGGGACCATCGACAGCGCGATCACGGGGACGGAGAGCACGACGGCGAGGACCAGCCGACGGCGCAGATCGGTGAGCCCGTCGTCCCCCTCTCGGCCGTCATGGTCGCCGTCCGCAGTCGCCCCCGTCGGCGGCTGCGCCGTGTACCCCGTCGCCTCGACCGCTGCGATCAGGTCGTTCACGGAGACGTCCGCGCCGCTGTGGAAGTGCACCTGCGCCTTCTCGGTGGCGTAGTTGACCGTCGCTTCCACGCCGTCGATGCGGTTCAGCTTCCTCTCTATGCGGGCGGCGCAGGAGGCGCAGGTCATGCCGCCGATGGTGAGTTCGGTCCGAGGCATGGTCCCTCCCGATGTGTGTACCCCTAGGGGGTATGGCTCTCTGTCTTCAGGTATACCCCCCAGTGGTATATGGCGCAAGTCGCGATCCATGCGGTCGTCCGCCGCATCGGCTGCTGCCGGACCTCGGGCGCATTAGGGTGGTGTATTGGACTAGACCTGTTTGGTCTTCTGGAGGAATGGGGTGCCATGAGCAACCGTGCGGTCCTGGAGGTGATCGCTCTCGACGCGGAGGACGCGGTCGCCGCGCAGGCGGGAGGGGCGGACCGGCTTGAGCTGGTCACCGATATGGCGGCGGACGGACTGACGCCGTCCCGGGAGACGTTCTCGCGCATCCGCGCGGCCGTCGACATCCCGCTGCGCGTGATGCTCCGGCTGCACGACGGTTTCGCCGCGGGCGGCCCGCAGGGGCTTCAGGCACTGGTCCGGGCCGCCGAGGAACTCCGCGGGGAGGGTGCGGAGGAGTTCGTCCTCGGCTTCCTGGAGGAGGACGGCCAGCCGGACCTGACCGCGGTGGAGCGCTTGACCGCGGCGGTCGAGGGCTGCCGGTGGACCTTCCACCGCGCGATCGACCACGCGGCGGACCGGGACGCCCTGCGCAAGCGGCTCGCCGACACCCCGTGGCTCGACACCTATCTGACCGCGGGTGCGCCGGAAGGCGTCGACGCGGGGCTGCCCACGCTGCTCGCGGAGGCCGCGCGGCGGGGCGAGCCCGGATACGAGCCGCAGATCCTCGTGGGCGGCGGCCTCCGGCTGGAGCATGTGCCCGCGCTTCGCGCCGCGGGCGTCGACGCCTTCCACATCGGCGGCGCGGCGCGGCCGGACGGCTGGTCGTCGGGCGTCGCCCCGGCGGCGGTCGCGGACTGGCGTCGGGCGCTGGACGGCTAGCGGAACGCAGGACCGCCGGACTCCGGCCGGGAGCCCGGCGCCGAGCGTGTCCGGGTTCCCGCAAGGAGATGCCGGCGCCACGGCGCTGGTCCAGGAGCCCGGCCTGAGCCACCGCTTCCCGCTCCGGGCCGGCCGTCGAGGGCGCCGACCACCCGGACCCGTTCCCGGCGCGGAACGGCTGGGGCGTGGAGTCTAGACGTCGTACGTCAGGTCGAACGCAGGGGAGGCCGGCACTGCTTGACACGTGAGGACGTATCCCCTGGCCACGTCACGCTCATCCAGCGCCATCTGCCGTCGGTGGTGTGCCTCTCCGCTGTGCAGGCGTGCTCGGCAGGCTCCACAGACCCCCGATTCGCAACTGAACGGCGGCTGCAGGCCGGCTTGCCGGGCGGCCTGGAGAAGGGTCTGCTGTGCCGACACGGCGAGAGCGGTGCGGTGCCCATCGAGGGTCACAGAGCCTGTGGAGTCCACGCCGGCCACATCGATCGCATGGGGCGTCGCGTACCCGTAGCTCTCGCTGTGGATTCGGGAGCCCGGGACGTCAAGCATGCCGAGGGCACGGGAGAGGTCGTCGTTCATGGAAGCCGGTCCGCAGATCCAGTAGTGCACATCTTGCGCGACAGGAGGCGTTTCAGAGAAAAGCGACTTCAGCGCGTCGAGATCTATTCGTCCCTTTCTCCATGCGGCCGCTCCGTCAAGAAAACGTGGAGACGAGAGAATGTGGCGCACGGTGCAGCGGTTGGAGTGCCGGCGGTGCAGTCTCTGCGCTTCTTCGTAGAAGAGGATTCGCTGTCTGTCAGTGTTGCCAAGGATCAGGTGCGCATACGAGAAAGGTTCATCGCGCAGCACCGTCCGCGCCATGGCGTAGAGCGGGGTTATGCCGCTGCCGGCCCCGAAGAAGTAGTGTGTGCGCTGGCCCTGCGGTGCAGGCTGCAGTATGAATTCGCCGTAGGGCCTGGTCACATCGACGTGGTCACCCGTTTGAAGGAGGTCAACGAGATGGTTCGACACCATGCCATTCCGAACGCGTTTGACAGTCACCCTCAACGACTCGCCCGGTGGGTTTGTGATCGAATAACTCCGTCGGTACTCTCGTCCCTTTAGATGGACAGAAATCGTCACATGCTGCCCGGCCTTCCAGTTGAACTCCGCGCCGAGGGCCGGTGGAATGTCGAACTCAATCGACTTGGCTTCGCCGCCGATCTCAGGACGGGCATCGGCGACTGTCAAACTGTGCAAAGTCAGCGACATTGATGGGATTCTCCCGCCGTGTAATGGGTCGCGTCGTGGACCGACTCTCGTGTTCTCCGTCGACGGCCCCACAGATGGCAGCGCTTGTGCGGCGCATGGCATCTGTTTGACTACTTGAGGAAGCTAAGAACCACGCGTTGATGGTTGACCACGGGGCTTTCCCCCTGGGCCGCTGGGCCGACCTCGAAAAAGGGGCTGGTCATCGACTTCTGTTGCTGCTCACACACATAGTTGTCTTCGGCGATGAAGTTGCCGCTGGCCAGCGGATCGTCGCGACCTTCTGCCTCTTTTTTGCCTACTTTTGCCTTCTGGCCTTCGGGTCGGCCTCGAGTTGACGGCCATTCGCTCCACAGCGAGTTCCAGGTCGATTTCGACACGCGCTTGGTGCGACTCTCGACGCGGGTGAGATCAGGGGCGAGCGGCGTGATGATGTAAGTCGACCATTCGGAATCACTTGTCGCGAATCCGATTCCAGGGAACAGCATGGGAACCCAGGCGCCGTGATCGCCGGAGCCACCTCGCCCGCCATTGTCGTGGCGGTCTCCATCCATGGCGACCAAAGGTTCCCAGAACGCATAGTGCGAACCATGCCATCCGTATTCCGCCTTCGCGTGGTCATACATGTCAAGCGTTGCCGAGTGCAGATGTGAAAGATGGTAGACATCTACGTAGTTCTCAACGAGGATTTTCCAGTTGGCCTTCACTTCCATTGATGTCCGCTGAGCGGGGATCTCAGTCAGCTCTGCGGGCTGCACTGGTCCCAGGTGTGGATCCACGGCGCCGAACCATTCCGCCAGAGACGGAGACCGCTCCGGAGGGTCCGGATGGACGAACAGCATTCCTCGCCAAATGTCGACGGATGCCGCCTTCAATCCCAGCTGTGACTTGTCAATGCCGGACGGATACTCTCGCTCGGCGTTCGGAACTGCGATGAGGCAGCCCTCGAGGTCGTATGTCCAGTCGTGGTAGGGGCATGTGACAGCCCGCTGCGCCTTTCCGGTAGCACGGAGAAGCTGGGTGCCTCGGTGGCGGCAGATGTTGTGAAAAGCGCGCAAGCGGTGATCGCGGCCCATCACGATGAGGATGTTGTTCGCGCCGGCTTGGACGGAAATATACTGTCCTGGCTCTGATATATCCTCCGCAAACCCTGCATAACGCCATACACGAGAGAATATGCGGTCCTGTTCGCGTTGATACCACTCCCATGACGTGTACGCATCGACCGGCAGTTCGTGGTACATACGGCTCATTGTGAGGACCCCTTTCGCTTTGGTCGCCTAAATCGCCCCGGGGGGGGTGCTGCGTGGCAGCTTCCCTAATTTGCCTGGAAATGATGTGCGGGGGGCGTTTCTTCACAGGATCGCGGTCATACGTAATTGTTAAGGGCGGGGAACGCGTCAGCGCCGACCATCAAGCCGCCAAGAGCTGCGAACAGAATGACGATCAGCCAGAAGAGGAAAGCATCTTCGTGGCGGTTTACTTCTGCGACGAGGAAAGCTCTGCCTGTCCGCAAGGACGGTGCTATCCACCATATGAAGAGCAAGCCCCAGAGAAATTGGTAGCCGAGCCAGGTCGTCACGACGAGCGCTGCGAACGCCGCGTAGTTGACGGCCCGTGATCCGACCGACAGCCGCCGGACTGTGTCGCCGGAGGCGTCCGGTGAGCTGGGATACGCCATGCGTCCATCTCCTGTCGATGGTGAACAGCGCGCTGGGTGCTGCGCGCTGAGCCGCACGGTATCCACGCACAGAGTTGATTGTCAACATTGACAATCAATCCGGTGTGGAGCCTTCGCGACTGCCGGTCTTGGTGGGCTGACCTGGGCCGAGTAAGCGTCGTGGACAGCTTTCTCAGTCCCGGCGTCCCGGCGTCCCTGCGTCCCGGCCTGCGGCCGACCGGGGGCCGCAGCCGAGAGCTCCCCGCAATCCGCCGACCGTTTAGCTCGTCGTCGGCGGCGCTGCCGCGCGTCGGCGCCGTCGGCGCACGGCAGCCCGGCAGTCGCGGTCACAGTCGCTGCGGGACCGCGGCACGCCCGGCGCGAGGGTGCCGTCGGGCGTGCCGCGGTCATCGTGACAGCCCCTTAGAATGCGGTTATGCCGCGACCGAGCATGCGAGCGCAGCGCTCCCAGGAGATTCTTGCAGCGTACGTCCGATGCGTTGCGCGATTTGGCCTGGAAGGCGCCACCCAAGAGCGCATCTCCGACGAGGCGGGGGTCAAGCGCCCCCTGTTGCGGCATTACCTGGGAAACCGTGAGCAGATGATCGAGTCGCTGACTCACTACGTAGCAGATCGTTTCACGCAAGAAACACGAGAGCTCGAAATCGCACTCGGCGCAACGGGTGCGCCAGCGGATCTGATCGACAAGCTTTTCCTGTCCGAACGGGCGAGTGACGCCGATCTTTTCCTCGCATATCAGGCGCTGGTGTCCGCGGCGGACTCCCATCCCGGCATGCGCGAGCCGCTCGTGGAGTGCTTCGAGCAGTTCCTCCGTGCAGTCGAGCACATTCTCCGCCGGCACCGCCCTCATGCCTCGGCCTCAAGAATCCGCGCTGCTTCCCATGGAATCGCCGCAGCTTATATGGCTGTCGACGGGTTCGCGCCGCTGAATCCACCCGGGCAATGGCGGGTGGATCTGAAGGCGGCGGCCGTCATGCTCATATCGATCGTCGATGAAGATCAGCCCGCTCTCGAGGCCCCCTGAGGCAGCTGCGCCCCGGGACTGTCACCGAGCAGCAGCGCTCACGCACACGCCTGCACGGGAGCCGGCCCCTGGGCGACGACGCCCCTCGGACGACCTCCAGGCCGCGGCCTCACGCCAGCCCGGCGAGCCGTCAGCCGAAGCGCTGCCCACGGCACGGGCGCCGGTCGAACGCGGCGTCGCACGGCTGAGGTCCCTCCCTTGCCGATCGGCAGGCTACGGGGTGGTCGACTTGCACAATTGGGGCGGCAGCGCCGCGGAGTGCAGCACCGTCAGCCCCGACACCGCGCGGGTCAGCGCCACATACAGACGGCGCAGCCCGGTTCGTTCATCCGGTTCGGCCGCGACGATGGCAGCCGGGTCGTCGAGGACCACATGGTCGTACTCCAGGCCCTTTGCCAGCGACGCGGGCACCAGGGTCAGCCGGCAGTCGGGCGTGGTCTCGTCGCCGGGAGCGAGATGCGGCAGGCCCGCGCCGGCGAGGGCCTCGGCCAGCGCCGGTACGCGGGCGTCCGCGGCGATCAGGCCGATGGAGCCCTGGTGGCGCAGCGACTCGGCGCACGCGGCGACCACATCCGCGTCGCCGTCCGCCGGGCGCACCTCCAGGGAGCCGGGCGACTCGCGCACCGAGCGGACCTCGGCCAGGCCCGGCGACATGTGGGGCAGCAGCCGCGAGGCGTAGGCGATCACCTCGCGCGGCACGCGGAAGCCCGCCGTCAGCTCCTCGACTGCCGCCTCCGGCTTGCCGAGATGCGCCAGCGCCTCCGCCCAACTGCGCGTCGCCCAGGGGGTGGTGCCCTGCGCCAGGTCGCCCAGGACCGTCGCGGAGCCCGTGGTGCAGCGGCGGCCCACCGCCCGGTACTGCATCGGGGACAGGTCCTGCGCCTCGTCCAGGACCACATGGCCCAGCGACGGCGTACGCGACACCAGGTCCGCGGCCTCGTCGACCAGCACCGCGTCGGCGGCCGACCACCGCGCCGACCGCACGCTCCGCGGCGGCTTCGCCCACAGGATCGCCGCCTGCTCCTCGGGATCCAGCACGCCGTCCGCGTGCACGGCGAGGAAGGCGGGGTCCGACAGCAGCCGCAGCACCAGCTTCGCCGGATCGACCGGCGGCCACACCTCCTTGACCGCAGCCTTCACCGCCGCGTTGCGCGCCACCGCGTCCTGCACCCGGTCGTCCGGGGCCTCGCCCGCCTGCTCCATGCGCACCAGTACCGCGTGGGCGATGCGCTGCGGCAGTGCGTCGCGGGCGGCCCCGTACCGGATGTCGCGGTCCAGCAACTCGGTCACGATCTCCTGGAGTTCATACGCCGGAACCCGCCACCGCCGGGACCCGCGCACCACCACCACCGGCTCCGCCGGGACGGTGACATAAGACCGGACCGCCCGCCGCAGCACCTCCGCCATCCGCGCATCGCCCTTGACCAGGCCCGCCGGCGCGGTGTCCGTCCCGCGCACCTCCACATGCGTCCCGACCAGTTCGTCGACGGTCGCCTGCCGGACCTCAAGCTCGCCCAGGGCGGGCAGGACCTGCTCGATGTAGTGGAGGAAGGAGCGGTTCGGGCCGATCACCAGCGTGCCGGTGCGGGCCAGCCGCTCCCGGTGCGCATACAGCAGATACGCCACCCGGTGCAGTCCCACAGCCGTCTTCCCGGTGCCGGGGCCGCCCTGCACGCACACCGTGCCCGCGAGACCCGACCGTACGATCTCGTCCTGCTCGGGCTGGATCGTCGCCACGATGTCCCGCATGGGGCCGACACGCGGCCGCTCGATCTCCGCCTGGAGCAGCCGACTCGTGCGCTCCTGCTCGTCCGGGTCGGTCAGATGCTCGTCCTCGTACGCGGTGAGGTCGCCGCCCGTGTAGCCGAACCGCCGCCGCAGCCCGATGTGCATCGGGTCCTTCCGCGACGCACGGTAGAACGGCCGGGAGACCGGCGCACGCCAGTCGACCACCATCGGATCGCCGTCCGCGTCGTGCACATGACGGCGTCCGACGTAGAAGCGCTGGCCCTCCTGCGCCGTCTCCAGATAGTCGAGACGGCCGAAGAACAGGGGGGTGTGCCTCAGATCCGCGAGCGCCGCGACGCGTGCCTCGATCTGCTTCTGAAGCACCGCCGCGTTGACCCAGTTCGCGGTGACATCTCGGATGTCCATCGCCTCGACGTCCTCGCGCATGGTGCGCAACGCGGTGCGTGACGCGGCAAGATGGGCGCGCTCAAGGGCCAGGGGGTCGGTTGTGGGCGTGGCGGACACGGCGACGGCCTTTCGGGGGAGGTACGGGACGTACGGTCACATCGAAAAGCCGCCGGTTTCCGTCCGGACGGCAGCGCTCCCCGGGGCCGAAGCGGGCGGCCGTGGGCGCGGGCAAGAGCGGCGATTCTAGTCAGCGGGCGACACACGGGCGACTGATTTTCCCCGACTCGAGGACGCCCGACGCCCCGCCCCGGCCGCCCCGGCCGCCGGCACGACCCTGAGGGCCGGAGCCTCCTCCCCGTAGGGGATGCCGTATGCCTGGAGTTGTACGACCAGCCCGCCGCGGTTCAGTCCGCAGAGCGATGTGGCCACGGCGGCCGGAAACCATCATGGAGACATGAACGAAACCACCGCAGCCGCACCCGCGGCCCCCGCCGCCCACCGTCCGATGGACAGCGCCCTGCGCGCCGTGAAGGTCTTCGCCGCCGCCGTGTTCAGCGTCGCCGTCCTCGGCGAGTACGCCGAGGAAGCGGGCGTGCGGAGGCGCTGACCCGTCAGCCGGCCAGCAGGTCGTCCGCGTCCGCGATCCGGTATGCGTACCCCTGCTCCGCCAGGAACCGCTGCCGGTGAGCCGCGAAGTCCTGGTCGATCGTGTCCCTGGCCACCACCGAGTAGAAGTGCGCCATGTGGCCGTCCGCCTTGGGGCGCAGCACCCGGCCCAGCCGCTGGGCCTCCTCCTGGCGCGAGCCGAAGGTGCCCGACACCTGGATGGCGACCGTCGCCTCCGGCAGGTCGATCGAGAAGTTCGCCACCTTCGACACCACCAGCACCGAGATCTCGCCCTCCCGGAACGCGTCGAACAGCTTCTCCCGCTGCGCGTTCGACGTCTCGCCCTTGATCACCGGCGCGTCGAGGTGCTCGCCCAGCTCGTCCAGCTGGTCGATGTACTGGCCGATCACCAGCGTCTGCTCGCCCCGGTGCCGCTCCACCAGCGCCTGAGTCACCTTCCGCTTGGTGTCGGTGGTGGCACAGAAGCGGTACTTCTCCTCAGGTTCGGCCGTCGCATACGCCAGCCGCTCCGAGTCGGTCAGATTCACCCGGACCTCGACGCAGTTCGCCGGGGCGATATAGCCCTGCGCCTCGATCTCCTTCCACGGGGCGTCGAACCGCTTCGGCCCGATCAGCGAGAAGACGTCCGACTCCCGGCCGTCCTCCCGGACCAGCGTCGCCGTCAGACCGAGCCGCCGCCGCGCCTGCAGATCGGCGGTGAACTTGAAGACCGGCGCGGGCAGCAGATGCACCTCGTCGTAGACGATCAGGCCCCAGTCGCGGGAGTCGAACAGCTCCAGATGGGGGTAGATCCCCTTCCGCTTGGTGGTGAGCACCTGGTACGTGGCGATGGTGACCGGGCGGATCTCCTTCTTCGTACCGCTGTACTCGCCGATCTCGTCCTCCGAGAGCGACGTCCGCCGCACCAGCTCGTGCTTCCACTGGCGGGCCGAGACGGTGTTGGTGACCAGGATCAGCGTCGTCGCCTTGGCCTGCGCCATCGCCCCCGCGCCGACGAGCGTCTTGCCCGCGCCGCAGGGCAGCACCACGACGCCGGAGCCGCCGTGCCAGAAGCCCTCGACGGCCTGCTTCTGGTACGGGCGCAGCGCCCAGCCCGCCTCCTCCAGCTCGATGCGGTGCGCCTCGCCGTCCACATACCCGGCGTGGTCCTCGGCCGGCCAGCCCAGCTTCAGCAGGGTCTGCTTGATCTGGCCGCGCTCCGAGGGGTGCACCACGACCGTGTCCGGGTCGAGCCGGGCCCCGACCAGCGGCTGGATCTTCTTCGACCGGAGGATCTCCTCCAGCACCGGCCGGTCGGTCGTGTTCAGCACCAGCCCGTGCGCCGGGTGCTTGACCAGCGTCAGCCGCCCGTAGCGGGCCATCGTCTCGGCGACGTCCACCAGCAGGGCGTGCGGCACGGGGTAGCGCGAGAACTCCACGAGCGCGTCGACGACCTGCTCGGCGTCGTGCCCCGCGGCCCGGGCGTTCCACAGGCCGAGCGGCGTCACCCGGTAGGTGTGGATGTGCTCCGGCGCGCGCTCCAGCTCCGCGAAGGGCGCGATGGCGCGGCGGCAGGCGTCGGCCTGCTCGTGGTCGACTTCGAGGAGGAGCGTTTTGTCGCTCTGGACGATCAGCGGACCATTCAACGTGGCACCCTTCCGGTACGGCCCCGGGACGCGGCCAAATGTCCAGTGTGCCGTATGGGTGCCGGAACGGAGCCGGGGATGAGTATCCGCACGGCGCCGGGCCCCGGGCGTCGCATGATCCGCTGACGGCATGCCTTCTTCGCACCCCGCTGCCCCTGCCCCCGCGCCGGCCCCGCGCACCACCGCGTGGTGGCTGCCGCCCCTCCTCGGCACCCTGGCGGCGGCCGCTCTGGCGTGGCTCTGCTCCGAGCCCCTCCGCGGGCCGGGGACGCCCAGTTTCTGGCTGCTCGGCCATCTGGTCCCCGTCGCCCTTCTTGCCTGGGCCTGGCTCAGCCCCCGAGGCCCTGCCCACCACGCCCGTCGCGTCCTTCTCGGGGCCTTGGCCTGCCTGTGGACGGCGGTGTACGTCCCGCTCCTCTACGTTGTGGTCACTGTGGTCCTCGTCGCCATGCTCCTCACGGGCCACGTCCACTCATGACGACTCGTCGGCGAGCTCCGCGACGCCCGTGATGCGGTGCAGTGCGAAGGTGCGGACCTCGTCCGCGGTGTGGTCGTACGCGGTGACGAAGCCGCCCTCCACCCGGACCGGCGCAACCACGCGCTGGCTGGCCGCACCGTCGGCGTTGACGTAGCCGATCCACACGGCGGAGCCGATCAGCGCCGCCGCCTGCACGGTGGCCAGCGTCTCGGCCGAGGTGGTGCGCGGCAGCTCGCCGGTGCCGAGGGGCCGCTGCGGCTCGGGGGCCGGTTTGCGTACGACGGTGGCCGCCAGGTCGCCCGCCCTGATCGCCCGTACGGCCGAGGTGAGCAGGGCGTCGTCCGGGAGGGGAGGGCCGTCCGGGACGGGTGCGGGAGGGGTGCGGGGCGGAGTGCGGCGGGCATGGGCGCGGGTGATCAGCACATCGCCCTCCGCGGACTCGGCGGCCGGGGCGTATCCCATGGAGCGGAGCGCTTCGAGCAGCGCCGCCGGGTCCGCCTGGGCGGCCAGCACCGTGGGGGCGAGGCGGCGCAGCCGCAGCCCCGCCGAGCGCCGGTCGGCGAGGATCTCGCCGAGCAGCGCGTCGTCGTCGCAGCGTACGTAGGCTCCGGCCGCGCCGATGCGCAGATGGCCGTGGCGGCGGGCCACGTCGTCGATGAGGTAGCTGAGCGGCTGCGGCACGGGGGTGCGGGAGTGCGCGGCGAGGAAGGCATGCAGGTCGGACGCGGATTTTCCGGCGTCCAGGGCACGCCGTACGGAGCCGGGGGTGAAGCGGTAGACCGTTGCCCCGCCCTTCGACTCCACGTCCGCGAGGACGGAGAGGGTCTCGGCGAGGGGCCGCTGCAGAGGGCCGGGCGCGACGGCGGTGAGGTCCGCCTGGAGGAGGACATGGTCGAGGGGCTGGGGGAGGAGCGGGGCGAGGGCGTCCGCGGCGAGTGCGAGGAGCATGCCGGGGTCCGCGGGGACGGGCGCCGGGTGCGCGGGGGCGTCCCCGCGCCAGGTGAGGGCCTGGCCGGAGCCTCCCGCCGAAGCCGAGCCGGGGGCGGCCGCCGGGCCTGCGGCGCCGGCGTCGGCCGGCGGGCCTGCCACCGCGCCTGCGGCGCCGAACTGGGC